>SVQU01000031.1 GCA_015065165.1 Oscillospiraceae bacterium | reverse complement strand
CGCTTCGTGGCCGAACCGAGTGGACGCCGCAAATGGTTAAAGCCATTATGGAAAATGAGCGCCGTTGGGGTGACTTGGAGGTCCGCAAGCGCGTGGTCATTGACTACAAGGAAAAGGTCACGGCCAAAAATGACGGTATCCGTGAAGGCGCGTACATACCACATTATCATGAAGGTATTGTTACACCCGAAATTGCAAGAGCTGCTCATATGATGAGAGCCAGCCGATATAAGTTCGGTAGCGTTCCTGATGTCTATGTCATTGACCAGGGAGCTCTGAAGGGATTTGTGAGTATTTCTCCTACGTGGAGTGGTATCGACAATCAAGCCTTCCTGGATATCGCACGCCAGGTCTATGAAGAAGAGGAATTCGTACAGCTTCAGCGTGAGGCAAACATTCTTAGCGGCAAGGAGCACAGCAACGTAATTTCTATGTCTTTGAATGACTATAGAGTCGCGCCGGGCGTTATGTTTATGTCCCGCAGTGACCCACAGCTCACCTTCGGGAAGAGGAGTCTGAAGCTAAACGGTGTCTGCCGTGAACGCTTAGGTCAGCAAAAGTATGTTGAGTTTCTTTACCACCCGGTACTGGAGGTTATTGCAGTACGCAGTAGCGACGCAACGAATCCCAACGCAGTAGCATGGGACGACTCAAAGGGCTCTGCTATGCAGCTCTGTACAGGAGCCTTCTCAGGCGCTATCTATGACAAGCTCGACTGGATGAAAAAATATAAGTTCCGCTTCCGGGGTGTGACCCGTGTGCGTAACGGCGAAAAGATTATATTCTTTTTCCTGGATGAGCCTCAGATCCTTGTAGGTAAGGATAAGAAGCGATTGGATGCAGCTGATACGACGGACGGTACAGCAAAGTTCATACCGTACAAGGAAAGTGGTACCGATGGATCTGCTGTTGCATCCGGTGTGGCTTATCCGGAGAACTGGCGAGAGCACTTTGGCATTAGTTATGAGATTAAGCAGAAGCGCGATAGAGTGATTGACGGTCTATCCGCTGCTGATATTCGAAACCGTGGCACTATGGTTATTAACCCCTTCATCGGGGTTATCCCGTCCCGCGCTGAGCTTGAGGACGAATTAGAAGACCTTTATATGGCTTTATAACAGGAGGCAATTATGGATAACGACCAAATTACTTTTATGGGGACGCCGGATGGCACTACAAGCAGTGATCTTGGCGAAAACTATACCCCGAAGGAGCAAGAACTAATCAGGCAGCTCGTACAGGAGCGCCTGGGAAGGAAAAATGAGATTGAGTTTGAATCTCTGGACGACTATGTAGTCCCTCCTAAAATGTTCTTCTCAATGATTAAGAAACCCGCTGTCAGCATCCGTGCGAACCGGATGGAATTCAGCATGTCTTCGATTCGTCTGTTTGAAGGTGTCCAACATATTCTGCCTATGCTCAGTGAGCGTAAGCAGCGTTTGGTTGTAGCCATTTGCGCAGAGGAGGAGCTTTCCTCAGTAGAGTGGGCTCGCTTGAAAAAGGATAAATGGGTCAACAGATCCATATCCTGCCCGGAATACGTCCAAAGCATTTACCGCGTTATGAACTGGAACAAGGAATGCCGATACAAGGTATACGGACACCTGGCCAATTCGGAACGAGGATTGGTTCTCGTGTTTGATTTGTCGGCTGCTGTTATGTTCGATCCGTTGCCGGAGGAATACTTCGATAAGAGAAGCGGAAAGATGAAGAAGCGCATCAATAAATATTACCCGGACGAAATCCGTATGAAACTTGGCAGAAGCTATTCGGACTATATGGCTGCTCAGCAAACCAGTAGCTTTGAATCTCTATCCAGCTATACGGACAGCACCGGTACTGCCGTGCCTTCAACGGTCTCTGACGAGGCAGCCGCAGGAATCAGTATCCGTGAGCAGGAACAGAAGCGAGCAGAAATGCTTGGAGCAATTATAGCAAGTGGAGGCGAAAATAATGGATAGACCAGCAGAGGAGAAAAGCTATAACATAGAAATCAATATTCAAGGTGCGAGGAACTGCCTTAGTATCGGCAAGGGCGTAATCAAGGCTCTTGGTTCGCCGTCCCACGTTTCCTTTAAGATTTCTGACACCCATGACTTTATCAGTGTGTTCCCGTGTGACGAGGGCGAAGTGATGGCGTTCCGTGTCCCGGTCAAATTATTCCTGGATCACAAGTGCGTTATGCGAATCAACAGCAAGAGATTCGTTCAAGGAATCATGCAGACCAATGGCCTGGACACGACCAGAACCTATCGTCTTAAAGGGGAATACCTGCAGTCAAAGAACATCGCAGTGTTTCCGTTCGAAGGTGCGATATTACGAGCTTACAACGGAAACGACCAAACTACTTGAAATTCCTGATTATTTGTGATATTATATATAAGCTAGAAACACAACCGTTGTGATTTTACGAGAAAGAGAAGCCTTTTCTCCACATTCTCCATTTTTCTCTCCAATTCCACAAAACTTGTGGAGCATATTGGAAAATGATAGAAAGAACCTATTTGCGGTGGAGGTAAATGAGGAGTGCTGGAAGGTCATAAAACAGACCAAGAGGGTTCCCCACAATGAAGTCTATCGACAAATAATTGCAAAACCCAAGATGTTAGGCATCTTGGGTTTTTGGTTTTTATGTGCAAAATATGGCATAAATTCTATTTTTATGCAGAAAAGGACGCATTTTCGCTGAAAAAACGCAAAACACTTGACAATTAGGGGTTTTGTTTATATAATCAAATGAGTTTGTTAAAAGACTTAAAAGGGGAAGAGTATGAAATTTAATAATGTGAAAATGTGGCGTAAAGCCTTGTGTCTGCTGTTGGTAACGCTTTTTGCGGTTTCCGCCCTTGCAGGCTGCAACAAAAATGATGACGATTTGCCGCCCTATACCGACGATTCGTCCGCTGAATCCTCAAAGGAATCCTCTGCGGTTTCGTTTGAATCCAGTATAATCTCAACACCCGAATCAAGCGTGGATTTCTCTGTGATAGAATCCTCCGAGGGCGATTCTTCTGTGGTAGAATCCTCTCAGGAAGAATCCTCCGAAATCGAATCTTCTTCGGCGGAATCCTCCGAGGATGAATCCTCAACTGTTGAATCAAGCCAACCCGAGGAATCAAGCAAGCCTGATGAACCCGATATCGAAATCAACCAAAACCCCGATAAATCCTGGGGTAACGGCTACCGTCCCTCGCCCTTTGATTACGGATATCCTACCCCCGAAAATATCGAGAATAACATTTTCTGGGATTCCTTGGTGTATACGGGATATAATATGGATAAGCACATCGCCGATGGCTTGATGTGGGAATATATCCTTGCGGGCAGCAAGGCTGAAAAAGGCTGGCTTTCCAAAATCGGTTATGCAGGCGGCAGCCTTGGTTATGAAACTACTGCCGAGGGTAAGCCTGATATCGAATTTTTCGAAAAACACGGTCTTGTGTGTGCTTCCTACCTTGCATACGTTTATTTCAACTATCTCCCTAACGTTTGCGGAATAGATACATCTGTGCTTGAAAAGCCTACGCTCTCCTACAGTGCAAACGATTGGTATATTGCTTGTAAAAAATGGGTAGAGGACGGTTATTCCAGAACTATCGATTTTAAGGCAACAAAGGTTAGCGGATTTATAAAATACGAACCTGCCGAGGAAATTCCCATAGGCTCGATTTTGTGCTTCCGCGACGTTACAAATACAACAAGTAATTTCTGCCGCCACGTATGTATCTATGCAGGTTATAAAAACGGATATCATTGGGTATATCACGTTGGTAACGATAACGGTCCCGAATTTTGTGCGGTTGAACGTATGACCTTCGGCGAGGGCGCACAGTGGCCCACCGCTATTTTTGCTACCCCCGATTTCATTCTTGAAGCGATGAATAAATAATAAAACGAAAAGTGCATTGGCATAAGCCGATGCACTTCTATTTTTTGCTTCTTGTTTTTTCTGCAAGCCTTAATATTCTCGGGCGGTTGTACCTTTGTATGATAACAAAGACCATATCATACAAAGCCGCAAGCAGGGAAGTGATAAAAAACACCCAAAATGCACCAAACCAAACCGTTGCAACAATTGGAAGAAAACTTGCCAAAATTATAATTTCGTGCACAATTTCTGCCTGGCACATCGCCCCTGCAACGTCATATGGAGTTTTGTTTTTTAAATCAAAGCTTTCCGGCACTGCGGTGGGCATTTTTGTTTTCCAATTTTTAACCCTCAAGGATTGGTATAGCTTTTCTTCAAAGGCTTTTGGTTTAAACCAGCCTTTGTTATAATCCATTCGGTTTTTAAAAACTCCGTCAACCGCATAACCGATAATCAAACGTATTGCAAAATGATAGAAAACCGTTCCCGAAGTTATGGCAAGAGTTGTAAAAATACTCTTTGAAAGTATTATATTCAAAAGCAAAAACGATAGTGTTGCGATAAAGGAAATTATTGAAACCTGTTTCATAATTTTAATCATAAAATCACCTTTTCACATTATATCACGTTTTATTTCATAATTCAATAAACACGTTGTTGCAAAAAATATCAAAATATGTTAAAATATTGCCGTAAAAGGGGGGCGCGAATAATGTTGGATTTTGAAAATTTAGAGAAATATCAAGAGAATAACCAAATCGAGGCAAAAACCGCGCTGGGCGGATTTCCCCAAAGTCTGTGGGAAACCTATTCTGCCTTTGCCAACACCTTCGGCGGGGTTATTTTGCTTGGCGTTAAGGAATCAAAAACAAAAAACTTCATCCCCGTTGACCTGCCCGACCCGTGGGCGCTTATAGATGAATTTTGGTACAACGTAAATGACCCCAACGTTGTCAGCGTTAATATTCTTAAAAAGGAAGACGTTTATATTCAAACCGTTGAGGGTAAGCGCATTGTGGTTATAAACGTGCCAATGGCATCGCCTTTGGATAGACCTGTGTTTATCGAGAATAACCCTTTGAAAAGTTACCGCCGAGACGGCGAGGGGGACGTGCTTTTCTCCAAAACGGCGATTTTTGGGATGATAAGGGATGCGATGAACCTTTCGGAGGATTTCAATGAGTAATATTGAGCTTTCAATTCTTAATTTTATAAGAGATAATCTAACCCACCCGATTTTAGATGGGGTTATGAAATTTATCACCTTTTTCGGCGATGCGGGTTGGTTTTGGATTGTTTTGGGCGTTGCTCTTTTGTTTTTTAAAAAAACAAGAAAAATGGGCATAACCGTTTGTTTTGCCCTGTTACTTAATTTGATATTGTGTAACATAACCCTTAAACCCTTGGTTGCAAGAATACGCCCTTATGATTTGGCAGAGGGTATCGAGCTTATAATTTCCAAGCCTTCGGATTTTTCTTTCCCCTCGGGACATACCTCCGCCTCTTTTGCCGCCGCGGCAGGGGTTTTCGCACATAATAAAAAATATGGTGCGTTTGCCTTGATTTTCGCCTTTTTAATTGCAATTTCCCGCCTTTATCTTTACGTTCATTTTCCTACAGACGTTCTGGCAGGGGCAATCGTTGGCGCATTTTGCGCTATGGTTTCTTATTATACCTTCAAGGCGATATTTAAAAAGTTGGCATAATAAAACTGTCGCGGTTTAAAACTGCGACAGTTTTTTGTATCTTATATTTCCAACAAAACGCTTATGGCAGACAAAACGTAACCGCTGGCGGTTTCGGTTCTTAAAATGCGCTTGCCAAGCCCTGCTAACTGCAAACCGCATTCCTTTGCCTTTTCAACCTCTTTGGCAGAAATACCGCCCTCGGGACCTATAAGAAATCCGATAGACTTAACGCCATCCTTTAAAATTTGTGGCAGGGGAAGTGTGCCATCCCCCTCATAGCAGATAAAGCCAACGTCCTTTTCAGAAATTTCTTTTATAGCGTCGGCATAGCTGATAATTCCGCGAACCTGCGGAATATAACTTCTTCCGCATTGCGCCGCCGCCGATTCGCTAATCTTCATCAAACGCTCCAAACGCTTTGCAAAAGCTTTGCTGTCGGGTTTTGCAACACAACGCTCACTCATAACCGCAACGATTTCGTGTGCGCCAAGCTCAACCGCCTTTTGTATAACCGTTTCTAATTTGTCCCCCTTGGGAAAGCATTGATAAACACTAACCTTAAAGGGCATTTCGCAGTTTTCCTTTTCGGGCTCGCCCAAAATTGCGGTCAAGCCGTCGTCGGTAATTTCGTTAATGGTGGCGCGGTAGGAATTCCCGTGCATATCACAAATATGCAACTCGTCGCCCTTAACCTTGCGCAATACTCTTAAAATATGGTTGGCATCGCTTCCGTTAATAAAAGCTATGCCGTCGTTTATCATATCACTGCCCACGTATATTCTGGGTATAAAAGCCATTTCAAAGCCCCTTTTGTGTTTTTAAAAAATTATACATTATATTTATAAATAAGTCAATCGCTGTCGAAAAATAAAGGTATACAGATTGTTGTGTCGTGCGAATGTTGAAATAACTATTGACAAAAAAAGAGTATAGTTGTAAAATAACAGAGTAAACTATATGTGTGCCGGAGGTAAGTTATGGCCGAAAATATGGAAAAAGAAAATGTATTCACTCTCACCGATGAAGAGGGTAACGAAAGCGAATTCGAGCTTCTCGGCGAGCTCAATCTTGACGATAATACATATCTCGCGCTTATTCCTATGGAAAGCGAAGAGGATGAATATGTTATCCTTAAGGTAGAGGTTGACGAAAACGGCGATGAACTCCTTGTAACTATAGATGACGATGACGAGTTCGACCGTGTTGCAGATGCTTTCGAGGACACCTTTATGGGTGAAATCGACCTTGACGGCGAATCTGCTGAATAATTAAAAACGAAACTTAACCAAACGAAAACAAGCGTTTTCGTTTGAAAGCGTAAGCTATTTTCCTGCAGGGTACGTGCATAGCCTTCGGGCTTTGCCCTGTGTAAAAACCCACAAATACAATAAAAATCAGTTCAAATCGGGGACATGTGCCTCGATTTGAACACCTTAAAGTTTCGCACGAAGGGAAGCTGCCCTTAAAAATTGAAGATTTTTAGGGCATCCCGAAGTGGCGCGAGCGAACGAAACTTAACCAAACGAAAACAAGCGTTTTCGTTTGAAAGCGTAAGCTTTTCTCCTGCAGGGTACGTGCATAGCCTTCGGGCTTTGCCCTGTGTAAAAACCCACAAGATCGAAAGGGAGTTCGGAGTTTTGGGGCGGTGAAGCAGGCCTCCCGTTTGCATTCTGCGAACGGATGTTGGAAGCACTAATGCACCAAACAGAACACCCACCTGCACAAAGCAGGGTTTCAATCTCACGGGGGCACGGCCCAGGCGGGGATAAAAACAAAACAGCAAACAAAAATATGCTTCTCGGTTTTAAATCGGGAAGCATATTGTTTTTTATTTTAACATTTCGCCAAGATCGTAAATGTAATCAACACAAACCTTGCGGATTTTTTCTTCGTTAATTGCGTTTTCGCCGTCGAAAATACCAACAACCGCCATACCTGCATTAACTGCGCTGTAAACCGAGGTAAGGTTGTCCTCGAAAACAACGCATTCCTCGGGGGAAACACCCAGCTTTTTTGCGGCAAGTAAAAAGATTTCGGAGGAAAGGTGCTTGTAGGTGCCCACGTCATCGCTGCCCACGTAACAATCGATAACCGAATCGAAATCGAACCTCTTGAAAAATCCCTCGGCGAGCTGTCTGGGAGTGTCAGAAGCGATAGCAACGGGAACACCGTTTTCGTGCAATACACCAAGAAGCTTCAAAGCATTGCTTTTGGGTTCTATAACGGCGTTGTATTTTTCGAACATATAATCGATATGGGTGGGATATTTCGACATATCGTCCCCTGCGGTAAGACGCCAATATCTCATAGAATCGATAAGTGTGCCGTCCATATCGAATATAAAGGCTTTTTTGCCCTTTAAATATTCCTTTTCGGGGTTGAGTAAGGAGTAAATTTTCATCATTTTTGCCCTTTTGTAATATTTCAACTGTATCATACCATATTATTGTGCATTTTTCAAGGAAAAAACATATTAAAAAACCGAAAAAAGCCTTGCAAAGGAGGAAAAGGGGTGATATAATGATAAGAACGATAAAAAGGAGGTAAATCGGCTTATGGCGATTAAAGAAACCTTAACGCGTGTTTGTGATATTTATGCAGACCCGCAAACCTATGGCGGAAAAACTGTCCGCTTGGGCGGTTGGATTAAAACCATCCGTTCTTCCAATGCATTTGGATTTATTGAACTTAATGACGGTACGTTTTTCAAAAACGTTCAGATTGTTTTTGAAAACGATATAATCGATAATTATAAGGCTGTGTCCAAGCTGAATATACCTGCATCTATCATCGCCGAGGGTGTTCTTGAATTAACCCCCGAAGCGAAACAGCCCTTCGAGCTTAAGGCAAGGAAAATTGAGATAACAGGTGAATCCACCCCCGATTATCCCATTCAGCCCAAGCGCCATTCCTTCGAATTTTTGCGCTCTATCGCTCACCTTCGTCCCCGTGCGAATACATTTAATGCGGTTTTCCGCGTTCGTTCGGTTGCGGCTCAGGGTATTCATCGCTTCTTTGCGGATAAGGGCTTCGTTTACGTAAACACCCCCATTATCACCGCAAACGACTGCGAGGGTGCGGGCGAAATGTTCCGCGTTACCACCTTGGATATGAACAATCCTCCCCGCGACGATAAGGGCAATATAGATTTCTCCAAGGATTTCTTCGGAAAATCCACCAACCTTACCGTTTCGGGTCAGTTAGAGGGCGAATGCTTCGCGCTTGCATACTCTAATATATATACCTTCGGCCCTACCTTCCGTGCCGAAAATTCCAACACACCTCGCCACGCGGCAGAATTTTGGATGATCGAGCCCGAAATTGCCTTTGCCGACCTTGAGGACTATATGTCCCTTGCCGAGGAAATGACAAAGTACGTTATTAAATACGTTCTCGACCGTTGCCCCGAGGAAATGAAATTCTTCAACCAGTTTATAGATAAAGGTCTTCTCGAAAGACTTACCGCCCTTGTAAACAGCGATTTCGTTAGAGTAAGCTATACCGAAGCTGTTGAAATTCTTAAAAACAGCGGTAAACAGTTCGATTATCCCGTTGAATGGGGTGCAGACCTTCAGACCGAGCACGAACGCTATCTTACCGAAACGGTTTACGGCAAGCCCGTTTTCGTTACCGATTATCCCAAGGAAATCAAAGCGTTCTATATGCGCCTTAATGACGACGGCAAAACCGTTGCGGCGGCAGATATGCTTGTTCCCGGTGTTGGCGAGCTTATCGGCGGTTCGCAAAGAGAAGAACGTCTTGACCTTCTTGAAGCCCGCCTTGCAGAGCTTGGACTTAATAAGGACGATTATTGGTGGTATCTGGATTTGCGTAGATACGGCGGTGTTAAGCACGCAGGCTATGGTCTCGGCTTTGAAAGATTGATTATGTATATCACCGGTATGACAAACATCCGCGACGTAGAATTGTTCCCCAGAACAACAGGTAGCGCAGAATTTTAATTATAACTAACCCATATATCTCGAGGTAAAACAAAATGAACAAGATTGAATTGCAAAAGCAATACGAAGAATATAAGGCTATGGGCTTAAAGCTGGATATGTCCCGCGGTAAGCCCGCCCCCGAGCAGGTGGCTACCGTTGAACGCTTGTTAACAGCCATTACAAAAAACGAAGATTGCTTTTCTGAAACAGGCGGCGACTGCCGTAACTATGGCGGTCTTGACGGCATCAACGAAATGAAGCGTCTTTTGGGCGAAATGCTCGGCGTAACCTCCGATTATATCATCGTTGGCGGTAACTCCAGCCTTAACCTTATGTACGATACCGTTGCACGTTCTATGCTTCATCCCGTTGAGGACGGCTGCAAGCCTTGGTCTAAATACGAAAAGATATCCTTCCTTTGCCCCGTTCCCGGATATGACAGACATTTTGCTATCTGCGAATTCTTCGATATTAATATGATTAATATCCCCCTTTATGATGACGGTCCCGATATGGATATGATCGAATCCTTGGTGGCATCCGACGAAACCATTAAGGGTATGTGGTGTGTACCTAAGTATGCAAACCCCTTGGGATGCACCTATTCCGCAGAAACCGTTCGCCGTATCGCTTCCTTAAAGCCTAAGGCAAAGGACTTCCGCGTGTTCTGGGATAACGCATACGTTCTTCACGACCTTACCGATACCCCCGACGAGCTTGTTGAAATCTTCTCCGAGGCTAAAAAGTACGGTAACGAGGATATGTTCTTCGAATTTGCATCTACCTCGAAAATCACTTATCCCGGCGCAGGTATTTCCTGTATAGCCTCCAGCCCCAGAAATATTCAGCGTATTCTTAACGCACTTAAAATTCAAACAATCGGCCACGATAAGCTTAATCAGCTTCGCCACGCAAAGATATTTAAGTGCTATGACGATATCGTAGAGCAGATGAAGGTTCATATGAACATCATCCGTCCTAAATTCGAGGTTATCTACAGAGGCTTTGAAAAGGGCTTTGCAGGTGTAGAGGGCGTTAGTTGGACAAAACCCAACGGCGGTTATTTCTTCACCCTTTCCTTGCCCAACGGCACTGCAAAGCGCACTGTTGAGCTTTGTAAGGAGGCAGGTCTTGTGGTTACTCCCGCAGGTGCAATGTTCCCTTACGGTAAGGACCCTGAGGACAGCAAGCTTAGAATTGCCCCCTCCTTCCCCTCGCAGGAAGAGCTTGCAAAGGCATCCGAGCTTCTCACAATCTGCGCTAAATTGGCAATTCTCGAGAAAAACGAAAAATAAGTTATCTAATCACCCCGAAGCATTGCTTTCGGGGTGTGTTTTTTTGAAATCGATCCCGTCTTGCAAAAATCGACAAAATGTGATAAAATATATATAATCAATCCAAAGGAGAGATTATTATGAACGGTTATAAACGTATAATTTCGTTGTTGCTTATTGCAATAATGTGCTTTTTGTGTTGCGGATGTAACAATGAAGTACCGCCCGAAATCGCAGAAAACTCGTCAATTTCGGATGTTTCCGAAACCTCGCAAGGTTCGGATATTGTTGCTGAATCCAACGATATCGTGGTGCTGTATACCAACGATATCCATTGCGCCTTCGAATCCGAAATAGGTTTTTCGGGGTTGGCTTCCTATAAAAAAGCAATGTCTGAAAAAACACCCTACGTAACCCTTGTTGATATGGGTGATGCAATTCAGGGCGAGGTTATCGGCTCGGTTTCCAAGGGTGAATATCTTTTGGATATGATGAACTACGTTGGATATGACCTTGCGGTGTTCGGTAATCACGAATTCGATTACGGTATGGAACAGCTTAAAAACATCGTGTCTAAGGCAAACCATACCTACCTTTGCAGTAATTTAACCTATACGGGTAAGGGCGAAAACCTTCTTGCAGATGTTAAACCCTATGAGATAATAAGCTATGGCGACACCACAGTTGCGTATATCGGTGTTACAACCCCCGAAACCTTAACCGCCGCTACACCTACCTACTTTATGGAGGAGGGCGAATTTGTTTACGGCTTTATGGGTGGCAACGATAAGGGCGAAAGCTTTTATGCAGGGGTTCAATCCTGTGTAAATGAATGTAGAAGCCTTGGCGCAGATTACGTGGTTTTAATGACACACCTTGGCGATTTGGAAGAATCCGCGCCCTATACCTCGGTTGAGCTTATACATAATATTAAGGGCGCAGACGTTGTTCTTGACGGACACGCTCACAACGAAATTTCTTCCCGAATCGAGAGGGATAAAGAGGGAAAACAGGTTGTTCTTTCCTCTACCGGCACGAAGTTTGCGAATATAGGTCAGTTGGTTATCACCGAAAAGGGAAATATCTTTACGGGTCTTGTGTCGGATTATACCGAAAAGGATGCCGAAACCGATAAGTTTATCACAGAGGTGAAATCCCTTTACGATGCCGAGGTTAATCGGGTTGTGGGTATATCTGATATCGACCTTAAAATCACCGACGCCAACGGAATCCGCTTGGTTCGAAACCGCGAAACTCCAATCGCCAACCTTTGTGCAGATGCCTATAGATACATTACCGGGGCGGATATTGCCCTTGTAAACGGCGGCGGTGTCCGTGCGGATATATTAAAGGGCGAAATCACTTATGCCGACATTATCTCTGTTCACCCCTTTGGTAATGCCCTTTGTGTTGTAGAGGCGACAGGGCAGGAAATTTTAGATTCTCTCGAAATCGCAAGCCGCGCTACGCAAAAAGTGTATGAAGAAAACGGCTATGCCGTGGGTGAGGAAGGCTCTTTCCAACATGTTTCGGGCATGAAATATACCATTGACACTTCAATTCCCGCGGGAGTTTCTTTTGATGAAAACGGAATGTTCGCCGAGTTTACGGGCGAAAGACGTGTGAAGAATGTTATGATTCTTGGCGCAGACGGTATTTATGCACCCCTAGACCCTCAAAAGATATATACCGTGGCATCTCACAATCACCTTATAAAGTCGGGCGGTGGGGGTATTACACAGTTCACCGATAACAAATTGCTTATCAACGAGGGTATAAGCGATTATCAGGTTTTGATCACCTATATCGTTGACGTACTCGGCGGTAAAATCGGTGATGCCTATTCTTCTCCCGAGGGCAGAATAACAATAGAATAAAGCGTATTTTCAAAACACCTGCGTAAAAAGCGGGTGTTTTGTGTTTTCCTTATATACGGAAAAAATTAACAGACTGTACTTGTTTTTAGGGGTATTCTATGATAAAATACACCCTAAAGGATGTGAAATAATGTTTAAAAGCATTTTCAGTAAATACCTTACAACCTTTACAATAATTCTTGTTTGTTGTATTATGGCAATCCTGCTTGCAGTTTCTACCCGCGTATCACAGGATAGCTATGCCGTTCAGCGTGAAACTATGAATGCTTCTGCAGGCAGTACGGCAATACTTGTAGAGAATTATCTGGAAGAAAATGGGTATGATAAAATATATACCGCCTTTTCAAGCACCGGCGAAATGAAAAAGCTTATGGATTATTTCGCTGACAGCACAAGGTCGGAAATATATATATTCGATGACAAGGGCAAACTTGTTGTCGGTACCGATTCAAGGTATAAAAGCGGCGAGGTTTTTTTAAGCGAAACCGTATGTACCACAATGCTTTCAGGGGATAATAACTATGCCATAAGCACGGTTGACGGCTTTTTCGATACAAACCGCTTTAACAGCTATAGGGTGGAATATGTCAACGGCAGAGCCTTTTTCGTTCTTGCAAGTATGAGCAATTATACCCAGCTTATATTCAACCGAAATATAGTTATCGTTACAATCACCGTTGCTTTGTGGGTGTTCTTGGCGGCAATGCTTTCCTTCTATATAATTTCCCGCCGTACCACCGACCCCTTGCGTCAAATCGTTTCCGCGGCAAAAAGCTATGCCAAGGGCAGGTTTGACCAAAAAATTATTGTTACAGGGCAGGATGAGGTTGCCGAATTAGCATCCGCTATAAACGATATGGCGGAATCGCTTAAGCAAATCGAAGAAGAACGAAATTCCTTTTTGGGTAACGTTTCCCACGATTTAAGAACCCCTATGACAACCATCGCAGGCTTTGTCGAGGGCATTTTGGACGGCACTATCCCTCCCGAAAAGCACGAATATTATCTTAACACCATTTCCCAAGAGGTACGCAGACTTTCCCGTCTTGTTAACACCCTTTTGGAGGTTTCACGTCTTGAGGGCGGCACAGACCTTAAATATACCGATTTTAACCTTTCCGAAACCGCCCGCACGGTGCTTATTTCGTTGGAATCGAAAATAAGCAATAAAAATATCGATATCGAGTTTGATACCGGCGAGGAGGACGTTTACGTTAATGCCGATGTGGACGCTGTTCACAGAGTTATCTTCAACCTTATGGATAACGCGGTTAAGTTCACCCCCGAAAAGGGAACCATAGGTATAAATATTTCGGTGGTTTCCGACGGGCGAAAGCGCCGTAAAGCGGTGTTTGCAATCCGCAACACAGGCGCAGGAATCCCCAAAGAGGAATTACCTCACGTTTTCGATAGGTTTTATAAAACCGACCGTTCACGCGGGTTGGATAAAAGCGGCACGGGGCTGGGGCTTTATATAGCCAAAACCTCTATAGCCAAGCACGGCGAGGACCTTACGGTAGATTCCGTGTGCGGTGAATATACCGAATTTAAGTTCACGCTTTCTACAGCTATGGTAGAGCCTGCACCCAGACGTCTTAATTAAAGATTATTTTAAGAATTGTGTTATAATATAATACACAGAAAAACAAAAGGAGCATTTTGATGTCGGATTTTAATAACTATAACAATCAAACCCCGCCCGAAAACAACAACCGCCCCGACTATTCCTATAATTGGAACGGAAGCGAACATAACGGCAATAACAATAAAAATAAAGGTGCTGTTATTGCAATCGTCCTTGGTGTAGTTGCTGTTATTGCCGTTGTTGCGGCTTTGGTGTTGTTCTTCACTGCCAACGATTCTTTGATAAACGTTTCCGATAGGTCGGATATAAGCTCTTCTTTGGCAGGCTTAAAGGATAAGTCAAGCGCTATGGATGAATCAAGCTCAAGGGCAGATTACGTTGTTCCCGAATTTACCCCTTCGGGTGATTCCGATGTGGATTTGTCTAACGTATATACCCAAATTTATGACAATTGCGCGCCCTCCTGCTGTACAGTAAGTGTTTCTATAAACGGCAAGAAATATTCTTCGGGCAGCGGATTTGTTATTGATGCCGAAAACGGATATATCGCGACAAACCACCACGTTATCGAAAAAAGTACCGAAATAGAAGTTATTTTTTATGACGGAACTAAATATGCGGCAACGCTCATCGGCAGTGATTCCACCACCGATTTGGCTGTGCTTAAAATAGAAGCCGAAAAGCTCGTTCAGGTAGAGTTTGGCGATTCTAATAATATAAAGGTTGGCGAAGGTGTTGTGGCAATCGGTACACCTTACGACCAAAGCCTTGCGGGTACAATGACCACGGGTATAATCAGCGGTGTTGCCAGAGGTGTTGAAATAACAAACAATTCGGGTAAGGTTATCAAGGTTATGACACTTCTTCAAACCGACTGCTCCATAAACCCCGGTAACAGCGGTGGCCCTCTTATAGATATGGCGGGTAACGTTGTTGGTATAACCTCTCTTAAGCTTGTGGATGAACGATTTGAGGGTATCGGCTTTGCAATTCCCATTACCGACGCTTTGGATATTTTCAAAAAGCTTATCGCGGGTGAAGATATCGACGGAAGCGGTATAGCAACCGCCGCACCCCGTATCGGTGTAACCGTTTACGCAGCCGAATATGGCTTCTCCTATTTCCGTATAACACCCAGATGTGAATATCCCAAAGGTCTTTTGGTGGGCGATATCGAGGTTACTTCCTCGGCATACCAAGCAGGTCTTTACCGCTTTGATATAATTACCGATTTTGCAGGATATCCCATCGAAACCATTAACGATTTGAATGCCGCTATGGAAAGATTCAAGGCAGGGGACGAGGTTGAAATCACCGTGTTCCGCTTTGACAGATATTTCCAAACGGGCAAAAGCGAAACGATAAGGTTCAAGCTTGATGCGGCTGAATAATTAAAAAATAAAGGAACTGCTTTGCGAGACTTCCCATAAGGAAGTCTCGCAGTTTTATTCGCCTCGTTCCTCTCGGCGAGTTATATTGCTTCGCAGCTATATTATGCTTCGCATAGCTATATTGCCTGCGGCAGTTTGAGGCGAATAAAATAACACTGAAATCGTTAGATTTAAATAACACTATTGCTTTGCAATAATATCACTCCGACGAAGTCGGAATAAAACTTGAATAATATAAATTGTTATGATAGAATGGGTTTGGGCATAGCCCAATAAAGCGTTTGTACTTACAAATGCGATGCCGGTTCTTTTGAATCAGTTCGATAAATAAGAATTTGAAAACTAACTTTTCTTAAATCATTATCGCTTATTGTAGGGCGTTAATGAATTCCTCTAAAAGCCTTGAAAATAAAGGGTTTTTCGCAATCTGCTCACCTTATCCCTTTAT
>SVQU01000007.1 GCA_015065165.1 Oscillospiraceae bacterium | reverse complement strand
GCATATTGCGAGTCTGAATTGAAATAACAATTAAACCTTGCATTTTTGCATTATGAAATGTGAATTTTCACAAGATAATTTGTTGAAAAAATAAGAAATTTCGACGTGATTTTTATTGACAGAAAAAAGGCATTGTGATATAATGATCGCGTAGCAAAAATAATGTTAATAGGTTCTTTGCGACTGACGGATTATTGCGGAGCACCGCAAGGAAACAAAGAACTTTTTCCCTATAAACCGTGTTATAAGGTTGTTAGGGGTGTCGCGGTTGATTGCGCGACATAAAGGCCGACCGTCTGGGCGCATTTACCTGTGGGTAAGTGCGCCCTTTTAGTTTTTTGTTTGATTTTTTATGCAGAAAGGACAGTGCACAATGAAAAAAGTTGGCATCGTTATGGGCAGCGACAGCGATTTGCCTATTATCAAAAAAGCAACCGATATGCTCAACAGCTTAGGTATTCCTTTTGAGGTTCACGTTTATTCTGCCCACAGAACTCCCGAGCAAGCTCGTGATTTTTCGGTAAATGCCCGAAAAAACGGTTTTGGGGTAATTATTGCTGCGGCAGGTATGGCGGCGCATCTCGCAGGCGCAGTTGCGGCTAACACTACTTTGCCTGTAATTGGTATTCCCTGCAAAGGTCCCGTTCTTGACGGTATGGATGCTTTGTTAGCTACCGTGCAGATGCCTACGGGTATTCCTGTTGCTACTGTTGCAATAAACGGTGGTGCTAATGCGGCACTACTTGCGGCACAGATACTTGCCGTTGAAGATAAAGAACTTGCGGCAAAATTAGATGCAAAGCGTGCGTCCGATGCAAAAGCAGTCCTTGAAAAGGACGCAAATATAATGTCCCAATTATAAAAAATATATTGATTAATAAATTATAGGAGATATAATTATGAAACTTGTTTATACCGGAAAAACCAAAGACGTATTTGCTCTTGATAACGGCAATTACCTTCTCAAATTCAAGGATGACTGCACAGGAAAAGACGGTGTGTTCGATCCCGGCGAAAACTCTGTTGGCCTCACCATCGACGGCGTTGGCGACGTAAACCTTCGTATGTCTGTTTATTTCTTTGAAAAAGTTAATGCGGCAGGCATTAAGACACACTTTGTAAGTGCAGACCTTGAAAACACTACTATGGAAGTTCTTCCTGCTAAGGTTTTCGGTAAAGGCCTTGAAGTTATCTGCCGTCATAAAGCGGTGGGCAGCTTCCTTCGTCGTTACGGCGATTATATCGAAGAAGGCGCAGACCTTCCCGCATACGTAGAAACAACTTTTAAGAATGATGAAAAGGGCGATCCTCTCGTTACAAAGGACGGTCTTGTTGCTCTTGGTGTTTTGTCTGACGAACAGTACGATGATATCAAGGCTATGACACAGAAAATCACCCAAATCGTTGCAGATGACCTTAAGGAAAAGGGTCTTGTGCTTTACGATATTAAGTTTGAATTCGGTTACGATGCAGACGGTAAAGTTATGCTTATTGATGAAATCGCTTCCGGTAATATGCGTGTTTATAAGAACGGCGAATATATTGATCCTATGACTCTTTCTGAGTTGTTCTTCGCATAATTAATTGGTTTTACAGATTCAACTTTAGGAAAGCAGGGTGGCTTTATGGGCGGATTTTTTGGTGTGGTTTCCAAGCACGATTGTATCGCCGACGTTTTCTTCGGTACGGACTATCATTCACATCTCGGTACCAAGCGTGCAGGTATATCGGCATACGATAAAGAAATCGGGCTTCAACGTGTTATTCACAACATAGAAAACTCTCCCTTTCGAACCAAGTTCGATCACATTTTAGAGGATATGAATGGTTGTTCCGCAATCGGCTGTATCAGCGATTACGAACCTCAACCTATGCTTATTCGCTCTCATATAGGTACGTATGCAATTTGCTATATAGGCGCCATTAACAATGCAGATGAACTTATAGATTCCTGTCTTGGCGCAGGGCATACTCATTTTGACGCAATGACCGGCGGCGCAGTAAATCATACCGAGCTTATTGCAGCATTGATAAATCAAAAAAATGATTTTGTTGAGGGTTTGAAATACGCACAGGAGAAAATTGTTGGTTCTGCATCTATTTTGGCATTGCGTGATGACGGTGCCATTATTGCAGCTCGAGATAAGCTTGGCAGAACTCCTGTGTTAGTGGGAAAAGGTCCCGAAGGGCATAGCGTTGCTTTTGAATCCTTTGCATATAAAAAGTTAGGCTATGAAGATTTGTTAGAGCTTGGACCGGGTGAAATTGTTGAAGTAACAGCAGACAAGGTTACACAGCTCGTTGCCCCCGGCAAAGAAATGCGTATGTGTGCATTCCTTTGGTCCTATTATGGCTATTCAACTTCGGATTACGAAGGCGTTAACGTGGAAATGATGCGTTATCGTAACGGCGAGATTATGGCTGAAAACGACGAATTGTTGGGCAATAGTAAGGATATTGACTATATCGGCGGTGTTCCGGATTCGGGCACGCCTCATGCTATCGGTTACGCAAATAAAAGCAATATACCTTTTGCACGTCCTTTTATAAAATATACGCCCACGTGGCCTCGCAGTTTTATGTCTTCTAAGCAGAACGAACGTTGCAAGGTTGCAAAAATGAAGCAAATTCCTATACACGACCTTATTCGTGATAAGAAGCTTCTTTTGGTGGACGATTCGATTGTAAGAGGCACACAGCTTAAAGAAACGGTGGATTTTCTTTATACGAACGGTGCGAAAGCAGTGCATATGCGTTCGGCTTGCCCACCCATAATGTACGGCTGTAAATATTTGAACTTCTCTCGCAACAAAAACGATATGGACCTTTTGGGCAGACGTATTATTATGGAGCTGGAAGGTGAAGAAGGCTTTAACTATATTTCCGAATATAGCGATTCTTCTACCGAACGCGGTCAGAAGTTTAGGAAAGCCATTTGTGAAAAACTTGGTTTTGCTTCTTTGGAATTTCAATCCCTCGAGGGAATTATAAAGGCTATAGGTATAGATGAATCAAAACTTTGCACCTATTGCTGGTCAGGAAAGGAATAAGAAATAATGCATAATAATTCTAAATCTGAAAGTTACGCTGCCGCAGGTGTTGATATCACCGCGGGTTACAAAGCGGTTGAACTTATGAAAAAACATATAGACCGTACAAAAAACGAAGGCTGTCTTGATGACGTAGGCGGTTTTGGCGGATGCTTCGGTCTTAATATCGCAGGTATGGAAGAGCCTGTACTTGTTTCCGGTACTGACGGTGTTGGTACAAAGCTTAAATTGGCGATTCTTATGGACAAGCACGATACCATCGGTATCGATTGCGTGGCTATGTGTGTTAACGACGTAATTTGTGTTGGCGCAAAGCCTTTGTTCTTCTTGGACTATATCGCATGCGGAAAGAACCATCCCGAAATTATTGCAGAGCTCGTTGCAGGTGTTGCAGAGGGCTGTGTTCAATCGGGCGCGGCGCTCATCGGCGGCGAAACTGCAGAGCATCCCGGTATGATGCCTGTTGATGAATATGACCTTGCAGGTTTCACTGTAGGTATCGTAGATAAGAAAAAGGTTATCGATAACCAGCGTATGAAAGCAGGGGACGTAGTTATTGCGTTGCCTTCCAGCGGTATTCATTCTAACGGCTTCAGCCTTTGCCGTAAGGTATTCGATATTGATAACAACAACCCCGAGCTTTACGTTCCCTGTGAAGACCTCGGCGGTGCAACAATTGCCGAAACACTTCTTACACCTACCAAAATTTATGTTAAACCCGTTCTCGCTTTGCTTGAACAGGTTGATGTAAAGGGTATTTCTCATATCACCGGCGGTGGTTTCTATGAAAATATTCCTCGCAGTATTCCTGATGGGTTGGGTGCAAAGATAGAAAAGAGCGCGGTTAAGGTGTTGCCTATTTTCGATCTTATTGCTAAAAAAGGCAATATTCCCGAACGCGATATGTATAACACCTTTAATATGGGTGTTGGTATGAGCATCACCGTTCCCGAAGCAGAAGTAGAAAAGGCTGTTTCGGTTCTTAAGGATAACGGTATTGATGCATACGTAATCGGTAAGATTATCGAATCCGATGAAAAAATAATTCTTGAATAATTTATTGACAATGACATAGGCGGGAAAACCGCCTATGCCTATTGTTGTTTTTTGGAAAGGGAAACGTTATGGCTTTGAATATTGCCGTTTTGGTTTCGGGCGGCGGAACAAATCTACAAGCTCTTATTGATGCTGAGAAAAGGGGCGAACTGGGTAACGGTAAAATCACTTTGGTTATCGCTTCTAAGGCAGGGGTATATGCCCTTGAACGTGCAGCAAATAACGGTATCGAATCAAAGGTTCTTCCTCGCAAGGAATATGATAGTATTCAAGCATATTCTAAAGCTCTTGTGGATGCCTTAAAGGACGCTAACATAGATTTAGTAGTATTGGCGGGATTTCTCACTATTTTTGATGAGCAGGTATATCAAGCATTCCCCAATAGAATACTTAACGTTCATCCCGCGTTAATTCCGTCTTTTTGCGGCAAGGGCTTTTATGGACTTCACGTTCACGAAGCTGCTTTGGAAAAGGGTGTAAAGGTTTCGGGCGCTACTGTTCATATAGTTACTCCCGAATGTGATGCAGGCCCTATAGTTTTGCAAAAAGCGGTTGAAGTAAAAGAGGGAGACACCCCTGAAATACTTCAAAAGAGAATTATGGAAGAAGCGGAATGGAAGATTCTTCCCGAGGCTGTTCGTCTTTTCTGCGACGGCAAAATCAAAGTTGAAAACAATAAAGTGTATATAAAAGGAGAATGATTTAAAATGGCATTATATGATCTTAAACAGCTTTTGAGCGAAAATGCATATCCCGGCAGAGGTATCGTTGTGGGCAAATCCGCAGACGGTAAAAGTGCAATGATAGCCTATTTCATTATGGGTAGAAGCGCAAATTCACGTAACCGTATTTTCGAACGTTTTGACGGCGGTATGCGTACCAAGGCTTTTGATGAATCCAAGCTTGAAGACCCCAGCCTTATAATCTATAATCCTTATTTGAAAGCCGCTAACGGTTGCGATATTATCACCAACGGCGATCAGACTAACACTATTTTCGATTATATAAATGAACACGGCGAAGACGGTTTTTCCTTTGAAAAAGCGCTTCATACCCGCGAGTTCGAGCCCGATGCTCCTAACTTTACTCCCAGAATCTCGGGTATCCTTTATTATTCTCCTGCAGAAGCCTTCCATTATAAGCTTTCTATCCTCAAAAGCAATAATGGCGATCCTTCGGCATGTCAGAGATATTTCTATAGCTATAATCCCATTGATGGTTTAGGTCATTTCATTCATACCTATAAGTGCGATGGTAATCCTATTCCTTCGTTCTATGGTGAACCCGAGGAAATCGAACTTCCCAATACTGCAGAAGAATTAGCAGATTTGGTTTGGAATAATCTTAACGAAGAAAATAAGGTTTCGTTGTTTGTTCGCGCTGTACCTCTTGACGGAAGCGAAGCAACCGAAATCATAATCAATAAAAACAAATAAGAGGGAATTGAAGATGAAAGAATTTGAACTTAAATACGGTTGTAACCCCAACCAAAAACCCGCAAAAATATTTATGCATGACGGAAGTGAGCTTCCTATTGAAATCCTTAACGGCAGACCCGGATTTATTAACTTCCTCGATGCTTTCAATTCCTGGCAGCTTGTTAAAGAACTTAAAGAGGCCCTTGGCTTGCCCGCGGTTACTTCTTTTAAACACGTAAGTCCTACTTCCGCCGCTGTTGGCATACCTTTGTCGGATAAGCTCAAAAAGGCTTGTTTTGTTGATGATATCGAAGGTCTTGATGCATCTCCCTTGGCTTGCGCTTATGCAAGAGCAAGAGGTACAGACAGAATGTGTTCCTTTGGCGACTGGGTTGCTCTTTCTGACGTTTGCGACGTTACCACTGCAAAAATGATTGCCCGTGAGGTTTCCGACGGTGTTATTGCTCCCGGATACGAACCCGAAGCTCTCGAAATTCTTAAGGGTAAACGTAAGGGCAGCTACAATATCGTTAAAATCGATCCTAATTACGTGCCTGCTGAAATCGAACGCAAACAGGTTTATGGCATTACCTTCGAACAGGGCAGAAACAATTTCGAAATTAATAAAGAACTTCTCTCTAACATTGTTACCGAGAATAAAAATCTTCCCGAAAGCGCTGTTCGCGACCTTATAATCGCTCTTATAACTCTTAAATATACTCAGTCCAATTCGGTTTGCTACGCGGTAGACGGTCAGGCTATCGGCGTTGGCGCAGGTCAGCAGTCGAGAATCCACTGCACACGTCTTGCAGGTACAAAAGCCGACACTTGGTTCTTGCGCCAGCACGAAAAGGTTTTGAACCTTCCTTTGAGAAGCGACCTTGGCAGAGCAGACAGAGATAACGTTATTGACGGTTATATTAACCGTAACGAAGAAGATGTTTGCTCCGACGGAAATTGGCAGAAGTATTTTACAGTACAGCCCGAACCTCTTACCGATAAAGAAATCAGAGAATATCTTGATTCTGTGGATAACGTTGCTCTCGGTTCGGATGCATTCTTCCCGTTCTCGGATAATATTGAACGCGCTTATAAGAGTGGCGTTAAATATATAGCTGAACCCGGCGGATCTATTCGTGATGATGCTGTTATAGATTGCTGTAACAAATACGGCATGGCAATGGCATTCACAGGAATGCGACTTTTCCACCATTAATTTTGTTTGGAGAATAAAAATGAAAATACTTGTTGTAGGTGGTGGCGGTAGAGAACACGCCATTATCAGAAAACTTAAGGAAAATAAAGACGTTGCCGAAATTTACGCTCTTCCCGGAAACGGCGGTATCGCAAGTGATGCTGTTTGTGTTGATATCGGCGCAAAGGATATAGAAAAAATTGTTGCTTTTGCAGTTGAAAATAAAATCGATTACGCGGTAGTTGCGCCCGATGATCCGTTGGTATTGGGTTGTGTAGATGCGTTGGAAGAAAAGGGAATTCCTTGCTTCGGACCTCGTGCAAATGCCGCAATTATCGAAGGCAGTAAGGTTTTTTCCAAGGAATTAATGAAAAAATATTCTATTCCTACTGCTGCTTGCGAAGTATTTAGCGACGTAGATTCTGCTCTTGAATATGTGGCAACCGCGCCTATTCCTACTGTTATTAAGGCTGACGGTCTTGCGCTTGGGAAGGGCGTTATCATTGCTTTTACTCGCGAAGAAGCAGTAGCCGCAGTAAAATCTATGATGTGCGATAAGGCATTTGGTAAGAGTGGCGAAAGAATCGTTATAGAAGAATTTTTGGAAGGTCCCGAGGTTTCGGTTCTTTCCTTTACCGATGGTAAAACCGTTGTTCCTATGATTTCTTCTATGGACCATAAGCGTATCGGTGAAAATGATACCGGATTAAATACAGGCGGTATGGGTACTATTGCTCCCAACCCTTATTATACAGATGCTGTTGCGGCAGAATGTATGGAAAAGATTTTCCTTCCTACAATCAATGCAATGAACGCAGAAGGCAGACCTTTTAAGGGATGCTTGTATTTCGGCTTGATGATTACTAAAGACGGTCCCAAGGTTATCGAATATAACTGCCGCTTTGGCGACCCCGAAACACAGGTTGTGTTGCCTCTTTTGGAAAGCGACCTTCTCACGGTTATGCAGGCTGTAACAAATGAAAAATTAGCTGAAACCGAAGTTAAATTCAGCGAAAAGAATGCTTGCTGTGTTATTATGGCTTCCAAAGGCTATCCCGAAAGTTATGGCAAGGGTTATCCTATCGATATACCCCAATCTGTTAAAGAAAACGTTTACGTTGCGGGTGCGGCTATTAAGGACGGACAAGTTGTTACTTCGGGTGGCAGAGTTTTGGGTGTTACCGCAATCGGCGAAACACTTGAAAAAGCAATTAATGCTTCCTATGATATGGTAAAAGAAATTAAGTTTGAAAATTCCTATTATCGCCGCGATATCGGTGCGCGCGCTTTGAAAGCGCCGGAGGTGAACTAATGGTACAGAATATTTGTTGAAAAAAAGAAAGAATTGGCATTTGAGGCAAAATCCTTGCTTTCCGATGCTCGCACTTTGTTGGGTATAGAATCTCTTACGGACGTTCGTTTGTTTAACCGCTATGACGTTGAAAATATCGCGGAAGACCTTTTTAACTATACCAAAGCTACCGTTTTCTCTGAACCTCAGCTTGATATAGTTACAGATGATATCGCTCACCTTGGTGATTGCGTTGTTTTTGCGGTTGAATATTTGCCCGGTCAGTTCGACCAGCGTGCGGATTCTGCGGCACAGTGTATTCAGATTATCTCTCAAGGTGATAGACCTACTATTCGCACCGCAAGAGTTTACGCACTTTACGGAACCCTTTCCGAAGCAGATGTAAATGCTATTAAAAAGTACGTAATCAACCCTGTGGAATCTCGCGAATCTACCCTCGAAAAGCCCGAAACGCTCGAGGTTGTTTACGAAATTCCTACTACCGTTGCTACTCTGGATGGTTTTATAAATCTTGACAAAGCAGGTCTCGAAGCCTTTGTTAAGGATTACGGCTTGGCAATGGATATTGATGACATTACCTTCTGTCAGGCGTATTTCAAAGAAGAACAGCGCGATCCCACTATCACCGAAATTCGTATGATAGATACCTATTGGTCGGATCACTGCCGTCATACTACCTTTAATACCGTTATTGATAACGTAACCTTTGAAGATGAATTAATCGAAAAGGAATTTGAAAATTATATTAACACCCGTAAGGCATTGGGTAGAACCAACCCTATTTGCCTCATGGACGTTGCAACTCTTGCGGTTCGTCATCTTAAAAAAGCAGGTAAGCTTGACAAGCTTGACGAATCCGAAGAAATTAACGCTTGTACAGTTAAAATCAACGTTGAGGTTGACGGTGTTTCCGAGCCTTGGTTGTTGTTATTTAAAAACGAAACACACAACCATCCCACCGAAATCGAGCCCTTTGGCGGTGCGGCTACCTGTATTGGCGGTGCAATAAGAGACCCGCTTTCGGGCAGATCTTACGTTTACGGCGCTATGCGTGTTACCGGCGCGGGCGATCCTTTAACTCCTGTATCTGAAACAATCAAGGGTAAGCTGCCTCAACGTAAAATAGTTACTACTGCGGCTGCGGGTTATTCCTCCTACGGTAACCAAATCGGCCTTGCTACCGGTATAGTTGATGAAATTTATCACCCCGGTTATGCTGCTAAGCGTATGGAAATCGGTGCGGTTATTGCGGCAGCTCCTGCAGAAAACGTTCGTCGTGAACGTCCCGAAGCAGGGGATGCGATTATCCTTCTTGGCGGTGCAACCGGCAGAGATGGTTGCGGCGGTGCTACAGGCTCTTCCAAATCTCACACTGAAGCTTCTCTTGAATCCTGCGGCGCAGAGGTTCAAAAGGGTAATGCCCCCGAAGAACGTAAGCTTCAACGCTTGTTCCGCAATCCCGAAGCCAGCAAGCTTATAAAGCGTTGTAACGACTTTGGTGCAGGGGGTGTTTCGGTTGCCATTGGTGAGCTTGCCGACGGTCTTGAAATCGACCTTAATGCAGTTCCCAAAAAATATGACGGTCTTGACGGTACAGAACTTGCAATTAGTGAATCTCAGGAACGTATGGCGGTTGTGGTAGAAGCAAAGGACGTTGTTCGTTTCCTCGAACTTGCTCACACCGAAAACCTTTCTGCCGTTCAGGTTGCTACAGTTACAGACAAAAACCGTCTTGTAATGCATTGGAACGGCAATAAGATTGTTGATATTAGCCGTGATTTCCTTAATTCCAACGGTGCTGATAAGCATATCGACGTTTCCGTTTCCAAGGGAGAATATGATAACAGCTTTAAGGCTGAGGGTTCCTTCGTTGAGCTTTATAACAAGGTCGCTACCGACCTTAATACTTGTTCGAAACGCGGACTTTCCGAAAGATTCGACTCTACCATTGGCGCAGGTACTGTTCTTATGCCCTTTGGCGGTAAGTATCAGCATACACCTATTCAGGCGATGGTACAGAAGATTTCGGTTGAAAAGAAGCATACCGATGATTGCTCCTTTATGTCTTGGGGCTATAATCCCTTCATTACAGAAAAAAGTCCCTACCACGGTGCATATTTAGCCGTTGTTGAATCTGTTGCAAAGTTGGTTGCAACAGGTGCTAAATTCGAAGACGTATATCTTACTTTCCAGGAATATTTCGAACGTCTTGGTAAGGATTCCAAGCGTTGGGGCAAGCCTATGGCGGCTCTTCTTGGCGCTTTCCGTGCCCAGATGGAATTAGGTATAGGCTCTATCGGCGGTAAGGATTCTATGTCGGGCTCTTTTGAAAAGCTTGACGTTCCTCCCACATTGGTTTCCTTTGCAGTTACTACGGGCAAAACAAGCGACGTTGTATCTCCTGAATTTAAACAGGCGGGTAATAAAGTTGTTCTTCTCAAGCCCGTTTTGGGCGAAGATAAGCTTCCCGTTGCTTCTACTCTTATGGGCAATTTCGCTCTAATTACCGATATGCTTCGTTCGGGTGATGCAGTATCCTGCTATGCTTTAGGCATGGGCGGTGTTGCCGAAGCCGTTATGAAGATGTGCTACGGTAATATGCTTGGCTTTAAGTATAACGAAGACGTTTCTTTGGAAGATATTTTTGGTGTTAACTACGGCGGATTTGTTCTTGAAGTTAAACCCGAGGTTTCAATTGGTCAGGCTTTGGGTTATGTAACCGAAGAAAAGGCTATTACCTATGGTAACGAATCCTATTGTCTTGAAAAGCTTCTTTCTGAATACGAAGGTAAGTTAGAAAGCGTATATTCCTGTAATATCCCCGACAGTGCATCGGAAGTTCCTACTTTTGATTATAATGCAACCGAAAGAGTTGCACCTGCAATTAAATGCGCTAAGCCTAAGGTTATTATTCCTGCGTTCCCCGGCACTAACTGCGAATTCGATTCTGCAAAGGCGGTTCGTGATGCGGGTGCAGAGCCTGAAATTATAGTTATTAAAAACCTTTCCGCTTCGGATATCTCCGCAAGTGTTGAAGAATTTTCTGCAAAGCTTAAGGATTCGCAGATGATATTCATCCCCGGTGGCTTCTCGGGCGGTGATGAACCCGACGGTAGCGCGAAGTTTATTACAGCATTTTTCCGTAATGCTGCTATTAAAGATGGCGTAACCGATCTTTTGGAAAATCGCGACGGTTTGATTTGCGGTATTTGTAACGGCTTCCAGGCTCTTATTAAGCTTGGTCTTGTCCCTTACGGCAAAATTATCGATACCGATGAAAATTGTCCCACACTTACTTTCAATACTATCGCTCGACACCAGTCGCGCATTGTACGTACACGCGTTGCTTCCAATAAATCTCCTTGGTTGGCATTGACTAACGTTGGCGACGTTTATAACGTTCCGATTTCTCACGGCGAAGGTCGTTTCCTCGCAAGTGAAGAACTTATTAAGGAACTTGCCGCAAACGGTCAGATTGCTACTCAATACGTAGATTTGGACAATAAGGCAACAGGCGACGTTCATTTTAATCCCAACGGTTCTATTTGTGCAATCGAAGGTATTACCTCTCCCGATGGTCGTGTATTCGGTAAAATGGGTCATAGCGAACGTATCGGCGCGGGTCTTTATAAAAACGTTCCCGGCGAATACGATATAAGAATGTTTGAAGCAGCGGTTCGCTATTTCAAATAATAGGGGTAATGTAAAATGCAGTATAAAAGTGATATAGAAATAGCACAAAGCTGTGTGTTGAAGCATATAGATGAAATTGCCGCAAAGGCGCATCTTGATGTGGATTCTATAGAGCATTACGGTAAATATAAGGCTAAAATAGATCTTTCTGTTTTGAATAACTCTAAAAAAGAAAACGGAAAGCTTATTCTGGTAACCGCTATTACTCCTACTCCCGCAGGGGAAGGCAAAACTACCACTACAATCGGTCTTGCCGATGGATTAAAGCTTATCGGCAAGGACGTAACTGTGGCGCTTCGTGAACCGTCCTTGGGACCCGTGTTTGGCGTAAAAGGCGGCGCGGCAGGTGGCGGTTATGCTCAGGTTGTTCCTATGGAGGATATCAACCTTCATTTTACCGGCGATTTCCATGCAATCGGCGCGGCGAATAACTTGCTTGCGGCGATGATAGATAACCATATTGCTCAGGGTAACGCCCTTGCTATCGACGTTACGCGCATTACCTGGAAGCGTTGCGTTGATATGAATGACCGCCAATTGAGATTTATCGTTGACGGTATGGGCGGTAAAGCAAACGGCACTCCGCGTGAGGACGGCTTTGATATTACTGTTGCTTCCGAGGTTATGGCAATACTTTGCCTTTCTGAATCTGTATCGGATTTGAAGGATAGATTGTCTAAAATCATTGTAGGTTATAACTATCTTGGTGAACCTGTTACCTGCGGTCAGTTAAAGGCGGCAGGTGCTATGGCGGCATTGTTAAAGGATGCGTTAAAGCCCAACCTTGTTCAAACTTTAGAGGGCACTCCTGCGCTTGTTCACGGCGGTCCCTTTGCAAATATCGCTCACGGATGCAATTCCGTAATAGCGACCAAAATGGCACTTAAGCTGGGCGATTATGCGGTTACAGAGGCAGGCTTTGGTGCCGATTTAGGCGCTGAAAAGTTCCTTGATATCAAGTGTCGTGTTGCAGGCCTAACTCCCGATGCTGTTGTTATGGTCGCAACGGTCAGGGCATTGAAAATGCACGGCGGTCTTGCAAAGAACGAACTTGGTGTTGAAAACCTTTCTGCTCTGGAAAAGGGTATACCTAATCTTTTAAGACACGTAAACAATATAAAGAACGTTTATAAACTTCCTTGCGTTGTTGCGGTTAATAGATTCCCCACAGATACCGATGCGGAAATAGACTTCATCATTAAGAAGTGTAAGGAACTTGGTGTTAACACCGTGCTTTCTACCGTTTGGGCAGATGGTGGTAAGGGTGGTATGGCGCTTGCAGAAGAGGTTGTACGCCTTTGCGAAGAAGAAAAGGGTGATTTCACCTTTGCGTATGATGTAAACGATTCTATTGCCGATAAGGTAAAAGCGTTGGTAACCAAGGTTTATGGTGGCGTAGACGTTAATTTTACTACTAACGCGCAGAAACAAATTGCACAGCTCGAAACCTTTGGTTATGGCAAATATCCTATATGTGTAGCAAAAACGCAATATAGTTTCTCGGATGACCCAACTAAATTGGGCGCACCCGAAGGATTTACCGTTACTGTTAAGAGCGTTAAAGTGTCTGCAGGTGCGGGATTTATTGTTGTGCTTACCGGAGATATTCTTACTATGCCCGGTTTGCCTAAGGTTCCTGCGGCAGAAAAAATCGACGTTGACGATAACGGCACAATAATCGGCTTATTCTAATATATTTAAAAGGGGGATTTATAACATCCCCTTTTTCTATTAAGGAGGCATTTTATGAAGCTTAAGGTTATGACATTTAATATACAGCACGGCAGAAATCATAATTTATCGGGTGATATTATCGATTTGCAGTTGATGACAGATGTTGTTAAATCATGCGATCCTGATATTTTGAGTTTGAACGAGGTTAGAAAAGGTATTCCACCTTGTGAAAACGAAAACTATCCCGATGAACCTGCCTTTTTTGAAAATGCTCTTGGCGGTAATTCTTTTTTCGGCGAAGCGATTGAATTCGGCAAGGGTTGTTTGTACGGAAATGCAGTTTGGTCTAAATTTGGATTTGCAAATGCACAAAAATATATGATACCTGACGTTCCGAAAGACGAGCGTGAATCCGGTGTGTATTATGAAACACGGTGTATTCTTCGTACAGACTATGTTATAGAAGGGAAGTCGTTAACTGTGCTATCTTCGCATTTCGGGTTGGCATCCGGTGAGCAGGAAAATGCAGTGGACACGGTGCTATCTATAGTCGAAACTATAGATAATCCTATAATTCTTATGGGCGATTTTAATATAACTCCCGATGATTATAATATTTCGAGATTGTCTACTGTTTTTACCGACGTTCACGGATATTTCGGTAAAGCGGACTATACGTTTTCTTCGGATAAGCCCGAAATGAAGATCGACTATATTTTTACAAAAGGACTTAAGATATTAGATGCGTGTACAGTTGAGGTTATAGCATCTGACCATTTTCCTATTGTGGCTGAAGTGGAATTGTAAAATAATAAATACCAAAGAATCGTTTTTTGATAAAACGGTTCTTTTTTGTTGTGCTTTTTATGTTTTTTAACACCGAAAAAACTATTTTTTAGTATAAATCCTCCACCACACACCACTAAACTTTTGTCTACGGAAAAATATTTTTGCAATACGCCTAAAATATGTTTGACATTGTTTTTGGAGAAACGTGAAATTACTTGAAAACACACGGGTTTTCATTGATAAGAACGTACGTTTGGTTGTATTGTAACGAAATTTCGCTGTGGTTATTTGGGTTCAAATAGATGAAAATGTCGAAAACTATTGAAAAAACAGGGTTTTTGTTATGGTGAATGTGCCGAAATGCATTGTGGGGAGGACTATTTCGAGTGTATATCTTTATTGACAAAAAGTTGTCAGTAATATATAATAAATGCATAAAGGTGGTGCAAAGTGGCACACATACGGAGCGACTTCCCACAAAAATGCTTTTTTGAGGATTAAACTTCAAGCGGAAGGAGATAGGCGGATGTTCTATGGCGAATACAAGCATACTATAGATGCCAAAGGGCGTCTGTTTATACCTGCAAAGCTTCGCGAGAAATTGGGTGAAGAGTTTATTTTCTCAAGAGGTTTGGATAATTGCGTTTGCGTTTATCCTAAAGACGAGTGGGAGAAGTTCACGGCCAAGATCGAAGAATTGCCCATGGCGAAAGAACGCCGTGTACGCCGTTTCTTCTATGCGGGCGCATACGAAGGCACTATAGATTCTCAAGGGCGCGTAAGCCTTTCGCAAAACTATCGTACTATGGCAAACCTGGAAAAAGACGTTGTTATTGTTGGCAACCGTTCGCACCTTGAAATCTGGTCTGCAGAAGCGTGGGCAGAAGAACAGACATACATCAACAACGATGAAATTACCGAAGAATTAATAGAGTTGGGATTCTAAAATGAATTTTTCGCATATAACGGTTCTTTTGAATGAAACAGTAGATTCTCTTTGTGTTAAGCCCGACGGCATTTATGTGGATTGCACCTTGGGCGGTGCAGGGCATACGTCGTTAATACTCAGCCGCCTTGGTGAAAACGGCAGGGTGATTGGTATTGACCGTGATGACGATGCCTTGATGAATGCTAAGGAAAAAATCAACGATAAGCGATTAATTACTGTAAAAGACAACTTCGAAAACATAGCAAACGCCGTTAACTCTCTTGGTATAGAAAAGGTTGACGGGATTTTGATGGACTTGGGAGTATCTTCTCACCAACTCGACGTGGCGGAACGTGGCTTTTCGTATATGCAGGATGCGCCGTTGGATATGAGGATGGATCGCACAGCTTCATTAAATGCATACGAGGTGGTTAACGCTTATTCCGAACGAGATTTAATAAGAATTATGCGAGATTACGGAGAAGAACGTTTTGCTTCATCTATAGCGGCTAAAATATGCGCCGCACGAAAAGAATCTCCAATAATGACCACGCTGGCTTTGGCTGATGTGATAACGTCGGCGTTACCTGCGAAATATCGCCGCGAGGGCGGACATCCCGCAAAACGTACCTTCCAAGCTATAAGAATCGAGGTCAACGGCGAGTTGGATTGCATACCGAGAGCCATTAACGATGGCGTGGATATGCTGAATCTTGGAGGAAGAATGGCGATAATCAGCTTCCATTCGTTAGAGGATCGAATTGTTAAAAACGGTTTCAGAGACCTTGAAAATCCTTGTACTTGTCCCAGTGATTTTCCTGTTTGTGTATGCGGAAACGTTCCTAAAGTAAAAGTAATAACAAAAAAGCCTATACTTCCTACCGAAGAGGAATTAAAACAAAACAGCAGATCCCACAGCGCGAAACTGAGAGTTTGCGAACGAGTATAAATAATTATGAATTAAGAAAGGTGTAAAAATGCAGAGAAACGTAAATAACTCCAACCAAAGTCGAAACGGCGCTATGCTTGTTGCAAAAACGTCTAATAATGTGAAAAAAGCAAATATTGCACGTAAAAAATCGAATTCTGCAAAGCGCCATTCTTCTATGCATGCGGTGCGTGCACCAAAAATTGTTACTATAAAAAAGCAGGATAAGGCACCTTTTCCTTGGTCTGCCGTTATTATTTGCGTATTGTTTACCTGTATGTTCTTGTTTATGATGATGAACTATGCGGAAGTGAATAAATACCAAAAAGAAATCGTTTCCTTGGATAATAAGATAGCGTCTATGCAGAAGAGTCAGGATGAACTGCAGGTAACTCTTAACAACAAATATGACCTTGCGGAAATCGGTGAATACGCTACCGAGCAATTGGGTATGGTACCCGGAAATCAAATCACCAATCGCAAGGTTATAACCATCGAGCAGGGAGACAAGGTCGAAATGCATACATATGATGACGGTGATGAAGGCGGTTTCGGTTTCCTTCTTAGCGGTTTCGGAGAAGTTATAAGAGATTTTTGGAATTAATATAAAAAATCTCTATACAACGCGACTGAATTGTGATATAATTAATTTGTAATTAATTCACGAACGGCGAATATATTTAGAGTATGCCGATTCTTCGGCACACTCTCTATGGCAGGGTAACGGGGTTGAAAATCTCATTACCCATTTGTCTTATTAATAAATAATGAATTTGTTGAAAGGAAACTGCGGTTTATGGCAAATACAAGAAGAAATATACAACCGTCGGGTGTCAGTCGCACTATTGCATCCAGAGGTCGCTGGGCATTGTTCTTCATTTTCGTGTTGATGTTGGGTATGTGCGGACGCTTTGCGTATTTGCAACTGATAGATCCTAAAGGGTTTCGTAACAGTGCGCAGGACCAATATACAAGTTCTGTTACGATTGCTGCCAAGCGCGGTACTATTTACGCAAACGATGCTACTACCGAGCTTGCCTTTAGTGCAACCGTATATAATTGTTTTATTTCGCCTCACCACATTCAAAAACTTGCGGACGATACTAAGGGTACAGAAAAAGAACGTAGCTTTAATGAAGTTTTAAACGTTGTTTCAGAAGGTCTTTCATCCATTCTCCGCGTTGAAAAAAATGAAATTGTAGATAAAGGTCAAAATCGCAATTCTCAATATCAAATTATCAAGAAATTTCTTAGTGAGGCTGAGGAAGAAGCGGTAAGAGCCTTTATAACCGAAAACGATCTTGAAACAATAATACATTTGGAAGAGACTACGAAACGTTTTTATCGTTATGGCAGTTTTGCATCCCATATGTTGGGATATACGGGCACGGATAATCAGGGTTTGGCGGGCATAGAGCTTGCTTATAACGAATACCTTTCCGGTGTTAACGGCAAATCTGTGAAAGCGGCAGACGGATATGGCAACGAGCTTGATACAGGACTTATATCTACTTATATTCCTGCAACCGACGGATTGAACGTTGTCAGTACAATCGATTGGTCTATCCAAAATACTGTTGAAAAATATATTCTTCAGGCATATAACGAGCATAAACCCAACGGTAGAGTGGAATGTATCGTTATGGACGTTGATAACGGTGAAATTCTTGCCTCGGGAATATATCCCAACTTTGATTTGAATAATTACAACACTCTTTCCGAGGTTTATCAAGAAGAATACGATTTGTTTATCGGTACAGAAGAAGAACGTGCCGCGTACAAAACCGAGCTTTTGTATAAAATGTGGAACAATACTATCGCTACGCAAACCTACGAGCCCGGTTCTACTTTTAAAATCATTACAAGCGCTATTGCCTTGGAAGTGGGAGCGATTGACCCGCAAACCACATCGTTTCCCTGTAACGGCGCAAGGGATGTGGCAGGTGTAACAATTCACTGCCATAAGCTTATCGGTCATGGTACGCAGAATTTCTCGGAAGCAATTGTAAATTCCTGCAACCCCGCATTTATTCAAATGGGTCAAGCGATTAACACTTCGCGATTCCAGAAATATTTTGAAGAATTTGGCTATACCCAAGTTATCGGCAGTGATTTGCTGGGCGAAGCTTCTTCGATTTATTATGAAAATACAGGCGCGCAGTTCCAGGCTGTCGAGCTTGCGACATATTCTTTCGGTCAGACCTTTAAGGTTACGCCTATACAGCATTTGCGAGCTATGTCAGCTGTAGCAAACGGCGGATATTTGGTTTATCCGCATACTGTTAAATCCTTGGTTGATGACGACGGTAACGTTGTTAAAACCTTCAAGTACGAATCTGCCCGTCAGGTTATTTCGGAAAGCTCCTGTAACACTATTCTGACAAGTTTAATTAACTCTACAAAAAATGCTTCTGTTACGGGTTATAACGTAGTATCTAAAACAGGTACTTCGGAAAAACGAGACACCGAGCAGGAAAACGACTACGTAAGCTCTTGTGTTACCTTTGCTCCTGCGGAAGACCCGCAAATCGCTATTCTCGTTTTAGTGGACGATCCTACTATGGGACAGTATTACGGTTCTGCTGTTGCGGCACCTGTTGTATCGAACATTCTCACAGAAGTGCTGCCTCACTTGGGTATTTCTCCTAATGCGGAATCGCAGACAAATATAACTGTTCCTAACTATGTTGGTAAATCTGTTGAAGCGGCAAAGAATGACATCGAAGAAACTCTCGGGGTTAAATGCGTTGTTCGCGGCAACGGAGATGCAGTTGTTAGTCAATTACCTTCGAACGGTACGGTTATTTCCGAAAACGGTGTAGTTATACTTTATACTACAGGCGTAGAAATCGAAGCCGACGTTACCGTTCCTAACCTTATCGGTCAATCTCCCACAAATGCAATAAAATACCTGTTGAACAACAATCTTAACGTTTCAATAAAGGGTATTTTCAATAATGATTACAGCAACTGTAAGGTTTATTCTCAGTCTGTTCCTTATGGAGATAAGGTACTGCCCGGTACTGTAATAGAAATTGAATTTTTGTATGACGAGGATATCGAATAATGATAATGTCTCTTTCAAGTATTGCGGCTGTTATTAAAGGAAAATTATCTGCTGGCGCATGTGCGAATCGTGAAATCAGCGGGTTTTATACCGATAGCCGCAATGCGACCGACGATAAATTGTTTCTTGCTCTTCGTGGAGAACGTGTTGACGGTAACTCTTTCGTGCCTGCGTTGGTTTCTAAAGGCTTTGCGGTGATGACTGATGATGAATCGAATTTGTCATTAAACGGAGATATTATATATGTTGATGACGTTCGTTCGGCGTTACAGCTCCTTGCGAAGTATTACCGTGAAACAGTTATTAATTCTATTCCTATGGTAGGAATAACGGGCTCGGTAGGGAAGACTACAACGAAAGATATGGTCTCTCTTGCGCTTTCTGCTACGCTAAAGGTTCATAAAACTCAAGGCAATTTCAACAGCCAGGTTGGTCTCCCTCAAACGGTTTTGGCTACTCCGAAGGACGTTGACTGTGCTGTTGTAGAGCTTGGTATGAGTATGAAAGGCGAAATGGAACGTATCGCCAGATGTGCAATGCCCGATATTTCCATTATCACAAACATAGGTTATTCGCATATCGAAAATCTCGGCACCAGAGAAGCGATAAAGGACGAAAAACTGAAAATTGCAGAGTTTTCCAAAAGGAACTCTATATTGCTTCTTAACGGTGATGAACCGTTATTGAAGAATTCTGAATTATCTGACAGATGTCGATATTTTGTATCGGTAAATGATGATAAGTGCGATTGTTATGCAAAAGGTGTAACAGAAACAACAAACGGTGTATTGTTCACCGCTTGCGTGTTTGGAAAAGAAATCGCAGTTGAATTGCATGTTAAGGGAAAGCATTTCATTTTAAATGCTTTGTTTGCCCTTGGAACTTGCCATTTACTTGGTGTTGATATTTACGCTTCGGCAAAAATGCTGGCTTCTTATGAAAGCGACGGAAAGCGTCAGCACATTTTTGAAAAAGAAGGTCATACTGTAATTTCGGATTGCTACAATGCTTCTCCCGAATCTATGAAAGCTGCGTTGGACGTTCTTTCAGCGCAGAAGGGAAGACGTATTGCCGTGCTTGGTGATATGTTGGAATTAGGTACAGAATCCGAAAGACTGCATAAATTGGTCGGAGAATATACCAACGGCTGTGCAGACGTGCTTGTTACCTACGGAGAGTTTTCTAAATTCATCAACCAGAACGCTGTGGTTGTTGAAAAATATCACTTTGACTTAACTCAAAAAAAGGATTTAGGTGTATTCCTGAAGGATTTTATTCGGTTTGAAGATGTTGTTTTGTATAAAGCAAGTAACGGTATTAATCTTTCGGAAATCATTGTATAAAAGGAGTTTCGCATGAATAGCTGTCAAATTGTCGCGATGATTACCTTGGCGGTTTCGCTGATTCTGGGGGTAATACTTTATAAAATATTCATCCCTCTGCTACGTAAGGTGAAGCTGGGACAGAAAATTTTGGAAATAGGACCTTCTTGGCATAAATGCAAGGAAGGTACACCCAATTTGGGCGGATTGTTTTTTATCATAGCCTGCGTTGTCGCCTATCTTGTTGGTACGTGGAGATTGTCCTCGCTGGGTATATTAGAAAAGCAAACAAATTATTTTGCTATGTCTATTACTTTATTCGGCTTGGCGCTTTCTCAAGGTGTTATCGGATTTGTAGATGACTATGTGAAGCTTTTCAAAAAGAGAAATAAAGGTCTCAGTGGTACCCAAAAGCTTATATTGCAGTTTTTGTCTGTTGCGGTTTACCTCTTTGTAAACGTTCGCTACAATGGATATGACACCGTTATTGAATTCCCTTGGGGTGCTTCTGTCGATTTTGGAATATTTTATTATTTCATAATGCTTTTGGCGATTGCATATATAATCAATTGCGCTAATCTTACCGACGGTATCGATGGATTAGCCGGCAGCATCGCTTTTATAATAAGCATCTTGTTCCTTCTTTACGGCTTAAATAGCGATAATATGGCTATTGCTATCCCTTGTGCAGCGCTTTGCGGTGGTTTGTTGGCGTTTCTTATATTTAATTTTCACCCTGCGAAGATTTTTATGGGAGATACAGGTTCGCTGTATTTGGGCGGCTTTATTGTCGGCGTAGTAATGCTTACAAATAGTGAGGTTTTACTGCTCCCTATTTCTTGCATTTGGATAATCGAGGGATTATCCGTAATTATCCAAGTTGGTTCGTTTAAGTTGACCGGCAAACGAGTTTTTAAAATGAGCCCGATTCATCATCATTTTGAAAAATGCGGTTGGTCCGAGGTAAAAATTGTTGCTGTTTTTTCCGCAATAACCGTTCTGTTTTGTGCACTTACGTATTATTTGTTAATTATTTGATTAAAGGAATGTATCTATGGCTGATTATCACTCTGAAAACGCCTCGACAAAACAAGATACAATTAAAAAGAAATCGGTTAAAATTAACCCCAATCAAATATATCGTATGATTGGTGAAATCGACAGACCTATGCTTATTGTAATAATAGCGTTGGTTTGTATCGGTTCGGTTATGGTTTTTTCGGCTTCCTATGCGGTTGGTGAAACCCGTTTTGACGATTCCTATCATTTTGCACGAAGCCAGATATTTTTCGTGGTTGCCGGTTTGGCGGCGATGATGGGATTCACCCGTTTTCCTTATGGTATTCTTAAACAAGTTGCTTACGCTATATATTTGGGTGTTTTGGGTTTGAATTATATCGTTCCGTTTTTCGGCATCACGCGTAACGGTGCGACAAGATGGTTTAACGTAATGGGTGTAGAGTTTCAGCCGTCAGAATTGCTTAAGTTTGCATTGGTTCTTGTTTTAGCAACGTATATAAGTAACAATGCGTCGAGAATAAAAACCTGGCGACACGGTATAATTCCTATTATCGGTCTTACTATACCCGCGTGTATTGCAACATTATTGCAAAGCCATATGTCAGCAACGATTATACTTTTACTTTTGGCAGTTATGATGCTATGGCTTTCGGGTATTAAGCGTTCATACTTTGGTATGGTTATCGGCTCGGTTGGTGTTGTTGGTACCTTCTTTCTTACCGCAGGCCGCGGGATTCTTGAAAAATACGTTCCGCAGGTTTTCACACGTTTGGAAATTTGGTTCGATCCTTTTAAATATATGTCATGGGAAACCGGCGGCAAGGGATGGCAGCCTGCACAATCTCTTTATGCTATATGCTCGGGCGGTTTTTGGGGACTTGGCTTAGGTCAAAGCAACCAAAAGCACGGTTATCTGCCCGAACCTCAAAATGACTATATTTTCGCTATTCTTGCAGAAGAGCTTGGTTTCTTTGGTGTGATTTGCGTTATTTCTTTGTTTGGAATACTGGCTTATCGCGGTTTTGTCATAGCACAAAAAACACCAAACCGTTTTTGCTCCTTGTTGGCGATGGGTATTACATCGCAAATTGTTATACAGGTTATACTTAATCTTGCTGTTGTGTCTAATACTCTTCCCAGTACGGGTATAAGTCTCCCGTTTTTCAGTTATGGCGGTTCTTCCTTGCTGATTTTGCTTTGCGAAATGGGACTTGTATTATCCGTATCTCGTTATTCATTTGTTGAACAGGGTTAAATTTTAAAATTACTCCAAAGGGTGTTATATAATGAAAGTAATTTTATGCGGCGGCGGTACAAGCGGACACGTTAATCCCGCGCTAAATATCGCAGAAACAATAAAAAAACGTTTGCCCGATACAGAGATAATGTTTATCGGCACAAAAAGGGGTATAGAAAGCTCTTTGGTGCCTAAAGCGGGCTATAAAATCGATTTTGTTGAGGTTTCGGGTTTTTCCAGAAGTCTTAGTCTTAAAAATATAAAGGCTGCTTGGCACGCATTAACGTCGGTGTCTGAAGCAAAAAAAATTATCAAAAAATTTAAACCCGATCTTGTAATCGGAACAGGCGGATACGTTTCTTGGCCTACGGTTAAGGCGGCTTCTAAGCTGGGGATACCAACCTTGATTCACGAACAAAACGCATTTCCCGGCGTAACTACAAAGATGCTTTCTAAGGTTGCAGACAAGGTTTGTATTTCTTTTGCGGGAAGTGAAAAGTTCTTTGATGAAGCACAGCGGGAAAAATTGACAATTACAGGTAACCCCGTAATTGTCGATGGTATGTCCAGAGCCGAAGCCAGACGAAAATTGGGCATGTCGGATAATGAACCGTATATACTTTCTTATGGTGGAAGTATGGGTGCGGAAAAGGTTAATCAGTTGATTTTTGATTTAATCCAGTGCTACTCTATACCTAAAGGTGTTCGCCATAGTCATGCAATCGGTAGAGTAGGTTACGAGAAATTTTCGGATATAGCTAAACAAAATGGCTTTTATGAGCACCCAAATCTCGAAATTACCGAGTATATTTACGATATGGCGGTTCGTCAGGCTGCCGCTGATGTTATAATCTGCCGTGCGGGCGCGATGACTATGTCGGAATTGGCAATAAGAGGCAGTGCTGCGATATTTATCCCCAGTCCTAACGTTACTGAGGACCATCAATATAAGAATGCACGTCTGCTAGCAGATGCGGGCGCGGCTATTGTGTATCGCGAAAATGAAATTAACGGAAAACTTCTGGCTGAAGCAGTTGATGAACTTTTGCAGAATAAAAACAAGCGAGCGCGTATGTCCGACAGTATAAAGAATTTTGCTACAAACAATTCTGTTGATTTAATAGTTGACAATGCGTTGGCGCTATTGAATAAGTAAAATCAGAAGGGAAGTGAAATACGTGGGACAACAGCGATTTGTTAGAAAAAATACGGCAATTTTCGATACTGCAAGAAGACAGGATAAAAAAAGAACCCGTCGCACGGTGTTCTACGTGTTGCTGTTCCTTGCTGTTTCAATTGTTTTCTTGGGCGTTTGTGTCGCTGTATTTTTAAACGTCAATACAATAAACATTAATGGTAATGAAAATTATTCATATGAAGAAATATTAGAGCACGTAGCAATAACTATGGGCGAAAATATTTATTCTTTTGATACCGATGCAATCGAGCAAGATATTTTAAACGCTTTGCCGTATGTAGGCAAAGTAGAAGTTAAACGAGATTTGCCGTCTGCGGTAGAAATTAATATTACCGAGGAAAAAGCGTACTATTCCGCCTATTTAGCGGGGGACACATATATTTTATCTCCGAATTTGAAGGTTTTAAAATGTATCCCCGATAAAAACAGCAACGAGGGCTTGGTTCCGATTTCGATAAATAACGTGCGACGTTGTTTTGTAGGCCGTAACATCGAATTCGTAAATGAAAGAAACCTTTCCTCGATTACTGCTCTATATAGCGGGTTTGAGTCTATGGGTATCCAAAGCAAGATAAAGCGCGTCGATTTTACTTCACGATTTGATATAAGCATCAATTACGATAATCGTTTTGAGGTTTATATAGGCGATACGGATAATATTGATATTAAAATGCGTTTTCTTGTCGCGATAATAGACGAATTGGATTCGGATGCTACAGGTAGAATCGACGTGTCCAATCCTCAGGAAGCGTCAGTTTCTTTGTCATAAATCGTCAAAAATATTCCGTTTTCGCGCAAAAACATTGATAAATATAAAGAAAAAAACAAAAAACACTTGCAATTTGTGAAAAAACATATTATAGTATATCTTGAAAGAAAATAAGTAACATATATTTTGGAGGTTCAAAATGCAAAATCTGATCGAAGATCCTAATAAGGTTGTCATTAAAGTTATTGGTGTTGGCGGTGGCGGCGGTAATGCTGTTAACCGTATGATTTCTGTTATCGAGGGTGCTGACGTAGAATTCATCAATATTAACACCGATACTCAGATTCTCGTTAAATCCAGCGCACCTACAAAAATCGCTATCGGCGACCGTATCACCAAGGGCCACGGCGCAGGCGCTAATCCCGAACTCGGTGAAAAGGCTGCTGATGAATCTATCGAAGAAATCACAGAAGCTATCAAAGGCGCTGATATGGTGTTTATCACTGCAGGTATGGGTGGAGGAACCGGTACAGGTGCTGCTCCCGTTGTTGCAAAGATTGCTAAATCTATGGACATTCTTACCGTTGCAGTTGTAACCAAGCCCTTCCTTTTCGAGGGCAAGAAGCGTATGCTTCAGGCTGAAGCAGGCATCGAAAAGCTCGCCGAGATTGTAGACTCTCTTATCGTTATCCCCAACGAAAGATTAAAGCTTCTCACTGATAAGAAAATCACCTTCCTTAACGCGTTCCAGGAAGCAGACGATATCCTTCGCAAGGGTGTACAGTCCATTTGCGAACTTATTACTATTGAAGGTAACATTAACCTTGACTTTGCTGACGTTTCTGCTGTTATGTCTAACGCAGGTCTTGCTCATATGGGTGTTGGCTGTGCTAAGGGCAAGGACAAGGCAGAACAGGCTGCAAAGATGGCTGCTTCTTCTCCTTTGTTGGAAACCAATATCAGCGGTGCACAGGGTATCGTAATTCAGATTATCGGTTCTGCAGACCTTGGCTTGGACGAAATCGATGCTGCTGTTGAAATGATCACCAGCGAAGCAAATCCCGATGCTACCATTATCTTCGGTTTTGCTATCGATCCTGCTCTTGAAGACGAAATGCGTATTACCCTTATCGCTACCGGCTTTAATGCAGATAAAAAAGCAAACGACACTCGTCGTCAGATGCAGCAGGCTGAATCTAAGAGCAATGCAACCGAAGAACCTGTAGCAAAAGATAGTAGTTCCGATATCGATGATATCCTCAGCATGCTTAACAAGAGATAATTTTTCAAAACCGTCCGTTTAACGGGCGGTTTTCTGTTGCTAACAGCAAAGTAAATGATTGATAGTCGAGGTGCAGATATTGAAGAAGATTTTGGTAACCGGCGGTACGGTTTTCGTTAGCAGATTTGTCGCAGAATACTATGTCAAAAAGAATTGCGAGGTTTACGTTCTTAACAGAAATACAAAACCTCAAAGTCAATGCGTGAAGCTTATTGAAGCAGACCGAGCCAATCTCGGCGATGTTCTTAAATCACATCATTTTGACGTAGTTATTGATGTTACGTCATACGACGAAAATGATGTTAACCTTTTGCTTGACGGATTAGGTAGCTTTGATGATTATATTTTCATAAGCTCAAGTGCCGTCTATCCCGAATATGCTCCCCAACCATTCTTGGAAAATTCGACTCTTGGGGAAAATAAATATTGGGGCAAATACGGAACTAATAAAATCGAAGCCGAGACGCTTTTGTCAAAAAGAGTTCCCAATGCATACATACTTCGCCCTCCGTATTTATACGGACAAATGAACAATGTTTATCGCGAAGCATTTGTTTTTGATTGCGCTATGCAAGACAGAAAATTCTATCTACCTCAAAACGGTGATATGAAATTACAGTTCTTGCACGTAGAAGATTTATGCAAATTCATTGATACGATACTTGAAATCAAACCCGAACAACATGTTTTTAATGTTGGAAATCAAATTGCGATTACCATTAAAGAATGGGTTGAAGATTGCTATGCTGTTGAGGATAAGCAAGTTGAATTTGTCAACGTTGATGCTGAAATACCGCAACGAAGCTACTTTCCTTTTTATAACTATGAATATTATCTTGACGTTTCAGCTCAACATGCTATTACGCAAACCGAAAAAAACTTGCGTGAGGGTTTAAAAGAAGCGTTTGAGTGGTACAAATTTAATCAAGACAAAGTCAACAAAAAACCTTTGATAGAATACATTGATAATAATTTGTCGTACAAAGGAGAAAAATAATGGAAAAGTTATACCTATTAGCCAAAGGATATACAAATCGCTTTCCTAACGGAAACAACCCTTATCAAATAACAACAAGAGTTCTTGAGGAATGTGGCGAAGTCGCAAGCGAAGTAAACCATTTTGAAAAAAGTGGTATCAAATCACTAAAACACGGAGAACCCTCCAAACAACACTTGGCTGACGAAATCAAACAAGCAATAAATGCACTTGTTCAACTCGCCGTGTATTACAATGTAGAAACAGAGCTTGAAGAATCAATCGATCGTTCTCTTGCTAAAATGAAAAACGAAAATTTATTATAACTAGGGACAAATATGAAAGCAAGAAACCTTATTGACTTTTTAGGTGTAATTGAAAAACTAAAGTGTAACACAAGACATTCTTGGACAAGTAGCGGACGACAAGAAAGTGTTGCCGAACATTCTTTTAGATTAGCTGTTATGGCAATGCTGTGTAAAGATGAATATCCCGAATTAAATATTGACAAAGTAATTAAAATGTGTCTCATTCACGATTTCGGCGAAGCTGTTACGGGTGATGTCCCATCGTTCTATAAAACCGATAAAAACGAAAAAGAAGAAAACGATGCGATAAATTATTTGTTATCTTTATTACCCGACGCCGCACAAAAAGAATTATCGGATTTGTTTTTGGAAATGGCCGAATCGATAACTCCCGAAGCAAAGTTATATAAAGCGTTAGATAATGCAGAAGCTGTTATATCCCATAACGAAGCCGATATATCAACCTGGCTTCCGTTGGAATTGGAATTGAATCTTACTTATGGAGAAGAAAATTGTCAATGGTCGGAATGGACAAAAGAACTTCGTGATGAAATTAAAAAGGATACTATCAAAAAAATTGAAAATTCATAACTAAAGCGATATAATAATATAAGTGAAGTTACTTAAAATCAGAGGCATATGAATGAACACAAATAAATTCGATTTAAAAGGAAATGTATATTCAAAAGCGAGACCGAATTATCCCGATGCGTTATTCAGTTTCCTTTTGGCTGAAAGAGTTATAGACAAAAATACGATTGCGGCAGATATTGGTTCGGGTACAGGTATATTTACAATCGCATTATCGAAATTTATAAAATCGGTGTTGGCGGTTGAACCAAATGAAGATATGCGTATTAAAGCAGAAGAAAAATATAAAACGATTGCAAATATAACTTCTATAAACGCAACCGCTGAGAATACTTTACTTACCGATTGTTCAGTTGACCTCATAACTGTTGCCCAAGCGTTCCATTGGTTCGATAGAGTTGTGTTTAAGAACGAATGCAAACGAATTCTAAAACCCAACGGAAAAGTAGTTCTTGTTTGGAACGATAGAGATAGCGACAGCGAAATTATTAAAGATAACTTTGTAGTCAACAAAAAATACTGTAAAGATTTCAAAGGTTCGTCTAATGGTATCGATTTTTCAAAGGCTGCGTTCTCTGATTTCTTCAGCGGAGAATTTGAGCTTGTAGAGTTTTGCAACAACCTTATTTATACTCGTGAAGATTTTATTGCAAGGAATCTTTCTTCCTCGTATGCGCCCAAAGAAAAGGACTTGATATATGATGACTATATAAAGGCCGTCGGGAAAGTGTTTGATAAATACCAATCAAACGGAACTGTTAAATATCCTTACATCACACGTTGCTACTTCGGAACAATTTAATAATACTTAAACGAACGAAACTGTGAAAGCGGTTTCGTTTTTGTTATGTGCCTTTTAAAAAGAATATACGGAGGCTTTATAGGTCGAAAAAATTGACTAAAAAAGACAGTCGCACGGGAGCGACTGTCAATGTGTGTAAAATTAGGTCAAACTTAAGTAATCCCTTTTAGGGATGAAATACCACTTTATAATTGATTATAGTTAAACATTATTGAGGTTTTGATTCAAAAGTGAATTTGCATGCGATCTCGTATTCATTGCAGATTTCAGCATTATAATTTACGTCGGCTTTTGTGATAAACGTTGCTTCAACAAAATTTGCACCACCGATTTGAAGTGCTGCTAACTTTGTATGACCTCTAAGGCAATAGTGGAAACCATCCTTTAAAGTTATGATAACATCCTCTGAATCGTCTTCGCCGAAAGGAACGGTAGGTAAAACAACGTATGGTGAAATAAGCATCTTTGTGCCTTCATAAGGATTTACTTCAAATTCTTTTGCTTTGGTAGTGATCGCTTCGGCAATCTGCTCGGGCGTCGCAGAAGTGGAATCGATAATCAGGTGATAGTTGTTGTAATCAAAGTTGTCAACACCGTAGATTTTTTTGAAACGCTTGTTTTCTTCAATACTACGTGCCGTAAGTTGATTTAAGGCATCGTTTACATCTGTGTATTTTTCAACTTCGCCTCTGTCGGCATTAAAAACGCGTTTTGCCGCAACGGTGGGGTCTACGTACATATAAACTTTAAAAGTGTTTTCTGCGAAATGCCATGCCATTCTGGAATCGTATACAATTTGTTCGTCGGCTTTTTCTTTTGATAACTTTACTACTGCATCGTCGATCACATGGTCAAGAGCAGGGTCGTTCATCATGCGTTCGTTTAATTCCAACGTAGAAATCCCCATATCTTCGGCGACTTTACGTTGTACGGTACCGGTGCTGTAAATCTCATATCCGTAGACGTCGCGAAGAATTGAACAAACCGTGGATTTGCCACTTCCTAATTTTCCGGAAAAAGCAATTTGCATATAAAACACCTCTTTATAAATAGTAAAGAATATTATAATAAATTGATTTGTGTATGTCAACAATAAAATTACAAATTGTGCACTTTAGTACTACATATTGACATTTAACGATAAATATTCTATAATAGCGATGTATATATAGATTTAAGAACGGAGAGAAATTATGAAAAATACGGTTTTAAACGTTCCTGCGGATAAGTGTACAGGTTGCGGTGCGTGCTATAATAAATGCCCTGTTAAGGCGATAAAAATGCTCCCAAATTCCGAGGGATTTTTATTCCCGAACGTGGATTCGGAAAAGTGTATTGATTGCGGTCTTTGTTTAAAGTCTTGTCCCGCGGTTTCTCCGTCCTATGAAAACAATACCAACCCCTCTTGCTATGCTGTTATGGGTTCTGATGAGCTACGTTCAAAAAGCACTTCCGGCGGCGTATTTACTATGGTTGCTGAACATATTATTTCTAATGGCGGTGTTGTATGCGGCGCGGCATATACTGATGATTTTTATGGCGTTGAGCATATTTTTGTTGAAAACGTCAATGAACTTGCTAAACTTCGCGGTTCTAAATATGTTCAAAGTGATATTGGCGATACTTATTTAAAAACAAAAGAATTTCTTGAACAGGGGAGATCGGTTTTATACGTTGGTACACCCTGTCAAATTGCAGGCTTAAATGCTTTTTTGGGTAAGGAATACGATAACCTTTATACAATGGATTTACTTTGTCATGGCGCTCCTTCTGCATCTGTGTATAAAAAATTCATCACGGAACGTGAAGAAGAATTTGGCGCAAAGGCTACCCGTGTAGCATTCAGAGATAAATCTGTTGCCGGTTGGACACACTGTATTAAAATCGAGTTTGCGAACGGCACTGAATACAAAAAAACTCGTGATGAGTGTGTATATTTAAGGGCATTTTTAAAGCTTCTTACAGTTCGTAAAAGCTGTGGTACTTGTCCTTTCGCCAAGTTGCCTCGCCAAGGAGATATTACTGTTGCCGACTTCTGGGGTATTGGTAGATTAAAAGAAGAATTGAATGATAATAAGGGAACAAGCCTGGTTTTATTTAATAATAATAAAGCAGAAAAGCTCGCTTCCGTTATTGAAAAGGATTCAAAGGTTTTTGAACCTGCTCCTATTGAACACGCTAAAAAATTTAATTCTCGCTTACATTGTGCAACACAGGTACATAAAAACCGTGAAAGATTTTTCGAGCTTCTTGGAAAATACGATTACAGTTTTTCGAAAGCCGTAGATTACGGTATGAACCGTAAATTTGATATCGGTTATATCGGTTGGTGGTATGGCGGAAATTATGGTAGTGTTCTCACCAACTATGCGCTCCATCAGGTTCTTGTTGGTATGAAAAAATCGGTGCTTATGTTAGAATGGCCATATGTAACTAAAGAAACTTTGATTAAGAGCCAAAATAACAAAACACGTGTATTTACCCGCAATTTCTATGAAACCAGTGCGCCTACAACCTTGGAGCAATATCCACGTTTCAACAACCATTGCGATACATTCCTTGTAGGTTCTGATCAATTGTGGAACTGGTATAGTAATAAAAATATAGGTACCTATAATTTCTTCTTGGATTTCGTTGAAGATTCCCATAAGAAAATCGCATATTCTACCTCCTTTGGCCACGAATCTCCTTATTATCCCAAGGAAATGCGACTGAAACTAACTTATTTGCTTAATCGATTTGATGCTATTTCTGTAAGAGAGGACAGCGCAATAGACGTTTGTAAACGCAATTTCGATTCTAAAGCGGTTCAAACCATCGACCCTGTTTTCCTTTGCAGTATGGAGGATTACGAGAAGGCAGCGGCACTTTCGAAGGTGAAAACAGAAAAAGAATATGTAATTGCATATATTCTTGATCCTACTAAAGAAAAAATCGAAGCAGTGCGTAAAGTGGCGAGTGAGCTTGGCATTCCTTATCATATAATGCTTGACGGACAAGGAAAATTTGAAGATAAAAAGGCCTTGGCAAACGATCCCAACGTGGTTGAAAATGTCCAAATTGCTGATTGGTTGAAGTATTTTAAGAACTCATCTTACGTAGTTACCGATTCATTCCATGGATATTGTTATTCAATTATTTTCGGTAAGAGTATGTCGGTGTTCCCTAATCATCACCGTGGAGTAACGCGTTTTGCAAACCTTTCGAGACTTTCGGGATTAGAGGATAGATGCTCTGCCTCCTATGAAGAATTCCTTGCAAAGGAAGAATGGAAAAAGCCTGTTGATTTCGAAAAGGTAAGAGAATATATGAAGCCTATGATAGATTATAGTTATAATTGGCTAAAAAATGCTCTTGATGCTCCGAAGCAACATCCAAGCGCAAAAGAGATTCTTTATAAGACTGTCTTGAATTTACAGGAAACGATAGATAATATTAAGAAATAATATGTAAAAAGGCTGTTGCGAAGTTGCAACAGCCTTTTTTGTATCCGCTATAAATCTTTTTTTAACATCCAATGCTCGCAATCTTCTTCGAAATCCTTTTCTCCGGTAGGGACGTAGCCCTGTTTTTCATAAAAAGGTACGGCTTGTAATTGAGAGTGGATATAAATTGCTTTGCCATTTAAAGAAGTAATAACCCGTTCTGCCTCGGAGATGATTTTGGCACCAAACCCAAGGTTGCGATAGTTTTTTCTTACAGCAACTCTGCCTATAATAAAGCATTTGTCGCCTTGAGGGATTATTCGTGCTGTGGCAACGCTTTTACCATCGAAAAAACCTACAAGATGTGTTGATATGCCGTCGTCTGTGTCGAATTCTTCTTGAAAGCCCTGCTCGTCAACGAAAACCTCGTTGCGGATATCTATTGCATCTTGGGGTAGTTGGTGAAAAACCTTAACTTCCAATTTATTCGTAAATAGGATATTTTGCACAGAGCTTGTCTACTTCGCCAATGATGTAATCACGGCTGTTTTCAAGGTCGGTAGCGCAAAGCTTAATAAGCTTAGCGATGGTCTTCATATCTTCTTCCTTGAAGCCTCTGGAGGTAACAGCGGGGGTACCAACACGGATACCGCTTGTAACGAAAGGCTTCTGAGGATCGTTAGGAATTGCGTTTTTGTTAACGGTAATGTGAACTTCGTCAAGATTGTGTTCAAGTTCTTTACCGGTAATATTCATATTGCGGAGGTCGATAAGAAGTAAGTGGTTATCGGTACCGTCGGAAACGAGGTTGAAGCCTTCTTCCTTAAGCGCGATTTCCAAAGCTTTTGCATTCTTAACGATTTGTGCCTGATATGCCTTGAATTCATCGGTCAAAGCTTCGCCGAATGCAACAGCCTTTGCTGCAATAATATGTTCAAGAGGACCGCCCTGAGTGCCGGGGAATATAGCCTTATCAATCTGCTTTGCGTATTCTTCTTTACAGAGAATCAAACCGCCTCTGGGGCCGCGAAGAGTTTTATGGGTGGTGGTGGTAACAACGTCTGCATAAGGAACAGGGCTGGGGTGCTGACCTGCAGCAACAAGACCTGCGATGTGTGCCATATCTACCATAAGCTTTGCGCCAACTTTGTCGGCAATTTCGCGGCAACGCTTAAAGTCGATAACTCTGGGGTATGCACTTGCGCCAACAACGATAAGCTTGGGCTGACATTCAAGAGCGATCTGTTCCATCTTATCGTAGTCTATTCTATGGGTGTCATCATCAACACCGTAGGGAACAACGTTGAAATATTTACCTGAAATGTTAACGGGTGAACCGTGGGAAAGGTGTCCGCCGTGAGCAAGGTTCATACCCATAACGGTATCGCCGGGGTTAAGGAACGCAAAGAAAACCGCAAGGTTTGCGCTTGCGCCGCAGTGGGGCTGAACGTTAGCATGTTCTGCGCCAAAGAGCTTCTTTGCTCTTTCGATAGCGATAGTTTCAACCTTATCTACCTCTTCACAGCCACCGTAATATCTGTGAGCAGGGTAGCCTTCGGCATATTTGTTGGTAAGGATAGTGCCTGCAGCGGCAAGAACAGCTTCGCTAACGATATTTTCGCTGGCGATAAGCTCGATGTTTCTTTTTTGTCTTTTAAGCTCGCTGTCAATTGCGGTGGCAACCTCGGGGTCAACACCGTATAAATATTTAATGTTTTCCATAAAAACACCTCATATAAGTATATATTTTACAATCAAATACAGAATATCACAAATCACACCGATATATATGAACAAATTGTAAACAAATTGATATTTTGCGTTATTTTTTATATGTTTTTATATTGCTATAATTATAATAAGTCTTTGACTTTTATAGTGAATTGTGGTATACTAAAAAGGAAATTAAAATTTATAGGTGAAATTTAATGTTTGAAAAATCTATACCTGACCTTTCAATTGATTTTGTTTTGAAATTGTTCGGTACTTTAGACGGAAATATTGAAAATATAGAAACTGCGTTTTCAGTGTCTGTGATTGCCCGCGAGGGTGTAATAAAAATTAGCGGGGACAACGCTAATGACGTAAATATGGCGGCTTCTTGCATAGAACAGCTAGAGAAGGTTTCGCGCATGTCCGAAAGCATCGACGAAAATACGATAAACTACGTTATATCTATGGTGCGTGAGGATAAGGAAAACGAACTTGACGCCATATATAACGATTGTATTTGCTTAACAAACAAGGGCAAACCTATTAAAGCAAAAACCGTTGGTCAACAAAAATACGTTGATGCAATAAACTCCAATACTATAGTTTTCGGTGTGGGCCCTGCGGGAACGGGAAAAACCTTTCTTGCCGTGGCAATGGCGGTTACAGCGTTAAAGAAAAAGCAGATTTCTAAAATCGTTTTAACCCGTCCTGCTGTGGAAGCGGGTGAAAAATTAGGTTTCTTGCCGGGTGATTTACAAAGCAAAATCGACCCTTATCTTCGTCCTCTTTACGATGCATTGGGAGAAATGCTTGGAAACGAAAGCTTTAAAAACTGTGGTGAGAAGGGAATAATCGAGGTATGTCCTCTTGCTTATATGCGTGGCAGAACATTGGACGATGCATTTATAATCCTTGATGAAGCGCAGAATACCACTCCCGAGCAAATGAAAATGTTTTTAACCCGTCTGGGCAATAACAGCAAAGCTATTATAACGGGCGATATTACACAGATAGACTTGCCGTATTTGAGAAAAAGCGGTCTTGTAGATGCGTTAGAGATTCTTGATAATATAAAAGGGATATCAATATTCAAGTTTACCCATAAAGACGTTGTAAGACATCCTCTTGTGCAAAAAATAATTCAGGCTTATGAAAAACGAGATGCTTCAAAGCCTCCTCGCCGTGAGAATGATGATAATCAGCGCAGAGAGGTATTTAAAAGGAGAACAAGGGAATGATAAAGATTTATTTCGAGCTTTTAACAGAACCTATTCCCAAGCTTTATGAAACACTTATGAAAAGGGTTATCCGCACTGTGGTTACAGAAGCATATCCCAATCATAAATTCGAGGTTAACGTTACAGTTTGCGACGATAAGATGATACACGAAATAAATAAAGAACACCGAGGTATTGACCGTCCTACGGACGTGCTTTCTTTTCCGTTTTACGATTTTGATACACCCGAGCAGATTACACTTCTTGGGGATATAATTATTTCCCGTGATACAGCCTATCGTCAAGCGGAGGACTACGGACATTCCGCAAAACGTGAATTTTGCTTTTTGGCGGCTCATTCTGCCCTTCATTTGCTTGGATATGACCACGAAACCGATGATGAACGTGTGGTTATGGAAGCAAAACAAAAGGAAATTTTGGATAAACTCGGTATAAAGAGGTAAAATATGACAAAAACAGCATTTATAATGATTGCAGGCAAACCCAACGTTGGTAAAAGCACCTTGCTTAATACGCTTTTGGGAGAAAAGGTGGCTATTGTTTCCCGTAAGCCCCAAACAACACGTAACAGAATCACAGGTGTTCTTACTAAGGGCGAAAACCAATACGTATTCACCGACACTCCCGGCTTGCATAAGCCTAAAACCTTGCTGGGTGAATATATGATGAAATCGGTGGGTAACGTTGCCGATTCTTCTGATATCGTTCTTTTTGTTGTGGAGGCAGGAACCGAGCTTAATCCCAACGAAAAGGCGGCTTTGGATAAATACAAGGCGATGGGTATTGACGTTATCCTTGTTATTAATAAAACCGATAGGGCGAATAAGGTAAAGCTTGCAGAACAGATCGCAGAGCTTTCATCCTTGTATAATTTCCACGCTGTTATTCCTATTTCTGCTCTTAACGGCGACGGTGTTGAATATATTTTCGAGGAATTAGAGCCTTTACTTGCTGAAAGTATACATTTCTTCCCCGAGGATTATATAACCGACCAACCCGAACGCAAGATTTTTGCGGAAATTATTCGTGAAAAAATTCTTCGTTTGTTAGATGACGAAATACCCCACGGCGTTGCGGTTTCAGTGGAGGATTTTTCTGAAAAGAAAGGACTTCTTTCTGTACGCGCCGAGATTTATTGTGAAAGAGAATCGCATAAGCGCATTATTATCGGTAAAAACGGCGCAATGCTTAAGAAAATCGGTTCTTATGCCCGCGAGGATGCAGAGGCTTTGTTTGAAACAAAGGTATTCCTGGATTTGTGGGTAAAGGTTAAAGAAAATTGGCGCGACCGCCCTTCGCTTTTGTCGGATTTCGGCTTCAAGGACGAGCTTGAATAATGCGGCATAAATTAAAAGGAATCGTAATCCGCGAACAGGCAAAGGGTGAAACAAGTAAATTACTTACTTTTCTAACCGATGCTATGGGTGTTCTCACAGTAAATGCAAAAGGCGTTCGTAAACTCTCGTCCCCATATTTAAAGAGTGCCCAGTTGTTTGCTTTTTCGGATATTTTGCTTTATGAGAAAAACGGATATTACACGCTTACCGAGGCGGCGTTAATTACGGATTTCTATCCGCTGAGCAGAGATATAAACAATTATTCCTTGGCGTGCTATCTTTGTGATGCGGCATCTGCTTTTGCAATCCGCGGGGACGAATCTGCGGTTGTGCTTCGCTTATTGCTTAATTCGTTGTATGCATTGGAAAACGAGGTTGCATCACGAGAACTTATAAAAGCGGCGTTTGAATTACGATTATGCTGTGAATGTGGGTTTGAGTTATCTCCCGATTTTTGTTCTCTTTGCGGAGCAGAAGATTTAGACGAAGGTTATATTGACACGGTTGAAGGCGAAATTTGTTGTAAGAATTGCTGTTCAAAACGAGATGGAGTTTTTCCTTTGTCTGTAGGTAATCGGCTTGCGATTAAACATATAGCACAGTGCGAGCTTTCGAAGTTTATTTCTTTTCGCGTTTCCGAATCGGATTTATTGGCATTGTCAAAAATCGCCGAAAGGTATTTTTTACAAAGAGCCGAACGGGGATTTAAGACCCTTGCATTTTATAAGCAATGCAAGGAACTGAACTGAAAGGTATCAAAATGAAAGGCTTTAACAGAGCAAAAACCATATTAGAATATGATAAAATAATTTCCAAAGTGGCATCCTTTGCTGTAACAAAATCGGCAAATGCTTCTATTTGTGAAATGTGTCCGCAAACAGATGGCGTGATTATATCACGTATGTTGGATGAGACCGAAGAGGCATTAAATCTTTTGACCTTTAAGGGCTCGCCTTCTTTTTCGGCACCCGAAGGCGTGGTAAATTCTGCCGACAGAGCAGAAAAGGGTGCAGTTCTCACAATGAGTGAGCTTTTAAATATCGCATCTATGCTCCGTGCGGTGGGTTCGGTTAAAAAGTATCCCGAGGGCAAGGACATCCCCGCGTTATACGTTTATTTTTCCACCCTTACTGAAGCTCGCGGTCTTGCAGAAGAAATCGGGATGAAAATAATCGGCGAGGATGCTGTGGCAGACGATGCTTCGCCCGAGCTTTACAGAACACGCAAAGAAATAAGACGTGTTGAGGGGAGTATAAGAGATATTCTCGCAAATCTTACAACCGGTGATAACTCTAAATTTTTACGCGATTCGGTTGTTACTATACGTTCGGGCAGATACGTTATACCTGTTCGAGCAGAGCACAAAAACGAAGTAAAGGGTCTGGTGCACGATTCGTCTGCTTCCGGACAAACCCTTTTTATCGAGCCTATGGCTGTTCTCGAGGCTAACAATAAGCTTCGCGAGTTGAAGGGTAAAGAAGCAGAGGAAATCGAAAAAATCCTTTCGGATCTTTCCACAAAGGTTGCGGCGAACGCAAACATAATACGTGTGGACCAAAAGGTTATGATTGACCTTGACACTATTTTTGCACGCGCAAAATATTCTTCGGAAATAAGAGGTATACGTCCGAAAACCAATTCGAAATCGATTAAGCTCGTACGTGCAAGGCATCCGCTTATACCTCGTGATAAGGTTGTTCCCATTTCCGTTGAATTTGGGGACAAAGAAAACGCATTGATTATCACAGGCCCGAACACCGGCGGTAAGACAGTTACACTGAAAACCTTGGGTTTGTTTGCTATGATGGCGCAAAGCGGTTTGTATATACCTTGTGATGACGGCAGTGCACTTCCCGTATTTGACGGTATATTCCCCGATATCGGAGATGAACAGAGTATCGAGCAATCACTGTCTACCTTTTCATCCCATATGGTAAACGTGGTTGATATCCTCGGTAAATGCGATAAAGGCTCGTTGGTGCTTTTTGATGAATTAGGTGCGGGTACAGACCCTACAGAGGGCGCATCCTTGGCTATTTCCATTTTGGAGCACGTGCGTAAATCGGGCGCTATTGTTGCGGCTACAACACACTATTCGGAATTGAAAATATATGCATTGGATACCGAAGGTGTTTTAAATGCGTCTTGTGAATTTGATCTTGCCACTTTAAAGCCTACCTATCGATTAATTACGGGTATCCCCGGTCGAAGTAACGCTTTTGAAATTTCAAGACGTTTGGGCATGGACGAATCGGTTATTTCTCGCGCTAAAGAGCTTTTGGCTGATGACAATATACGTTTTGAGGATGTAATCGTACGTCTTGAAGAAACCGAGCAGGACCTTAGAAAAGAGCGTTCTGCCTCGGAAAAGGCGCGTGCTGAAGCTGATAAACTTCGCGAGGAAGCAAGCCAAGGTGCAAAAGCGTTACAAGACAAAGCAGAGGCGGAATTGGACCGCGCAAGAGCGCAAGCGCAAAGAATTCTCGATGCCGCGAAAGCTGCAAGCAACCAGGTGTTCCAAGAGCTTAACGAGCTTAAAAAAGCGGATGCAAAGCGTTTGGAAGCCGCCCGCATAGAAGAAGCAAGAAAAGCAATCCGTCAAAATTTAAAGGATACTTCTGCTTTGATATCCGATGCAGAGGAGTTCGAGGTCGACGAGGATAATTATGAGCTTCCAAGACCTTTGCAGGTTGGCGATAAGGTTTTGCTTGCGGATATAGGCAGGGAAGCAGTGGTAAAAAGCATTTCGGGCGATACAGTTTTCACACTTTCGGGCAGATTTGAAACAAAGACGAATATCAAAAATATTCGTCTTTTGGCTAATGCCGCCGCTGTGGAAAAGCAGAATAAACAAAAGGGCAAAGCGCAATATACCCATAGTGTAGCTTCTGTACGTAGCGAGATTGACGTAAGAGGCAACACGGGGGACGATGCTTGGTTTATGATAGACAGGTATTTAGAAGATGCTATTTATGCAGGTAAAGAGCAGGTTCAGGTGATTCACGGTAAAGGCACCGGCGCATTGCGAACTGCATTGTGGCAGTATTTCAAGCAGGATAAAGCGCGCATAAAATCCTTCCGCGCAGGACGTTACGGCGAAGGAGATCTTGGCGTTACTGTTCTTGAATTAAAGTTGAAGAAATAAACTAAAACCCCACCGATTTCGGTGGGGTTTTGCTTTACAACTGTTCTAAAAGAATATACACAAGTGTCAATTATGCATCAAAGTCATAATAGGAGACAAACCAATATCCGCCAATCTTTTTAAGAGTCATAACCATATAATCGGTATTCTCATAACCTTCTCTTGTATCAGAAAATGCAATATCAAGTTTGGCTTCTGTTATATTTCCTTTGTTGTCGTTAATTACGCTACTCAGAGAAATTCTTCCGCGTTTAATGCTGTTATATTCATTAACGTTGTTACTGAAATATTCAAGACATTCGTTGTCGGTGCTGTCCATTAGTATCTTTGCGGTTTCTATATCGTTCTGCATATAAGCATTATAAAACCTCAAAGCAACACTTTCAAAATCGTAATACGGCGCCGCGCTAAGAAGAGGGGAATCTGTGATTTCTAATGCCTCAACGGGGCTTTCTTTAAGACCTGACATATCGCAAACGATGGCAAAAAAACGTTGCTTTCCGCTTTGGTCAATAAATCCAAAACCTCTGTTACTGGTAACATCGTTAATATAGGTGGATGCAATAAACGTATCGTTTGTGTTGAAATTGTCTATTGCATACATTGTTCTTGAAATTACCGTAGTGTCGGTACCGTCAATTACGAAAAATCTAAAATCGGTTAAATTGTAATTTGGTTTAACGTATACGTGCCAGGTATTATTTTCGCCGTAATCGTCAATAAAGCGAATGTTATTTCTGTCGGATAGCATTTCTTCTGTTGCAATTCCGATTTCAAAAATGTCTTCCGCCGGGGCAGTGTCGCTGTTTTGTTCAAATGGAGTAAAAGAAACATCCTCCTTTTCGTACCATTGTTTGAAATAAGTATGTGCTTCCTCTGCGGAAACGGCATTGCCATTGATTTCATAAGTACCGACAATCTCGTTTGATTCATACGTTTCGCAACATACTGCCAAAACAACTTCTCGTAGAGTGCTTTCGTCAAATTCTATTCGGTATATGTAATTGTCGCTGGCACCGGAAGAACTTAAGCACGTGGAGTCATTTTTCAAATGAAAGCCTCTGTAATTCATAAAATAGGAGTAAACTTCGTTGTTGTACTCTCTAAGTATGATATAACCGTAATAGTTATAAAGCTGTAATATACCTTCGGCTGTGCCGTCGCTGTCCAAATCTAAAAACGTATATCCTGTGAATTTTGTTTCCGGTAAATTAAGAGCGATGTCTGTAAGATAAACTCTTTCACCATCTTCGGTTGTGATTTTAACGTTACCGTTTATTGCATTAACAACCAATTCACTTACGTTTACGTTTGTAGAATTGAACTCGGATAGTCTTAAATCCCCATCTATGGCGTCATACCAAATCTGAAAGGTTCTTATATAACCGTTTTTATCGGTGTATTGTATTCCTCTTTCAGAAAAAGTATTAATATACGTTTGTACATAAAGGGGTTTTCCGTCCGGAGTCAATTTGTGTTGGTAATAAAGTGTTTCGCCCACAATTGGTTCGAAATTATCGTTAGCCTCTATCTCGATTACCTTGAAATCGGTTACTTTTTCCGAAGCGACAAACAGCATAGTATCGCCTAATCCCGCGTATTCCGATTCAATGAATATATCATATTCACCGTTCTCAAGTGCTTCTTGGTTAGGTACTTTAACGGAAACGGGAATTGTATTTTCAGGCACATCGTTAACACTCTCGCCCCTCCATTTTGGAGAATCAAGTTCCCAAAAAGAACCTTCGCTATAATAGGTTTCGTCAATTTCTGCGTTAATACCCTTAACAGAATAATATCCGTCGCCGGTTAATGTGAATTTTGCAACGTCGGTCAACACGCCGCCTTCGTTTTTGCTTTCTGTAAATTCATAGGTGTAATTTTCGGTATCTACACATTCAAAGAAAACGCTATTTGTGATTTCGAAATCTTCAATGTCGCTGTTATATTTGCAATATGCATAATAATTTGACATATCACCTTGTCTGTGGGCAAGAATACGTTGGTTTTGGGTATCCAATATGAAATTGGGGAAATTTTCAAAATGCGGAGCGTATTTGAATTCGTCTGTTTTATTGTCATATACAAACGCGCTGTAATAAATTGCTGAGCCTGTTTCTATGACGGGTACAAGGATATCTAAATATCCGCCGAACGTAACGTCAACGGCATAGGGCATAACAAGTTCCTTGTTGATGCTGCCTTTGTCATAAGAATTAATCAAAAGTTTATATTCGCCGCCGATACTGCTAATGTTCAAATACGCTTTGTCATTTTCGAAACTAACGGTTGCTGTATATTCCTTACCGTTGCCGTTCTGCAGAATAGTAATACTTTTGCTTGTTTCACTGAAAACAACCCGTTCTTTATTCAACCATTCATCATAATATGCTTGATATTCATTTGCGGGAACGATTTCGCCGTTAATGGTGTAAAGTTCTTTGCCAAGGTCGGCAAAAAATTTCAAATTAGCAATGATTGTTTCGACTTTTTGGCTACTTGAAAAACTCATACGGCAAATACTGTCGTTGCCGTTACCAATTGCACTTTGATAGGTTCCGTCGGTTTTTAAATTAAGTAACGCTCTGGGGGCAAAATCATAAGAATAAACTGTGTTGTTATATTCTCTTAAGATAACATAACCTCTTCCTTTTGAAAGCTCTAAAACTGCTTCTTGCTTTCCATCGCCATCCATATCCACAAAGGCTTGCTTATGGTAATAATCTCCGCTTAAGCGTATGTAGTTTTTAACTAAAGTGCTCTTGCCATCCTCGGTAATAATGTTGATTTTATTGGCCAAAGCGTCAGCAATTAATCCTTCGGGTTTTGTAGTTGCGTTTTGCTTATCGTCGGCATCACTTTGCGTACTTTCGTCGCTTTGCGCATTATCCGCTTCGCTTTGAAAATCGGTTATATTTTCGCTTACGTCGGCCGCGCAAGCAAACAAAACAATTGCGCACAAAACATAACAAATTATTTTAATCCATATTTTTGTTTTTCGGATCTTTAAAATATTCTTAATTCTGCTTTTTGTGTTGCTTATACCGTCAAAGTTTATAGGGGCGGGGGTAGGAAACCTCTTTTTTGTTCCAACGCTTACCAAGGTATGGGAATATTGCTTTTTCTTTTCCTCGGTAATGCCCGAGGCGAACACCATTTCATCACAGCTTGTTTCCATGTCGTATGTCATACGGTTAAAAGCAATCCAACACATTGGATTAAACCAATGTACACACAATAGTAAATAGGAAAACAGCTTTATAATGTGGTCAAAACGCTTTATATGGCATTCCTCGTGGGCAATAATACATTCCTGTTCCTCAGCGGTCAAACCGAAGGGAAGGTAAATTTTCGGCTTGATAAAACCCATTGAAAAGGGGGTATCGGTTTTATCCGAGAAATAAATGTTATCTCTTGTTAGAATGCCGCTTTGCATACGTCGGTATGTTTTAACGTAGGTAATCACACCGTAAATTAACATTGCAGCAATACCTATAATCCACAAAATCAAAGCAATCTGCATAAGCAGAACACCCCAATCGATGCTCTTTTCTGCAACAGCGTTAACTATTTCGCTGCTGCTCGTTTGTGAAACGTCAATGTTGGGTGTGGTTACGGGTGCGTGTATAGGCGGTGTATTCACCGGGGGAGTATGTATTGGGGGAGTAACAATAGTATTTACGGTATTGTTAACAATAGGTGCGGGCGTATAAGTGGGAATTTGTTCAACAGAATGGGAAATCTGTTCGCCGATGCTTTCTTTACCACCAACGTTAAAAAGGCTGAATAATGCTTTAAAGCTGTAGGGGATACAAAGTCGGAATGCCGCCACCGTCCAAAGGAGATAAGAAAATTTCTTCGGTACATTTTTAAGAAATAATCTAACAACCAAAATAAACAAAATAACAACCGATGCTTTAATGTTCATTTCGATAATAGTGTTGAATAGGTTTAGCATTATTATCCCTCGCTTTCTTTGTGTTGGTCAATCAGTCTTTTCAATTCTTCTGCTTCGTCCTCCGAAATCTTTTTGCCACCAAAAAAAGCAACCAAAAACTTCGGCAAAGAACCCTCAAAGGTATGGTTTACAAAATGCTCGCTGGCAAACACCTGAACGTCCTCTTTGGCTATTAAAGAAGTAACAACGGTGTCTACGTTCTGTGCGAACCCTTTTTCGCTCATTTTCTTTAATGTGGTGTAGGTGGTGGGCTTCTTCCAACCAAGCTTTTCTTTACAAATTTCGACAAGCTTACCCGACTGTATAGGTTCATTTTCCCATATAACTGTCATAAAGCGGTAATCGCTTTCGCATAATTTTAAATTTTTTTCATCCATAATAAATACCTCTCTAAATGTTGGTTTACAACAACCAACCTGTGCATTTAGTCTATAACAACCAACCGAAGTTGTCAAGACATTTTTAAAAAGTTCACAAATATTTAAAAATACAAAATTTACGATATATTTAAAAACAACCACTATATATTGTTGACAACTGCATTAAAATTGTGTTATCATATAAAAAAGAAAGTGAGGCGTATATTATGAGTTCTGCAGATAAAGCTTTTATAGAAACTTGCAGGGATATAATCGAAAACGGAACACCTGTTTTTGATGACCGAGTTCGTCCCCATTGGGAAGACGGCACACCTGCGTATACCATAAAAAAATTTGGGGTTGTAAACCGTTATGATTTATCAAAAGAATTTCCTTTGATAACTATACGTCCCATTTCATTAAAAAAAGCGGTTGATGAAATTCTTTGGATTTGGCAGAAGAAATCCAATAATATAAATGACCTTGGCAGCGGTATTTGGGACGCTTGGGCGGATGAAAACGGTTCTATAGGCAAGGCTTACGGCTACCAAATGGGCGTTAAGCATAAATATCGTGAGGGTGAATTTGATATGGTTGACCGTGTTTTGTTTGACCTTAAGAACAACCCCTGCAGCCGTCGTATAATGACCAATATGTATAATTTTGCCGACCTTTCCGAAATGGCGCTTTATCCTTGCGCCTATTCCATGACCTTTAACGTTGTTGACGGCAAGCTTTGCGCGATACTTAACCAACGCTCTCAGGATATGCTTGCGGCAAATGCTTGGAATGTGGCACAGTATGCGGCATTGGTTATGATGCTTGCGCAAGCATCGGGATTAAAGCCGGGCGAGTTGATTCACGTTATTGCGGATGCTCATATTTATGATAAACATATTCCTATTGTAAAGGAACTCATTGAACGTGAATGCTTTGATGCTCCAAAGGTTACTTTAGACCCTTCAATTACGGATTTTTATTCATTTACTCCCGATAGCTTTACCGTTGAAAATTACGTTCACGGTGAAAAAATCGGAAAATTCCCTGTGGCGGTATAAATATGAAACTTGTTGTAGCTGTAGATAATGAATGGGGCATTGGCAACAAAGGTGAGCTTCTTGCCCGTGTCCGTGCCGATTTAAAGTATTTTCAAAGCCTCACAAAAGGTAACGTGGTTATTTTGGGCTCAAAAACCCTTGCCACCTTTCCCGGTGGTAGAGTGTTAAAGGATAGGGTAAATATCGTTCTTTCCCGTAATCCCGATTATTCTCCCGAAGGGGCTGTTATGGCTCGTTCGATGGACGAGCTGTTTGAGATTATTAAGGAGTATGACAGCGATTCTGTTTTTGTAATCGGCGGTGCAAAGGTTTATTCACAGTTGTTGCCTTATTGCGATACCGCTTACGTAACGAAATTCCAAAAGAGCTTTGAAAAGGATGCTTATTTCGATAATCTTGATTTGTCATCACAATGGGTGTTGTCGGATATAAGCGAAGAATTTTCCACAAATCCCGAAACCGATTCGGAAGAAGATATGAAATTCACTTTCTGTACGTATAAAAGAGTTGATTAATTATGAACAAAATTCTTGTTCGTGCTGCGAAGCCTGAAGATGCTAACGAAGTATATAATCTTTTGCGTATTATTGCAGACTTGCATCGGAACGGACGTCCCGATATGTTCCCCGATTTAATAAGCAAATATACCGTTGAAGAGCTTGAATTACGTTTTTTAAATGACAATCACGGTGTTTTTGTGGCAGTTAATGATAATCGCGTTTTGGGATACGTGTTTTGCGATATAATTAAAGAGGGCAACGGCTTTACACTTTACGTGGATGACCTTTGTGTTTCTCCTCGTGCCCGCAAAAACGGAATCGGGCATATGTTGATGGACAAAGCTGTAGAGTATGGCAGAAAATCCAATTGCAGTCAACTTATGCTTAACGTGTGGGAGTTTAATTCTTCTGCGGTGGATTTTTATGAAAAGTACGGCTTAACTACAAGAACACGTCATATGGAAATGCCATTATAATAATTTTAAAAACGGAGGACACTAATGAATATTATGCGATTCCTCACGCCTAAAAGCAGCGTGTCTTATCTTGATTCCGCGGCGACTGTACGCAACGGATTTGAAAAAATGACATATCATAAATTTCGCGCTATACCCGTTGTTTCATCCGATGGTGTATACGTGGGCACAGTTACCGAGGGCGATTTGCTTCGAGCAATGATTAATAACCAAGGCGTTAGCGATTTAAGAGACCACGAAAAAGTTTGTATCCGCGATGTTATTCGTCCCGATTGGAACCCTCCTGTTAGTATAACCTGTACGGTAGAGCAATTATTTAATAGAATCACAGAGCAAAATTTTGTCCCTGTGGTGGACGATAGGGGAGTTTTTATAGGTATTGTAACAAGAAAAGCGGTTATAACCTTTCTTATCGATTCCTATGAACAATGTAAACAATAGTGAAAAATCAGAGGGATGCGTTAGCACCCCTCTTTGTTTTTTAAATATTACCGCTTACAACGATTTGAATATTACCCGGAACAATTGTGATTTCACCTGTTTGAGGATTTTGAACACAGGTTGCGGCAGGGACGGTTAAATCAAGACTGCTGTCTTCAGAGGGGATAGTTAACGTTCCGTTAATATAGCTGTAATCCAATGGGGATAGTGGATTTACGTTAAGAGAAACGGTTATATCAGTCAACGGGGGATTAAAGGTATCTGTTAAAACCACGTCGGTTGCGGGGATGTTCCCATAGTTTGAAATATCGAAAATATAGGTTACTTCTTCGCCGCAGATTATGGGGTTAGGGCATACCGATTTAACAATTCTTACGTCCGCAAAGCAGTCGGCTGTCAGAGTATTGCTTGAACTTGCAGGAATATTGCAAGGGCAGTTGCATTCTGCTGTTGCCGTGTTTGTAATAAAATCGCCGCAACAACGGTTTGCAAATTGGTTGGGTGTTGCTTGATAAACTATCTGAGCATTAGCGTTTGCAGGCAAATTTTCAATGAAAAATATTATTTCGTTTTCATCAATTTCGGGTGTGAGCTCTGAAACAAAAACACCGTTAACGAATAATCGCGCAGGTCCTGTATAGGTTAACGGCGTTAATATAGTGCCGTTAAAATTATAACTGCCCAGATTATCACTTACGGTAACCTCGTCCAGAGCAGCACCGCTGTTATTAAGCGTAATAATATAGGTCAGGCCTTCGCCCACGCGATAACTTTCGTTAAGCGAGGTTTTTTCAATGTCTAACGAAGCGCCAAAAACCGCAGACGTAATATTCGATACGGTTGAAGCAGACACACCGCCGTATCTATAATTAAGTGTGGCTTGGTTAGTTATTATAGTTGCCATTTTAAAGCTTTTTCCTTTCCGAGGGTGTATTTTTTATGCCCTCCATATCATTTTATTAAAAAACTTGAATTTTGACAGAACACTATTGCAAAAACAACATAAACGTGTATAATGTAATAAATTAATCAAAGGGTGATAAAATGGCAGAAATTCTATGTTCAACCGGCGCTCTTATTGGTAGACCAAACGGTAGAGATTACCGTCTATTAGAGCAGTTTTCAAAACAACTTAATTGCGACGGTTTTGAATTTATGATATACAGCTCTTGGTATGGAGAAATTGAAAATTTACTTTCCTTTTTATGTTCGCTTAAACTTAATATACCTGTTGTACACTGTGAGAAGAAAATAGGTGAAAGCATAAGTATCGGCGGGGAGGATAGATTTAACACTGCACTTGATAACTTTGAGCTTAACTGTAAGATTGCAAAAGAAATCGGTGCGAAAAAATTAGTGTTGCATCTTTGGGACGGTATTCCTTCGGACGGAACCTTCGGTAATAATTTAAAAATATATCCCAAGCTTGCCGAAATAGCTTTACGTTATAACCAAACGTTGCTTGTAGAAAACGTTGTTTGTAACAATAAAGATCCTATGACACGTTGCTTGGAATTAATTAATACATATAACGATGTGAAATTTGTTTTCGACACCAAAATGGCTGCGTTTCATCAACAAATAGAACTTCTGTATTCGTCCGACTATACGCCCTATGCTAAACAGATTAGACATTTCCACGTAAATGATTATGGCGGAGGTTTTATGGATTGGGCAAACCTTCGCACATTACCCGTTGGTAGAGGAAACATAGACTTTAAGAGATTCTTTGAATATGTAAAAAGCATCGGATATAACGATACTTTTACCCTGGAATCTACCGCATTCGATTCTAACGGAATTGTTGATATCGAAATGCTGAATAATCAAATTTTACAGGTGCGTGGGTTAATTAAATTGTAGATATAAGCAACACCGCCGAGAAGTAATTTCTCGGCGTTTAATTCATATCTTGAAGTCAACTATCGGTTGACAAAGTATATCAATCATCGCTTTACTTTCTCTGTGATAAATGATATACTAGTTTCAGTTCTAAGGAGACTTGAATTTGTGAGGTGTAATTTATGAGCAATATCAAAATGGGAGATATAATAAAATCAAAGCGACGTGAACGAGATTTAACACAAGAGGAACTTGCAAATATGTTAGGCGTTACCAAAGCGGCGGTTAGTAAATGGGAAAATCGCGAAAGCTTCCCGGATATATCTTTGCTACCTCGAATTGCACAATTGTTTCACATAACAATGGACGAGTTGTTTGATTATACTCTCGAATGCAAACCGGTGAAAATTGTTAATCAATATAATTTCGGACTTTGCTTGAACGATATCGAGGATATGAGCATTTTAGACCATGGGACTATAAAGGAATGCAAGGTCGTTAAGAATAGGGGTTTAAGAGGCGATGAAATTGTAGAGCGTTGGGAAGTAAGAGTACAGTTTATGTCCACTGAAGAAGGTTTCCCTTATATTCTTCAAAAATGTTTGAAACCAAACGTGCTTTGCGATGCTTATAGCGTTAGATTGGCTGACGGAAAGATTTTTGACGACGATAAACCTAACAAACACTTTGTTTGCAAAGAAAAAGTGTGGGAATATAGAAATACAAACCTAAAATATCTCAGAGCAATGATTAAGGAACAGGTCGAAATGGGTCTGATTTCCGAAGAAGACGCTTGGTGAAAAATGGATAATGGAATTTATATTGTTTTACCAATTGACATTGACATTAAAAACCTAAGACTAATGGAAGTTTTTCCAAAATAGTAAAGAAAACACCGCTTCGGCGGTGTTTTTGCTTTGCCTAAAAATCAAACAAAAGCAAAATTGTAACCGAGCCTGCCCTTTGCGATTAAATTGTGCTATTTAACCGAAAAATATTGCCGAAATAAGGAAAAATTCTTATAAATGATATTGACATTTGATTGGTGTGTATAGTATATTATAAACGGTACAATTTGAATTTAAAGAAAGAGGTTTTTAAAAATGGCAAAACTCGATTTGAGCAAATACGGCATTTCCGGTACTACCGAAATCGTACATAACCCCTCGTACGATGTGCTTTTTGCTGAAGAAATCAAACCCGAACTCGAAGGCTTCGAAAAAGGTCAGGTTAGCGAACTTGGCGCAGTTAACGTTATGACAGGTGTTTACACCGGTCGTTCGCCCAAAGACAAATTCATCGTTATGGACGAAAACTCCAAGGATACCGTTTGGTGGACCTCTGATGAATATAAGAACGACAACCACCCCCTTTCTGTTGACAGCTGGAACGTATTGAAGGATCTCGCTGTTAAGGAACTTTCTAACAAACGTCTTTTCGTTGTAGATGCATTCTGCGGCGCAAACGTTGACACTCGTATGTCTGTTCGTTTCATCGTTGAGGTTGCTTGGCAGGCTCACTTCATTAAGAACATGTTCATCGTTCCTTCTGAAGAAGAACTCGCAAACTTCGAACCCGACTTCGTTGTTTACAACGCTTCTAAGGCTAAAGTAGAAAACTTCAAGGAACTCGGCCTCAACTCCGAAACCGCAGTTGCATTCAATATCACTTCTCGTGAACAGGTTATCCTTAATACCTGGTACGGCGGCGAAATGAAGAAGGGTATGTTCTCTATGATGAACTACTACCTCCCCCTCAAGGGCATCGCTTCCATGCACTGCTCCGCAAACACCGATATGAACGGCGAAAACACTGCTCTCTTCTTCGGTCTTTCCGGTACAGGTAAAACCACCCTTTCCACCGATCCTAAGCGTCTCCTCATCGGCGACGACGAACACGGCTGGGACGATAACGGCGTATTCAACTTCGAAGGCGGTTGCTACGCAAAGGTTATCAACCTCGATAAGGATTCCGAACCCGATATCTACAACGCTATTAAGAAAAACGCACTTCTCGAAAACGTTACTCTCGACGAAAACGGCAAGATCGATTTCGCTGATAAGAGCGTTACCGAAAACACCCGCGTTTCTTATCCTATCAACCACATCAACAACATCGTACGTCCCGTTTCCGCAGCTCCCGCAGCAAAGAACGTAATCTTCCTTTCTGCTGATGCATTCGGCGTACTTCCTCCTGTTTCTGTTCTCACTCCCGAACAGGCACAGTACTACTTCCTCTCCGGCTTCACCGCTAAACTCGCAGGTACCGAAAGAGGCATCACCGAACCTACTCCCACCTTCTCCGCTTGCTTCGGTCAGGCGTTCCTCGAACTCCACCCCACCAAGTATGCAGAAGAACTCGTTAAGAAGATGGAAGTTAGCGGCGCTAAGGCTTACCTCGTAAACACCGGTTGGAACGGCACCGGCAAGCGTATCTCCATTAAGGATACCCGCGGCATCATCGACGCTATCCTCAACGGCGATATCGCTAAGGCTGACACCAAGACCATTCCTTACTTCAACCTCGCAGTTCCCACCGAACTTCCCGGCGTTGATACCGGCATCCTCGATCCTCGCGATACCTATGCAAACGTTGCAGATTGGGAAGCAAAGGCTCAAGACCTCGCATCCCGTTTCATCAAGAACTTTGTTAAGTACACCGGCAACGATGCAGGTAAGGCACTTGTTGAAGCAGGTCCTAAGCTCTAATAAGCTTAACCATAAAATAAGTTAATTTTAAACAAAATGCACCCCAAAGGTTCAACCTTTGGGGTGTGCCTTTGTTTATGCACAATTATTTCTTTAAAATCGTTAAATATTTATTAAGGTTTCCAATTGTGATGCTCGCTGTAAAGTGGTATAATCCCATTCGGAAAAACGCGAAAGGGGATAAAGGTATGCAAACTATCATAGGATTTGCGAAAAAGAACGTTGTAATGCTTATTGCATTTTTCTGCGCTGTAATAACTTCGTTTATAGTTCCCGTTGATAACGAGTATATAAATTATTTCGATTTTAAAACCCTTTCCTGCCTTTTCTGCGTTCTTGCCGTTGTATGTGCGCTAAGAAATATCAACTTTTTCTATATGCTCGCGGGTAAATTGGTTTCGAAATTCAAAACCCTTCGTTCTGCGATTCTTGCGTTGGTGTATATAACCTTCATAGGCTCTATGCTTATTGCCAACGATATGGCGCTTCTCACATTTTTGCCCTTGGGTTATATCGTTTTAAAAACCACGGGTAAAGAAAAATATATGGCGTTTACCTTTATAATGCAGAACATTTCTGCAAATCTGGGTGGTATGCTCACACCCTTCGGCAACCCCCAAAATCTTTACCTTTATTCTCGCTTTTCAATTCCCGATTTGGAATTTATCAGCATAATGGCAACCCCATTTGCCGTTTCGGTGTTTCTAATAACCGTTTGTTGTCTGTTTATAAAGCCCGAACCTATCACCCAACCGGACGAACCGATTTTTATCCCCAAGGGCAGGGCAACAATCCTTCTTTTATTATTTGCCCTTGCAATTGCAATAGTGTTCAGAGGTATCCCTTACGTGGTAGGTCTTGTTGTCATTCCTTCAGCCTTGTTTTTTATGGATAAAAAGGCGTTGCGAGACGTAGATTATCCTCTGTTATTAACGTTCGTGTTCTTTTTTATTTTTGCTGGTAATATGGCGCGTATTGAACCCGTTAGAGAAATGATATCTGCTTTGTTAGCAAAAAATACACTTCTGTTCAGCGTTATTTCCTGCCAGTTTATAAGTAACGTTCCCTCGGCAGTTCTGCTTTCAAACTTTACAACCGATTATCCGTCATTGCTAATCGGCGTTAATATCGGTGGAGTGGGCACGCTTATAGCTTCTTTGGCAAGTCTTATTACATTTCGTGAATATACAAAGGAACAATCGGGCAGAACCGCAAGCTATATCTTAAAGTTCTCTGCCTTGAATTTTAGTTTTCTATTTATTTTAACGACCTTGGAGTTGCTTATAAGATAAAAACTGTATAATCAAAAAGCACCACCTCTAATTAGGTGGTGCTTTTAACTTTAAATAAGCTTGTTATTTAGTTTTATAAATTCTTTGGCTTCTTCGGAAGTTAATGTTCTTGACAACAAAACTGCAGAAAGGTAAATATGCTTTGCAACATCGGATGCATTTTCGATAGAATCGCTTTCCAGTTTTTTAATAATCGGGTTGTCGGTATTGATGGTTAGATTCTCGCCGTTGGGCATGGGGAATGATTCGTTGCCGTTGGCAAGGTTATACATTCTCATCATATCAGCAAAACGTCTGCCGTCCTCGGGAAGGGAAATAAGCGCCGCCGCTCCGTCTTCGCCGAGAGAAGTGAACTTGATTTCCATATCCTCTTTTCCGCATACTTCTTTGAAGAGGGAAACGAGCTTTTCGGATGAATCAGTTTCAACAGAATCAAAACCCGAGTCGATTCGTTTGAATTTGATTTTATCGTTTTTACTTTCCAGGTATTGTGCAAAATTGTTTTCCACAACACTGTCGAAAACCAAAACCTCCACACCTTTATCCTTAAAAAGCTGTAAATAATAGCTTTGACCGTTTTTGTCGGTTGTATAGTATATATCGCCTTCCTCTTTGTCGCCGAGATATTCTTTAACGGTGATAAAACCGCCATCCGCCTTTTCAAAAAGGATATTATCCCTTACGCGGTCGCCGAACTTTTCATCGCGCATACAAGCAAATTCAAAATAAGGCTTCATATCGCGCCAATTTTTCTCTAACAGGTCGCGTTCGGTAGTGAACATACCGTTAAGCTTGTCTGCAACCTTCTTGGAAATATGGGATGCAATTTTACGAACGTATGCATCGTTCTGCAAATAACTTCTGGAAACGTTAAGGGGCAATTCAGGACAATCCAACACGCCTTTAAAGTTAACCAAATGGTCGGGGCAGGCTTCTTTGATATTATCAGCAACGAAAACAGAATTGTAAAACAGCTTGAATTCGCTTTCGGTAGAATCATAGGCGTTTTTGCGGGCGGGGATAAACAAAACTGCCTTGAAGTTCAAAGGATAATCTGCAACGATATGAACCTTGAATAAGGGGTCGTTAATATCATTAAACACTTTTTTGTAAAACTCGTTATAATCCTCGTCCGAAACGTCTTGAGGATTACGCTGCCACAGAGGGTTTGTATCGTTAATAACAGTTTCGTTTTCGCCGTCCACAAGAACAATATCGTAGGGCATAAAAGAACAATAACGCTCTAAAATCGATTTGAGTTTTTCGTTATCAAGATATGCCAATTCGTCATCGGAAACGTGCATTATAATTTCTGTGCCGTGACTATCCCTTGTGCAAGGCTCACTTTCGAAAGAACCGTCGGAATCGCAAATCCAATGTACACCATCACCGCCCTTAAATGAACGGGTATACATTTCAACCTTTTCTGCAACGATAAACATAGAATAAAAACCAAGACCGAAATGACCGATTATACCGGAGGAATTATCGCTTTCGTATTTAGAGATAAAATCTACTGCGCCTGATAAAGCGATATTATTTATATATTTTTCAACCTCTTCAAGGTTCATACCGATACCGTTGTCGGAAACTGTAATGGTACGCTCGTCTTTGTCAATCTTAAAGGTTATGCGATAATTAAGACCATCATCCTCAGCTTCGCCTAAAGAAATCAATCTTTTGTGCTTTGTAATTGCATCACAGGCATTTGATGCAACCTCGCGTATAAAAATATCCTTTTCGGAATATAACCATTTTTTAATAATAGGAAATAGATGCTCGGTATCTACCGAAAGTGCGCCTTTGTTAGCCATAAATATTTAACCTTTCTGTAAATTTGGATATTTATAACAAGAGAAACGGCGCAATCCGCCGTTTCTCAAAGTATGCATTTTGATTAAGCTTCTGCGGTTTCTACGGCAATATCTTCTGCGAAGTTGCATTCGATATCATCGCATTCGGAAAAATCATCTTCGAAATCTTCGTCGAAGAAGAATTCGTCATCGTCAAAGAAATCTTCTTCCGATTTTTCTTCTTTGTAGTTGGAAATAAGAAGCGCGGTACCTGCAGCGCCGCCAATAGCGGAAAAGATACCAAAAACAGCCGCAAGGCTCTTTTTCTTTTCCAAGTTTATAAGACAAAGAACGAGGAAAGAAATAGATTGAACGAGAAGGGAAATACCAAGGATGGGTTTTAATTTTTTCATAGAAAATACCTCTCTTTCTATTTGTTGCAATTAAGTTTAAGATATTCGTTTATAAAGTCGTCTAAATCGCCGTCCATTACGGCCTGTATGTTGCCGGTTTCACAACCGGTTCTGTTATCCTTAACAAGGGTATAAGGCATAAACACGTAGGAACGAATTTGACTGCCCCATTCAATGTTCATCTTAGTGCCGGTTATATCCTCAATACGCTCCAAATGCTCACGCTCTTTAATTTCCAAAAGCTTACTCTTGAGCATCTTCATTGCGGTTTCTTTGTTCTGAACCTGGCTACGTTCGGTTTGACAGCCAACAACGATACCCGTAGGAATGTGAGTTATACGAATTGCAGAGTCGGTTTTGTTAACGTGCTGTCCGCCCGCGCCGCTTGCTCTGTGTGCATCGATCTTTAAATCAGCTTCATTGATTTCGATGGTGATTTCATCGTTAAACTCGGGAAGGACTTCAACAGATGCGAAGGAAGTATGACGTCTTCCGCTGGAATCGAAGGGGGAAACACGAACTAATCTGTGTACACCCGATTCACTTTTCAGATAACCGTATGCATTAACACCCTCGATTAAAAACGAAACGCTTTTAATACCTGCTTCGTCGCCGTCGAGATAATCCAAAACCTTAAGCTTAAACCCTTTTTTAGCGGAATATTGTTGGTACATTCTGTAAAGCATCTGTGCCCAATCCTGTGCCTCTGTTCCGCCTGCGCCCGGGTGAATGGATACGATAGCATTACTACCATCATATTCACCCGAAAGAAGAATCTCTATCTTTTGGCGTTCATATTCTTTTTTTACTGCATCAAGGTCTGCAAGAACGTCTTCTACAACGCTGTCATCGTCTTCTTCAATAGAAAGCTCTATAAGGGTTTCGATGTCATCAAAACTACGTTTTAATGCTATATAGCGTTCTAACGTACCTTTTTTAAATTTTAGTTGCTTTAAAACCACTTGAGATTCCTGAGGCTTGTCCCAAAAACCTGCTTCGGCAGTTTTATTTTCAAGCTCTTCAACTTCGGTTTTTAAAGTTTCAAAACCGATAGAATCGCCAAGGTCTTTAATTCCGTCGCTAAGCTCACCTAAAGATAACTTAGCCTGTTCTAATTGTAAAATCAATGGAGTACTTCTCCTTACTATTTCTATACACTCATATTATATACAGTTTTCCCAATTCTGTCAAGAATTTTCGCAACTATTGAAAAAGATATTAAAATAATAAAAAGCACCCAAAACGGGTGCGTTAAATCGAAAAGCGACGCGTTCCTATAAGCCGAGTTCTGTCGTGAACAATCATCTATCTTGTATTTATGTCGCCATAAATCTCTTTGCCACCTCCATAGGGGCTGCCGAGCAAGCATATGCCCCCGCCGCGGTGTTGCTCCGGATAGGGTTTACATGGCTGTGCCGTCTCCGACACACCGGTGAGCTCTTACCTCGCCTTTCCATCCTTACCAAACAAGGTTTGGCGGTTTATTTCTGTTGCACTGGCCCTAAAGTCGCCTTCGGCAGATGTTATCTGTTATCCTGCTCTGTGGAGCTCGGACTTTCCTCACAATACGAGCTTTCGCTATGGTATTGCGCGATTGTTCAGAACGGTCGCCCGAAGATTGTACCATATCTATAATATTTTGTCAAATAATATTGATTATTTTTTTATTCGGAATATAATATAAGATAGAAATATTTGGGAGGAATGTTTAGTGCTTAAAGAATATTCGTCTGAATACAAAAATAAATACGTTGGCTTTGTTGGTATGGGTGTATCTAACCTACCTGTAATAAGGCTTTTTATAGAAGCGGGAGCAAAATGTATTGTTCGTGATAAAAACGATTTGTCAGGGAGAGATTTTTATCCGGATCTTTTAGAAAAAGGCGTTGAATTTATTATCGGTGATAAATATCTTGATGATATTTCGGAATCACTCCTTTTTCTTTCGCCTGCCGTGCGCCCTGATTTAGAGGGTATTGAACTTGCCCGTAAAAACGGAATCCGTGTAACCAGCGAAATGGAAGAGTTCTTTAGGTTATGCCCCTGCAAAACCTTTGCTGTAACGGGTAGCGACGGTAAAACAACCACCACTACACTTATTGCAAAATTGTTGGAAGCACAGGGAAATAAGGTTTGGCTTGGCGGCAATATAGGTATTAATCTTTTCGCAACTTTAGATAGTATCGGTAAAGATGATTTTGCGGTTGTTGAACTGTCTTCTTTCCAATTGATGAAGCTTTCTCAAAGCCCCGACGTGGCAGTTGTTACCAACGTTGCGCCCAATCACTTGGATTGGCATTTGGATATGGAAGAATATGTAGAGGCAAAAAAACGTATATTTGCATTTCAAAATACAAATTCGGTTTTGGTGCTTAACGAGGATGATAAATATTGCCGTTCCTTTGCAAATTGTGCAAAGGGAAGTGTGCGTATGATTTCAGGACAAAACAATACCGATTATACCTACTTTGACGAAAAAGGTATTTATTTTAAAGGCGAATATATACTGCCCGACAATGAGATAAAAATCGTTGGTAAACATAACCGATATAATTATTGTGAGGCTTATACCGCCGTTTGTGATTACGTTTCGGTTGATACCTTAAAAAAGGTGGCAAGCGAATTCGGCGGCGTTGAACATAGAATTGAGTTTGTACGCGAATTTAACGGTGTAAATTATTATAATTCATCCATAGATTCAAGCCCTTCCCGTACAAAGGCTTGCCTTGAATCCTTTAAAGAAAAGGTAATTGCCATTTCGGGTGGGTATGATAAGAATATACCTTACGAACCGTTGGGCGAATTGTTTGCGCGTAAGGTTAAGTTTGCCGTACTTTGCGGTGCTACTGCACCAAAAATCGCGAACGAGCTTGATAAGGTTGGGTATACTTCCTATTCTATCGTAAACGATTTTAATGCTGCTGTTGAGCTTGCCAAAAGCAAATCGGTTGAAGGCGATAACGTAGTATTAACGCCTGCATCCGCAAGCTTTGATATGTTTAAGAACTTTGCGGAACGTGGAAATAAATTTAAAGAAATAGTTAATTCTTGGAGGTAACAATGGAAAAATTATATGAACTTGTCGAGAATTTTACATCCTATCCCGGCGTTTCGGGTTATGAAAGTATGGCTTTCGAAGAACTTGAAAACTATGTAAAATCTCTTGGTATTTTCGATGAATTCGGCACAACCCCCGCGGGTAGCTTTTACGGTATAATCCGTTGCGGAAAAAAAGATGCCGAAATGATACTTTGCGATGCACATCTTGATACAATAGGCTGTTTAGTTACCGAAATATGTGATGGCGGCTTTTTAAAGGTTGCCAACGTTGGCGGTATCGCCGGAAAGATTCTTTCGGGTTCCGATGTCAACATATACGGCAAAAAAGCCATAAAAGGTATATTTGCTTCTAAGCCTCCTCATTTGCAAGAGCCCGGGGAAAGCGAAAAGAAGATTGAAGTTGTAGATATGTGCATCGATACAGGTCTTTCCAAGGAAGAATTGGAAAAAATTGTCAGAATCGGTACGCCTGTGGCATTCCCTTGCAGATTGGAAAAACTCGTTGATAACAACCTGGCAGGCGCGGGATTTGACGACCGTCTTTGCGGCGCGGCAATTGTTCGCGGCTTGATGATGCTTGATAAATCCAAGCTTAACGTTGACGTGGCTTTCCAATTTTCGGGCGGCGAAGAAATCGGTTATAAGGGTGCAAGGACAAATACCTATAAACTAAACCCTGATAAAGCAATCGTAATCGACGTAACCCACGCTTTTGTTCCCGGTGCGCCCAAGGCTCGCGAAGCAGTATATGCAGGCAAAGGCGGAGATATATGCTTGTCTCCTCAGACAAACCGAGCGTTTACAAAATATTGCATAGAAGTCTGCAAAAAAGAAAATATACCCTATCAGATTTCGGCTTCTCCCGGAGCAACGGGTACTAACTCAAATGCTGTACAAACAACAAGAAACGGCGTTCCCGTTATGCTTATTTCAATACCTCTTAAAAATATGCATACTATGAGCGAAATCGTAAATATGGACGATGCATATAACACCGCAAGAGTTGTTTCTGCGGTAATTCAGTCGCTGTAAGGAGGGAAACTATGAAAAGATATTTGAAAAAATACTGCGATATCCTCGGTCCCTCGGGAATGGAGGATGCAGTACGCGAAGCAATAATTGCCGATATTAAGGATTCGGGATGCGAATATAAGACCGATGCTGTAGGTAACCTGCTTGTATTTAAAAAGGGTAAAAAGAGTCGAGCAAAAAAGGTTTTGTTTTCTGCCCATATGGATGAAGTGGGCTTTATGGTCAAATATATTGATGAACAAGGCTATATACTTTTTGATGCTATCGGCGGTGTAGACAGACGCGTTGTAAGCGGAAGACGTCTTGTTTTCTGCGAAAGTAATCTGCCCGGTGTTGTGGCTTCAAAAGCCGTTCATATGCAGACACCCGAGGAAAAGGGTAAGTGCGAAGCTATTTCGTCTATGCATATCGATATAGGCGCATCCGACAGAGAAACTGCTTTGAAATACGTTTCTATTGGCGATTGCGCAACGTTTGTTCCTAATTATGAAGAATTCGGCGACGGTATGGTTTGCTCGAAAGCTCTTGACGATAGATTCGGTTGCGCAATTCTTGTTGCAATGATAAACAGCGAGCTTGAATATGACACCTATTTTGCATTTAACACTTGCGAAGAAGTAGGTTGCGACGGTGCAAAAGAGGTTGCTCACAATTTACGTCCCGACGTGGTTGTTGTTATAGAAACCACAACGGCAGGTGATATTTTAGGTGTTCCTAAATCGAAATGCGCTTGTCAGGTTGGCTCGGGTGCGGTGCTTTCCATTATGGATAGAAGTACTATATATGACCAAGGCTTGCTGGAAGCCGCCGTTGAAATAGCCACCGAAAAGAATATAAAGTGGCAATATAAAAACGTTATCGCGGGCGGTAACGAGGCAGGCGAATATCAGCGCGGTGCCGAGGGGGCAAAGGTTTTGGCAATAAGCGCCCCTGCAAGATATATACATTCTCAATCTAACGTTCTTAAAATGAGTGATATGGAAGCTGTTGCAGACCTTGTATCTGCGCTTAATGAAAGGAGCTTTGACTAATGCTTAATATAATGAAAAAATATCAAAATGCGTTCTCTGTATCGGGATTTGAAACCCAACTTTCCGAAATTATTTCCAAAGACCTTAAATCTGCTGTAGACAGCATAACCGTTGATGCTGTTGGCAACGTAATTGCCTTTAAAAAGGGTAAGGATTCTTCTAAAAAGCTTATGATAGCTGCTCATATGGATGAAATCGGCTTTATGGCGGTTAATATCGAAGATAACGGTCTTATACGCGTTGCGCCTATAGGCGGAATTAATCCTGTGGCTTCCAGTTTTCATAACGTGAAGTTCCAAAACGGTGTTTCGGGTATTCTCGTTATCGAGGACGGTACACGTGCTGCAGATATCACTACTTCCAAATTGTTTGTAGATATTGGTTGCGATACCGCTTCTTCTGCAAAGAGAAAGGTTAAAATCGGAGATGTATGTGCAGTTGCGCCTATGGTTAAAAAACTTTCTGCAACACGTTATACCTCGAAAGCCTTTGACGATAGAATTTGCTGTACTATTGCAACCTATGCGGCGCTTAACTGCGAAACTCCCGCGTACGACACCTATTTTGTATTCACCGTTCAGGAAGAAGTAGGTTGCCGCGGTGCTCAGCCCTCTTCCTTTGCTATTATGCCCGATTATTCTATTGCTTTGGATATCACTCCCGCGCCCGCCTGCGGAAACCCCAACCACTTTACGGTTAAGCTCGGCGGCGGTGCGGCAATTAAGATTAAAGACAGCTCGGTTATCTGCTCTCCCAAAATGGTTGACAGACTTACCGAACTTGCCGAAGAAAATAAGATTAAATATCAATATGAAGTATTGCTTGCAGGCGGTACTGATACTTCTAAAATGCAGCTTGCGGGCGCAGGCTCTCATGCTTGCTGTATTTCTTTGCCTACAAGATACACACATACACCCGTAGAAACAATCGATACAAAAGATATGGAAGCTTGTGTTAAGCTTTTAACTGCATTTATCGAAAAAGGAATTTAAAATGTTCAATGAAAAGATTTTGAAATTGGCAGAAGAATGCGAAAAAGAATTAGCGCCTATTTATGCCGATATCGATAAAATTGCATTTAAAAATACAGAAAAAGTGATGTCGATTTTTCGCGAAAACCGTTTGTCCGACCGTCATTTTAATTCAACCTGCGGTTACGGATATAATGACGACGGCAGAGACCTTTGCGATAAAATGTTTGCAGAGGCGTTTGGTGCAGAGGCAGGTTTTGCCCGTTCACAGATAATTTCGGGCACACACGCCCTTGCTATTGCTCTTTACGGTCTTTTGCGTCCCGATGATACAATGTTGTCCGTCAGCGGTAAACCTTATGATACGCTGGATAACGTAATCGGTCTTGGCGGAAGCGATAAAAACGGCGAGGGTTCACTTATGGAATATAGGGTGAACTACAGACAAATTGACCTTGTTAACGGAAACACCCTTAATATGGCAGAGATTGAAAAAACTCTGTCTGACGATAAAACCATTAAGGTTGTGTTTGTTCAGCGTTCCAAGGGCTATGGCGACCGCCGTACGCTTACCGTTGCAGAGATTAACGCTTTGTTTGATTTGGTTCGCAAATTTGACGGGGTTTATATGGTAGTAGATAACTGCTACGGTGAATTCTGTGAAGACGAAGAACCCAAAGGTGATTTGCTTGTTGGCTCGCTTATTAAAAACGCAGGCGGCGGTATCGCCGAAACAGGCGGATATATTGTGGGCACAAAAAGAGCTGTTGAGCTTGCATCATACCGTCTTACCGTTCCCGGTATAGGTCTTGAGGCAGGGGCATCTATGGGCGCAACAAAGCCTATGATAAAGGGGCTTTTCTTTGCACCTCATATTACTGCACAAGCAATTAAAACCGCACACTTTGCCGCGGCAATGTTTGAAAAATTAGGTTTCGAATGTAATCCCGCGTCTAAAGAACGTAGAAGCGATATAATTCAAGTTATAAGATTGCACAACGCAGAAAACGTACTTAAATTCTGTGCGGGCATACAAAAGGGCTCGCCCGTTGATAGCTTTGTAACTCCCGAGGGATGGGAAATGCCGGGATATAACGATTCGGTGGTAATGGCGGCAGGTGCGTTTACACAGGGCAGCTCTATCGAGCTTTCTGCGGACGCCCCTCTGCGAGAACCTTATCTTGTATATATGCAAGGCGGTCTGACTTATGAAAGCGGAAAATTAGGTATTCTTACTGCCGTTTCGGAAATGCTTGGTGAATAGTATGACCGACAATAAAAAGAAAAAAATTTATCTATTGCCTATAGTTTCGTTTTTACTCTATATTGCGTTAGGGTATTATGCAGGGCATACGCTTGGAGAATCCTTGGCAAATTATGATCCTATTTATAATTTGGCGTTTTTTCCTATATTATTTATTGCTATTATTCTTAACGTTATTATACACGAAGCGGGACATTTGGTATGCGGTTTAATCAGCGGATACGAGTTTTCTTCTTTTCGTATTTTCAGCTTTATGATAGTAAAAGATAACGGGAAATTTAAAGTAAAGCGTTTCAGCCTTGCGGGTACAGGCGGGCAGTGCTTATTGGTTCCTCCTGAAATGCAGAATGGAGACTATCCCAGTGTTTTATATAATCTGGGTGGTGCTTTAGCGGATTTAATTACGGCATTAATAATATTTTTCTTGTCAATTGCGTTTTCGAATCCTTGGTTATCATCGATATTTAAGATAATTGCCGCCAATAGTTTGGTTTCTGCGATAACAAACGGACTTCCCATGCGTTCTAAAATAATAACCAACGACGGTTACAACGCTTGGTCTCTGAGAAAGGATGCTAATGCGCGTAGAGCACTTTGGCTTCAACTGAAAATTAATGCAGAATCGACAAAGGGGCGTTCTTTAAAAGATATGCCCGATGAATGGTTTGTACTTCCTGCGGATGATGAAATGAAAAATCCTTTGATTTCGGCAATAGGTGTGTTTTGCTGTAACCGTATGATGGAACAACATCGATTTGAAGAAGCGGACCAACAAATGAGACGTTACATTAATGATGACGTACTTATCGGCATATATAAGTGCCTTGCGGTATGTGATTGTATTCTGTGTGAATTAATGGGAGAAAACCGCCGCCAAGTTATCGAGGAACTGCTTACTAAAGAGCAAAGAAAGCTTATGAAATCTATGAGACAAAGCATTTCGGTTGTTCGAACAGAATATCTCATTGCTAAAATTATAGAAATGGATGAAAAGAAAGCGGATAAACTAATGCGCGTTTTCGAAAAGACGGCTAAAAATTATCCTTTTCCTCAGGATATTGAAACCGAACGTGAATTGATTTCTATGGCTGTTAAAGCTTCTGAAAAAGGATATACAAATGATTAACAAATTACATACAGGCGAGTTGTATTTGCCTATGGATGATTCTGTAATGGCGGAACAACTTGATTGTCTTGAAAGGCTTTATGATTTCAATGCAACCCGTCCCCACGAAATTGAAAAGAGAACGGCGATGCTTAAAGAAATGTTTGCGGAAATCGGTGATAACTGCTATATTGAGCCTCCCTTTCACTCCAACTGGGGAGGACGGCACGTTCATTTCGGAAAAAACGTTTATGGTAATTTTAATCTCACCCTTGTTGATGATACGCACATTTACGTTGGAGATTACACAATGTTTGGTCCTAACGTTGTTATTGCTACCGCGGGACATCCTATTTTACCCGAATTGCGCGAGCAGGGATATCAGTATAATGCCCCAGTGCATATCGGTAAGAACTGTTGGCTTGGCGCAGGCGTAATTGTTTTGCCGGGTGTAACAATAGGCGATAATGTTATAATCGGCGCAGGAAGTGTTGTAACAAAAGACATCCCATCTAACGTGGTTGCCGTCGGTAATCCATGTAGGGTTATGCGCGAGGTTAGTCAGCGAGATAAAGATTTTTACTTTAAAAACAGAAAAATAGAGATTTAACTTATATGTTTTATTTAGTTCGACACGGAAATACCGATTATTCTTTGCAAAATACAAGGATTTATCAAGGGTATGGCGTAAACCTTTCTCCTTTGTCAAAAGAGGGAATAGAGCAAATTCAGATTACGTCGAGAGACCCTCGTTTGAAGGATGCGGATTTGATTTTAAGTTCACCTTATACACGCGCTTTGCAAACTGCGGCAATACTTTCAAAAAATCTTGGTGTGGATATAACCGTTGAAACCGATTTGCACGAATGGATAGCTAATAAGGATTACATCTACGAGGATGATGAAACCGCTATTAATGCTTACCGCGAATATACAGAAAACAGCGGGGAACACAAAGAGGATTCCAAGCTTAATTGGGAAACGTCAGCGGATATTCGTGCGCGAGTTATCCCCGTTTTGGAAAAATATAAACACCTTGATAAAGTTGTTGTGGCTTGCCACGGTACGCTTATACAGGCGATAACAGGCGGTCATTTACCTAAAAACGGCGAAATCGTTGAATTTGAATTATAAAGATAAAACCGAAGGGGAATAACACCCTTCGGTTTTTGTTATGCTTATAAATTTGTAACTTTTCTAATGGTCTCTGCACCTTTTTCAAGAGAAACAATACCCGTTCTGCATATTTCAAGAATATTATAATCTCTCATAAGGTTTATAAATTCATCAATACGAATGCTGTCGGCGGTAAGCTGAAATACCATGGATTCTCTTGAATAATCAACGGTTTTTGCCTCGAATGCATCGGCGGCGGCAATTATATCGCCACGGGTTTCTGCTTCATTTGCCATTTTGATTAAAAGTAATTCGGCACTGACTGTATTTTTGCCGTCAAGCTCACGTATTGAAACTACGTCGGGCAGTTTGTAAAGCTGATTAACAAGCTGTTGCTCTTTTATCTCGTCGCCGTCAAAGGTAACGGTAATACGCGAAAATTCGTTGGATTCGGTTTCGCTAACCGTCAATGAACTTATATTAAATTGGCGGCGTCTGAACATACTTGTAACCTTATTCAAAACACCGAATTTGTTTTGTACTAAAACCGCAACTGTGTATCTGTTCATATTATTCCTCAAAATTAATTATAATATCTTCCATACTTCCGCCCGAGGGAAGCATAGGTAAAACAAGCTCTTCCTTGCTGATTTCGCAATCAATAATGTATGTGCCGTCGCACTTGAACGACGTTTCAACCGCGCTATTAAATCCATCTAAGGTGTTAACCTTTTCACCCGACGCGCCGAATGCTTTTGCAAGTGCAACAAAATCCGTAGTGGAATTAATATCAGTATTGGAATAACGCTTTTCAAAGAAAAATGTTTGCCATTGTCTGACCATGCCCAAAGCGCTGTTATTCATAATAATAACTGTAATGGGCAGGTTGTATCTTACTGCCGTTGCCAGCTCGTTAAGGTTCATGCCAAAGCTTCCGTCGCCTGTAATTAACACGACTCTTTCTTTATTTGCAAAGGTGCTTCCAATTGCCGCACCCAAACCAAAGCCCATAGTGCCCAAACCGCCGCTGGAAATAAACTTTCTTTGGCTTTTTAGGGAAATGTATTGAGCCGCCCACATTTGGTGCTGACCAACGTCGGTAACAACCGCAGTACCTTGTTTAAAATGCTTGTTAAGATGTTCGATAATATTCTTTGGTGTGAAGCCATCGCGAGTGTCTGAATTTTTGTTTTCAAAATCTTTATATTCTTGTATATCTTTTTTCCAATTAGGCTTCTTTGATTCCTTTATTAATGGTAGAAGTTTTATAAGAGTTTCCTTTAAATCGCCTCTCAAGCCTGTGAAATCTAACGTATTTTTAGATATTTCCGCGCCGTCGATATCGATATGAACTATTTTTGCATTAAGGGCAAACTTTTTCATATCACCCATAACGCGGTCGTTAAATCGAACGCCTAAAGCGATAATACAATCGGCATTGTGCATAGCGGTGGTGCAGGCTAAATGCCCGTGCATACCTTGCATACCCAAGAAACCGTCGGTGTCGGTGGGAATTGCGGATATGCCCATCATTGAGCACCCCAAGGGTGCATCTATCTTTTCGGCAAGCGCAAGCATTTCCTTTTGGGCTCCGCTTGCAGTTAAGCCTCCGCCAAAATATATAAAAGGCTTTTTGCATTTGTTAATGCATTCCGCTGCAGCTTGGATGCGTATATCTTTTGCAGGAAACCTTTCATCGGGTGTGATTTTGTCTGCAGGAGTAAATTCACAAACTGCGGTTTGAACGTCTTTGGGGATGTCAATTAAAACAGGTCCGGGTCTTCCCGAAACAGAAAGACTAAACGCTTCCCTTATGGTATCAGCAAGCTCGGATATATCACTAACGAAATAGTTGTGCTTTGTTATTGGCAGGGTAACCCCTGTGATATCAACCTCTTGAAAACTGTCTGTACCTATTGAGGTTGTAGCAACGTTACCCGTGATAGCAATCATTGGGATTGAATCAAGGTATGCGGTGGCTATGCCCGTAACAAGGTTTGTTGCACCGGGACCAGAGGTTGCAATAACAATACCCGGTTTACCCGTACTTCTTGCATATCCGTCCGCCGCGTGGGCAGCGCCTTGCTCGTGGGCAGTAAGTATATGATTTATTTCGTTTTGATATTTATAAAGAGAATCGTAAATGTTAATAACTTGTCCGCCCGGATATCCAAAAACGATATCCACGCCTTGTTCAATAAGCGTGCGAACAATTATATCCGAACCCGATAAAATCATTTTTTCATTCCTTTACAAGATTTTCTGTAATAATTTTGCCACATTCCTTGCATCCAACGAGAATAAATTCGCCGTTAGGTGGCATAATATCCGCCGTTCTGTATCCTTTGTCCAAGAAAGCGGACACCGCCTTTTCAATACAGTCTGCCTCGTCATTCATATCAAAGCTGTATCTTAACATCATTGCTGCGGAAAGAATAATGCCGATAGGGTTAGCAATATCCTTGCCTGCTATGTCAGGGGCAGATCCGTGGATTGGCTCGTACAAGCCACAGCTTGTCGCGCCTAAGCTGGAGGAAGGTATCATACCAATAGAGCCTGTAATCATAGAGGCTTCGTCCGAAAGAATATCTCCAAACATATTTTCGGTAACGATAACGTCAAATTGCGAGGGATTTTTTACAATCTGCATCGCGCAATTATCTACAAGCATATGTGTAAGTTCTACGTCGATATATTCTTTTGCTAAAGATTCCATTGTCTTTTTCCAAAGTCTGCTGGAATCTAAAACGTTGCTTTTTTCCACAGAACAAAGCTTTTTATTACGTTTTTGTGCGGTTTCAAAACCGATTCTGCCGATTCGCTCAATTTCCTTTGAAGTATATGTCAAAACGTCGGTTGCTTTTTCTATGCCATCGCAATTTTCAGTTTTGTGCTCACCAAAATATATACCGCCGATAAGCTCTCTTACAATTATAAAATCGATGCCCTTGTCTACGATTTCCTTTTTAAGCGGGGAAGAATCGGACAGTTGATTCCATATTTTTGCGGGGCGGTTATTACTGTAAACGCCCATACCCGCGCGAAGCTTTAACAAACCCTTTTCGGGGCGTAAATGAGAAGGTACGTCATTCCATTTGGGACCGCCTACAGCACCTAACAAAACGCTGTCGGAATTAATACATTTATCAAGCATTTCTTCGGTAAGGGGAACACCCCATTTATCTATTGAGCAACCGCCCATATCTACGTTAATGTATTTAAAAGAGTGTCCGTATATTTCGGCAATTCTGTCGAGAACCTTTATTGCTTGTTCTGTAATTTCGGGACCGATTCCGTCCCCGCGAATAACGGCAACGTTCTTTGTCATAGTTTTTCTTCGCTTTCCTTTACAGAAGCCATCAAGCCCCCGCATTTAATGATATTTTGAATAAAAGGAGGGAAAGGTTGTGCTTTATACGTTTTGTTTTTTGTAATATTGTATATTTCGCCGGTGTTAAAGTCAACAGAAATCTCATCGCCGTTAGCAATTTCTTCCGCCGCTTCTTCACATTCTAAAATAGGTAAACCTATGTTTATTGCATTTCTATAAAAGATTCGCGCAAAGCTTTTTGCGATAACACAGCCGACACCGCAGGTTTTTATAACCAAGGGTGCGTGCTCTCTGGAAGAACCGCAACCGAAATTCCATCCTGCAACGATAACGTCGCCGGCAGTTACCTTTTTGACAAAGTCTTTATCTATATCCTCCATACAGTGTATGGAAAGTTCGGAAGCATTCGACGTATTAAGATAGCGCGCAGGAATAATTACGTCGGTATCAACGTTGTCGGGGTATTTAAAAGCAATACCTTTGGTATCCATAATTAATCCTCCTTAAACTCGGTGATATATCCTGTTATCGCACTTGCAGCTGCAGTGTAGGGAGATGCTAAATATACTTCGCTTTCGGGATGTCCCATTCTGCCTACGAAATTGCGGTTGGTGGTAGCGATACATTTTTCGCCTGCAGCTAAAATACCCATATAACCGCCAAGGCAGGGGCCGCAAGTGGGGGTTGAAACCACAGCGCCTGCATCGATAAAAGCTGTATAATATCCGCGCTCAACACATTCGCGAAGAATTTCCATTGTAGCAGGGATGATAATACAACGAACACCATCGGCAACCTTTTTACCCTTTAAAACCTTGTATGTCGCTTCCATATCCTCCATACGGCCGTTGGTACAGCTACCTATAACCACTTGATCGATTTTAATATCATTCAAGGAAGACGCAGGTTTTGTATTTTCGGGTAAATGGGGACATGCAACAGTGGGCGTAATGTCCTCAAGATTAATAACGTAGGATTCGTCATAAACAGCATCGTCATCTGCTGTATATACAACAGAGTTATGTTGTTCACGATTTTTAACGTATTTTAAAGTAATATCATCAACAGGGAAAATTCCGTTTTTTGCGCCTGCCTCGATTGCCATATTACAGATACAAAATCTATCGTCCATGGAAAGGGATTTTACGCCGTCGCCAACAAACTCCATGCTTTTATACAAAGCACCGTCGACACCGATCATTCCGATTATAGTGAGAATAACGTCCTTGCCGCTGCAATTCTTCGGAAGTGAACCTTTAAGTTCAAATTTAAGTGCGGCAGGAACTTTGAACCAGGTTTTGCCTGTCGCCATAGCATATGCCATATCTGTGCTTCCGACACCCGTTGAAAAGGCACCCAGTGCACCGTAAGTACAAGTATGACTGTCGGCGCCTATAACGCAATCTCCGATAGTAACGATACCTTGTTCGGGTAATAAAGCGTGTTCAATACCCATTTTCCCAACGTCGAAAAAATATTTAATCTCTTGTTTTTTTACAAAATTTCTGCAAACCTTTGATTGTTCAGCGGCTTTAATATCCTTGTTTGGAACAAAGTGGTCAAGAACTATTGCGATTTTATCGTTATTGCAAACGTTTTTAAATCCCGCTTTATTAAATTCATTTATGGCAACGGGTGTTGTTATATCGTTTCCGAGAATCACGTCTAAATCCGCTTCAATAAGCTGTCCTGCGGTTACAGTATCAAGACCTGCGTGTGCGGCGAGAATTTTTTGTGTAAGTGTCATCCCCATAATTAAATACCTCGCTCCATATTTACAAAAGCGCTTAACAATGCATTGGCACCGGCGTGGATAATATCGGTATCAGTGCCTGCACCCCAACTCATATTACCGTAAACGTCTTTAATTCCTATATATGCCGCCGCCACGCTTCCCGAGCCTTGCTCTTGCATACTGTGTTCGGTATATACCAAAAGTTCATAATTTTTACCTGTGTATGCTTTGAGCGCATTACTAACTGCATCCAACGAACCGTTACCCTTGGCGGTAACCTTAGTAGATTCATTGTTCTTGTTAAAGACAATTTCAATTTCTATATTGCCGTCTTTACGGAAGAAGTGCATATCCGAAATGGAAATAGGGGAGTCTTTAAGGAAATAATTGGATTTGAAAATTTCCAAAACCTCAGAGACTTTAAGCTCTCTGTGCTCTTTGTCGGAAATATCTTTACAAACGTAGCTTAAATGCTCTCGCATACCGGAAGGCAAAACGTAACCATAGGTTTGTTCAAGCAGATATCCTATGCCGCCTTTTCCGCTTTGTGAGTTAACTCTGATAACGTCGGCATCATAGGTTCGGCTGATATCTCTCGGGTCGATGGGAATGTAAGGAACGTTCCAACGGTGCATTTTCGTTTCTTCACGATATTTCATACTTTTTGCAATAGCATCTTGATGGCTGCCCGAAAATGCGGCAAATACTAATGCACCCGCGTATGGAGCTCGTTCATAGATATGCATTCGTGTGCATTTTTCGAATTTATCCACCAAATAGGGCATATTTGAAAAATCTAAATTAGGGTTTATGCCGTGAGAAAACATATTCATAGCCAAAGTAACGATATCAACGTTGCCGGTTCTTTCGCCGTTGCCGAACAACGTGCCCTCAACACGGTCTGCGCCTGCCAATAATGCAAGCTCGGTGTTGGCAACACCCGTTCCGCGGTCGTTATGGGTATGTACCGAAATTGTAACATATTCGCGGTATTTAATGTTTTCATGTATATATTCTACCTGGCTGGCATATACGTGGGGCATACTTAATTCTACGGTAACAGGTAGATTGATAATAACGTTATTGGTTTCCGAAGGCTCTAAAACGTCGAGAACGGCGTTGCATACTTCAAGGGCATACTCGGGCTCTGTACCCGTAAAGCTTTCGGGGGAATATTCAAACCTAAAATTACCCTCGTATTCCTTTGCAAGACTCTTAACAAGCGTAGCGCCTTCAACGGCAAGCTGCTTTATTTCTTCTTTGCTTTTTTTAAAGACCTGTTCTCTTTGAGCAACACTTGTGGAATTATAAAAATGTATAATTGCATTGGGCGCGCCCTTGCAAGCATCAAAGGTTTTTCTGATAATATGTTCGCGGCATTGAGTGAGAACCTGAACCGAAACGTCATTGGGGATCATATTTTTATCGATAAGGGTTCTTAAAAATTCATATTCAGTTTCACTGGCAGCGGGGAAGCCAACCTCGATTTCCTTAAAGCCTACTTCTAACAAAACCTTATAAAATTCAAGTTTTTCCTCAAGGCTCATAGGAACAACAAGGCTTTGGTTGCCGTCGCGCATATCAACGCTGCACCAAATGGGTGCTTTTGTGATATGGTCTTTTTCTGCCCATTTGTTGTACTTTCCCGGTGCAGGGAAATATCCTATTCCGTATTTAGAGGCATCCATAAATCTGTTGCTCCTTTTGATTTTCTGTGTTTAAACAAAAATCCGCCTCAAAGCCGTATTTGCTTTAAGACGGGTGCAAATCCGAAAATACACTGAAAAGTGTAAAAACTCTGTACAAAATTATAACATTTTGACTCTTTTATGTCAAGTTTTTTCAAAGAATATTATTGACCTTAGAATAGTTTGTAGTATAATAAAAGCATATAATGTATTTGCGGTAATTTAATTGAGGTAATTGTATGAAGTATCGTTTGGATAAAAACGGCAATAAATTGTCTGCTTTGGGCTTTGGATGTATGAGGTTTCCGAGGAAGTTCGGTGCAATTGATATGGCCGAAACCGAAAGGGAAATAATGACAGCCTATGAAAACGGCGTTAATTATTTCGATACCGCATATATTTATCCTGGAAGTGAATCTGCCATCGGTGAAATATTCGAAAAGAATAACATCCGTGATAAGGTTTATATTGCCACCAAGCTTCCGCACTATTTAATAAAGAATAAGGAATCGTTAGACAAGCTTTTTTACGAAGAATTAAAACGTCTCCGTACAGATTACATAGATTACTATCTTATGCATATGCTTGCGGATGTTGATACGTGGGAGCGTTTGAAGTCGCTGGGTATAGAGGAATGGATTGCCGAAAAGAAAGCATCAGGCGCTATTAAGCAAATCGGATTCTCATACCACGGAAACTCGGATATGTTCTGTAAGCTTGTTGACGTTTATGATTGGGATTTCTGCCAAATCCAGTATAACTATATGGATGAACATTCACAGGCAGGTAGACGCGGCTTGAATTATGCACACGAAAAAGGTCTTGCCGTTATAATAATGGAGCCTCTTCGCGGTGGTAAATTGGTTAGCCATTTGCCTGATGAAGCAAAGCGAATTTTTGAAAACTACAAGATAAAACGAACACCTGCCCAATGGGCATTTCGTTGGCTGTGGAATCAACCTGAAATAACGGTTGTTCTTTCAGGAATGAATTCGGACGAAATGGTAAGGGACAACATTAATACGGCATCTTCAACCGAAATAGGAGAATTTACCGAAGAAGACGAGCAGATGCTTAAATCGGTTGTTAAAGCGATTAATGCAAAAATGAAGGTTGGCTGTACAGGTTGCGGATATTGTATGCCTTGCCCTAAAAACGTTGATATACCCGGCACTTTCGCGGCATATAACCGAAAATATGCAGAGGGTAAGTTTTGGGCATACGTAGATTATTTTATGTGTACCGCCCTTCGTTCCAATTCAACCGCCGCATCAAATTGTGTGGGGTGCGGAAAGTGTGAAAAGCATTGCCCACAGCACATTGAAATACGAAAGCAGTTGAAATGTGCCGAAAAAGAGTTGGAAACACCGATTTATAAAATCGGAAAGAAAATAGCGAAAATATTTAAGTTTTAACGGAGGAAAAAATGCGTTTTACAAAAATGCAAGGTCTTGGGAACGATTATCTATACGTTTACGGCGAGGTTCCCGAAAATATAAAAGAATTATCCATAAAGCTTTCCGACAGACATTTCGGCGCAGGCTCGGACGGGATGATATTTATTTCTCCTTCTGATGTTGCGGATTTTAAAATGCGTGTTTTTAACGCCGACGGAAGCGAAGCAAAAATGTGCGGAAACGGTATTCGCTGTGTTGGAAAATACGTGTATGATAAAGGCTATACTAATAAACAGGAAATAACTGTTGAAACACTTTCGGGTATAAAGAATCTTAAATTTACCCTTTCTGATGGAAAAGTTAAAAGTGTTTCTGTTGAAATGGGTGTAGCCGTAACCGAAGATGAAATTGAGATTTCCACAGAAAGCGAAAAATTTATTCTTTTGCCTGTATCTATGGGGAATCCTCACGCTGTTGTTTTTGTTGATGATGCCGAAGAAATTTCGGTTGAAACTCTTGGTCCGAAGATTGAAAATCAACCAATATTTCCCGACGGGGTAAACGTGGAATTTGTAGAGGTTTTATCTCGAAATGAATTGCGTATGCGCGTTTGGGAAAGGGGAAGTGGTGTAACTCTTGCTTGCGGTACGGGCGCGTGTGCAAGCGTTGTTGCTGCTATTAAAAAGGGATTTTGTAACTATAGCGAACCTATATCCGTAACCCTTGACGGCGGAGTTTTGCAAATCACCGTTTATGAAGATAATTCGGTTGTTATGAACGGACCTGCCGAAATTGTTTATGAAGGTGAAGTGTTGTAAGTTTACATAAAAATAGTATTTTTATGTTGAAAAATGTAAAACATTGTGATATACTTTAATAAAGATATACATACAAAGGAGAAATTGTTATGAAAGAAAATTATATGGTTTGTAATTGCAAACAGGTTAGTTATGTAAATATTGCTGATGCACTTGGCAATCATACCAAATTTGATGATGTACTTAAGGTATTCGAAGACGTTCAGCAGGTTACACATTGCTCCACCGGTTGCGGCGGATGCTATAGCAAGGTTCTTGACGTTATTTCCGAAATCCTTATGGGTCCCGAAAACGCCTAAATAGTTAAAATTTAAAACGGCTGTTGTTGTTTGTTAGAAACTCAACAGCCGTTATTGTTTTGAATAAAAAATAAAAAGCCTTGAAAACGTTGTGTTTTCAAGGCTTTTGGTGGTGCGGGTAACAGGACTTGAACCTGCACCGAGGAAACCCGACTAGAACCTGAATCTAGCGCGTCTGCCAATTCCGCCATACCCGCATATTTATTTAACCTAGTGCATTTTATCTTAAATTATCAATTTTGTCAATAGATATTTTCATTTGCCTAAATGTTTGTTTCGTATACATTATAATTTATGTTGAAAGTGTTGAAAATAGAAATAATATGTGATATAATGACAATGTCTAGGACTATATGATTTTATCTTTGCGATAGGATTTGCATTAAAATTAATCTGAATTTAAGGTAAAAGTAATGGAAAACAAAGAACGATATAAGAGACTGTTAATAATACTTTCTTCTGTTGTAATAATTGCTTTGCAGGCTGTTATATTTATGTACGTTTGGTACGGTGTCTTTGATGATGAAGGGGCTAATTATTACAACCGAGGTAATTATGTTCTTATTTCTATATATACCGTTTTGTTGTATTTGTTTTATAAAATCTACGGCGGTTTTAAGATAGGGCATAATAAGCTGTTGCCGATGTTGTATTCTCAAACTTTATCGGTTATATGTGTAAATACAATCACGTATTTCTTACTCAGCCTTATAGGTCGTTGGAAATTTATGACCAACGTAGAGCCTATCCTTTGGATGACTCTTGCGGATTTTGTGGTTGTTGTTATATGGGTTGTTTTCACACGTTGGCTATACGTTAAGGTCTTCCCGCCGCGTAAGGTTTTGGTCATATACGGTCAATACAGCCCCGATAATTTAATAAAAAAATTAGAAAAACGTAAAGATGAGCACTTAATCGATAAAATCGTTTCCATTGATAATGATTTGGATTTTATTAAAAAGGAAATGCTGAATTATCGTAATGTTATCCTTACGGATATTCCCGCAGAACTTCGTAATGAGATATTAAAATTCTGTTTCGCACAAAATATAAGGTGTTATTCGGTACCTAAAATTTCTGATATAATGATTAAAAGCGCAACTAACATTCATTTGTTTGATACGTCGCTTCTTCTGTTTAGGAATTTTTCTCTTACCGCCGAGCAACAGTTTTTAAAAAGAATTTTTGATATCTTTGCATCTTTGGTTGCGATTATCCTTGCATCTCCGCTGATGTTAATTATTTCTTTGGCTATCTTTCTGTATGACAGAGGTCCTGTTATTTTCACGCAAGACCGTTTAACAAGAGACGGGAAGACTTTTAAAATTTATAAATTTAGAAGTATGCGTGTCAGTGAAGACGAAGAGTATTGCCTTACCAGAAAAGAGGATGAACGCATAACACCCATAGGTCGTATTATAAGGGCCGTTCATTTTGATGAGCTACCTCAATTGTTTAATATACTTAAGGGTGAAATGTCGGTTGTTGGTCCACGCCCCGAATGTCCTATTCTTGCTGAGGAATATTCTGAAAACGTGCCTGAATTTGGCTTTAGATTGAAAGTAAAAGCAGGTTTGACGGGTTATGCACAGGTTTACGGTAAGTATAATACTACTCCATACGATAAATTGAAATTGGATCTTACCTATATTCAAAACTACTCGTTTTTATTGGATCTGAAGATCATAGTTTTGACTCTTAAAATCCTTTTCGAAAAGGAAAACACAGAGGGTATTGACAACGATCAAACTACTGCATTGGTAGATAATTTACTTTCTGACAGTAATAATGTTGAAGATGATGACACAAAATGAGATTTTAGTTTCGGTTGTAATTCCGGCGTACAATTCTGCAAATACAATTGTTGATGCTATCCGGTCTGCGCTTAAGCAGAGTGTTTCCTTGGAGGTTATTGTTATTGATGACTGTTCAACGGATAATATTTGCGAGAAAATTTCGATTTTTGAATCGGATGCGAGATTTAAGTATGTTAGAAACCGTGCAAATCTCGGTGTAGCTAAATCTCGAAATTTAGGTGTTTCACTTGCACAAGGCGAATATGTCGCCTTTTTGGATGCCGATGATTATTGGGTTGACCGTAAGCTGGAAAAGCAAATTGAGCTTATCCGAAAAACCGATGCCGTTATTTGTGCCACAGCAAGAGAATTGATTAATCCTGATGGTACTTCTACAGGGAGAATCATACCTGTTGATGTAAAAATTTCATATAAGGATTTATTAAAGCACAATTCGATTAATTGTTCATCGGTGTTAATTAAAACTGATGTGGCAAAAGAGTTTCCAATGCATAATGACGACTGCCACGAAGATTATATTATGTGGCTAGAGGTTCTTTCTAAATACGGTTATGCTTGTGGAATAAATGAACCTTTGCTGAAATATCGCTTAAGCAATAAGGGTAAGTCGGGAAGCAAGCTTAAGTCTGCAAAAATGACCTTTAAGGTGTATAGATATATGGGATTTGGTTTGTTTAAATCCTGTGTATGCTTTTTGAATTATGCCTTTAACGGTGTGAAAAAATATTTCTTCGGGTAAGGTGTGCCCTATGAAGTTAGACGTTTTGGTTTCTTGTATGCATCAATCTGATATGAGTTTGGTTTCAAAAACCCGTATAAGCGGCGATTGTACAATGATCAATCAATGTGATATGGAGAGTTTTGAACAAATACATACTCGGTTTGGTATCGCGAGGATGTTTTCTACAAAAGAGCGTGGTCTTACCAAAAGTAGAAATATGGCCATTTCTAAATCCCTTGGCGACATTTGCTTGTTATGCGATGACGATGAGGTTTTAGTTGATGATTATGAAAAGGTAATCATTGATGCATATGAAGCAATTAAAGATGCGGACGTTATAGCGTTCGAAATGTCTAATCACGTCTCTTCTTTGAAAAAGACAGTTCAGGAATTAAAATTCCCCAAAACAATGAAGATTTCTTCATGGCAGATTACTTTTCGTAGAGATAAGATTATCGAAAAGGGAATACGATTTGATGAGCTTCTTGGGGCAGGTACAGGTAACGGTGCAGAAGAAGAGTTGAAATTTCTTTTGGATTGTCAAAAGTCTAATTTGAAAATATATTACGTACCCGAAGTTATTGGGGAAGTTGCCCAGACATCATCAACTTGGTTTAACGGGTTTGATGAGCAGTTCTTTGAGAACAGAGGCGCAACAACGAGATATATTTTAGGTTGGTTTACAGCAAGCATATATGCTATGTATTATTTAGTTAGAAAACATTCGTTGTACAAACACCATATTTCTTTTACAATGGCTTTTAAATCAATATTTAAGGGCATTGTAAAAAACAAAATCAGCAAGCAGGCGCGATAAAATAGTCTGTGAAAGGTTATTTGATGAAGATTATTTCCTTTATAATACCATCATTCAATAGCGAAAGATTTCTTGATAAATGTTTAAATTCCTTTATCAGTAGCGAGGCATTGGATAAACTTGATATTATAATCGTTAACGATGGCTCCACCGACAATACTCCGTCTATTGCGGATAAATATGCGTCTGCATATTCGGGTTCGATTAGAGTTATCCATCAGGAAAACCGTGGTCATGGCGGCGCTATAAATGCCGGTTGCGACGCCGCGGTAGGGAAGTATCTTAAGGTGATTGATGCCGACGATTCGGTTGTAACGGATAATATTTCATTTTTTGTGGAAAAATTAGAGAGTATAGATAGCGATATCGTGTTGACTCATTATTATACAACCGATGTTACGACGGGCGTTATTAAAAAATGGATGTGTTATCCCGAAACCTTTGACAGAGAATATACTTTAAGTGAAATGATGTCGCGTTGGGATGATTTTTCAAGATGTA
>SVQU01000041.1 GCA_015065165.1 Oscillospiraceae bacterium | reverse complement strand
ATTTTACAATGCTCCAAAGGTCTGCATTTAAACTTTCAGCTTTATCACTGATATATTTAGGTGTTAATTGCATTTTGTTAGCAATTTCTTTAGTGAATGTTGTAAACAGCATATACTCTGCAGAAGAAAGTGCCTGTCTATTTACAGTTTCCTTATGAGAAAGGGTTTCCTGATAATCCTTTTCAATTTGCGTTTTACAGCGAAGTGTTGATAATACCTCTCGCATACCAATATCAAGATTATCGGTAAAACCACCGATAATATTATCACTTACACCAAATACGCCATCTGTAACAAGAACGCGTTTATTAACGAGTTCTAACTTGCGAACATCAGAAAAATTATTTTTATCAATAAAAGCAATCGATAAAACATCGTTTTGTTGACCAAGACGATGGCAACGGTCGATACGCTGTTCAATCTTTAGTGTATTATAAGGAAGGTCGTAATGAATGACCACAGCAGCATCCTGAAGATTAAAACCTTTAGCACCGTTATCGGTAGAAATCAATACTTCGGCTTGGTCTTTAAACTGCTTTATATCATCAAAACTTTTGGAGCCGTTATATACTACAACGCCATAATTTTCGTTCAGAGCTTCATAAAGCATCTTTTGTGTTTCAACACTTTCGGTAAAAACAACTGCCTTTTTAGAAGAACCCAATTTTTTATTTGCCGAGAAAACAGAGTCTAAGATTTTCCTTAAAGCTGTAAGTTTGCTGTCTGTCTCAATAGATTCACACAAGTGTTTTATTTCTTGCCATTCTTTTAATTCGTCTATTGCATTTGGGCTATTTTGCAAACGCTTGATAATTCCTTTAACGGTTTGCAATATCGCAGCAGTAGAAGAACTTTGCAGTCCCAAAATTCTCAGAGCAAGATCATAGGAATCCATCTCTGGAAAAGCAATTTTGTTAGGCTTATTTATGTAGGTATAAAGCTTATTATATAACTCTTGTTCCGCAGGCGTTAAAGCATATTCATAGGTCAACAAAATGCGATCGGTGATTTTTGCGTATGACCTTGCCTGAGAACGAAGTGTTCTAAAGCAAAATTTAGAAACCTTTGCAGAAAGCTCGGGATAATTTTCGGGTCTTCTTAAATACCGTTTTAAAAAATCCTGTTCATTAGGTAAAACGGTTTCGTCAATAAACCATACAAGACCATAAAGATCCATTATATTCTTTTCAATAGGTGTGCCTGTAAGCAGTAACTTAAAAGAGCTTTTTGATATGTTTTTAAGTGTTTTTGCCTGCTTATTGTCGGGAAGATATACACCAGACAAAACATTTGCTTCTTCAAACACAGTTAATTCCCAGTCAACTGCTTTGGCTTCATTAAAATGTTCACAAGCAAAGTCATAGGTCGTTATAACAATACCGTCCTGTTCGAAAGTTTTTCTGTTGTTATTCCAGTCATTCGTATTGACCATGCTAACAAAAGGAACCGTATAATATTCGTTTAAAAGTTCAAGCCATTGGTTTAATAAATCTGCATTTGGAATACAAAGAAGAATCCTACGGCAACCTTCTAACCATTTTTGAACCATTACAAGCATAGCTTCATGGCTTTTACCCATACCTGCTTCATCGCATAAAATGGCACCTTTTTGATTAGAATGTAAAGCAAAAGAGGCTGCCGCAATTTGGAATGGGTATATTTCAATTCCGGAGGATGCAAACACGGGTGCAAAATCGTTGTCTTGTATAGCTGCATCTAACATACGTGCAGTATAATACGCATGAAAAGGTGTTTGCTGCATATTTCTCCTCCTTTTTGAAAATTAAATGTAAAGTAACATCCGCTATTCTTCCGTATACTCATGCGGGCGTTCTTTATAGTCTTTAACCTTATACTCGCCGATGGTGTCGTATTTGCTTGATTTGGTTTCGGTGAGGGTGTTGGTTTCGTTATCTTCGCCGAGGATCGCATCAAAGAAGATTCGCTCAAGGTATTCATATTTAGAATAGATACCTTGCGATGCCCAAACGAGAGCGTTACGAACATAGGCCGAGTTGGTTTTGAAGAGTTCGTGTTCAACCTCAAAGCCCATCGATTTTGCAAGAAGTACAGCAAACACTATAACAGTTCTTGTATTACCTTCACGGAAGGGGTGGGTTTGCCAAATACTTGCGATAATACGAACAAGCTTGAAAACTATATCCTTATCATTGTCGCCGATTCTTTTGAGCTTGGCGATTTCTTTCATTGTTTCGTTTAGCTGCTTTTTTATTTCTTTAGGATAAGCGTAACGAACAGTATCTCCACCGAGTACATCTTCGTATTTTACCATTTGAATAGTACGGAACTCTCCCGCCCAATCAAATATTTGACCGAAGATATTGCGGTGAATATCCTGCAAGGTTTCGGTGTTAAACTTATCATATTTGTAATCATAAATTGCTGCCATAGAAAGACCGGTTATGTCCGCCTCTGCCTTGCGTAGTAATTCTGAATCTTTTATATCTGCTAAATTTTTAAGGACGTTAACATCATCATATAAATAAGGGTCACGCATTTGTTATACCTCCGTTACAAAACCGTATCTTCTTAGTGTTTGTTCAAACACCGACAAGAATGTTATATTTCCATTTTTCCAATTGGCAAGGTCGTTTTTCACTCTATCGCTTACGGGAACGCCCTCGATTGAGGTCATTGCATCGGAAAATGAAATTCGCTTCTCTTTTTCGTCAGCAGATATACTATCCATACCGCTTGTGAGTTTAAGCATTTTTAATTTACGAAGTAATGCTTTATCCAACAACTCTGCGGCGGTTTCAATATCGGCAAGTCTGATTAAAATCTCAGGCAACTGTGATTCATATTCTTTCCTTATGGAAAGTTGATTTGTTATATCTTGAGCTTCTTCCGCCTTAATATATTTACTTTCAACAGTATCACCGTTGCGAGTTT
>SVQU01000030.1 GCA_015065165.1 Oscillospiraceae bacterium | reverse complement strand
GTATTGCTTCGCAGTGATATTATGCTTCGCATAGTTATATTGCCTACGGCAGTTTAAGGCGAATAAAATAACACTGAAATCATAAGATTTCAATACCACTTCCCCAAAGGGAAATATCACTCTGTGCGAAAAGCGCAGAATATCACTATATAAAAAGTACTACCCGAAAAAGAGTTTTGTTTTCTCTTCTTCGGGTGGTTTTTTGTCTTATACTGTTACAAGCAGGGAATTTGTGTGCCAAATTCCGTTTTTATTAAAGGTAACTGTCTTTAGGAAACCTGTTCCTTTGCGTCAGCTTTTTTATTTCGTCAGCTAAATTCTATTTGATTTTCAGGGATAAAATAATAATCACTTTCTTGACAATTCGGCTCAATCGTGATATCATAATAATACACCATATGAAATTAAGGAGATAGGATTATGAAAAGAACAGTTGCACTTATGTTGTGCTTTGCAATGCTCTTTGGTGTTTTTGCATTTGGGCCTTTGTCGCTTAATTCATCTGCGGCGCCCCTTTTTAAAGACACCTTCGATTACGCTTCCTTTTCGGGAAACGGAATTTACGATTCCACAAAAATCTGGGAAAGTGAATATGAAATAACCAACTCGGATACCGATTTCGGCTATTTCGACGGCATTGCCCCCACCTTGGCGGGTGGAGTTGCTTCCTTTAGCGATGGCTATGGGTTGCGCTTCAACTGGCAGAATATTTCGGGCTTTACCTTTAATTCATCTAAAACCTACACCCTCACCTTTGACGTAAGGGTTACCGATTTTGGCGATGACCTCCCCTTGGGATCCATCACCTCTTGGAACCGCGAAATTTATTTCGCTGTTGGCGGTTATTATAACCAAATCGAATTCCGCAGCGGCAATTATGACAACCAGCTTGGTATAAGAGCAGGTGATAAAACCGATACCTACACAAAGGGCGGTTGGACAAACGACCTTACCACCTATCTCAAGGATACTGTTTATAACTGTACGGTTCAGTGGACCCCCTCTGCGAAAACTATCGTTTCCACCGTTAAAAACGGCAACACGGTTATCGCTCAGGGCGCAAGAACCTCCGATTTGTATGCCGACTATAACAAATACACCCGTTCCTTCGTGTGGCGTTGTGAGGACGGCGGCTTCCAACTTGACAACGTTAAGTTCACCGACGGAAGCAACACCTATACCCAGCAATTCGCCACAGGCGCAATGACCTCGGGCGGTATCTGGGGTATAGAGGACGTTCAAAAGGCCGATGCCACCGCACCCACACTATCAAACGGTGTTTTGAAGTTTGTCGAAAAGAACAGCGTTCGTTTTAACTGGACAAACGTTGGCGGCGCAGGTGATTTCGACCAAGCAAGCACCTATGTTTTCAAGTTCGATGCGAAGGTTACCGATAAAGGCGACGGCAGCGCTTGGGGCGGTTCTTCTAACACCCGCGCCCTTTACGTAGGCTTTGGCGGTTGGTATAACCTTATAGAAATACCCACCTCCTCCGACACTGTAAAAATCGGTTCTAACACCGCAACCTTTACGGATGCAACCTATCTTAACAAAACCCTCCACGTGGAAATCCGCTGGACGGGCAACGATATCTCTGCAAAAATCATCGATGATAGCGGAAATCAGCTAATTTCGGGGGATAGAAACTCCACAAGCTTTTCGGATATGACTGCAGAGAATGCAGCAATGACCTATCTTGTGCTTCGTTGTGAGGATGGCGCAGTGGAAATCGATAATTTTGAATTTGACGTTCAGGGCAATGATCCTATAAAAACCTCTCCTCTTAATATTTCCGGCAACCAACAGGCGATTTACGAATGTGAAATCGATTTTAACGGCGAGGGCAACGTAAACGTTAAGCTTGGCGGTAACAGTCTTGCATATATCTCTGCCGACGAAATGAAGGTTGCAGGCAAAGGTATCGGCAAATCGGTTTCCCGTACCTTCGGCGTGGGCACTTATAAGCTTAAGGCTGTGGTAAACCCTGCGCAGACAATGGTTTCGGCTTGGCTTACAGGCCCCAACGGCGAGGTTGTTCAAAGAGGATTTTATAACCTCTTGGGCGAAAACACCGTTTATGCTTACGCTACCACGGGTAACGACGTTAGAAATATTAAGGTTACCCTTGAAAACGTAACCCTTAACGATTATACAATCCAAACCACCGAGCCGGTTTATACAGGCTATAACGCAAAGGTTTACAACCTTATTTCCTCCTTTGACGATGCGCAGACCACCCGCAATTTTGCATGGACAGCGCTTTCAAGCTATATCAACGGCGGCGCGATGCAGGTTAAATACCGCGCAGAGGGCACTTCCGCTTGGACTTACGTTGATGCGGTTAAGGTTGATAAGCTTGCTTCTACCGTGGAAAGCCAACAGACCTATTACGTAGAAGAAGATTATTACAAGTGCGACCTTACCAACCTTTCTGCCAACACTACCTATGAATATAAGGTTGGTAAAAAGGGAAGTACCGACGAAACCAACGATTGGAGCAAGGTTTACACCTTTACCACCGCCCCCGAGGAAATCGATGAATTCACCTTTATCGCCCTTGGCGATACTCAGGGCTTGTCTTGGGACGGTACAAATACCTCTACCAAGGGCTTTATGTATGCGAAAGCCGCTTATGACGAGGCATTTCAGGATGTAGACAACGTTGCGTTTATGCTTCACACCGGCGACGTTGTTGAACGCGGCTGGCGACAGGATTATTGGAACTATTATTTCAAATCCGTAGCAGATTACAGCCCTTCTACTCCTATGTTTACCGCAATCGGTAACCACGATACTCAGTGTAACCCCGACCATCACTTCTATTTCGATTATCACTACAATCATCCCAACAACGGCGGCGCGGCTGCTCTTGACAGCTCTATCACCGCCAATATAACCAACCAATACGTTCTTAACACCGTTAATAACCCCGACGAGCTTATCTATTCCTTCGATTACGGCAACGCTCACTTCATTGTTCTTAACACCGGTGCGTATAACTACGACAATGACCACCTCCTTCTCGAAGCGCAAAGGGAATGGCTTATTAACGACCTTAAGGCAAATGCAAACGCAAAATGGAAGATTATACTCCTCCACGAGCCCGTTTATCACCGCGCAGGCGGTATCGAAGACAGACCTTGGCTTAATACCGTTATCGAGGGTTATGGCGTAGACCTTGTAATTCAAGGACATTCTCACCTTGTTACAAGAACCTATCCTATGAAAAACGGTCAAATCGTAACCAAGACCAACCCCGATAATATTCTTAAGGGCGTGGGTACGGTATACACTACCATAGGCTCTACCACTCTTAACCACGACGGCGCAAACGATACGGCTCACGTTGAGGAAATATACGGTATGTCCACCCCCATTCTTTCCCAGCCTGCTTATACTTACATCACCGTTAAGGGCGATAAGCTTGAGGTTACAACAAAGCAGGTGGACGGTCTTGTTCTCGATAGCTTTAATATCGGCGATAACAACCCCGTTCCTCCCGAGGTTCAGGATAACGGAAATCTTGCTAAATACAAGCCCTATACCACTTCGGGTATCTATTCTAACGAAAGCGGCACACCTTATCCCGACGAAAACGGTATGACTATGACCGACGGTATTGTTGCCGATAAGCTTGCATCCTATGACAATTCGTCGTTTGCTGGCTTTAACAAGCAGACAGATGCTTATAAAAACAACGGATATGCTTCGATTACCGTTGATTTGGGCGAAAAATACAGCCTTAACAAGCTTGTTGCCCGTGTTTCTACCGCTACCGAAACAAACGTGGGCGCAGGTGTTCGCACCATTGGCAACGTAGATTTCTACGTTTCGGATGACGGCGCAAGCTGGAAGAAGGCAGGCTCTGCCGTTCCCGCACTTTCGGAAAATAACACCAACGCAACCCTCGAACTTTCAACCCCCGTTGCAGGCAGATATATTCAATATCGCTTTACTTCCGATGCAAACTGGATGATGGTTTCCGAGGTTGAAGCCTACGGCGAAGCCTACGTTGAACCCGATGTTATGAAGGGCGATATTAACGGCAACGAGGAAATCGATGCGGTTGACTATGCAATGCTTAAGCGTGCATATTATGGTATTTACAGCGTGGATGTGAAGGTTGGCGATATTAACGGCAACGAAGAAATCGATTCTGTAGACTACTCGATGCTTAAACGCGCATACTACGGTATCTATCAAATTCAGTAAAATCGCACATTTAAGTGCATAACCAAAAGGGGGCTTTTAAAAAAGCCCCCCTTTTAAAACCCCAAAATTTTTCAACTCCGAAAATTACATTTTCGGGAATTTTTATCGGATGAAATAAACCGAGACAAAATCCTTGGTTCAGTAGGGGCGATTCACGAATCGCCCGCAAAATCCGCAAAAATGTAGGGGCATCCCCGACCGCAAAATCCCCCAAAATGTAGGGGCGATTCACGAATCGCCCGCAAAAAAACACCCCGAAGTGAAAACTTCGGGGTGTTTGTATTTCATAAAATAATTAACCTAAATTAGTTAATCTTGGGGAGAGAAGCAGCTGCAACAGACTGACCAACACGGCGAGCCTTTTCATCGGGAATGTGAAGCTGAATCTTCTTAGCCAATTCAGGGAATTCGGTATCGAGAACTTCCTGAGCGCGTTCGAGAAGGATAACGCCGCCGTCGCCGGAGGTTACACGGCCCATAATAAGAACGTGCTTCATATCATAGAATTCAGCATAGAATGCGATAGCATAGCCGAAGTATGCACCGATGGTGTCATAAATATCGGCAGCGCGCTGGTCGCCTTCCTTCATAAGACCCTGAACAACCTTAAGCTTTTCAGCGGGAGAGAGGCTTTCGTCAAGCTCGATACCTGCGAAGGGAGCAAGCTTAATTACGCCGTCCTGAGAGAAATATTTAACGCCGCAGCCATAGTCGCCGGACCATTCGTCAACCATTGCGTTCTTGCAGAAGTCAACAGGAGCGAATGCAAGCTCGTTCAACCAACCGGTGATGTTGCCCTGAGGGTCAACGTAACCAACTGCTTCGGAAGTACCCATTGCAACGCCGAGAACAGAATCGTCCTCCAAGCTCATTGCGCCTGCGAGTGCGGTAACGTCGCCGTCGTTTGCAACTTCAACGGGAATGTTTTCGCCGATTTCCTTTGCAACGTCGATGTACATATTTTTAACTTTTTTGTCGAAATCTTCGTCGCTAACCTTAAGGAAGAGGGAAGCAACCATGATTCTGTTATCAACGTAAACACCTGCGCTGGAAACACCGATAGCATCAACGCGAGGCATCTTGGAAGCCGCGGTCTTCATTGCATCGAGAATTCCCTGGTAGTGATAATCGGGGTCAGAGTTGATTTTGGGGAACCAAACAACTTCTTCGGAATAAACGGTTTCGCCGTCGATAACAGCAGAAACCTTTCTGTCAGATCCGCCTGCGTCGAAGCCGATACGGCAACCGTCCAAATGTCTGCCAACGGGAGCTGCGCCCGAAACTGCTACGGGAGGGTTTTCGATAGAACGGATTTCTACTTCGAAGGGCTTTTCATAAACTCTTTCCATAAAGTGAACGTCGAAATCTCTTGCGCCGCCATCGGAATAAGCTTCTTTAATCTTGTTACCGATAACTTCGCTACCTGCGATAATTACCTTGAAACCGCCTGCAACCCAAAGAAGAGCCTTAACCATTCTTTCGATAAAGTCGAAGTTTTCTTCGTCGTGGCCGGTGCCGTCCTTGAATACGCGGGTTTTATAAACAGTGGTGTAACCCTTGTTTCTTTCAACACCGATAACAAGGTCTTGTCCGTCTTCCTTGGTAGCTTCGCGCATGTCGCGGCAAACAACCGAAAGAGGAGCAAATTGAGGGTCGAGTTTTGCTTTAACTTTAAGATTCATATCTGATGTTACCTCCGATAATTGTTTTTTCTACGTTAAATTCATTGTCGGTAATGATAATGTCCGCATCCTTGCCAACTTCGATAGAGCCCTTGGTCTTGTCGATGCCCAAGGTGGTTGCGGGGTTGAGAGATGCGCCGTTAACACATTCCCACAAAGGAATAGAGGAGTTGCTGTAAACGTTCCAAACACCCTTGTTAAGGTGAAGCACGCTACCTGCAACAGTACCGTCCTCAAGACGGCAAACTATACCGCGGTAGATAATCTTTGCGCCGCCCAAGGTATATTCGCCCTCGGGAAGACCGCCTGCGGGAAGACAGTCGGTAATAAAGCAAAGCTTTCTGCCCTTGATCTTCCAAAGCATATCGTAAAATGCGGGGTTAACGTGGAAGGTGTCAACGATAAGCTCGCAGCTAACGTCGGTGTTAAGTGCGGCTGTAACAACGCCGGGTGCACGGTGTGCAAGAGGAGTCATTGCGTTGAAAAGGTGAGTAACGTGGCGCATACCGATTTCGGTGCTCTTCATTGCGGTGTCATAATCCGCGCTGGTATGACCGATAGACATAATAACGTCGGTATCGCGGCGGATTTCCTTGATAGCCTCGAAATCCTCGGTGTCGGTTTCGGGTGCGAGGGTGATTATACGGATAATGTCCGCATATTCCTTAACAAACTTTGCGTCGGGCTTGAGGATATACTTAGGGTCCTGCGCGCCTTTCTTAGATTCGCTGATAAAGGGACCTTCTGCGTGGCAGCCGAGAATTGCGCTACCCTCCCAGGTCTTGCTTTCTTCCTTAAGAGCGCGGCAAACCTCAAGGGCTTTTCTGATAACCTTCATATCCACAGTCATAGTGGTGGGAAGATAACCTGTAACGCCGTTTGCAAGCAAACCCTTAGAGATAGTGCGGATGCTTTCTTCTTCGCCGTCGCAAACGTCCTTGCCAAGATAGCCGTGGATGTGAAGGTCGATAAGACCGGGGGCAACGTAACCGCCCTTTGCATCGATAACTTCAGCGTCTGCGGGGATTTTGTCGTTGGGAACAATTCCCTCGATCACATCGGAAAACAACAAAGCGCTGTTTTCAACAATGCGGTCCTTTAAGATAATTTTGCCATTGATGATTGCTTTCATAAGACTTCTCCAATTGTGCAAATGCATATTTTTCATCAAATAGAATTATAGCAAACATATCCAAAAATTGCAATAGGTTTCTTCCTATATTTTTAATAAATTACAAATATTTACATAAGAAAAACAGAGCAGATTTTCACGTCTGCTCTGCTTGTAATCTTTAAAGGCTATCAATTTCATCAATGGGAATATAGCTTGCGCCATTGTGGAATTCTATGCCCTTTTCACATTCCTCGGCAATGCGCTTCTGCAAGGAAGTGCCTTGGCGGAGAAAACGGCAGCTTCCGTCAAAGGAAGAGGCAAGAGGTACAATATGAAGCTTGCCGTTAACCACAAGAATGTTGGAATTCTCGGGAAGCACCCTTTTAAGCTGGGGCGAGCATATCCAGGAATAGCAAGCCACCGCCTTGGGGTTATAGGTAGGATAGAAATCCTTGAAGAAATCTAACGCCAGCTTGTGGGCGTGTTTTATTCTTTCGGGGGTATATTCCACACGTTGGGGGATATGTATTTCCAAAATGGGCGAGCCACCGCGGAGATAGTCCTTCCAAACTGATTTTGAAAATTCGGTGGGTTTGCTTTCTATCGTTCCGTCGCGGTTGACAACGTGGGCAATATATTTTTCATCGTCCTCATAAAAAGAGGTGGTGAAAACCGATTTTTCCTTGGATTCAACCAAATCGCCCTCGCCGTTTACGAAAAATTCACCGCCCGCCAAGGAAACATAGTCGTTTCCGTCGGTAATAACGGGATAATTTCCAAAAAATTCGCCGGGAACGTATTTTAAAATGTCAAACAAGAACATACATCCGCCTGCACAAAGCATATTCCAGTTCCATTCAAGAATTCCCCAATATCCCTTTTGCTCAAAGCAAGCCCAGGAATAGGAATTAAATGAGTTGAGGTTTTCCTGGTTCAAATCCTCGGGGGGCTTTTTGTTAATAAGTGTGTTTGCCAGCTGTGTTGCAACCAAAACCCAACCCACCTGCTCGGGGTTTAAGCCTTCAACGGTGAAAAGGTCGTCGGAATAAATGTGGTTAACCCAAGGAGCTCTTTTGTAAACCGTAATATATGCCAAAAAGGACGCGCAAAGATGTGCATCGTCGAAATTTTCTATCGCCTTGGCGCATTTAACAAGCGTGTCCTTTGCCTCGTCGGGCAAATTCGTTTTTTCGGCAACCAAAATTGCATTTTCGGTGGAAAGAACGGGGGAGGTTCTGTCATATTGCGCTGTAAAATCCTCGTAATATGCCTCTGCATATTCGGGCATAGGGAAATTGAACTTTCCGCAAAGCTCGGTGTATGTCATTGTAAATTCTCCTTTTTCGTGCTGTGTTTATTATATCCGTTGGGCAGGGTTTCGTCAAGTGGGGGAATTTGATGTAATTGTGGCAAAGTGATTGTTTTTAGTGAATCGTTCGCTTTCGCTCACGGTGAAATAATTTACTTTGTAAATTGTGAAGTATCTCCCTTTGGTCGATGTGAAATGAAATTCGCCGTTTCACATTTGCGAAGCAAATATTTCACAGCAAAGCTATTTCATATGGCGAAGCCATATTTCACTCGCCGAAGGCGAATTTCGTTGAAAAAAGCACCTGCATAAGCAAGTGCTTTTTTCTGGTGGAGCATAGGGGATTCGAACCCCTGACCCCAACACTGCCAGTGTTGTGCGCTCCCAGCTGCGCTAATGCCCCGTCGGGATTTATGATATCACATAAATCACAAGTTGTCAACTCTTTTAATATTGCGGCTGTTTTGTTTACTTCAAAAATTCAACCAAAGCCGAAAGGGATTTTTCCGCATCCTTAACCCCTAAATCATAGGTGGCTTTTATTTTTTCGGGGTTATGCTCCATACGTCCTGCAGGCAGGTCTGTTTCGGGGCGGATTACAAAGGCTTTGCCCTGCTTTTCAAGGTCTAAAACCCTTTTAACCGTTTCGTTATAAATTTCGTGCCGCTTTTTCAAAGCCGAAACAAAGTTGGGGTATTTTCGGTAGATTATACTTTCGAGCCCTTTAAATTCGGGCTTTTTTAAATAGCTTGCGGGGCGGGTAAGAATTATTACGTTTTTGGTATAGCCCATTTGGGTAAAGCCCAAAATAGGAATCGCCTCGCTACAACCGCCGTCGAGATATTTCTTACCCTCAATCTCAACGATTTGCGAGAAATAGGGCAGAGAAGCCGAGGCGCGAATAACGTCTATTTGCCCTTTCATATCCGTAATTTGTATATATTCCGCCTTGCCGGTTTCCAGGTTGGTGCAAACGGCATAAAAGGGTGTTTCGTTTTCCGAAAATGCCTTGAAATCGTAAACGTCCAGCTTTTCGGGCAAAGTGTGATAAGAAAACTCGGTTTCCACAACGTTGCCGGTTTTAATCCAACTGCGAAGGCTCATAAATCGGGGGTCCTTGCAGTAATTCATATAATAACGAATACTTCTGCCCTTTTGCCCCGAAAGGAACGAACAACCGTGCACCGCCCCCGCGGAGGTGCCCGCCACACCGTCGAAGCTTATTCCGTTTTCGTAAAATACGTCCAACACGCCTGCGGTATAAATACCTCTAACTCCGCCGCCTTCAAGGACCAAACCTGTTTTCAAACCAAACACATCCCTTTTTGTTTTTTCATATTTTATCAAAATATATTCTCTATGTCAATTAATGAATAATAAAGAAATTTCTGCAAATATTAATCACAAACAACGAAAGGAATTTCTGTTAATATGAAAAAAATAACAAGCCTAATTTTAACACTTTGTATGCTTTCGCTTTTCTGCGCCACTTTCGTCGCTTCGGCTACAACAACCGAGGTTTCCAAGGGCGCAAGCTACACCCTTGTAACTCCCGCCTCCGAGGGCTATCCCGACGACGGCAAAAAGCTTACCGACGGTAAACACGGTACCCACCAAGAAGGTCTTGACGGTTATTATGCCGGCGGTGATTACGTTGGCTTTAACAAAACCGAGCTTAACAGCGACGGCAACTTTACAATCCTTGTGGATTTGGGCAAGGTCTATGATAACCTAACCCAATTTTCCTTGGGTTATCTAAACGAAACCTCGGTGGGTATCACCGCGCCCAAATCTGTTTCCTTTTCGGTTGCCACCGAGCGTAACGGCAAATATACCGATTTAGGTAAGGTAGATACAACCCCTTCCAACCCCGATGCCTCGGCAACCTATGACAAAATTCTCGAAACCAAGGGTGCAACCGGCAGATACGTTCTTGTAACTGTAACACCCTCGGGTTATACCGATGAAAGCGGTGCGTATATCGCGGTTCCTTGGACCTTTATCGATGAAATAACCGTCCGCGCCAACGCTAACGTCCCCGGCGAGACCGACCCCGATAACTCCGCCCCCGAAAGCTCAACCCCCACAGGGGATGAAGTGCCCGATACCCCCGCAACAGGCGACGGCACGGTGATTTTTGCCTTTGTCCTTTTGGCACTTTCGGCATTCGGTATGCTCTTTGCCTTGTTTTCTGTTAAAAAAAGCAGAGATTTCTGATAAGGAAATAAAGAATAAAAAGTAATATCAAATAAAAATATCCCTGCCGAAAAATCACGGCAGGGAATTTTTTGTTAAATTGTTTTGTTTGTGATACAATCCCTCCGTCATTTTCCGAGGAAAATGACACCTCACGAATGGGGTCCCCGCAAAATATGGTTTTGCGGGGTGAAATGCACAAGGGAGGCTTTCAATGGGTGTTTCGTATGGCGAATTCTTGCGGGAGATTGTTGCACCGTTGGTCGATTTTATCATTGAGATACAGTCCCTCCGTATTTTGCTTCGCAAAATCCACCTCACGAATGGGGTCCCCACAAAATATGGTTTTGCGGGGCAAAATGCACAAGGGAGGCTTACGCTACCCTCGTGATTGGCGGAGGCATCATCATAAAGTTGAATTTAGAGGTGCGGCGATGTTTTGTTAGACAATTTATTTTGTAGCAACAAAAAGGCTCCCTTGTGTAAAGGGAGCTGTCAGCGAAGCTGACTGAGGGATTGTAGGTTGCAGAGCAACCGTAGTAATAAAATCATTACGAAAAATGACGGAGTTTTCAGTCATCAAGTTTATGCTGACCGAGGGATTGTTTAATTACCTCGTCCAAATATTCGCAAACACCATAAAAATTGGTGTTTATATGGTAATTCGGGATTCTTATAACCGTCAAACCATATTCTTCAAGAAAAGCAGTGCGTTCCTCGTCGTATTTCATACCCCGTTGGGTACAATGTCCGTATCCGTCAAGCTCTATAACAAGCCTTGCCTCGGCAGAATAAAAATCCACAATATATTTTCCGAGAATTTTTTGTCTTGAAAACCTTACAGGATAAGTACGCAAAAAATCATACCAAAGGCGTTTTTCTTCCCGCGTCATATTTTTGCGCAACATTCGTGCGGTGGGAACGATAGCTTTGTTGTGCTTTCTTTGCATAGCGCTTACGCTATTTCAAGGCAGAGCTTAATCATATCGTTAAAGCCGGTCTGGCGTTCTTCGGCGGAAAGCTCCTCCTTGGTGAACATATGGTTGCTTACGGTGCAAACGCAAAGCGCCTTTTTGCCTGCCTTGGCGGCATTCATATACAAAGCGGCGGCTTCCATTTCCACACCTAAAACACCCATTTCCTTCCATTTAAGGTTAACGTCCTCGGGTGCATAGAAAACGTCGGTGGAAATAACGTTGCCCACCTTTGCATTCAAGCCTAATTTTACCGAGGCATCATAAGCCGATTTTAAAAGCTCAAAATCCGCAATAGGGGCAAAAGTGCCCTCCAAACGGTATTGCCAAGCAAAATTGCTGTCGTGGCAAGCGCCCTGGGCAATAATTATATCTCTAACCTCAACGCCGTCGCCCATACCGCCCGCACTGCCCGCGCGGATTATGGTTTCAACATCGTAGTGGTTGTAAAGCTCATAGGTATAAATTCCGATAGAGGGCATACCCATACCGTGGCCCATAACCGAAACTTTCTTGCCCTTGTAAAAACCCGTATATCCGTACATACCGCGAATTTCGTTAAAGCAAACCGCGTTTTCAAGATAGGTTTCGGCAATATATTTTGCTCTTAAAGGGTCGCCGCACATAATCACGGATTTTGCAATATCGCCGATTTTTGCGCTGTTGTGTGGTGTGGACATAATATAAACCTCCGTTTGAATTATTAAATAGAAAAATTAATGCTGCCAGTTGCCTAAATAATCCTTCTGGCTTTCGGTAAGCTCATCTATTTCACAGCCCCAAAAAGCAAGCTTGCGTTTTGCAACCGCTTGGTCAACATCTTTGGGCACGGAAATAAGCTTTTCGGTGATTTTACCTTGGTTTTTAACCAAATGCAAAGCCGAAAGTGCTTGGATAGCAAAGGACATATCCATAATTTCCGCGGGGTGGCCGTCCCCTGCGCAAATGTTAACCAATCTGCCCTCGGCGATAACGTAAACGGTGTTTCCGTTGGGAAGCTTATAACCGATAACGTTGTTTCGCGCCTCGAAGGTTTCGGTGGCGTATTCTCTAAGGGCGTTCATATCCACTTCTACGTCGAAATGGCCCGCGTTGGTAAGAATCGCGCCGTCCTTAAGCAAGGGGAAGTGTTTTGTTGTGATAATTTCGCAGTTGCCCGTAACGGTACAGAAAAAGTCGCCCTGCTTTGCCGCCTCGGTCATAGGCATAACGGCAAAGCCGTCCATAACCGCCTCCATAGCGCGAATGGGGTCTACCTCGGTAACTATAACCGATGCGCCCAAGCCCTTTGCTCTCATAGCAACACCCTTACCGCACCAACCATAGCCTGCAACAACAACCTTTTTGCCCGCAACGATAAGGTTTGTGGTGCGGTTGATGCCGTCCCAAACCGATTGTCCCGTGCCGTATCTGTTGTCGAAAAGATGCTTGCAATCGGCATCGTTAACCAAAACCATAGGGAATTCAAGAACGTTTTCCTTTGCCATAGTGTGCAAGCGGATTATACCCGTGGTGGTTTCCTCGCATCCGCCGATAACGTTTGGCAAAAGCTCGCGGTATTTGGTGTGGATAAGGTTAACCAAATCTCCGCCGTCGTCAATAATAATGTTAGGTCTGCCCTCGGAAATAACCTTGGAGATGTGCAAATTATATTCCTCGTCGGTACAGCCGTGCCAAGCATAAACGTTTAAACCGCCGTGAACCAATGCCGCCGCAACGTCGTCCTGTGTAGAAAGAGGGTTAGAGCCGGTGATATACATTTCCGCACCGCCCGCCGCAAGAACACGGCAAAGATATGCGGTTTTTGCCTCTAAATGCACCGAAAGGGCAATACGAAGCCCCGAAAAAGGCTTGGTTTGGGAAAATTCTTCTTCGATACCTCTCAAAAGGTCCATATTGTTTTTAACCCATTGAATCTTCTTTTCGCCGCTTTCCCAAAGATTTATATCTCTAATTTCGTAGGACATTTTTTATTACCTCGTTTTCTTAAATCACTTCCGCCATTTTGCGGATATTATAATAAAGCTGTTCTTCGTCTATGGTGAGAAGCTTTTTGTTTTTCATAACAACCCTGCCGTTTAGAATAACGCTGTCAACTTCGCTTCCGTCGGCGCAATAACAAATCATAGAATAAGGGTTGCGGAAGGGAATCATATTGGGCACGTTAAGGTCCAAAAGGGTTATATCGGCTTTCCATCCCTTTTCGATTCTGCCCAATTTTTCAATTCCTATAGCCTTTGCGCCGTTGATTGTGGCAAATTCAAAGGCCTTCTCTGCGGGGATGGCTGTGCTGTCCCCAAGCTTGCCCTTTTGCAAAAGGGCGCAGTAATTAAGCTCGGAAAACATATTTAAAGAATTGTTGGATGCCGTAGAATCGGTACCTAAGCAAACGTTAACGCCTGCCTTGTCAAGGGCATAAACAGGGGCAATACCGTTGCCCAATTTAAGGTTGCTTTTGGGGTTGGATGCAACGCTTACACCGCATTTCGCCAGAATTTCTATATCATTGTCGGTTAACTGAATACAATGGGCGGCAATGGTCTTGTTTTCGAAAATGCCCAAATTATACATATATTCGGTGGGGGTACAGCCGTTTGCCTTCATACAGTCCTCAAACTCTGTAACACTTTCGGCAAGGTGGGTGTTAATACCCAAATTCAAACGCTTTGCCTCGGCAGAAACCTTAAGCAAAAATTCCTTGTCGCAGGTATAAATAGCGTGGGGCGCAAGCATAAAGGATATGTTTTCATAACCCTTGAATTCTTCAATTTCAGCCAACTGCTCGTCGATTCTGCGTTGACCGCCCTCGCTTCCCACAAGCCCGCGGGATACACAAGCGCGCATACCGCAATCCACCGCCGCCTGCGCCGAAGCACCGCCGAAAAGGTGCATATCGCAAAAAGTACCCGTACCGCAACGAATCATCTCGGCACATCCCAACAAAGAGCTCCAATATGCCTGCTCCTTTGTCATTTTGTCCTCGCGGGGCATAACTCCCTCGAAAAGCCATTTCATAAAGGGTAGGTCGTCGGCAATACCGCGAAGCACTGTCATATAATCGTGGGTGTGGGCGTTTACAAAGGCGGGTATGGCAAGCATCCCGTTGCCATCGAGGGTTTCGTCGGCAACAAAGCCTTCGGGCATTTCGCCGATAGCTTCTATAATACCGTTTGAAACACATATAAATGTATTTACCGTAGATTCTCCATTGGGAAGAAGAATATTTTTAATAAGAAGATTCATATTTTTACCCCCAAAAAGTAGGATTATATCCTTATTATACATAGATGTATCCCGATAATCAATAAAATTCGAATAAAAAACTGTTGCAACAAAGCGAAAATGGTGATATAATCATATAAAATCGATAAATATCGCAAATTTGCATTTTAAAGCAGGTGTAATTATGTTTAAAATCCTTTTTAAGGAGGCTTTGAACCCCACCGTTTCAAAAATGGTTATCGAAGCCCCCGCAATAGCAAAAAAAGCACAGCCCGGTCAGTTTATCATCCTTCGCGTGGATGAGGAGGGCGAACGTATCCCCCTTACCATTGCCGATTACGATGCAAAGGCAGGCTCGGTTACCATTATCTATCAGATAGTTGGCGCAACCACCAAGCTTTTGGATTCTAAAAAAGCGGGCGAATATATTTCCGACTTCGTTGGTCCCTTGGGCAAACCCACCGAAACCGAAGGCATTAAAAAGGTTGCCGTTATCGGTGGCGGTGTTGGTTGTGCAATCGCGCTTCCCGTTGCGAAAAAGCTTCACGAGCTCGGCGCAGAGGTTCATTCCGTGGTTGGCTTCCGTAATAAGGATTTGGTTATCCTTCAGGATGAATTCGAGGCCTGCAGTGATAAATATCTTATTATGACCGACGACGGCTCTATCGGCGAAAAGGGTCTTGTTACCGACGCTTTGCGTAAGCTTATCGAAAGCGGCGAACAGTATGACGAGGTTATCGCCATAGGTCCGCTTATAATGATGAAATTCGTTTGCAAGCTCACCAAGGAATTCGGCATTAAAACCACCGTTAGTATGAACCCTGTTATGATTGACGGTACGGGTATGTGCGGCGGTTGCCGTTTGACTGTTGGCGGCAAGGTTATGTTCGCTTGTGTTGACGGTCCCGATTTCGACGGACACCAGGTTGATTTTGACGAAGCTATGGAGCGCGGCACTATGTATAAGGATTTCGAACGCCACGCTTATGAAGAAACCTGCAATCTGCTTAACAAGCAGCCTGAATAATTAAAGGGGGAAAGTGAAAATGGCTAATATGTCTTTGAAAAAGAACGAAATGCCTCATCAGGCACCCGAGGTTCGCGCTCGTAATTTCCAAGAGGTTGCTCTCGGCTATACCCCCGAACAGGCGATTGACGAGGCAAACCGTTGCCTTGGTTGTAAAAACCGTTCCTGTGTTGCGGGCTGTCCCGTTAATATCGATATTCCCGAATTTTTGAATTTTGTTAAAGAAGGCGATTTCGAGGGCGCTTATCAGGTTATTTCCCGTCAAAGCTCTCTCCCCGCTGTTTGCGGTCGAGTTTGCCCTCAGGAATCTCAGTGTGAAAGCAAATGTGTTCGCGGTATCAAGGGCGAACCCGTAGCTATCGGCAGACTTGAAAGATTCGTTGCCGATTATCACAACGCAAACTGCAAGGAACTTCCCGTTCGTCCCGAAAGCAACGGAAAAAAGGTTGCTGTTATCGGTTCGGGCCCCGCAGGTCTTACCTGCGCGGGCGACCTTGCGAAAAAAGGCTATGATGTTACTATTTTCGAGGCATTTCACGTTGCGGGCGGTGTTTTGGTTTACGGTATTCCCGAATTCCGTTTGCCCAAATCCATCGTTGCAAAGGAAATCGAAACCCTTAAGGCTTTGGGTGTTGAAATTCGCACCAATGCCGTTGTGGGCAAGATGATTTCTATAGATGAGCTTATGAAAGAAGAAGGCTTCCAGGCTGTATTTATCGGCTCGGGCGCAGGTCTTCCCAAATTTATGGGTATCGAGGGCGAAAACCTCAAGGGTGTTTATTCCGCCAACGAATTTTTAACCCGTATAAACCTTATGAAGGCTTACCGCGAGGACAGCAAAACCCCCATCTACCGCGCTAAAAAGGTTGCGGTTTGCGGTGGCGGTAACGTTGCTATGGACGCGGCAAGAAGTGCACTCCGCTTGGGCGCAGAGGAGGTTTACATAGTTTACCGCCGTGGCGAAAGCGAACTTCCCGCACGTGCCGAAGAGGTTGAACACGCAAAAGAAGAAGGCATTATCTTTAAGCTTCTTACCAACCCCACCAAGATTCTTAAGGGCGAAAACGGTATGGTTTGCGGTATGGAATGTGTTGAAATGACACTTGGCGAGCCTGACGCTTCCGGCAGAAGAAGACCTGTGGTTAAAGAGGGCAGCGAGTTTGTTTTGGACGTTGATTGCGTTATTATGGCAATCGGCACATCCCCCAACCCCCTTATAAAATCCACCACCGAAGGCTTGGAAACCGAAAAATGGGGCGGTATTATTGCCGACGAAAACGGTCTTACCACCCGTGAAAACGTTTATGCCGGCGGCGATGCCGTTACAGGCGCGGCAACCGTTATTCTTGCGATGGGCGCAGGTAAAACCGCGGCGAGTGCTATAGACAAAAAATTAAACGGTTAAAAGAAAAACCGAACTAAACGGGTTATTTACGCCCTTGAAAAGAAAAAAACACAACGCTTCTCAAAAAATGGGAGGCGTTGAATTTTTTATAAGGAATAAATTGTATTTTTCAAGGGCTTGCGCGAAAACTCTCGACTGCCCTACGAAAGT
>SVQU01000006.1 GCA_015065165.1 Oscillospiraceae bacterium | reverse complement strand
CCAGAAAACGACAAGTTTCGACAGAAACTTGTCGTTTTCAGTTATATTCGCCTTACAGCGAGTTATATTGCTTCGCAGTGGTATTCGGCTAAAGCCGAGTGATATTGCCTTCGGCAGTTAATGGCGAATATAATATCACTGCGGAACGAAGTGGAGCAATATCACTACGAGCAAAGCAAGTAATATCACTCCGACGAAGTCGGAATATCACTAAAAAACGAACGGATATGCAAGAGTTCAAATTCATACGTAAAACTGCAAAAATATCTTTTTTGTAGCCCATAGGCGGAAAAAAGACTTGCGTATGCAAGTCTTTTTTATTTAAATCCGCCGTCATCGGATATATGATAAGAGAGAATCTAATTTTATTTACTTTTTCTACTCCTTGTGGTACAATGTAAAAAACATTCCGTTTAACCAAGGTGAAAATTATGAAGCTTTACGCCCCCGCATATTATAAAAAATTCAAATGTATTGCCGATAAATGCGACCATAGCTGTTGCATCGGTTGGGAAATAGATATTGATGAAACCACCCTCAATAAATACCAAAACCTACAAAACGGCTACGCTTCAAATATAAAAGAAAGCATCTCTTGGGAAGAAACACCTCATTTTAAGCTTTGCGACCGCGACAGATGTCCTCATCTCGATGAAAACGGCTTGTGTAAAATCATCCTCAATGCGGGCGAAGGCTATCTTTGTGATATCTGCCGTGAACATCCGAGATTTTATAATTTTACAGACGTGGCAGAAATAGGGTTGGGCATGTCCTGCAGAGAGGCGGCGCGAATCATTCTTTCTTCTCAAAACTATGACGTTATGGAAGAAATCGGAGAAGACAGTGCCACCGATGAATTAATTAATTTTAACGGTCGTAAAGAACGTAAGAAAATATACGAAATATTGCAAAACCAATCCTTCGATTACAAAACAAAAATCGAAATGATTAAACAGAAATATAAAATAGAAACCTATGACGATACCTTTTGGCTTAAAATAATCGATTCCTTGGAGTATCTTGATAATTCTCATAAGGCTTTGTTCCTAACCTATTCTTCCCAAAAATGCCCCTTTGGTGTAGATGAATATTTAGAGAGAGCATTGGCATATTTTATTTATCGCCATTGTACAGAAGCCTTTGATAATGAGGATTTTACCTCCCGTCTGTCCTTCTGTTTGTTCTGCGAAAGCCTGTTGGCTTCGCTAATCTGCAATCAAAAGGCAAAAACCTTGCAGGAAATATCGGTTTTGGCAAGCATAATTTCCGAAGAAATCGAATATTCCGAGGATAATACCCAATCACTAATGTATTGCTAAATTTCCTCCACTTGACGAAACCTTTAAAAACTGTTATAATTTAGTAAATTAAAAATAAGGAGAAGTAAAATGGCAAAAACAATTCAGGATATACTTAATTTAATCAAAGAAAAGGGTATAAAGATGGTTGATTTCAAAATGGTTGATATCAACGGTCAATACCGCCACGTAAGCATCCCCGCAGATAACTTTTCCGAGGAAACGATGAAAAGCGGTATAGGGTTTGATGCTTCTAACTATGGCTACGCCGTGGTAGAAAAAAGCGATATGGTTTTCATACCCGACCCCGACACTGCCTTAATCGACCCATTCTGTGAAATTCCCACTCTTTCTATGACGGGTAACGCGATGATTATCGACCAACCCGAAAACCGTCCTCTTGCTCAATATCCCCGTAACATCATTCGCGCCGCCGTTGAATATATGAAACAAAGCGGCGTGGCAGATACAATGAAAATTCTTCCCGAATTCGAGTTTTATCTGTTCGATGATGTAACCTGGGGTGTTCAGGGTAACTATATCGGCGCGTCCGTAGATGCAAAACAGTCCTATTGGAACAGCGATACCGAGGGTAAGGGCGTTGTGGTTGCAAAACAGAAAAACTATCATATCGCAAAACCCTTCGATACCTCCTACGATTGCCGTAGCGAAATGTGCCTTCTTATGAAGGAAATGGGCATAGATATCAACTATCATCATCCCGAGGTTGCCGCCTCCGGTCAGTTCGAAATCGAACCCCAGCTTGGCGAGGTTGTTCATATGGCAGATGCTACGATGATGATTAAATATATCATCCGTAACACCGCCCTTAAATACGGCAAAACCGCCACCTTTATGCCCAAGCCCATCTATGGCGAAGCGGGTAGCGGTATGCACGTTCATATGCTTCTCTTTAAGGATGGCGTGCCCGTTTTCTCCGATGATAACGGCTATTCCAACCTTTCCGAAACTGCACATTACTTCATGGGCGGTTTGCTTAAGCATATCGCATCTCTTTGTGCAATAACCAATCCCAGCACAAACTCCTTCAAACGTCTCGTTCCCGGCTTTGAAGCACCTGTAACAGTGGGTTATGCAACCTCTAACCGCAGCGCGGTAATCCGTATTCCCGCCTATGCAAAAAGCCCCGATAAACGCCGTTTCGAGCTTCGCAACCCCGATGCGACCTGTAACCCCTATTTCTGCTATGCGGCAATCCTTATGGCAGGTCTCGACGGTGTTAAAAATAAAATCGACCCTCACGCCAACGGCTGGGGCCCCTATGACGTTAACCTTTATCACTTAAGCGACGAGGAAAAGGCAAAGCTTAAGCATCTTCCCACTTCTCTTGACGAAGCGCTTAACGCATTGGAAGCCGACCACGATTACCTTACCGCAGGCGGTGTATTCCCCGAGGTGCTTATTACCAACTTCATCCGTACCAAACGTGAAGAATGCCGCGAGCTTGCCAAAATCCCCCATCCCGCCGAATTCGATAGATATTATAATCTTTAATCCGGTGTTACATTTAATATTCTTGTGCACTCATAATAACCAAGACCACCGCAAAATCGGTGGTCTTAGTTTTTTGCTATGAGCCGTAGGGGCGATTCACGAATCGCCCGTTCTCGCCTAATAACCGTGTAGGGAACGGCGTCCCCGACGTTCCGTTTTCACCCAACATCCCTGTAGTGAATGCCATCCTCGACCGCCCGTAATGTAACCTATACGTAAAAATCTCACCTTAACGCGATACCACACCGATTCCACCGTAGGGCGGGGGTTCTACTCCCGCCGTTTTTACGGACAGTCGAGGACGCCTGTCCCTACAATTCTTGAAAAAAACGGGTCATCCGCGAACCCTCCCCGTCCTGTCATCCCGAGCCGTAGGGGCGATTCACGAATCGCCCGTTCTCGCCCAATAACCGTGTAGGGAACGGCGTCCTCGACGTTCCGCTTTCACTCCCATATAACTACACAAAAAATCGGCAGAGGAATACCCCTCTGCCGATATCTAACGTCAATCGCAATCTGCAATACACTTAACCAAACAAGCCGTAGAGGTTAAGGTTAACGAAAGGAAGAATAAAAGCAACCCAACTAAAACCGCGCTTACAACACTTGCGGCAACAACACCCACAGCAAGAAGAATTACAGCAAAAAGGGCACTGCCGAGTATACCCGCTAACACACTGTTAATAACGGTGCAAATGCATCCGCAGTTGTCCTTGTCGCCGTTAAGGGCGGTAGCAACCAATAAAATCCCAAGATAAACAACCGCAATACCCAAAACAACCCAAAGAAAAGCGTTGCCAACGGTGATAACACCGGTTATCAGCAAAAATGCGGTGATAATACCGATAATCAAAGAAGAAATAACCGCCCAAAGGGTGCAATTGCATTTGCAGCTGCAGTTAAATAAAGCCATAATTTTCACCTCCACTTATAATATATTCAGATATATCATAAGTGGTTATAACGAAAAAAGAGACGACGAAATCGTCGCCTCTTTGTGTTATAACGTAGATTGTAAAGCCTTAACAATCAATTTCAGCAAACCTGTCCTTGTTTTTTATAAAATATAAAACAACGATTCCCGCCAAAAGTATAACCGTAACGGCAATACCGCCCTCAGGTCCGAATTCTCCGCCGTTGATAAAGCTAAATCTGTCGGTCTGGCTTGTTGCAATAATGGATTCACCCGCAAAATTCCCGCTAACCTTACATCCGAAAATATTGCCCTGGGCGAAGTTCCACATAGTATGTAATGCGCCGATGCCCCAAATATTTCCGCGGCGAATGAAATATAAACCTGCGAAAATGCCAAACAATAACAGGTTGATTAACGCAATTGCATTTAAACCGTCGTTACCAAGGTGTAAAAGGGAAAAGGCAAAAGAACTAATAAAAATCGCCAAGGGAATATTACCGTTGGTGGCTAAAGAAACCATATAATAGCCGCGCACAAATACCTCTTCGCTCATGCCTTGAATAACAAAACCGAGAAATGTCAAAACAATTATGCCCGCCGAAATGTCGGAGTTAAAAGAAAGCGAATCATACCCACCAAAAATATATATCACCCCGAAGGAAAGGGCAAACATTAAAAATCCAATGCCCAGACCAACTAAATATTCAGAAACCGCGTTCTTCTTCGTGAATCCCATTGTAAATAAACGGCGTCTTTCAAGCTTGGTACAGTAATAAATGGGTATTGCTATTAACATAATGCAGGAAAGTATAGAGGCAAAGTTCAAAATGCCGCTTGTCTCTTGCAGAAAATTAAGAATCATACCCATTAAGCCGGATTGGGGATTATCGCTTAAAGAACTAAAAACGGCCAAAAGTATAAATACTCCTGACAAAATAAAAGCGCCAAGCAAAATGGTCATTAAATAAACCAAAAGAAAATTGACGGTTATTCTAACAGCGCCACGCTTCTTAACAGTGGCTTTTGCTTCTTCAATAACCATGGTGGTGTCAATGGAAAAATTCATATTAAAGCTCCTTTCGGTGGTCAATTAATTATAACATATAAACATAATTAAGTCAAACTTTGGAAAGTTGCAAAAAAACACTTGCAAAACGAAAAATAATGTGATATAATAACCCTTGCGCGGTGAGAAAACCGCTAAATAATTGCCGGTGTGATGGAATTGGCAGACGTGCTGGACTCAAAATCCAGTGGTAGCGATACCGTATCGGTTCGACCCCGATCACCGGCACCAAAAAGAAACGACAATTTTCGACAGAAGGTTGTCGTTTCTTTTTGTTCTTTTCACTTTTCGTTCTTCTCTCTTCTCTAAAATTGTCGTTCCCGGATAAAAGATAAGAGTGAAAAGAGAATAGTATAGATGATGTTGTTATATTTAACCTCAACAAGGATTTCATTACACCCTCACACCCCAAAACCACCCGTCAACGGGTCTTGAAACAAAGGGATTTGCGGTGGAATAAAGGTAAACACAACAAACAGCAACCCTATAAAACAAACCGCCCCAAATGCAAGCCAAGGCCGCTTGCAAGGGATGTTGTTCTTGAAAAGCCGTGTTTCCAAAATAAAAGCTACCGCCGCCGAAATGAAAAATATGGTAATGTTAAACCAATCGGGTGATTTCCCAAACGCGCCGTTGTAGGTGTAAAATAAAATAGGTATTGTCAAAAGTCCCACGATGATTCCCATTAATTTCACCCACCAAAAATCCTGTTTCTCCTTGAAAAATCTGCTTTCTATAATAGCAAATATTAAAATAGGGAAGTATAGAAGCTTCATATGCTCCCAGGTAGATTCGTTAACTCCCGAAAATGGCGCAATTAAAAGACTTTCCTTCGTCCAATCATAAAGAAAATGCAGTAAAACCCCGCCGATTGCCGTAAATATAAACCCGCCCAATTGCCAATAAGATAAATTCCGCTTCATAACCTTCACCCATCAATTATTTGTAAGAATTTTATGCATATTCGCAGCGTTATATACTTAAAACTTGCAATAGTTACCTCTATGTGATAAAATTAATTAAGTAATTCACAAATGGAGATATATATGAACTTCACAGAAATAGCAGAAACACGCCAATCCTGCCGTAACTATAACCCAAACCGCGATATAGAACAAGAAAAGTTAGACCGCATCCTGCAAGCCGCCCGCCTTTCGCCCTCTGCCTGCAACGGTCAGCCTTACCAAATAACCGTCTGCCGTGGGGAAACGGCAAAAAAGGTTGCAAAGGCAACCCAAGGAATGGGGCTTAACAAATTCGCTCCTGATGCTCCCGTTTTGCTGGTTATATCCGAAATGCCTTATAATGCCACTGCGGCGATGGGCGCAAAGGTTAAGAAGAACGACTACCGTTCTATAGATATCGGTATCCTTGCCGCCTACATCACTGCGGAAGCTACCGCCCAAGGTGTTGGCTCTTGTATTCTTGGCTGGCTTGACGATAGCGAAATACGCAAACTTTGCGACCTTGACGAACCTGTCCGCCTTGTGATAACCCTTGGCTACCCCAAAGATGACGATAAACTCCGCCAAAAGAAACGCAAGGATATAGAAAAGCTTGTTAAGTTTGTGGAGTGATTATAAGTAATATGAAAACAGGGCGGCTCTAAACAGCCGCCCTATATATTTAAAAGTATTTAATTCTTCATCAATGTTACAATAATTTCAACCATTTTTTCCATAGATTGAATAGGGATAAATTCGTGAACACCGTGGAAGTTCGCGCCGCCTGTGGAAAGGTTGGGGCAGGGAAGTCCCTCGAAAGAAAGCCTTGCGCCGTCCGTACCTCCGCGTATAGGTACAATCAAAGGCTCAACCTCGGCTTGCTTCATAGCCTCTGCCGCTTTATCGATAATGTGCATAAAGGGCAAAATCTTTTCCCGCATATTATAATAACTGTCCTTGATAACCGCCTCAAAGGTTCCGTCCCCGTAAACGCTGTTAAGATATTTAACAAGGTTTTCAACAAATTCCTTGCGCTTTAAAAAACTCTCCATATCGTGGTCGCGAATGATATAGCTCAGCTTTGCCAAGGTTTCGTCCCCCTCCATACCGCCAAGGTGATAAAATCCCTCGTAACCCTCGGTGTGGGCGGGTGTTTCGGCTTTGGGCATCATATTAATAAATTCTGCCGCCAAAAGGCTGGCATTTTTCATTTTGTTCTTTGCACTTCCCGGGTGAATGTTAACCCCGTGTACGGTGATTTTTGCCGAAGCGGCATTGAAGTTTTCAAATTCAATCTCGCCCAATTCACCGCCGTCAATGGTATATGCCCAATCACAACCGAATTTCTTAACGTCAAACCTGTCCGCGCCTCTGCCGATTTCCTCGTCGGGAGTAATTCCCACAGCAATCCTGCCATGGCTGATTTCGGGGTGTGCGATAATATATTCACAAGCGGTTAAAATTTCGGCGATACCGGCTTTGTCGTCTGCGCCTAAAAGAGTTGTACCGTCTGTGGTAATAATATCACAGCCTTTATATTTTTCTAAAAAGGGAAAGTCCTTTAGCCTAATGCTGACGTTTTCGTTAAGCTTAATGTCGCCGCCGTGGTAATTAACAATTTGGGGCTTAATATCGTCCCCTTTAACGTCGCTGCTGGTGTCCATATGGGCAATAAACCCAATCTTGGGGTCGTTTTCTCTCCCTGCTGTTGCGGGAATCACGCCGTAAACGTAACCGTCCTTGTCAAACTCAACGTCGCAAAGCCCTATTCTTGTAAGCTCCTCTGCGATAAATTCGCCCAAAATAAGCTGACTCTTTGTAGAAGGGCAGGTTTCGGAATTTTCGTCAGAGTTTGTGCCAAATGAAACGTATTTCAAAAATCTCTCGCTAACTGTCATTTATATTTTCCTCGTTTTAGGTTTTCTTTAATTTATTATATCAAACAAAAAAGCATTTGTAAATACAAAGCCTTGTTGAAAAAATAATTGCCTTGCTGTATAATATTTTAAAAATCAACGTTTTTTCAAAAACGTGTTGTTCTTTTTTCTTTTGATGCTTGATACAATAAAATCACAAAATCAAAAGGAGATAAAAAATGAACACAGACAAAATTTATGCAGAATCCATCGCCAAGGAGTACGCTCCTAAAGACAATTCAAAGGTAGTTGCCCTTCGCAAGCTTGATGCAAAGGCAAAGCTTCCCGCAACGGTGTTTACCTATACCTTCGGAATAATCACAACCTTGGTTGCAGGGTTGGGAATGTGCCTTGCTATGCAGGTAATCGGCGGAACGCCCTTTCTTACCGCATTGGGAATAGTAATAGGAATTATCGGATTTACAGGCACAGGAATTAACTACCCCATTTATAAGAAAATGCTTGAAGCCGGAAAAAAGAAATACGCTTACGAAATTGTCGAGCTGGCAAGAGAAATCAGCGAAGGAAAATAATATAAAAGGAGGGCTTCTTTTATGAACAAGAACGAAAGTAAATATTTTAATACTGCGGTAAAAATGGATGAAGCCCTCATATCGCTTCTTGAAAAAAAGGAATTCTCTTTTATTACCGTAAAAGAAATTTGCGACACAGCGGGCGTAAACCGTTCCACCTTCTATCTTCATTATGAAAATACGGCAGATTTACTTAAGGAAACAACCGAGTATATTCTCAATAAGCATTTTTCTTATTATGATGTAGATAAAAAGGACGTGCTTTTTCGATTAGACCACGGCGGAGAACAGCTTATATTCGTAACACGTGATTATCTGGTTCCGTATCTCACCTTTGTAAAGGATAACCGCCGTATTTTTAAGCTTGCCATTAAGCAATATCACGTTATGAATATGGATGATGTATATGGTAACCTGTTCAAATCTATATTCGAGCCGATCCTTGTAAAGTTTAAAATTCCCGAAAATAAACGTGCCTATGTGATAAAATTTTATCTTACAGGTATATTCGCCATTGTTATGGAATGGCTCGATGGGGATTGTTGCGACGATATAGATTCTGTGGTGAATATAATTAACGATTGCGTTTTGGGATCGCGGGATTTAAATGGATAAAACGCCGTAAAATGAAAAACGTAATGTATCAAAACAATAATTTCTGAAAAGGAAATATCACAACAATAATTTTTAAAAAGACGGCTCTCGTAAGTCGTCTTTTTGTATAAGAAAACAGGGCACGACTGCGCCCTGTTATTTGTATTGAAATAAAGGTCTAAAACTAATGATTAGTTTAATTTTCGCCCTTTGGGTTGGGGCCGTACTTGTTACCACCAATTTCACTGTTCAAAATCATGAAAATCAGCATAAGTATGGAGCCCACCGTAGGAATCAATCCCAACAGTAAAAACGCAAAGCTTTTTCCTGTGTCGTGCAAACGTCTAACCGTTAAAGCAAGTATAGGGAGAATAGAAATCAACAAAATAGCAGTTAAAGCCAAAGAAATGATTGCGCAGGTGTCATTAACAACACCGAAAATCGTAAAAATGATGTAAGCAATTTCCAATAGGTAGAACCATAACATACCGTACCAATATTCGCTTCTGCGTGCGCGCCCTTTAAAATTCAAAGCGTTTTTCCACATGCTGATAAAAGCGGTAATGGGGTTGAAATTTTTGGGTTGGGGTGGGATATATTCTTCTGTTATGCCGTCTTTAACGGTGAAATGAAAATTGCATTTTTCGCAAGAATATACAATTTGTCCTTCGTTTCTAAAGGTGCAATCTTTATTGCCGCATTTGGGACACTGAACTTCCAATTCAACCTTTGAACCGCAATGAGGACATAGCTCGTCGTTCGAGGACACCAAACTTTTGCAATTCTTGCATTTTACAGCAGCCATTAATAGTTACCTCCGTCGAAAATTATCGGTTCTTGCGTTAATTATATTAGTTTGCGTTTTTCTTGTCAATAGAATTGACATTTTTTACATTCGCGACATATTTTTAAAACATTACACTTGAATTTTATTGAAAAACTAACCTTTGTGTGATATAGTGTTTTTTACTATGGAAAATATAAAGCATCAAAGTGATAGCTTCGGTACAGGAAATATCACAAAAATAATTCTAAAAATGGCGCCACCCGTTATGCTGGCGCAGCTAATTCAAGCATTGTACAATATCATAGACAGCCTGTTTGTGGGCAGGTTTTCCCAATCCGGCTTAACCGCCCTTTCCATCGTCTATCCGCTTCAGCTTCTTATGATCGCCTTGGCGGTGGGCACAGGTGTGGGCATAAACACCGCTATGGCGGCAAAGCTTGGCGTAGGTAAAGAGAAAGACGCCAACGACTACGCAGGTGTGGGTACACCCCTTGCAATTGCCCTTTGGGCAATTTTCGCGGCAGTTTGCTATGCGCTTATGCCCTTGTACGCAAGACTGCAAACCGACACACCCGAGGTTGTTGCCGACGTTATCTCCTATGGGCGAATCGTCTGTGTGTTCAGCTTCGGCTTGTTCCTCGAAAGTATATGGACAAAGGTTCTTCAATCCCGTGGTGATATGAAGACCCCCATGGTTGCCCAAATCCTCGGCGCGGTAACTAATATAATTTTAGACCCTATTCTCATATTCGGTCTGTTCGGCTTTCCTCAAATGGGTATTTCAGGTGCGGCAGTGGCAACCGTGCTGGGACAGCTTGCCGCGGCACTGGTGGTAATGAAAAAAGGCTTTTTCCCTTCGCCTAAACTTCAAAAATACCCCCACTACCTAAAAAGAATCTTCCGTCTGGGTGTGCCAAATATCCTAATGCAATCGGCATATACACTTTACATATTCGGTCTTAACGTGATACTTGCCACCTTTTCGGATGCGGCGGTAACCGTCCTCGGGCTCTATTATAAATGGCAGACCTTCTTTTTCATTCCTATCGGCGCAATGCAAACCTGCGTTGTCCCCGTAATCAGCTACAATTACGCCGCAAGAAAGATAGATAGGTGCAAAAAAGCGCTTAATACATCGCTCCTTTTCGGTGGCGGACTTATGATAATCGGCACGCTCTGCTTCGAAATCATTCCCGAACCGTTGCTGCGCTTTTTCTCCTCGGATTCCGAGGTTATATCCGTGGGAATAACCGCGTTTCGTATTATAGGCTTAAGCTACGTGCCCCTTGCAATCTCGCTGACCTATCCCGTGCTGTTCCAAGCGGTAGGGAAGAGTCTTACAAGCTCTATGCTAACCATTATACGTACGGTTTTTCTCTTTGTCCCTTTAGCCTACCTTTTCTCTCGCTTCGGGCTTGATTATTTCTGGTTTACCTATCCCGTAACCGATACAACGGTATCACTTATCGGCTTTATCTTGTCTGTTAAATTCTTCAACAATCCATAGAAAATCCAAATAAAACACCGCGGAAAAATCAAAAAGGATTTCTCTGCGGTGTTTAGTTTATTGTTGTTCAAAAAAATAAGGGACGAATTTCAAAATATCCTAAAACAATCCCCGTGATGTAACACAAATAATCTAAACACATTGAAAAGTATGCGTAAATATGATATAATACCCATAATAACGTAAAAGGCCATCATCGGTGAAATATGTAATTATAAAACAATTAAAATACAGGATTATTACGTTTATTCGGTAATAAATCTTTTAGGATTGACTATGGAATTTAACGAAAAACTTCAAGAACTAAGAAAGCAAAAAGGGTTAACGCAGGAAGAACTTGCAAGTAAACTTTACGTGTCCCGAACCGCAATTTCCAAATGGGAATCGGGCAGGGGATACCCCAATATCGAATCGCTTAAGGTTATAGCACAGTTCTTCTCGGTAACGGTTGATGATCTTCTTTCGTCCAATGAGGTGTTAACACTGGCGGAAGAAAATCAAAAGATCACTACTTTACATTTCCGTGATTTGGTGTTTGGTCTTTTAGATATTTGCGCGTCCTTGTTCCTTTTTCTTCCGCTGTTCGCAACAAAAGCCGAGGGCGTTATTACCGAAGCCACTCTTTTAACGATGGACGGTGTGGGTTCCTACTTAAAAACCGCATATTTCACCGTTGTGGTGGGAATGGTTTTGGTGGGTGTTCTTACACTCGCTTTGCAGAATTGCCAAGGGGTGTTTTGGATGAAAAGTAAAACGGTAATCTCTTTAACGTTTGGCATCCTCACATTGCTTTTGTTTATCCTAAGCCTACAACCCTATGCCGCCGTGTTTGCCTTTGCATTGCTTATAATCAAAGCAATAATGCTTGCGAAACGCCCTTGATACGATTCGTATCGTAGATGTGAAATCCCGTTTCTTGCAAATTTAATTACTTCCTTTAGACTGTAATCAACACAAAAAAGGAAGGTATCAAAATGAAAAAGAAACCGATTCTCACATTCTCCCTGTTCGCATCCTTTATCGTCTGGACATTGCTCCTGCGTTTTGTGGACGTGAAAGCAATCGGACCAAAGGAAACCTCTGTGGGTTTTTCCACACTAAACGGCTTTGTCCACAACCTAACGGGAACTAATATGCGCCTTTACACAATAACCGATTGGTTAGGTCTTGTTCCCATATTTATCGCCCTGGATTTTGCAATTCTCGGGCTTTCACAGTTGATAAAAAGAAGAAACTTGTTAAAGGTAGACCGCGATATTCTCGCTCTCGGTGGTTTCTATATCGCTGTAATAATGGCGTATATTCTTTTCGAATTTGTCGTTATAAATTATCGCCCTATAATTATCGACGGTTATCTCGAAGCATCATATCCCTCGTCAACTACAATGCTTGTCCTTTGCGTAATGCCAACGGCATCAATGCAGATAAACTCCCGAATCAGAAACCTTATCGTAAAGCGTTTTGCCTCATTTGTGATTAACTCATTTGCCGCTTTTATGGTTGTTGCAAGAATTCTTTCGGGGGTGCATTGGATAACCGACATCATCGGTGGCGCTCTGCTTAGCTCGGGACTTGTTATGACCTATAAATATTTTTCGGAGGTAAATAAATGAATAACTATTCAAATGAAACTAAAGAACGCTTTGGAAATACCGACGCCTATACCGAATATACCGAGAAAACAAATAACTATTCAAAAGAAAAATGGGCGGAAGCAAACGATGGTTTGATGGCTATTTTTGCCGAGTTTGCAACGCTCAAAAATAGCGGCGTAACTGCCGATTCTGCCGAAGCACAGGCGCTTGTTAAAAAACTTCAATCTCACATCACCGCCAACTACTACACCTGCACGGATGATATTCTTGCAGGGCTTGGTAAGATGTACACCGCCGACGAGCGATTCAAGAATAACATCGACAAATACGGCGAAGGAACCGCCGAATTTGTAGCGGATGCGATCGATACTTACATCAAAGACTAATATGAACCAATACCTTAAAAACCTAAACAAAATCGAGTTCGTCGTAACCTACGCCTGCACAGGTCGGTGTAAACACTGCTCCGAGGGCGATCATACCTCTTGCGGTGAGCGAATCGATCCGCTAATTGCCGCAGATGCGGTGCGAAAAATTGCGGCGGAGTATAACATCAAAACTGTGATGACTTTCGGCGGAGAACCGCTTTTGTATGCAGATGCCGTCTATGAAATTATGAACGCTGCAAAGGAACTGAATATTCCTAAACGCCAGGTAATAACCAACGGTTACTTTTCAAAGAATGTCGAGCAGATTTGCGAAGTTTCAGAGCGTCTTGCCCAATGTGGCGTGAACGATTTGCTTCTTTCTGTTGATGCCTTTCATCAGGAAACTATTCCGCTTGAAGCGGTTAAAGTTTTTGCCGATGAAGCAAAGAAAAAAGGTATTCCAATGCGCCTTCAACCTGCGTGGTTGGTAAGCAAGACTGATGATAACCCATACAACCGCAAAACGAGAGAAATACTTAACAGCTTTGGCGATATGGAGATTCCGGTGGGAGAGGGAAATATCATTTTCCCCGAGGGTAATGCGCTGAAATATCTCGCCGAGTATTTTACGGATGAGCTTCCCAAGAATCCGTATATCGAAGACTCGCACGACGTGCATTGTGTTTCGTTCTCACCAAACGGCGACGTTCTCGGCGGAAACATGTATGAGTGTGATATTATGGAGATTTTACGTAAATACAGAGGCGAACAATGATAGATAACGAAAATGCATGGGACAAGCTGTTAAACATAAAAACAAGCGGTCGGGATGACAGCAATGCTGACATGTACCGTTATCCCTACGAGCCAACGCCCTACTGTGTTTTGGAACGCTTGGCGAACAGTGGATTTATTCGTAAGGGCGATGTGGTTTTGGACTATGGCTGTGGGAAAGGTCGTGTCTCCTTTTTCCTCTCGTATCAGGCGAAAGCCAAGACCATAGGAATTGAATACGACGAGCGAATTTATGCCCGTGCCATAGGAAATCTAAAAACGGCAAGAGCAAAGGCAGATTTTGTAGCCACTCGTGCAGAAGAATTCGAAGTTCCGCAAGATGTCAATAGGTGCTATTTCTTCAACCCATTTTCCGTGGAGATTCTTCGTTCGGTTATGGCAAGAATTATCGAATCCTATTATACCGCCCCAAGGGAAATGTTTTTGTTTTTCTATTATCCATCAAGCGAGTATATGTGTTACCTTACCACGGTGAACGAGCTGGAATTTTACGACGAAATAGACTGTGGCGACCTTTTTGACGGTAACGACAGTAGAGAACGAATTATGATTTTCCGCTTGCCTTTGATGGATATGTAAGCAACAAGGAGATAAAACAATATGAAAACAACAGACGAAGGATATATAAACAAAAATAATCAAAAGAATCTCGGATACAGAGGAATGTCCGAAACTCACAATAACCAGAAATTTTTTGAAATGGAATGCCTCGATTGCGGACATAAATACATGGCAAACGGTTGCGATGTATGGCTTCGAAAATGCCCAAATTGTCAAGATAACTCAAATGTTTTACGTCTATGCATACAGAAAAAACGGTTCTTTTACAAGTAACCGTTATTATCTGCTTTAATATTCAATTTCTTTTCAACAAGGGGCTACTGCGCCCATTAGGTGTCAGTAGCCCTCTGTCAATTTGATACCTCAAATAAGTACCTAACTTAAAAGTTTATACAACAGAAAATAGACTATAAGCTAACAAACATTTATTTTAGAATTGATTACATTGCTAACTATCTATTTAATCTGAATCGGTGTCGCTTGATGTTGTTTCTTCAACCTTAGAAATGATTTCACTAACTTTTGATATATTAGTTCTTTTAATTATCATCACTATTTTAGCTATCAACGCTCCGATGCAAGAAATCAACAAGAAAATAGACGCTATCTGGAAAATATCAATTAAGTCATCAATATCCTCTTTCGGAAGCAAAAACATAAGTGGCAATAGTGAAACAACCCAAGAAATGTAAAAACACAAATGTGGTATAAAAAACGAATGAATTTTAGCATAAGTTATATACCCATGAAAAATAGCAATCAAAAAGGAAAAAATCCAGAAAAGAACTAAAATGGGCATCATTCCTAGGTCGCCACCGCTTGCAATACCAGCAAATGCTAAACCATTTATGAAAGTAAAGATTATATAGAACATTTTGTATTTTTTGTTTATTATTTCTATGTTTTTTCTCATAAGTTAGTACTCCGTAAAAATACTATATTAAATTAATAGACATTCCATTACTTTTGAAAGAACACATTCTCTGTGAGGCATTTTTGAATGAAAAAGATCCCAATATTCATTTCCGCCATCAAAAACAAGCTGGATAATAAGTAAAAGGGGAAGAAACTTTATTGCCGTTTTTTCGTCTCAAAAGCGGTTGGAAAACAGGGTTTCGTTGCGTTTAAACGCCAAAATCACAAAGTAATAGAAAAAGGCGAAATACAACAGATTAAGAAAAATCGACAAGCCCGACGTTACCTCGCCAAATTCCAAAAGATGGCGCGGATAATCGTTACATATCCAAAAAGCAACGTTAAGCAATAGTATTGTTATGATATTTATAACCGTTTTCTGTGTTTTGGTCATATTCGTCTCCTTTTGATGTTCAAGCTAAACAAGAATTAGTGTGGCATTGTTACAATAATTTGCTCTATGAATAATATTAGTGGTTCTATCAATTATGAAGATGTGTTATTCATCATTACTTATCGACCATTCTAAAACGATTCTACTATTTTTGGTATAAACTATTGTTCCGTTAAAGGTATCGAATGGTAATATTTCAAATTCTCGATAAGTTTTATATTGATTTCCGTAATCGGGATAATTTAGTCTATATTTATGTCCATCATCGTCGAATATATAAATGTTATGATAAAAGGAATCTTTTTGAAAGTTATCATGCGTAAATGTTCCCGAATAAACAACATAATTTTTATCTTCTATATCCTTTTCTATGTTAGATGTGTAAACCCAATAATAGATAATATAGCCGATAAAAGATAAAACTAAAATTGCAATTACGATATACATAATTAATTTGTTAGTAGTTGCTTTGGGAGTATATTTGAACGCCACAAAGAAAACTAATGCAAAGATCAGTATAGACGAAATTATAATTATAGAATTTTGTGTTTGCTCATATCGCAAAACGCCATGTAACACATTTTCATATTGATTGTACATATATTTCCTCAACCACAGAGCGCAAAGGCTTTGATCATGCTGTCCCATATCAAAGCTTTTACAAAATCAAGTATTCGTTGTGCGGTATTTTTTAAGGTATTGATAAAAGTAGATAGCCCTCTGTCAATTTGATACCTCAAAGAAGTACCTAACTTAAAAGTCTATACAACAGAAAGATATAACATAAAAAATTCTATTATAAATCCTATTCATCGCTCTGTTCTTCACTGCGCATTTTACGTTTAACCACAACCTTTGTAATTAACGAAGATACGGTGGATATAATAAACAGTAAAACAGACATCCAGAACCCATTTGGCATATCATAGTAGGTATTGGTCATTTCTAAAATAATCGTCAAGGTTAAAAACAGTACAAATAGGCACAAATTGGGCAACCAAACCCGTTTGGTTTGTAAATACGCAAAAATACCGTATCCAACAGCGAGTAAAGGAAAGATTGATACCACGTAAAGAGCCCAATATACAACGCGTATTATAGATACAATGCGTGTTATAGAACCCACATCATCGCCAAAAATGTAAATAACGTAGCTTACAAGCACAGCGACTGCATATACACATAGAAATAGATATTTAGCACGTTTTGCGGATTGCGTTGGTTTGTTCGATTGTGTTATTTGCGGTGCTTGATATAATTGCGCCGTCTTTTGGGATTGTATTGGTTGAGGAGATTGGGTTGATTTGTTTGAAATATATACCGCGAGCTTCATTAACAATGAAAATATTAAAGAAACGATAGGACCTAATATAGATAAAAACGGCATCCTATCATCAAAGAGCAACTCGATAATATAACAAAAAGGAATGGTACATACTACCAAAATCAAGTTTGGAACTATTACTTTTTTGGAAGAAAGAAAAGACGTACAACCATAAATAGCCGAGAATATTGGATGCACTATTATATATATATAGCTATTGCTTGGATTATCGTCTATCCAATATAGTATGGCGATATACAATTGGAATATTAGTAAACCATATATCGACTTTATATATTTTTTGTCAGTTTTCAAAATGTTGAAAATTTTCATATGATGTTACATTCTCCTGTTGTAATAAAGGAATTTAAAGTTGCAAGTACGAATAAACTTTTTCAAGAACGCATTGTCTGTGAGGCATATCGCTATGAAAACTATTTACGAGTTCAAGATAGTTAATCGCTAATAACAACAAGATATCAATTATTAAAGTAGTTGATATGAGGTTTAGCCTTGTCTTGTTTGTGTAAACAAAATTAGATGAATAATCAAATTCATACACATTTATTTGCTTTAATTACCTTTACAATTCTAATCATCATAAACAAAATAACAAATACAAATGTGGTAATAAATGCAATGCGCATAAATGTATCACCAGCAACTAATGTTAGTGGATCGGAGCTTATGTTATTATAGTACAGTAATGTTTGATATTTTGAACCTATATAAACCGATAACAATAAATTGATATACACAAATGTGATATCAATAATCCCGGTTGTGAATTTATATCCTACATGTGCAAGGATTATTGCGATTATAGTATTTAATATATCAATATAAAAACCACCAGCATAACATATTATACTTAATAATGCGCATACGTACATTAAACATTCCAATAAAACAAATTTGATGAATATCATAATTTTATGTGTTTTGTTCATATAATCACCTCATTTAATTATATCACAACAGCGGCTATTTAGCAATAGGTAGGTATGAAAGTCAAACATAGAAAAGGCTCCGGAAACAATACTTCCTGAGCCTTTTTGGTCGAAGTGACAGGACTCGAACCTGCAGCATCTTGCTCCCAAAGCGCTCCGAGAACATTTTTTGGGTAAAAAAGCATTATTTTGGCTCTTTTCGTTATGTTTTCCAGCCAAAAATTCGCATTTTTGAAACATATATTCCGTTTGTTTTTTCTGTTCGGGTTACAATTGTGGTCAAAATTGTGGTCAAACAAAAATCAAAATTACATATAATGGATACACATGGTTAAGAAACTTATTCCAAAACCTTTACTATATTGTCGCTAGGGTGAATCAGCAAGTTTACATTTTTATAGATTATTTTATCGGCATGTTCGATTTTTTCTGAGGTTGAAAAGTCGAATGAAAAATCGCCGAAATTCATTTCTATATCGTAACAGCGTTGTGTATCTGTAGTTGATGCCGTTTTAGCTTGAAATGTTGCTTCGAAGTGGGGCGGGGAAGTTCTTTGAGGAAATAAAACAAATCCTGTTTTGGTATCGACATAAGAAGATTGACCTCTGGTTAATAGTTCGTTCCCGGATTGTTCTATAGATAATTGTTCGATACACAAATTTTGCACATCTGGTGTAACAATATTGCAAATAAATAACTTGGCAAGTTTCTTTCTTGAAGAAATATCAAAACTCAGCGTTATTTTATTGATAATTTCTTTGGTTTTTAATGATTTAATAGAACCGTTAACTTCTTTTATATCATTAAGCCTTAATTCAGAAACTTTCATAAGAACCTCAGTATTGTCGTCGATTTATAATATTATAACATTTATTTGTGAAATTTCAAGAGTATAATAAGTATCATTCAAATATTAAAACTATGCGGTAAAAATAATAAGAACCATCTGTTCGAGATTGAACAGATGGTTCTTTTTTGAGTTATGAACGTTTGAATATCAAACTTCTGGAAGAAATACTAAGATTCGTATTGTAAATATCGGTTACTGTTATCACGAACTTGTCTTTGCTGGATGTAAAAGTGCCGGAAAGATATGTTTCGGTTTCATCAGCATTGGTTATGGTTACCTTGTTTTCATCGGTATCAGAAAAAACAATTGAAATCGGCAACGTGTTGTCGTCTTTATCTACCATAGTTGCATCGATGATTTTTCCATCATCCGATACCGAAAAAGTGATACTGGCAACATCGCAAGACCATTTGCTGTTTGGGTAATCAATTGGACGTTTAGCTTCACTTTCGCCGCACGCAGTTAAAGAAAAGCATAATACCGCAACAAGTAACAAAGCAATAGTTTTGATTTTCATAGAAATCCCCCGAATGTGATATAGTGTGTTCTACTATGAAAACACTATATCACATTGGAATGAAAATTGCAAATATTATGTCAAAATAATGAGTTATTATTCGTTAATATACAATGTTCGAAATGACCATAATATCATTCCCATACCAAAACTAAAAACTTATTAGTGTCATAGATTAATTTAATAAATTATGATATTATTATCTGAACTCCATTTCAATAGAGCTGATTCTAATACAGCTTTTTCATATTCCTGCCATGTATCTAAACTGGAACTGGTTTCTATAAATGAGTTAAAGGCAATATCGAATTCTCCGTCATGTTCAATGTTCAAAATTTGACTTTTTGGATGATACTGCTTTAAAAATACTTTTTTGGTTTCAATAATATCTACTTTGTATAATTCGATGAATTTGCCCGAATCGCAAATGTCGCATATTGAAGTGTAACCAAATTCTTTGTATATATCATTGGTTTCGTATATATTTTCATCTAAAACACAGAACCACCACGAAAAGTTATCAGATGTTTCTTCATCTCTATAATATCTAAAATATGGTAAAAGCATTTCATAACATTGCATATGAATTATCCTCATTTGAGATTATTTATATATGATTTTACCACCATACCATATATGGAAAGTGTGTGTAAAATCATGATAGTGGCCATAATATCCCGAACCATGCACTTTGGGTTTTTCTGACGAACCCAAAACAACAGCTAATGCTTTTGCAGCCGATTGAGTATCAGCGTATATGCCCCATTGTCTATTACCTTTATGTTCGAGAGTTCGTTGGGCAGTGGAAGATTTGGTTTTGTCGTATTTGTACCTACGTGTAATGCTGTTAACAGCACCAGTTATACCTAATGCAATTAAAGCTTGAACAAAGGTCATTTTATTTCCGGTTTTATATAACTCGCCTTGCTTGCTAATATAGGCTAAGTGATAATGCTTGCCGGACTGCAGTTTTAACTTGACATCAGAAAGCGTTTTATCAGACGTTAGGTACTTTTGTCTTTCTCTTTCTCTTTCCTTTACTTTAGCATTATATATAATTGCAACAGAAGCAATTACTATTGCAACAGCTGCGACCACTATGCCTGCAATAAGCCAAGGTTGCCACCAAAAAGCTGCGCTTACTTTAGGAGTAAGAAACGCTGTTATATATAATCCAATTTTAGTTAAAGTTGCTGCATAAGCTGTATACAGGTCTTGTGCATACATGTTGAATACATCAGTTGCATTCAGCCAACTTGCGGCGCCAGCTGCATCAAGCATTCCCATAGGATCGTTGCCAATAACTGGATCGTTATTGCAATATGCATACATGTTTACATTTAAAGAATATCTACCATGTAAGACGATTATTTCAGGAATGTCCGCATTCACAAACCTACCAGTTACAGGGTTGTAATACCTACTTTGGAGATAGTACAAACCAATTTCGTTATCATAGTAATAACCACGGTAACGGAAGGGGTTAACTTCTGCAATATTGAACGAATATAACTCAACGCCTTTTTCCCATACTGTGAAGGAGCTATCTTGAGTAATGGTAGGTACGCCCCAAGCATCGTAGGAGTAACGACCAACAACATTGCCCTCGATGTCTGCGATGGCAATAACGTCGCCCTGAAGGTTCTTCAAGAAATAGAAGGTATGATTACCGTAGTCGATACCGCAAACAGAGTCTTCGTTATCATACAAAGGAGTAATAGTGTGCGGTGTGGCGCATTCCATCCAATGTTCACGAAGAATCTTGGTGCCGTCTAAGATATAGGTGTGCTTTGCACCATTGACGGTTTTAGAAGTACGAATGGCGTTTGCATTGTAGGTGTAAGAAACACCATCAAAGTATTTAAGCTGTCTGCCTTTCTCCCACGTCAAATCATGGCCGAGATAAGAAACAGGGTTGCCCTGTGCATCATAGGTAATAGCCTGACCATCGATTGCGGTAAGCTTATCCTTCCAAACAGAATCGCCATAGGTGTAAATCTTGCCGTTTTTGGTAAGAATGTTGCCGTAATTGTCATAGGTCATTTCATTCACTACAACACCGTTAACCGTTTCGGTAAGAAGCTGACCAAGTGCATCGTAAGTGTAAAGAATGGTATTGGTAACAGGCTGACCGTCAACAGCATAAGACTCAACAACAGAGGTGATGCGTTCTTCAGCATCGTATTCATAGGAAAGGGATCTGCCGTCGGAAAGCTCAATACGGCTTACAAGCTGTGTGGTAGGCGAGGACTTAACTTTGTCCGAATCTTTGTGAGCGTCGGTTACAGCACCTGCGTGGTAACTAAACTGTCTGGAAACAAAGCCTCTGCCGGTCTGCACTTCGTCGAAAATCTTTCTGCCGAAACCGTCAGTTTTGCTGTGAGCAGTGGCATTCAAACCGCCTGCGGAGAACTTAACGATTGTGTTGTCATCGTTGTGCTCATAGTAGGTGATACGTTCAGCACCATCAGAAGTAACGACACGCTTTTTAACAAGCTGACCTTCGTTATTATAGCTGTAGAATATGGTGTTTGTATCTCCTCTGGAAACCGCGATACAGTTGCTGTCATAGATAACAACAGTTTCGGTAGCACGAACAATTCTGCCTTCCTCGTAGGTATAAGTATACTCAATTCCCGAAACTATGTCAAGGCTTCTTACGATATTACCGCTGCCGTCATAAACATATTTATAATATGCAATAATGTTGCCGTCTTCAGTATCTTTCCAGGTTTCGCTTATCATCTGACCAATGCTGTTGTAGGTAGCATACATAACGTTACCGTTTGCATAGGTTACGGATTTAAGTCTGCCGGAACCGGTCTTGTAATCATATTTTACAAGCTTTTCGGGCTTACCCTTGATACCGATCGCCTGAAGTTGATTGAATTCGTCATAATCGATGTTATATTTCATGCCGTCGCCACGGGAGATCATTCCTAATTGACCGAATTCGCAATACGCATAGGAAACGTCTGCGAGGGGATGATAGATGGGATTACCTTCGTCATCTACGCCGATTTTTTCAAAGCTGGTTACCTTAGATACTTCACCGAATCTGTCATATTCGTATTCGGTTTTATTACCGCAACGGTCGATAACAGCGTTGTTTTTGGAAGTATTTGTATTTACATCATATTTGGTTTCGTTACCTCTGGGGTCGGTTTCGCAAGTGAGGTCGTTGCCGATATGATCCATATCGTTGTAGTATTTAAACGAGCGATAGATTGTACCGAATTCGCCATCTACAAAATTGGTTTCGGTGAAGGGATTACCGTGAGGATCTCTTGCTTCTTCGAATTCGGGCGCACTATCAGTTTCTTCTGCTTCGGTGCTAAAGCCCGGATTGAAAGTATCTTCTGCGGTATCTTCGTCTGCGGAGTAGTCTTCGCTGATGGTTGTAAAGTCGTCTGCAAAAAGTTCGGTTTCGATAGAGTTGCAAACAAGCTGAATATTGTCAAAGTATGCAGTACCGACGTTGTTGCTATAGTCGCAATAAACCTTTATCGACTCGACAGCGCAGAATTTTTCCTTTGCGAATTCAACCGAAGCAAACTGCCAACCATCAGTGCAAGGCGAAAATTCTGCAATATGTTCTTCACATTCGCCGGATTTGTAGTTGATACATGCACGCAAACAGAACGAGGGCTTTTCACACGCTTCGCGTTCACGATCAATGATGCCTTCGCCTTTTGCCCAACCGGAAAGGGTAAAGGTTTGGCGTGTAGAATCTTCTTTCTTCACGTTAATAGTTTGGCAGGCATAAGCTTCAGAATCCAAGTCGCTTACTACAGCAAGAGATTTGCTGTTGTTGAAGCATAGTGTTGTTAGATAATTTTTTAAAAACATCATTTAATGCAAATTCGATGCTTATGTTGTCGTGCATGAAGGTATATTTGTTATTACTAATAACAACAATTGCATTACTTCCTTTAAAAACGAATGATTTGTTAAATTTTCTTATGGTTGGGGAAACAATTTTTCCTTCGCAAACATCTTTGATGGGAACCCCAAAGATTAGTTTAGTAAAATGTTCTTTTTCTTTAAAACTAATGCTATATCTATTATCATTCATTGGAAGTATTTGTTTGGTATCATTTATATAGAAAATGTCAGCAGATATTGGAAAGATCAGATTGCAAGAGAATACGATTCCACGATTTGCGTCATACCTTCGCTACGATGGCTCTCGAACACGGTATGGATATAAAAACACTCTCCCGAATTATAGGACATAAGTCATCGTCAACAACGTTGGATATATATAGCCACATTACAAACGAAATGCTTAATAATGCAGCGATGAAAATTGATGCACATATGTGCAGAAGTGACACCATAATAGAAGAAAGTGAAATTGAAATAACGGCAATAGAAGATTCTAAAGCTCCCGTGAAAGTGGAGTTTAAGCCATATAAAGGTAAAATAAGAAGAAGCGGAACTGGTGGAATCTATAGAATCGGAGAAAACTTGTGGGAAGGTAGATACACGCCCACCAACGCACAAGGCAAAAGAGTTGCTTGTAACGTCTACACACATTCGCTTGAAGAATGTGAACAAAAGCTCGACGAAATGATAAAAATCAAGAAAGCGGAAATAGAGGAAGAAAAAGCAAAACTAAAAGAGGGCGCCGATTAAGGCGCCCTCAATGGTTAGTTCGGAGTAAACAAAGAAAAGGATTTTGAAAATCACACAAAAATAGCTACTAATGATATGATCGTTGCTACCACAGAAATCACAGCTGCAATAATGGATATCGAATGATTGCTCCGAGTATAATTTATTTCGGTAAGAACCTTTAGGTATTCAAAGTTCTTTTCGAAAATATTTTTGATTTTTTTCAGATTATTACCATGCCATTTCTTGATATCTTCCGTTTCGTTACCTACATAGAAATCCCAAGACTCTTTGAAACCAGAGTAAAATTTTGAAGAATTGGGATATTCGTAATCAGAGAGACTCTGAATTTTATTCAGAAGTCTTATTATCTTTTTGTTGTATTTAGCTTTCGTTCTTCCGTTCGTATATTTGGAAAATTCATATTCAAAATTCTTTAATTCTTTTTCTCCGAAAAACTTATAGTAAAAGTCATTTCCGTATTTAGAAATATATCCGCATGGATTAAAATTAGGAATCCTATTATTTCCAGAATAAAGACAATGACGATCGCCATGAAAATCACTAACTATAATGTAATTCCCTTTTCGGTTATAAAACGCTTCCCCAAAATCACTAATATACAAGGTCGAAATGTCAATGGGTTTCTCTCTCACAAAAAATGTAATGTTTAATAGAAGATTAGTAGATCCTTGCTCACTATACAACAGGGTAGTTATATAGTGTTGGCAAACAACATTGAAAAATTCAGTGTGCATTTGCTGTAACGCCATATAATTATCCTTGTATTTATCTTCTTTGTCATTCTTTATGTGATACCAAGTAATATAATCTTTTTTTGTCAATTTAGGCAGGTTTTCAGAAATGAAATTGCCGTAGAGTGTTTCGTCCAAACACTTATGGAACCAAAAAGAATACTCTATAAAAGCAAAATAATTATTGATTTGGCTCCAACTGATTTCTATACGTTTGATATATTTATCATCTAAAAATTCGATTTCTGCAAATCTACCTATTCCGGAGTGGGTATACTGAAGACGTATATAATCATACTTGTTTTTTAAAGGTGGCTTTTTGTAATAGTTTTTTACTTTAAATTTATTTTTGGGTAGTGCATAAAGTTTCTTTAAAAGTTTAACAACCCCATCATTAGATAAAACATCTCCAATGATAATCCGAGCAATAGTGCTTTCCTCAAAATAATCAGTGCGATTTGCCCATTGAGGTTTTTTCTCTTTTATATACTCTTGATGCACTCTCGTACCATTTTCTTCGGACTTTTTAACGTATTCCCGAAATGCCTCGGAATCGATATTTCTTAAATAGTATTTAATACATTTTTTGATTTCTTTTTTCATTCTATTCTCAATCCTTTTTAGTGCCCGCGGTTCCAGTTTGCAAATAAATACTGATCAAAAGCGAAAAATTGTGTTTCTCGATAAGGGAACTGTCGGTCGAACGAACCGATATTAGTTATATATGGAGAATCTAATATACGCAGATCGTATGATTTGCAAAGCAAACTCGGCATTAATTGTTTAAACATTGAATAATTAAAAGAATCGCTAATTTCAATATGTTCGCAAATATTAGAAAGTTCTTTTTCACCGTTATAAGATGCAAACAAAACTAAATTTACACCTACAACATGTGCAAAAATATCATCTGTAACTTTCTTAGAATAGTATGTAACACCATCCAGGTTCCTATGTTTGCAGGCTAACATGATCATTTGTGGCAGTATATATTCAGCCTTGAAGTTGCGATCACTACCTGAAGCTACGTTGAAAGATGTTCCCATCGACAACATTAAAAGCTTGATTAAGGCGATGATGCTCTCTTCATGGTTGTCGTTTTCAGAGTTTTCGATAGTTGTATAATCCATTAGGTCGCGTATAGATACAGTTAGATTGAAAATTCTTTGAGTATTGTCTAACACAACAGGCGATACATTAAATTTATGATCTGCAGGACAACCCATTTCAATCCAACATGTATATGTTGAATTAGCCAAATATAAACAAGGTAATCCAGGTATACTAAAACGTTCACCCTTTACAATATCGCGTTTGGAAAATGGAATGTGCAACATATCTTTTGCAGGGAAATCTGTTACATTTTCGGTAAGTCTTGCTCTAAAGAATTGAACCTCAGATTTAACCCCCTTTCGCGGGGAAGGGAAGGCGATGCTGTCATTAATATGCGAAATTGCAATGGAGTCATCGCTAAAATCATCAATTAGTTCATTTATAGTGCTTTGGGCATCTATAATATTTCCTTGATAATACAGTTCTATTGAATTAATAATTTTGTCTCTGTAAAGTTTTGCAACAGAAACTATGGTTTCTTCTGCTTTGCAATTTATTAGTTCGTCCACAAAAAGGTCTAATAGAGTCTTTAGTTCGGAAAGATATTGATTACCAGAACTAATTTCAAATGGTGCAATAAATTTTTTGTAATTTATATTTTGTACCCAGTTATGTTTTTTCACGATTTTCCTCCGAATAGTTTTTTTCTTGATGATAAATCCGATTTTGCTAAATATATATTTCGAGATGCACATATAAACCTCCAAGACTTGAAAAGCCGCAAAGTATCCCTACTTTGCGGCTTTCGTATGCGGTCAAAACCGCTATTCTGGTCGGAGTGACAGGGTTCGAACCTGCGGCCTCAACATCCCAAATGTCGCGCGCTCCCAACTGCGCTACACCCCGAAATATTATTAAATTATAATATATAATGGTAGAAAATTGCTTATAAATAAGTAAATCAATTGTGGTCAAAATTGTGGTCAAAATCACATTTTTGATAAAAACACAAAAAATAAAACAACAAAAAATCAAGTGAAATCAAGGGGTTTCGGCTTTTGTGCAATTGGTGAAGTAGGGGAATATCACTTGCTCCCAAAGCAAGCGCGCTACCATTGCGCCACACCTCGAAATAATATTGACCGTCTAAAATTACTTCTTTCGACTTACCAACCATCCAACTGAAGAAACGATAAACACAATCGCAACCAAGATGAGCAATCTAAACGTCGGATGATCAAAAATAAGCGTACTGGTAATCAAAATTGCGGTAGGGCCGTCGGCACCGCCGATTATAGCGACACTTTCTGTATTACTGTTTTCAAGAGAAACAGCAGAAACAACTGCAGTTGCAACAAAAATAAGAAGAATGATAAGAACAACAAGACTAACGAAAAACATGGTTTTAAATATCTTCATGAAATCTAAATCCTCTAAATTGATTACCAAAACACCACAACCGCAATTATACTAAACTTTATTCCAAATGTCAAGGAAATAAAACTAACTATATAAAAACTTGACAATTTATTAAAGCTAAGTTAAAATCATAAGGATGACGAAAAAAGAGAGGAGAAATATATGGTTACAATACTTGCCGAAAAGCCCGACGTGGGCAATAAAATTGCCGCCGCGTTGGATAAAATATATCTGTCAAACGGCAAAACCGTTGAGTTTTCCTCCCTTAAAGCAAACGAAAAGGCTGTTAAATCACAGCAAAATAAAGACGGATATTTAAAAATCCAATACAAAGGCCACGATTGCTATATAACCTGGGGGTTCGGACATTTATGCTCGCTAAAGCAAGCCGCCGATTACGTTCCTTCCTATAAAAATTGGCGCGCAATGCCCTTGCCCTATATCCCTAACGAATATGAAATTATGCTTCGTACAAGCAATAATTCAAGCTGGGATTCCAAGGTTGCAAAGCAGTTTAATATAGTTAAGGACCTTTTCCAAAAAAGCGATATGATAATTAACGCCACCGACTTTGACCGCGAGGGCGAGGTTATCTTTGCATATATCTATGAGCTTTCGGGTGTTGATAAGCCCGTTAAACGCGCTTGCTTTACCTCTCAAACCAAAGAGGGGATAATAGAAGGCTTCACTAAAAATATAAAGAACGGCGAAGAAATGAAAAATACCGAATCCGCGGGCAGAATGCGCGGTATAGCCGATTGGGTTGTTGGCGCAAACCTAACTGTTGCGATGACTCTTAAAAACCCCGGCGCAGGTGTAATGAGCATCGGCAGAGTACAAACCCCAACCCTTGCTATGCTTGTAGATAGGGAAATTGCCGTAACCGAATTTAAAAAAAGCCCCTATTGGGCAATAGAAGCCGAATTCACTAACCAAAAGGGCGAATCCTTTAAGGCAAAGCACAGCCAAGAGAAAATCCTTGAAAAATCCAAGGCAGAAGAACTGTTCGAGAAAATCAACGGACACGACGGTGTGGTTTCGGATATAAAGAAGAAAAAGGTAAAAAAAGAACCGCCCTTACTTTATAGTCTTTCGGCTTTGCAAATGGACGCTAACTCCAAATTTGGATTTACCCTTGATAAAACCCTTGAAATCGTCCAAAAGCTTTATGACGACGGTTTTACAACCTATCCCCGTACCAATTCCCAATATCTCACCGAGGATATGGAACCCACGGTAAATAACGTTCTGAATAAACTCGCCACGGTTTCTATTTATCAAAATCTAATCAACGGCAGACCGCGTACCTTCGATAAAAAACATTATTTTGATAATAAAAAAGTGGAATCCCACTTTGCAATAATTCCCACGGGTAATATTCCAAAGGGCTTGCCCGACGAGCATAAAAAGGTTTATGACCTTATCTGCCGTTCGGTAATAAAAATGCTTTACGGTCCCGCCACCTTAGAGCAAACCAAGGTTACAATCGACGTAAACGGCGAAACCTTTAAAGCCAACGGTTCTATAATTGCCGATGCAGGCTGGATGATTGTAGGGGATGCCTCCAAAACCGAAATCCTCCCCGATATGGAGGTTGGCGAGGTTCTAAAGGGCGATTATAAGCTTTGTGATAAAATGACAGAGCCGCCCAAACGCTATACAGATAAAACCATTCTTGCCGCAATGCTTTCCGCAGGTAAGGATTTGGACGACGCCGAACTGAAAAAGCTTATGTCCGACCCTAAAACCGGCGGTATCGGTACCGAGGCAACACGTGCCGCGATAATTCAAACTCTGATACAGCGAGAATATATCGTCCGCGAAAAGAAAACTCTGCGCGCAACCGAAAAGGGAATAGACCTTATAAAAAAACTTCCCTTAGAGCAAATTAAATCCGCCGAGCTCACCGCAAAATGGGAACGCCGTCTTGCGGATATAGCAAGGGGAACCGAGGATGCCTCCGCATTCCGCCGTGATTTCGAGACCACGGTGGCAAATTGGGTTCGTGTTATTAATTCTAAAGTTGCCCTAACCCAATGTAATTACGGCACGGTTTTAGACGGTGTGAAATGCCCCCTTTGCGGAAAACCCGTTAATATCGTAGAGGAAAAGGGATATATCTGCTCTGCATCAAAAGAGGGCTGTAAATTTATAATGTCTATGACAGTGGCAGGGAAGAAGCTTACCGAAAATCAAGTTACAAAGCTTTTAAAAGACGGAGAAACCGCAGTTATAAAAGGCTTTACAGGTAAAACAGGCAAGAAGTTCGATTCCAAGCTAAAGCTTGACGAAAACGGAAAAATCGCTTTTATAGATGCAAAATTGCAATAAAAAACACCGCTGCGGCGGTGTTTTTTGCTGTATGAAAAGAAAATTTAACTACTGCTTGTAATAAGCAACCGCCAAATCAACAACAAGACCATAACTTTTTGTGCCTTCCTTTTGACCTTGCGATTGTAAAAAGGTGTTGTTTACCGCACCTGTGATATCACTGGCAACGCTTTCGCGGTATTTGTCGAAGAATCTGGAATATGCCACAAACTCTCTTGCAATATCATGGGGCAAAACGTTAACCGCAAAGTCTGCATAAAGCGCAACGTCTGCGTTGGCAATAGCCGTTAACATATAATTAAGCATATTCGCATAACCACTGTATCGAATGTAAGCGTCATCACTGCCGGTACAAACCAAAAACGCAACGAAATTTGCCTCGTCCTCTCTTGCAATGCCTCTTTGATGTGCCATTTCGTGGGCCATAGTAAAGGGCATAAGGAAGTTGGGATAATTGGTGTTGATGTTTGCTTCACCTGTCATAAAGGTGTATACGCCCGAAATGTGGGTGTAAGTCATAACCTCAGAAACCGCAATAGGCTTGGGGTTGGAATCAAAATGCGAAACGTAATCAACCCCCGATGCATATTCGTCAAATGCGTCGTTTATCTTTTCCCTTAATTCCCAATAATCATAGGGCAAAACCGAAGCCCCGCTGTAATCAAAATTGATGCTTTCAAGCTCTGCGCTAACCTTTTGTGAAATAATGGTTGCAGTTTCCACAAGCTCGTTTGCCGAAACGTCCTTTTGCTCAATCCCAAGGTTTTCCGAAAGCCTAAGCCTACCGTAAGCGGGACCGAACATCGAAAGAAACAAGGTAAAGATAATTAATACCAACGAAACCATAGGACGAATCCACTTGTAAAAGGTATAGTTGCTTTCATCCCTTTTTGTGGCAATCATCGATGCAGTTATATACGCCGCGCAAATAACGGGCAGAGAAAGAATTAAACATTCCGCCACCGAAAAGGGAATCCATCCCGTAAGCTTCGCCATAATAAATCGAATTCCTTGGGCGGGATATCTTGTCCAAAATTCTGCAAAAGCGGGGATAAATCTCGAAAGAATATATACCGCCAAGGCGCACAAAAATGCAATGCACACAATTTTGAATTTCCGTGTAAAGAATTCTTGGAAGAAATCCTTAAACGAAGCTTTATTTTCTGTTTCTTGGTTTTCTTCATCACAAAAAGCCGCGGTTTGTTCATCCGCCGCGGCATTTTCGTTTTCTTGTGAAATTAAGTTGTCTGGTCCGATAATTTCTTCCGAAATTATCTCTTTATTTCGTGGCTCCATCCAAAATCATCTTTCTTTTCGCCAAACTGAATACCGGTGATATCATCATAAAGCATCTGCGCGATTTCACCGATTTCGCCGTTGTTAATGTTCAAAATCTTGCCGTGCCAGTCAAGAAGACCAACAGGGGAGATAACAGCCGCAGTACCTGTACCGAACATTTCCTTAAGCTCGCCGTTCATACCTGCTTCATATACCTCGTCAATGGAAATTCTGCGTTCTTCAACAGAATAACCCTTTGCGGTAAGATAGTTAATAACAGAATCTCTGGTAACACCGGGAAGAATGTTGCCTTCGAGCTTAGGAGTAACAACCTTGTCGCCGATAACGAAAAATACGTTCATGGCGCCAACCTCGTCGATGTATTTGTGCTCGATACCGTCAAGCCAAAGAACCTGAGCATAACCCTTTTCTTCTGCCTTTTCCTGACCCTTCAAGGAAGCCGCATAGTTACCGCCAACCTTAGCATAACCTGTACCGCCCTTAACTGCGCGAACGTATTCATCCTCAACGCAAATCTTAACGGGAGCCAAACCGCCCGCATAATATGCACCAACGGGGGAGAGGATTATCATAAACTTATAAGTGTGGGAAGGATGAACACCAAGGAAGGGGTCGGTAGCGATAATAAAGGGACGGATGTAAAGAGAAGTGCCGGGCTCGGTGGGAATCCAATCCTGGTCAACCAAAACAAGCTCCTCAATAGCGGTAAGAACGTCCTTCATATCAACCTGGGGAATACACATTCTCACGTTGGTGTTGTTCATTCTTTCAATATTCTTCTCAGGACGGAACAAAAGTATTCTGCCGTCCTTAGTCTTGTAAGCCTTCATACCCTCGAACATTTCCTGACCATAGTGGAAAACCATGCTCGCAGGGGAAAGAGAAATTTCACCAAAGGGAACGATTCTTGCATCGTGCCAACCCATTTCGGTAGAGTAGTCCATAATAAACATATGGTCGGTAAATATTTTGCCGAAACCTAAAGCGCCTGTGGGTTTAGCCTTGGGTTCGGTAGTAAGTGTACGTTTGATTTCCATAACTAAAAAAGCCTTTCAAAACAATTTATTACAACTGACATTATACATCTCTTTATTTTTATTTTCAATAGTTTTTGTTAAATTAAATCTTATAAAACCCCTTGATTTTACCTAATATATGCGTCTGCGCCAAAACTCTACCGAAAAAAGTTTAATTTGTGTTAACAATCTGTTCATATTTATCCTGTATAATACCTAAGAATTATATGGCGGAGGTTGCGCTTTTGGCGAACATATCAGTCAATTTACAAAAGATACTTAAAAATAAAATAACAGTTTTGTCTGTTCTCGCTTTTGTTGTTGCTCTTTCTTGTGTTTTCGCTTTTGCAGGTAATACTGCCGAACCCGAAATTCAAGAAATATCATCAACCGAAAGCATCGCAGACGAAGTGGAAACATCACCCGAAATTTTCGCAGGATACGGTATTTATGTTGACGGCTATTTTGTTGCCGCCACCCACACTTCCGAACAAGCAAACAACGTTGTTGCCGCCTCTTTGGCAAACCGTGTTGCTTCCTTTGGTATCGATGCTTCTTTAAATAACAGCTTCAACAATAGTGTTGAAATTATTTTCGGTGATTATTCATCCGAAACCTATGTCGAAGATATCGCATCCCTTATGGGTGAAAGCGTTTTTAACTATTCGGGCGAACAGCTTCCTGTTAACCTTTCGGTTACTTCTGTTTCTACTTATAGCGAAAACGTAGTTCTCGATTACGAAACAAAAACCGTTTATACCGATTCTATGAAGGACGGTACCACCAAGGTGGTTCAAGAAGGCTTTAACGGCGAGGGTATCCAAACCTACGAAATCACTTCTCTTAACGGTGTTGAAATAAGCCGTAACCCCCTTTGCTTGGAGGTTACCACCCAAGCGGTAGAAGAAATTGTCCGTGTCGGCACAAGTGCAGACGGTATGACAACCGCATCTCTTGCAAACTTTGTCAGACCTTATAATCCCGAGGACGGCTTGGTTATTTCCTCCTATTTCGGCTATCGTTGGGGCACAAACCATAACGGCCTTGATATCTGCAGAAACGGCGGATGCTTTAAAGATGCTGTTGTTGCCGCCAGCGCAGGTGTTGTTATCAACGCCAAGGATTCTCGCAACGGCTATGGCAATTGTGTTATTATCGACCACGGCGACGGTATAACAACCCTGTATGCCCACCTTAACCAATGCTTGGTAGAACCCGGCGATATCGTTGAAGCAGGCGAAGAAATCGGCCTTATCGGTAACACAGGCTATTCCTTCGGTCCCCACCTCCATTTCGAGGTTCGTATCGATAACGTTCCCGTAAACCCCTTGATGTTTGTTGATTACGAATAAATAATAATTAAACCCAAGTTATTTTTGCATAACTTGGGTTTTTTATTTCCGTCTGCGACAAACGTGGTCCCCGAAAATCGCAGATTTTTGGGGTGTGATTGCATCCCTGACGTACCGCAAAACCAACCGAGGGATTTTCTAACGAAAATTAAAAAATAAACCAAAAAATAAAAAAATCGCAAAAATTTTCAACCCCCAATAGACAATACACGTTTTAACGACATATATAATATGTAAAAAGTTTCAATTTATACCAAACCCCACCTATAAACCCATAGAAAGGAGGCGAAACCTTGAAAAAAGTTGATGATAATTCAATTAAACTCACCCCCCAACAGGCGGAATTTGTCAAAAACCTAATTATAAAAAACGAATTTATCATAAAAGCGCAGATAAAATCTGTCCTGCAGGATAATTATTATCAACACGGCGACGATTGTTTTGGCGACGTTTGTCTTATCGCCTGCCAAAAAATCGCTGTTTTGGAAACCCACGAAAACCCAAACGCTTGGGTTGTGGTTGCCGCCCGTAACGCGGCGATAAATATGGCAAGAAAAATTGCCACCAAAACCAATAATACCGCCGAACAAGAGGTTTCGGATTCGCCTTGTGAAGAAATGGGCTATGAGGAAGTTATTTTTAAAGTCTGGCTGGAAAATAACAGTATAGAAAAACTGTTAAATATCCTAACACCCCACGAACGAGAAATTTATAACCTTATTTATATAGAAAAACTAACCTCAAAACAGGTCGCCGAAAAACTAAATATAAGCGCCAGCACCGTTAGAACAATAAGCATAACTCTAAAGAATAAAATAAAAAACGCAATTAATTCCTGTGATTTTTAAAATCAAAATAGACAGGTTGACCTTTTATAACATATTTATAACGAAGGAGGTAAAAAAGTGGATAAAATCAATTATGATAATCTGACCGCCCAAGAACTTAGAGAGCAGTTAACCAAAAACGTTCTAACTCTCCAATCTCTAAGCACCACCGCGTTAGAACAGCTTTTGGCTTACGAAACCGAATTGCTCTGCCATGGCAGCGGCGATATGGAGCTTATAACCTGTTGTTCAGAGCTTCTCACCGCTAAAGAGAATTACGAAACCGAAACTCTCAAAACCACACTCGACTTTGCTTCTCTTGTTGATAAAACTCTTAAAGATCACGTCGAAGTTATCAATCCCCACCAAACCCAACCCAAACACACCCAAAAGCAAAGACGCTTCTCGCTAAAGCACATTGCCATAATTGCCGCGGTATTTTTAATTTTATCCGCAACAACCGTTGGCGTTGCAAGCGCCTATGGGGTGAATATCTCCGAAGAAATTCGCAAAATAATCTCGCAGGAAGACGGCGCAAGAAAAGATATCGAGGGCTTTACCTTTTATCATGCTAGTGAAGTTAAATATTATTCTTCTTTAGAAGAAATAAGAGAAGAAAAAAACTGGGATATTCTATACCCTACAAAATTCCCCGAAAATGTTACCATAGATATGATATCATCAGATAAAAGTGAACGTGGAACAGATCATATCTTTATATTAACCAACGACAAAGACATACAAATAGGTATAGAGAGAAATGCCCCAAATGAGGATAAATGGGCGCAACACGACGATTTTTATGAGGTGAACGGAGTAAAATATCACGTTTATCAAAGAAATGACAGTTATCGTGCACTTAGTTATTATAACGGGGATTATTATTCTATACAAGCTGGAAATTATGATGATTTAATTTTAATTATTGATAATTTAAAAGTGCTTGAAGATTAAAAAAATTAAAAAAATTAAAAAAATTCCCAATACGAATAGACAATGCCAATTGTAACGACATATTTATAGTGAACAGGGAAATAAAACCCAAAACACATTTTTAAATGATTACTGCGTTTACCCGCAGAAAATCATAAAAGCGCATCACCCAAACAAAAATTCAAATTAAGAAAGGAATTTAATTATGAAAAAGATTATTGCTTTATTATGCGCGCTTATTATGCTTACGGCTTGCTGTATCACGGCAAATGCTAAAATGCAAATGGTTGTTGATGAAGAGGGTTTTGAATTAATGCTCAACGAAGAAACCGCCAAGGAAAACGGATATACTCTTGAATATCGCCTCAAAGATGGCTGGTTAGTTCCCGACCGCTATCTCGACGGCAACAGATGTGTTCCTTATATGATTAGATTTGAAACAGAAGAAAAACTTGATATCTCCGCATATAAAATCGGCGAAGCTAAGGATTTCTACGGCGTTGAAATTCTCAGAATCACCTGCTTCGAAGATACCTTATCTGAAGATTTGCTTAAAGTATGGCTCAGAAACGGTCCCAAAAATCAAATTTACACCATCATAACCACCGATTTTTATACAATTGACGAAGCAAAAGCGGCATTTGCAGAATACGATTTTATTCTTAATCCTCACCTTGCAGAAGTAGGTAGCATTGATGCTACTATCGAAGAAGTCCCCTGCGATGTTAACTTCGACAACGTTTTCGACACAATGGACTATATCACCGTTAAGCGCGCTTACTTCGGCACCTATAACGAAGCAGATATGTATTGCAACAAGGGCGACCTTAACAACAACCTCGAAATCGATGCTGTTGACAGCGCACTTATGAAGCGTGCTTACTTCGACCTTTTCACTGTTGAAGAATAAATTTACAAGACTTGTCTGATAACCATTAAAAACAAAGACAATACGTATTGCATTTTTCAGTCTTTTCACAACGAACAAAACACAAAACACCGAGGGTTAAACCCTCGGTGTTTTGTTCGTCTGTATCATACTATCGTAGGGTGCGGCGTCCCCGACGCACCGCAATTCTATTTTCGTAGGGTGCGGCGTCCCCGACGCACCGTGTATAAGAAAAACCACGATGAATTTCATCGTGGTTTTTATCGTCCTTATTCGCTTTCGCCGTCCGAAACCGTTTCGCTAACCTCGGTTTCCGCATCGGTTACCACTGCATTCTCGGGAGTCTTGCAAGCAGGCGCAATAACCAAAACAAGCAGCATAATAATTTCAATAGCAATCAAAATCAAAGCCTTTTTCTTGTCGGGCTTATTAACGGTTACGTTAAGTACGAAAGAAATCGCAACGGCGAGATAACCAAGCCTGAACAACCAAACGCAAACACTTGCGGGAATAAAGGTTGTAAGCATAAACAAAAAGGTTACCACAAACACCGACATAGGAATCGGCACGCCCTTAAAGGTCTTTTTACCGTTTTGAGGCTTGAAGTTGGCAAGCGTGTTGAAATAAGCCAATCTTGTAACACCGCAAATAACGAAAATCAAATAAATGATAACGTCCAAAACGCCTTTAAAACCAAAGGAATAAGCCACAAAACAGGGTGTAACGCCAAAGCTTACAATGTCGCAAAGGCTGTCAAGCTGAATACCGTAAAAACTTTCGGGCTTTGTGCGTTCCTTGCTGTTTCTTGCAATCGTACCGTCGCACATATCGCAAATACACGCTAAAAACATAAGGTATACGGCAAACTTAAAATTACCGCCTGCCGCAAGAAAACAAGATGTAAGAGATAAAGCCAAGCCGAACAAAGTAATGCTGTTGGCTAATGAATAAAAGCCTATAAACATATAGTCCTCCTAATTATTTATATCTGTTTATATTTTTCAATTCGGTATAAAGCTTTTTATAGCTTTCCTGCCGTTCCGACGAAATCAAACCCTTTTCAACAGCTTTCGCCACACCGCATTCGGTTTCCTTGGTGTGGGTGCAATCCGTATACCTGCAATCGGCGGTATATTCCGCAAATTCGGGAAATAGGGTATAAAGCTCGCCGTGTTCAATTGCACAATAAAGCTCGGTGTTTACTGCGCTGAAACCGGGGGTGTCCGCAAGATAAGTGTTATCACCTAAAGGGAACAGCTCTGTAACTCTAGTTGTGTTCTTACCGCGGGAAATTTTTTCCGAAAGCTCGCCCGTTTCAAGGTCAAGGTGAGGAAAAACAGTGTTAATCAAGGTGGATTTACCAACCCCCGAAGCACCGCACAAAACACAAACCTTGCCCTTAAGCAATTCCTTAACGTTATCTGCCCCCAAACCCATCCTCGAGCTTGTTTCCACAACCTTAAACGGGGTTTTTTCATAAATTCTGCGAATCTCCGAGCAATCCTCAAGGTCGCTCTTTGTGATAATAACCGCACATTCAATGTTGTATTTTGTGGCAATAACCGTTAATAAATCGATGTTGTATAAATAAGGCATCGGGTCCTTGGGTGCAACCACCATCGCCAATAAATCAATGTTGGCAACAGGTGGGCGAACAAGTGAATTCCTGCGGGGCACTAACGAAACGATAAAACCCTTTCCGTCGCCGTTATCTCTAAAAATAACTCTGTCGCCCGCAAGAATCCGTCCGTCGGTTTTGCGAATCTTGGTTCCGCAACGGCAAATATATTTGCTTCCGTCGCATTCCAAACTATAAAATCCGTTCGAGGCAGAGAGCACAAGCCCTTCCTTTTCAATAATGCTCAAGCCGCGCCTCCGTCAACGGGTGTTTCTGCGTCAGGGGTTTCACCCTCGGGAACTTCACCTTCGGGTGCTTCGCCTTCGGGTGTTTCACCCTCGGGAACTTCGCCCTCGGGAGGGTTTAATTCTTCGCCGATAAACTTAATAAATACAAGGTCTACAGGCTGAACTCCGTCGGTAGAAATTTCGGTTTGCGGTTCAACGCTCTGGTAATATACGTGGCAGTTTTCATCATAGGTTATCAACTGGTTTGCGCCGTAAATTATCAAAAGCGAAACAACGTCGTTTGTATTGGATGCGCTGGAAATTTCGCTTTCAATAATGCTCTTCATCGATACGTCCATACTAAAATACAACCCCGAAGCCGAAATATTCAACGGCTTGCTTCCGTTGCCCGTGTTAATTGTTGTGGCAACCTCGGTTGCGGTCATATTCATAAAGTCGGGCATAAGGGCAGGGGGAACGCTTATGGTAACGATAACCTCAGTACCCAAGGGGTGTTTTTCGCCCTCGGGAATGCTTTGCTGAATAACTGTAAAGTTTCCGTCTGCCATAGGCTGTTCTTCAAAAACAACCTTGAATTTAGCATAAACCTCGGCAAATTTCAAAGCATCTTCCTTTGTTCTGCCGATAAGGTTGGGCATCGAGTCGGTGGTTTCGGTTGCGGCACGGTTGAAAACGATAATGTTAACGGTTTCGCTAACCTTAACCTTCGTGCCTTGCTTGGGCTCTGTGCCTATAACCTGTTCGTTTTCATAGAACGGGTTGTCGCAATCACCGCTTTCCACGAAAACAATATTTTCACTGGGGAAACCAAGTGATAAAAGCGCGGTTTTCGCCTCGCTCTTGGAAAAACCGCCAAGGTAAGGCAACTCAACCTGGTCAAGACGGTTAACCAGCACCTGTGTAAAATGAAGCTTGCCGTCTGCGCCGATTTTACCGATATCACCATATTTTGGCTCGGTTTCCACAATAACGTTGTTTTCGTAATCCTCGTTGCTTACGTATTCAACAATCTTTTCGTCAATAACAAATTTCGCGCCGTAGCCTTTACCGTTCAAAAGATTGGTCTTAAGGTCAACGGTATAGCTTTCACCAACCAAATTGGGGAAAACTGCTTCGCTACTGCTGCTGCTCGCAGGTGAGAAGAAATGGTTAACAAATCTGTCAATCAACGAACCCTCGCCGGGAAGGTTCATAATGTAGGTAAAGACAACCAACACCAAAATAATCAAAAAAGCCGAAACAATACCGAAAATAATCGGGAACATCGAGGTGCTTCTCTTTTGCTTTTTCTTTTTCTTCTTTTTGTTTGTATTGGCTTTTTTCTTGCCCGTAATTTCCTTTTTGGTGGGGATAGGGTCCTTAGGCTTGCCCAAGGATTCCGCAAGGTCTTCACTTTCAAAGGGTTCAAGCTCTGCGGTGGAAATCATATCGATAGAAACCACACTGCTGTTGCTAACGGGGTTTTCTTCTTCGCCCGCAGGCGTCATAGCAAAAATAACGTCGGGATATCTCAAAACCCATTCGATAGCCTTTGCCATTGTGTGCGCCGATTGGAAGCGTTCCTCAGGAGATTTTTCCATAGCCTTCAAAATAATCTGCGCAACACCAACGGGGATATCAATAACAATATCACGGGGATGAACAGGCGTATCGTTAACCTGCATCATCGCGATTTCCATAGGCGTTTCGGCAGTGAAGGGAAGTGTACCCGTAACTGCTTCGTAAAGCATAATACCAACGGAATAAAGGTCGGAATAATAATCGGTATCCTTTCCGCATGCCTGCTCGGGCGAGATATAATAAACCGTACCGACAGCCTTTTCGTCCTTTTCCTCGGCAACCGAATCGGGCAATTTTGCAATGCCGAAGTCGGTAACCTTAATATCACCGTTTTTCATCAACATAACGTTTTGAGGCTTTATGTCGCGGTGAATAATTCCCTTGCTGTGGGCATGCTCAAGAGCGCGTAGAATCTGCAAAATGTAAAAACAGGCTTCTTTCCAATCGATATTGCCCTTGTTGTCTAAATATTCCCTTAAAGTAATACCGTCAAGATATTCCATAACGATATACTTAATGTCGGGATAAATCGCAACGTCATAAACGCTAACGATATTTTTGTTGGAAAGCATGGCAACCGCCTTCGATTCGTCAATAAATCTTGCTTCCGCAGTTTCGTTACCGTTATATTCGTCGTTAAGTATCTTTATTGCAACAATGCGGTTCATAACAAGGTCCTGCGCCTTTAAAACGCAAGCCATTCCGCCTAAACCCACAAGCTCCAATATCTTGTATCTTCCGTCAAGGACTTTTCCTACAAAGCCTTCGTATTTATTCATCCTAAAACATTCCTTTCGTTTGAATAGCCGAACTCAAATCATTCTCCGCCTACAATAACCGCGGTGATGTTATCAAAACCGCCGCCGTCGTTGGCTTCACTGATAAGCGCATCGGCCCTCATTTTAAGGGTGGTCGGTTTAACTGTATGTTCTCCGGAAAGAATTTTTTCAATCCGTTTGTCATTTACGTGGTTGGTAAGACCGTCTGTACAAAGCAACAGTCTGTCATAATTGTCAATTCTGAAATAATCCCCCTCCACCATTTCATTAACGCCGATAGCGCGTAAAATAATGTTCTTGTTGGGGTGGTTTGCCGCATCCTCAGGCTTTAAATCTCCTTTGTCGATAAGATATTGAACAAAGGAATGGTCGGTGGAAACCTGCTGTAAAATGCCGTCCAGCTGACGATAAAGCCTGCTGTCGCCAATGTTTACCGCAAAGGTGCCGCATAAACAACCGATCACGGCAACCAAGGTCGTTCCCATTCCCTCAAGCTCGGGCGAGGAAAGAGATTTTTCATAAACGGTGTAATTGGTTTCGTTAACCGCCGATTTCAAAAGACGCTTAATTTCAAATTCATCAAAATCGTCGGGATTCATAAGGGAAAATCCTCTTTTAATACAAGAAGCAAAGGTTTTAACAGCAAGACCGCTTGCAATGTTACCGCCGTTGGCGCCGCCCATACCGTCGCAAACTATTGCACAAAAATATCCCGATTTGGAGAAAACGGCATAACTATCCTGATTGTTTTTTCGCTTAATACCAACGTCGGTTCTTCCGCCGTATTTCAAAGCCGTGTCCTCCTTTTCTTCTTAATTTCAACTAAATTTTATTTTCTTCCGCACGTAACTGTCCGCAAGAGGCGTTGATGTCAGCACCCAGCTTACGGCGAACCGTTACGTTAATTTTATATGTTTCAAGTATATCGGTAAATGCCTTAATGGCATTTTTTTCGCTGCTTTGAAAGCTTCTTTCCTTAATAGGGTTAACGGGAATCAAATTCACGTGGCATAGCATACCGCCAAGTAATTTTCCCAACTGATGTGCATCCGCGGGTAAATCGTTAACCCCCGAAATCAAAGCGTATTCAAAAGAAATTCTGCGCCCTGTTTTGTCAATAAAGCGTTTACAAGCATCTAATAACTGTGAAATGCTGTATTTGTTGGCAATAGGCATGGTTTCTTTGCGCTTTTCATCGTTTGGGGCGTGTAAGGAGATAGAAAGCGTAACCGGCAGTCCTTCGTCGGCAAGTCTGTCAATCTTATCCACAAGACCGCAGGTTGAAAGGGAAATGTGCCTTAAACCGATGTTAAGTCCGCTTTCGTAATTAACCAATTTCAAAAATTTAATCACGTTGTCGTAATTATCTAAAGGCTCGCCCATTCCCATAAGCACGATATTCGAAACACGCTCGTTCAAATCCCGTTCTGCTTCAAGAATCTGCAAAAGCATTTCCGACGGTGCAAGGGACCTGACAAGTCCTGCCTTGGTAGAGGCGCAAAAGGCACAACCCATTCTGCATCCCACCTGGGTAGAAATGCACATGGTATTGCCGTGCTTATATCTCATAAACACGCTTTCTACAGTTTCTCCGTCGTAAAGTCGGTATAAATATTTAACAGTACCGTCAATTTTAGAAACCAGCTTTCTGGCAATCTCTGCGTTTGGTATAAACGCTTCCTCTGAAAGCCTTTCTCTAAAAGCTTTTGGCAGGGAAGTGAACCCATCGAATCCCCGCGCGCCTTTATATAACGCCTCGAAAATCTGTTTACCTCTGTATTTAGGCTGTCCCAACGAAACACATAGCTCGCCAAGCTCGTCGGGGAACATAGAAAGCAAATCTGCCTTGCTCATTTATAACTCCCTGATAATTTTCGCCATATAAAACCCTTCGCATTCCGCTTCAAAGGGCAGGCAGGTTTTTTCATAAGTTAGCTTAAATCCCCAGTTGTTTTTCAAAAAGTCTGCAACGATGTCTTCATTTTCGGCTTTGTTGATGGAACAAGTAGAGTAAACCATAACACCGCCAACCTTTAAATATCGAGAAGCTTCTTGTATAATCGCCCTCTGAGTAGGATAAAGACCTTTAAAAGCTTCGGGAGATTTGTATTTAATTTCGGGTTTTGACCCCATAACACCCGTACCGCTGCAGGGTACGTCGCAAATAACCTTGTGGGCAATTCCTATAAATTCGTCAATAGCCTTGCGCGCATCGTTTTTGCGGGTTTCGATAATGTCAATACCCAAAAGTGATGCGCTTTTTTCAATTAAAGGCAGTTTTTTATCGTGTAAGTCCAGCGAATAAATCCTACCCTTGTTTTCCATATCAATTGCCGCGCCAAGACTTTTTCCGCCGGGACAGGCGCAAACGTCAATAATAATCTCGTCGGGCTTTGCGTCCAAAAGCTTGACCGCCTCTTGAGAAGCCTTGCCCTGAATATAAAATTCACCTTGGGAAATCAATTTTACAGCTTCGGAAATGTCCTCCACCTGAACACAGGTTGAATCCATAACCTTGCCATTTATCTTTTCGGCAACCGCTTCTGCATTTGATTTAAGAGTATTCACCCTTAAAAACGCGGCTGGCTTGCCAAAAAATGCATTAAAAATCTTTTCGATATTCTCGGGGTAATACCCCTTTAAAAGGTTGTATAAATCCTTGTCGGCAGAATATTTGATATATCCCTCGCTACGGTCAATACCCTTTAAAACCGCTGCCTTTTTTCGACAAATATTCCTTAAAACACCGTTTGCAAATCCTGCAACCTTTTGTCCGAAAAGCTCTTTTGCTAGATTAACCGTTTCATCACAAGCGGCGCTGTCGGGAACTCTGTCCATATATAAGATCTGGTAAATGCCCGTAATTAAAAGGGCGGAAACCTCCGAGCTGCATTGGCGGTTTATAAATTTTGAAAGAACGTACTCTAAAGTAACCTTTCTTTCAAGAGTGCCCAAAACAATGTTTTCGGCAAAAGCTCTGTCCAAACCGCTTAAACCCTGGTGGGAAAGCACCAGGTTGGAATATGCACCGTCGAAAATTCTTTTAACGACGTTATACGCCGCAAGCCTTGCTTTATCGCTCATTTACCTTCGTTCCGATCGCAATTTTGTTGCCCCTTAAATAGCTTTCGGCATCACAAACGCCTTTGCCTTCGGGACATAATTTTGTAATAATAACACTTCCGCTTTTACAAGCAATCTCAATTCCGCCCTTGTCAGTGGAAATTACTGTGCCGACTTCTCCGTTTCCGTCGGAAAGAACCGCGTTTCTAACCTTAAACCTCTTTCCGTTAAGGAAGAAGAAGGAACCGGGGAAGGGTGAAAGACCGCGAATTCTGTTTCTGACGTCAATTGCATCCTCATCAAAGGTAAGATATGCATCCTCGTTTCCGATTTTCGCGGCGTAGGTTGCCAAATCGTCATCCTGCTTTTGGCGGGGGATGTCGCCCTTTTCGGCGCATTCGATAAATTCCTTCAATGCCTCTTTTCCGCATTCTGCAAGAGCATCGTGATATTCCTCGGCAGTCCAATCGTCTTTTATATCAATAGCCTTTTTTATAATAATATCGCCGGTGTCAAGTCCCACGTCCATATACATAATGGTAACACCGCCAACCTTGTCTCCGCACATAATCGCACGGTTAATGGGGGCAGCGCCTCTCCATTTGGGAAGAAGGGAAGCGTGCACGTTAACACAGCCAAGCCTTGGTATATCCAAAATTTCTTTCGAAAGTATTCTGCCGTAAGCCGTAACAACAAATAAATCTGCGTTAACGCTTTTCAGCTTGGCAATAACATCCTCGTCCTTAAGCGAAGCGGGGGTAATAACCTCGGTGCCTTTTTCCAAAGCATATTGTTTCACCGCAGAAGGGGTAAGATTATAACCGCGTCCCTTAGGTCTGTCGGGTTGGCTTACAACCAATGCAATTTCGTGTCCCGATTCGTAAAGCGCTTCCAAAGAAGAAACCGCAAAATCGGGCGTGCCCATAAAAACAATTCTCATTTATGCTTCCTCAATATCCTCGGGGTCGTACATTTCTTTTGCCTTGTCAATATAAAGAATACCGTCAAGATGGTCAAGCTCGTGGCAGAAGCATCTTGCCATAAGACCTTCGCCCTCAACCTCGTAAATCTCGCCGTTTCTGTTCATAGCGCGAACCTTTGCCCAGGTGGGACGAACCACGCTGCCGTATTTGTTAGGTACGGAAAGACAAGCCTCTATTTCCTCCTGCTTGCCCTTTTTGTCGATAATAACGGGGTTAATCATTTCATATTTCTTGTCGTCGATTTCAACGATAACAATTCTTCTTAAAACACCAACCTGAGGTGCGGCAAGACCAACACCCTGCGCCTTTTCGAGGGTATCGTGCATATCGTCAAGTAACCGTAATATGCGAGGGGTAATTTCCTCAACCTCTCTGCATTTTTTACGTAATGCTTCGTCGCCCTCTTTTAAAATATTAAGAATTGCCATAGTTAAATCTCCTTAGATATTGTTTGGGTTAGATAATGCTGGGGTTTACGTCCAAATCGAGCTTAACACCCTTGGGCGCCATATCCAAACCCGTTGTTAGTAATTCTTTGAAAAATTCACGCGCAAGGGAATTGTCCTTATATTTTATGATAATTCTCTGCCTGAATTTACCCATAACCTTATAAATTCCGCTTCTGAACGGACCGAATTTTATAACGTTAATTCTGTCTTTATATTTTTTGTCGTAAAGCGAAAGTAATTCGGTGTCGAACTTATATGCAAAGCTCTCACATTCATTTTCGTTTGCCGATGAAATACCGAAAACTGCCATAGAGCAAAACGGGGGAAATACCACCGCTTTTCTAAGCAAAATTTCGCTTTCGTAAAATCTTTCGTAATCCTGTGTTGCCGCTAAAAGCAAGGTTTCGTTTTCGGGGTTGTAGGTTTGCAAAATCGCTTTCGATTCTTCCCCCGAGCGTCCGGCTCTGCCCACAAGCTGTGTAATCAACGAAAAGGTTCTTTCACTTGCTCTAAAATCGTCCATATATAAACTGCTGTCAATAGAAACAGCGCCCGCAACGTTAACTCCGGGGAAGTCCAGCCCCTTGGAAATCATCTGTGTGCCGATCAAAACGTCGCTTTCGCCCTTTGCAAAGCCTTCGATAATCTTATCGTGGGAAAATTTACCGCCGGTGGTGTCCGAATCCATTCGGGTGATTTTGAAATCAGGGAAATCCTGCTCTAATTCGTCCTGAAGCTTTTGTGTCCCATATCCCGAATATCCAATTTTACTTCCGCCGCAAGCGGGGCAAATGGCGGGTAACTGTGCGGTGTAACCGCAATAATGACAGCTCATTCTTCTTGCGCTTTTAAAACTGCCCTCATAAGCGTGGTGGGTAAGCGAAACCGAGCAATTCGGGCAGGTAAAAACAAAACCGCATTCCTTGCAGGAAATGTGCGAGTTATATCCTCTGCGGTTTACAAACAGTAAAGCCTGTCTGCCGTTCTCCTTGGAATTCTTCAATTCCGTGCTTAAACGCTTGCCGATAAGCTTTCCGCTTGAAAGTGAAGCATCCTCGCGCAGGTCTTCGATAATAACCTTGGGCAAAACTGCACCGCCAAAACGGTTATCAAGTTTAAATAGCTTGTAAATGCCTTTTTCGGCCTTGTAAAAGCTTTCGATTGAAGGTGTGGCAGAAGCCAAAAGCATAAGCGCCTTTGATTCATTACATCTGAACCTTGCCATATCAACCGCATTGTATTTGGGTTGCATTTCGCTTTTATAGGTGTGCGCCTGTTCTTCGTCAATGGCAATCATACCTAATTTAATAAAAGGTGCAAAAACCGCGCTTCGTGTGCCGATAACTATGTCGATGTCCCCCGCAAGAATCCTGCGATAGGTGTCGGTGCGCTCTCCAACCGAAAGCATGGAATGTATAACCGCAAGCCTTTTTCCAAAGGCGGCGGCATAAGCCTTAACCGCTTGCGAAGCCAAGCCAATCTCGGGCAAAAGCACAATAACCTGCCGTCCGTCCTCAATAACCTTTTTGGCAACCTCGGTGATAACTCTGGTTTTTCCGCTGCCCGTAACACCAAAAAGCAAAGCGGCTTTCGGTTCGTTGCTCAATGCAAGCTCGCTTAAACCGTCTACGGCATTTTTCTGTGCATCCGAAAGCACAAATTCCTTTTCGGGCGGAATATCCTCAAAGGAATAAGCCTCTCTGAAAAACGATGTCTCTCGCTTTTCCACAATGCCCTTTTTTATAAGAGCGTTTACTATTGCCGACGAATAAGAGCCTATTTCTTCAATCTCTCGCATAGTAGCGGCAGGGTAATTCAAAAGCAGGGAAATTAAGCCCCTTTGCTTTTCTGTTAAACCCTCTCCGCATTCTGCCAAAGCAAGCGCTTCCTCGTTGTTTACGGTAAGACTGTATGTGAAAAGATTTTTTTCGTTCATCTTTTCAACAACACGGCTGTTTTTAATCAATGCATCGCATTTGCAAAGAGAATCCAACAAAACCTTGCCCTCGTCGCCAAACTCCATGATAATTTCACGCTCGGTGGCAATTTCCTTTTCCGAAATCCTGCGAAGCATAATAACCGCGGCGTCATTCAAGCGGCTTTGGTCCTTTTCGGGATTAATCGAATAAACAATTTCGCTTGAAAGATTCACCCCCGGAGGGATAACCGCGCGAAAGGCACTGCCGAAAGTGCAAAAAAAGCGTTCCTTCATAAAACTGCATGCGCGAACCAAATCCTCAGGCACGTCAAAAGGATAGTGCATAACGCTGTCGATACTTTTAATTCTCGGATAATCACAATTGTCCGAAAACCCGACAACTACCGCACTCATTCTTTTGTTTCCGTTCCCAAAGGGTACAACCGCAACAGAACCAACCTTTATTTCATTTCGCAAATCATAAGGAACCGCATAAGTATATTGCCTGTCAATACCGTAGGCAATATCAATTATGTGTACGAAGGCATACGCTTTGTTCATTTTTTATTTGTTGTCAACAATGGTATAATCGCCGTCGTAAAGCTTCTGAACAGCGATAGAAACGGGCTTTTCGGTAAGAAGGGGATTGTCGTTTTTGCTGTCCTTGGAGAAGCGGTCGTTGTCAACGCGCATACGTTCTGCCAATTCCTGCTCGCTGTTAACCTTGTCAATAATATGACGTGCGCATTTAGCGGTAGCGATAACTAATTTGTAACGGTTAACCTTGTCGTTTGTAAGGTCCGCAACGGTGGGATAAAGCATCATAATACAAATACCTCTTTTATAATAGTTTAATTATTTTCGATAGTTTTAATAATAACGTCTGGTTCTTCCGCAGAACAGATAATATGGTCGCTGTCTGTAATCAAAACCGATTTTGTCTTTTTGCCGCAGCTGATATCAATAAGTCTGCCCGCGTTTTTCGCATCCTGAATCAATCTTCTCACAGGTAACGAATCGGGGGACACGATAGAAATCAACCTTTCGCTGTTAACGAAATTGCCGAAGCCTGCATCAATCAATTTCATCTCGTAGCTCCTTATTCAATGTTCTGAATCTGCTCGCGGATTTTTTCTACGTAGCTCTTTGCATCGATAACGATTTTTGCAGTTTCGCCGTCGTTACATTTCGAACCGATGGTGTTAACCTCGCGGTTCATTTCCTGAACAAGAAAATCAAGCTTTCTGCCAACGGGTACGTTTTCCTTTAAAATCTTCCTGAACTGCTCAAAATGCGAGCCCAATCTCGCGATTTCCTCGCTTATGTCGGCCTTGTCCGCAAAAATAGCACATTCGGTAAGCAGTCTTGCTTCGTCGTAAGCCACTCCGTCAAGCAATTCGCGTATACGGGCTTTCATTTTTTCGTTGTTTTCCGAAACCGAAATAGGTGCTCTTTCCGCGATTTTTTCACGTAAACCCTCAAGAACCTCTAAATGTCCCAAAAGGTCGGCTTCAAGCTTTGCGCCTTCGGTTTCGCGCATGGCGGTAAAGCCGTCAAAGGCCTTTTCCATAACCTGCGCCAGCGCAACTGCAGTTGCCTCCATATCCTCGTCGGGACGGGTAAGCTGAAATACCTCGCTTCTTCCCGCAACGGTCTGAATGGTAACGTCTCCGCCCAAGGCATATCTTTCTTTAATATCTCTCAAAAGCGAAACGTAGCTTTCCAAAAACTTCTCGTTTACAGAAAGACCGTTGTCGTCCCCCGCAATACGGTCGATGGAAATGTAAATATCCATCTTCCCGCGGGAAACACGGGTTGCGGCATATTGCTTAACCTTGTCCTCAAGGGCGTTATATGCGCGTCCAAGCTTAATGTTTGTGTCAAGATATCGGCTGTTAACCGATTTGACTTCGCAAAGTATATCACGGCCGTCAATCACCTCGCGGTGTCTGCCATAGCCTGTCATGCTCTTTATCATGGCTGTCCTCCGAAAAAATATCATATAATTATATCACGGGTATTATATTTTGTCAACTATCCTTTGCCGAAAAGCTTTGGTTTAAGCCTTGTAAAATAGGTTGCGGCAATACGCTCCAAGGCAAAATCGTAAACCAAAAAGGTAACGTTTCCCAAAACGAAAATCAAAATCTCTAAATTTAAATAATCTTCTTGAATGTTCAAAAGCTTTGTAAACACAAAAAACAAAGCCAAAAAAGCAATGTTAAAGCAGGAAAGTCTTGCTAAATAAGAAAATACGATAGGCTTAATTCTGTTAAGGGGTGCTTTTAAAATAGGGTAATAACCCGCAAATAAAGCAAATACCGCGGCAGGTGATTTGTAGGGCAATAATAAAACCGAAAGTATTGCCGCCGATACGTATATACCCAATGCCCATTTCTTTCCAAGCTCAATCATCGCCACCAAAACAATAATGCTTCCAATTGCCGCAGCACTCAAATCCATCGTCTGAAAAATCGAGCCCACGTAGAGAAATACAAAGCAAAGGGCGGTAAAAACCCCCGAAAGGGCAACTTTTCTTGCGTTTTTCATATCAGCAACAGCGTATACAGTCGCCGCCCATACATTCACAACAGCAATTAAGGCAAATCAATCCTTGACAAACGTCGCATCCCGTACAGCCTGCGGTATTTGTGTTCATACCTGCATAAGGGCTGGAAAACGCGCCGCTGCTCATTCTTTGCTGGAACATCCGGTATTCGTTGTTGTAAGGGTCCATCTGACAAGCAATGTTAATCTCGTTTCTTGCATCCTGAAGCCAACCCTTGCGGTAATATATAAGGCTCATCAAAAAGTGCCATTCCGCATTTCTGTCGCTAATGCCCATCAAAAGGGTTTCGGCTTCGCCGATTCTGCCTTCGTTTATCAAACGGCGCACTCTTGCATAACCGCTGTCGCCGTAATAGTTGTTGCGGTTTTGGTTGTTATTGTAATTCGTTCTGCCGCTGTTACCGCTTCCGCCCTGCGCCCTCATCTTCTGAATGGTGTCATAAGCCTCGTTAATAGCTTTCATCTTTTCTGCGGCAAGGTCCTTAAGAGGGTTGTCAACGTAGTTGTCGGGGTGATATTGCTTGGCTAAATTTCGATAAGCCTTTTTAATTTCTTCGTCGGTGGCGTTTTCCGAAACGCCGAGAACTTCATAAGGATTGTTCATTTTTGGTCTTCCTTTCGCAAATGCGTCTCACGGCATCTCTGCCGCCTAATTCGGTTATGTTGAAAATCAATCTGTCAATACCGTTTAAGGGTGTTTTTGCAATAAGGGCATAACAGTTGGAAAATACGTTCAAACTGTCATACAACGTTGTTTTAATTTCTTCGTTTTTCAAAAGCGCATCCTTTGCACTGCCGTAATGCAGGATAAAAGGGTTGTAGTTTCCACTTTTTTCGTCCTGCTCAAGGTCGTCAAATGCATCTGCAAGATAAATGAAACGCCCAATATGATAACCGCAGTTTTCTGCAACGGCTTTCTTTTCCTCCGAAACACCATAGGCGGCAATTTCTCGCATCATAACGGCAAACCCGTCCGCCGCCCTGTCGGGAGAAGGGCAGTTTTCCTTTTCCGCCTCCGACGTTTTGGACATGCCGCGTTCTATTATCTCCTTCAAACCGACAAAGCTATCGCATTTTCGTGCAATTCTTGAAAAAACAGGTAAAACAGTTTTCTTTAAAGCTCGCTTAAATCCCTTTTCGTCCCGTATATCGTCAAGAATCTTGTGATAAGTAAGCAACCCGAAAGCCGAACAAACAAAAGAATAGCTTTCGTCGGCACGAGCGCATTTGCATTTTTTTATCTTGTAGGGACAACGCTTTTTCTCAACGCATACAGATTCTTCGGATAATGACATTCTGAGCAACGCCAATAAAACGAAATCGTAATTTAAAAGCCAACGGGTAAGGTGGGATATGTTTTTTCCGCCGTGCCTGCAAAGACCGCAATAAATCGCCGAATAAAATTCACTGTCCTTAACGTACAGCTCGCCCTTTACGGGGCGGATATATCCAAACATATTGCCTCCCTAATTTCATAATAATACAAGTTACATTATATCACTAAATTTCCGTAAAGACAACCCAATTAACCAAAACAAATAATAAATTTAACAAAAAATATAAAAATTTTCGAAATAAAAAAAGAAAATCGGTTTTTTTATGCGTATATATGTTTGTAAAAGCGAAATTTAATGCTTTGGAGTGGTTGTAATGATTAAAAACGGAACGTTGGCGTTTGAGGATGCTTTCCTTTGTGAACAGGCATTTCACGTAAAGGATACAAAGGGCAGGCTAAAGCCTGTTGAGGAATGTAATGTGCGTACCGAATTCCAAAGGGATAGAGATCGCATAATCCATTCAAAAAGCTTCCGCCGTCTTATGCATAAAATGCAGGTGTTCCTCGCTCCCGAGGGGGACCATTACCGCACTCGATTGACTCATACTTTAGAGGTTGCACAAATTGCCCGTTCGATTGCCCGCGCTTTAAGGCTTAACGAGGACCTTACCGAGGCATCGGCATTGGGCCACGATTTGGGGCATACACCCTTTGGCCATTCGGGCGAGAGGGCACTTAACTATCTTCTTCCCGGAGGCTTCCGCCATAACGAGCAAAGCCTTCGCGTGGTGGATTATCTCGAAAAAGAGGGCGAGGGCTTAAATCTTACCTTCGAGGTTCGCGATGCCATTTTGTGCCATACCGGCGAGGTGCCCGCTTCTACTTTGGAGGGGCGTATTATTAAAATCGCCGATAGAATTGCATACATAAACCACGATATCGACGATGCCTCCCGCGCAGGTATCCTTGATGTGAAGGAAATACCAAAGCATATCAGCGAGCTTTTGGGTGATAATCATAGCCAACGTATAACCTCTCTTGTTACCGCAACGGTAAATCACGGGGTTGAAAACGGTATAGGTCTTGTAGAGCCTTACGCAAAGGCTATGGACGAACTGCGAGATTTTATGTTTGACAGAGTTTATATGAACAAGATTGCCAAAAGCGAGGACGGAAAGGTTCTTAATATGATAACCTTTCTTTACGAGCATTTTTCCGCCCATCCCGAAGCCATCCCAAAGGAATATTTGAAAAATGCCGAGAGGGACGGTATCGGTGTCGCGGCGGCGGATTTTATTGCAGGTATGACCGATAGATATGCCCTGGGCTGCTTTAACGAGCTTTTTGTGCCAAAGGTTTGGCAATATAAATAAAATTTCAACAAATTATGACACACAATAACGAAAGGAGGAATTACCGTGGCGTATACCCGAGAATTTTTAGAAGAAATCAAGCTTCGTAACAGTATAGACGAGGTTATCGGCAGAACCGTAACCTTAAAACGCGCAGGGGGGAACCTTGTTGGCCGCTGTCCTTTTCATAGCGAACGCACCCCATCATTCACGGTGTTTCCTGCTACCTCAAGCTATTATTGCTTCGGTTGCGGCGCAGGGGGCGACGTTGTTACCTTCGTTATGCAAACCGAAAATTTAGAATACCGCGAAGCTATCGAATTTTTGGCAAAGCGCGCAGGTATTAAAATAGAAGAAACCTACGAAAACAAATCCAAAGAACCCACCGTAAGGCGGGAAAGGATGCTTGAAATCAACCGCGAAGCGGCGCGTTTCTTCTATAAATCCCTGCTTTCTCAAGAGGGCGCCTTTGCCCGTTCTTATTTGGAAAAGCGTCAGTTTACTTCCACCACAATAAAACGTTTCGGCATAGGATATGCCCCCAACGCTCCCTTTGGCAAAGCACCGCTGTGCGAATATCTGATGTCAAAAGGCTTTACGCCTTTGGAAATTAAAACCGCTTTCCTCGGTGGGGAAAGTAAAAACGGCAGACTTTACGATTTGTTCAGACACCGCGTAATGTTTCCTGTTTTCGATGCCAACGGCGAGGTTGTGGCTTTCAGTGGCAGACGATTAAGCGATAACGAGGAGGAACGTAAGTATATAAACACTTCGGATACTCCTATATTCAAAAAAAGCCGTATACTTTTCGGTCTTAATTTTGCGAAAAATACCGAAACCGCAACCTTCGTGTTGTGTGAAGGCGCACCCGATGCCATAGCGATGCACCAGGCAGGGTTCGATAACGCTATTGCCACTCTGGGTACAGCCATAACCCCCGAGCATGCCCGTACAATCGCAAGATATTGCCGCACGGTTTATCTTGCCTACGATATTGATAAAGCGGGAAGACGTGCTACTTTAAAGGGTATCGACCTGCTAAATCAAGTTGGTGTAGATACAAAAATAATCAATTTGGGTACAGAGGCTAAGGACCCCGACGAATTTATAAAAAAATTCGGCGCGGCGGCGTTCCGCGCAAAGCTTACGGGTTCTTCGGGACAAATTGATTACCGTATTGATGAAATTATTTCAAGACATGATATTACCGTTGCCGAGGACAAGCTTCGTGCCGTTTCGGAAATCACTTCGTTTATAGCAACCCTTGCATCCCGCCCCGAGCGCGAGGTCTATTCATCCCGCGCCGCGGAAAAGCTTGGCTTAACGGCGGAATCGGTTCGTACCGAAGCCGAACGGCAATTTAACCGTCAGGAACGTAAAGCGGTAAAAGAGCAGGGGCGTAATGCCCTGCGCGAGCAAAGCGGCTTCGGCGGGAACGTCAACGCCGATAAGCTTCGTTTTTCCTCGGAAGCATCCCACGAGGAGGCAATTCTCGGCTTGCTTTTGGTTAGAAGCGATTTCGGTCCCGAGGCGGTAAAACAGCTTACCGAGGATGATTTTGCCACCGCTTTGAACAAAAAGATTTTCAATCTGTTTAAGGACGATTTCGCCGCAGGGCGGGAGGTTGTTTTGTCAAAGGACGGTGTTCTTTCTTCCCGTGAAATCGGCGCTTTGGAAAATTGCCGTGCTTCGAGATTACAGCTTGGAGATATAACCTTAACGGCTTTAAATTCACATATACAAGCCCTCAAGGAACTGCGCGAGCGTAACGAGTTTGATAAAAAAATCGAATCCGACCCGCTGTCCGCGCTTAACGAATATTTAGGAAAAGTAAAAAAGAAAAAAGATATAAACACACAGGAGGACAATAATGGATAAGGATTTGTCTGCTTTCACCGAGAAACAAATTGAAGAAGCTAAAGCGTCGGGCAGCATTAAGGTTGTCGACATACTCACCGCTTTGGCGGATACCGATTTGTCGTTGGAACAATTCGAAAAAACCTGCGATGCACTGGAAAGAAACGGTATAGAAGTTGCCGTTGAATCCGAACCTGACGTTTTCGATATCCCCGAAGACGAAATAGAGGAAGAATTTGAGGAAAGCCCCGAGGATGTTGATAATCTTCTTACACAAGAGGGCGTTTCAATCGATGACCCCGTTAGAATGTACCTTAAAGAAATCGGTAAGGTACCCTTGCTTTCCGCAGAAAAAGAGCTCGAACTCGCAAACAGAATGTCCCATGGCGACCTTTATGCAAAGCAACAGCTTGTAGAAGCAAACCTTCGTCTTGTTGTAAGTATTGCAAAAAGATACGTAAACAGAGGTATGTTCTTCCTCGACCTTATTCAAGAGGGCAACCTCGGTTTGATGAAGGCTGCCGAAAAGTTCGATTACGGCAAAGGCTTTAAATTTTCTACTTATGCAACCTGGTGGATTCGTCAGGCGATTACACGCGCTATTGCCGATCAGGCAAGAACAATAAGAATTCCCGTTCATATGGTTGAAACTATCAATAAGGTTCTCCGCGTATCCAGACAGTTGCTTCAGGAAAAGGGAAGAGACCCTCTTGATGAAGAAATCGCAAAGGCGATGGATATGCCTGTTGATAAGGTTCGTGATATTCTCAAAATCGCCCAAGAACCCGTTTCTCTGGAAATGCCTATAGGCGAAGAGGAGGATTCTCACCTTGGCGATTTTATTGCCGACGATAACACCCCCGCGCCTGCTGATGCCGCATCTTATCAAATGCTTCGTGAGCATTTGTTAGAGGTTCTTCACACCCTTACTCCCCGTGAAGAAGCGGTTTTGAAATTGCGTTACGGTCTCGAGGACGGACGCCCCCGCACCTTGGAAGAGGTTGGTAAGGTGTTTGACATCACCCGTGAACGTATCCGTCAGATCGAGGCAAAGGCGTTGCGCAAGCTTCGTCATCCCAGCAGATCCAAAAAGCTCAAAGACTACTTAGAATAATCCAAGAAAGGCAAATATAAATGAAACAGCAGTTGGAACAAATTAGGTCTGCCGCAATTGCGGAAATCCAAGCGGCAGATACTTCTTTGGAAGAAATAAGAATAAAATATTTGGGTAAAAAAGGCGAGCTTACCGCGATTTTACGTGGTATGGGCAGTCTTTCTGCCGAGGAACGCCCCGTTATCGGTGCAGTTGCCAACGAGGTTAGAAATTGCATCGAATCCGCCCTTGAAAAACGCGGCGCAGAGCTTAAGAAAATCGCTCTCGCCAACAGTTTGGCGGCAGAAAAGCTCGACGTTACTTACGATGCCATCGCCCCCAAAGCGGGACATATCCACCCTATAACTCGCGCTATGGAGCGTATGACAGAAATCTTTATAGATATGGGCTTCTCGGTTGCCGAAGGTCCCGAGGTTGAAACGGTTTATAACAACTTCGATGCACTTAACGCGCCTGCCGACCACCCCTCCCGTGATTTTCAGGATACCTTTTATATCACCGAAAACACTTTGCTTCGTACCCAAACCTCTCCCGTGCAGATTCGCGCTATGAGAAATGCCACACCTCCCATACGTATAATCTCTCCCGGCAGAGTTTACAGAAGCGACGTTGCAGATGCATCCCACTCGCCTATGTTCCACCAGTTGGAAGGCCTTGTTGTAGATAAAGGCATTACAATGGGCGACCTCAAGGGTATTCTTTCTCAGTTTGCGAAAACAATGTTCGGCCCCGAAACAAAAACACGCTTCCGCCCCCACAATTTCCCCTTTACCGAGCCCTCTGCCGAGGTTGACGTTTCCTGCTTTGTTTGCGGCGGCAAGGGCTGCCGTTTGTGTAAAGGCGAAGGATGGATGGAAATTCTCGGTTCGGGTATGGTTCATCCCGAGGTATTGCGCGCAGGCGGTATAGACCCCGACGTTTACACAGGCTTCGCCTTCGGTATGGGCGTAGAACGTGTAGCAATGGTTATGTCGGGTATCGATGACCTCCGTCTTATGTATGAAAACGATGCCCGTTTCCTTAAACAGTTTTAATCATCAGGAAGGAGAAATAAAATGGAAGTATCACTTAATTGGTTAAAAGATTATGTAAACGTGCCTGATGATATAAAAGAGTTCTGCGAAGCCATGACTATGACAGGTACAAAGGTAGAAGGCTATAGCATCACCGGTTCTGATATAGAAAAGGTTGTGGTTGGTAAAATTATGTCAACCGAACCTCATCCCGATTCCGACCACCTTATAATTTGTCAGGTTGATGTTGGCAAAGAAGAAAAATTGCAAATAGTTACCGGTGCTCAGAACATAAAGGCAGGGGATGTTGTTCCCGTTTGTCTTGACGGCGCAAAGCTCCCCGGAGGAAAGACTATTAAAAACGGTAAACTCCGCGGAGTTCCCTCTCAGGGTATGCTTTGCTCTCTCGGCGAGCTCGGTCTTTCCGTAAATGACTTTCCTTATGCAATCGAAGATGGTATCTTTGTCCTTCAGGAAGAATGTAATCTGGGCGACGATATTAAAGAAGTATGCAAGATTAACGACACTGTTGTTGAATTTGAACTTACTTTTAACCGCCCCGACTGCCTTTCTTATATAGGTATCGCCCGCGAAGTTGCGGCAACCTTTGGTACAAAGGTAAATATTCCTCAACCCAAGGTTACTGAAATTGCGTCAGATAAAAAGGCAAGCGATTATATCAGTGTAAATATTCATAACAAAGAGCTTTGCCCCCGCTATACCGCAAGGGTTGTTAAAAACGTTAAAATCGGCCCTTCGCCCCTTTGGCTCAGAGCAAAGCTTCGCGCCGCAGGTGTAAGACCTATCAATAATATCGTTGACATCACCAACTTCGTTATGTTGGAATACGGTCAACCTATGCACGCTTTTGACTATGAATATATCAAGAGCCGTGAAATCAACGTTCGTAACGCTAACGAGGGCGAAACCATCGTTACGTTGGACGGTGTTGAACGTAACTTAACTTCGGATATGCTCGTTATTGCCGACGGTAGCCGTGCAGTTGCTTTGGCTGGCGTAATGGGCGGTGAAAACAGCGAAATCACCGAAAATACAACCACCGTTGTGTTTGAAAGCGCAAACTTCGCCAGAGAAAATATCCGTAAGACCTCAAAATCTGTCGGCTTGCGTACAGATAGCTCGGCAAAATTTGAAAAGGGCTTGCCCGCGTGCAATACTCTTCCCGCAGTAGACCGCGCGGCAGAATTGGTTACCCTTTTGGGATGCGGTGAAATTGTGGAGGGTATTATCGACGTTAATTATGCCGATATTTCCCAACGTACCGTTGCTTATAACCCCGAAAAGATTAATGCACTTTTGGGTACTGATATTTCCAACGAGGAAATGGATAAAATTCTTGCGTCGGTAGAACTTATCGCCGACGGTAAGGGCGGTCTTTCCGTACCTCCTTACAGAAGCGATATCATCAATACCGCCGATATTGCCGAAGAGGTTGTTCGTTTGTACGGTTTTGATAATATCGAACCTACAATGTTCCGTGGCGCAGCGGATTTGGGCGGCAGAACACCCCACGAGGCGTTCCGTTACCGCATTAACGATGCAATGGCGGGCTTGGGCTATTGCGAATGCTGTACCTATTCCTTCGTTTCGCCTAACGCAGTTGATAAAATTAACCTCCCCGAGGATAGCGACCTTCGCGATTATATCCGCCTTATCAATCCTCTCGGTGAGGATACCTCGGTAATGCGTACTCATCCGTTGCCCTCTATGTTGGAGGTATTGTCTCGCAACGTAAACCGTAAGGTTGAAAAATGCCGTATGTCCGAAATTATGACAATCTACCGTCGTAACGGCGACCTTTCGGATGAAACAAAAACACTTTGCTTTGCCTTCACCCCCGATTGCGGCGGATTTTATGATATCAAAGCCGATGCAGAAGCATTGTTTATCAGATTGAATATTTGTGCAAGAAACTACGTTGCTGTTTCGGATGATCCTTCCTTCCACCCCGGTCGTTGCGCCGATATTTTTGTTGGTGAAACCGTTGTGGGCAGAATCGGCGAAATCCATCCTCTCGTTTGCGAAAACTTTGATTTACCTCGCGGTGTGTGTGCGGCAATGGTTTATACCGAAGCACTTTTGGGTTCGGTTAAAACCGAAAGAAGCTATATCCCGCTTCCCGTATATCCCGCTATGGAGCGTGATATCGCGCTTATCTGCGATAAAAATCACGAAGCGGCAAAGCTTTTGGCAGATATTCGTTCTTATGCAAACAAATCTCTCGAAAGCGCTTCTGTTTTCGATGTATACAGCGGTAAGGGCGTTGAAGAAGGCAAAAAGAGCGTTGCGGTAAGATTGGTGTTCCGTCTTGCGGATAAAACTATGACCGATGAAGATGCCGATGCAGGCGTAAATAAAATATTGAAAAAGCTCGAAAAAGAGCAGGGAATAGTGCTTCGCTCTTAAAATGCTTTAAAATGTTAAAAAACTCTTGCAAAGAACAAAAGTTTGGTGTATAATAAAAGAACAACTTTTGTTAAGACTATTAAGGAGGGTTGAAAATGCAGGATAAAAAGAAACCGGTGGATAAAAAGCAAAAAACTATAATGTTCTCGGTTAAAGAACAAAATAAGGAGTCATTGCGCGTACAGCTTCAAACGGTGTACGATTCCCTTGTTGAGAAAGGATATAACCCCATAAACCAAATTGTTGGTTATATCATTTCCGAAGATCCTACGTATATCACAAACTACAACAACTCTCGCGCAATAATTTCCAAAATCGACCGCGATGAGCTTCTGCGTATTCTCGTAGAGGATTTCATCCACGTCGACAGCAAACAGAAAGGTTGATTTCCCATGGGTGAAATAAAGACACTGATGTATAAAGGCAAGCCTCTTGTTCGTCAGGGCCGCTTCGTTTTCTATGGTAATCCCGATGATAAATTCATTTTGTTTATGAATATTCTGGATACTAAGAAAATCGGCGATCTTGAGGTTGCAACAAAGGTTTTGGTTCAGATTCAAAACACCGACGACGAAATTTCTTTCAACGAAAAAGTAGTTAAGCAGTGCGAAAAGAGCAGTTTCTTCGATGCGTTTGATATCGGTACAATTTGGTTGGACCGCGCACTGAAAAAAGAATAAAGAAACGTAATAACGAAACGTCCTGCTTTTTGCAGGACGTTTTAACTTTTCAGAGCTTTCGGGTAAAATTTGTTAAAAAATTGTGTGTTTTGAATGCATAAAAGTGTTGAAAAAATATGTAAAATATGTTAAAATGCTCGAATAGGAGATTGATATGAATTTAACGCACGTTTTTTGGGATTGGAACGGCACGTTGCTTGACGATGCATACGCGTCCTATCTTGCTGTTTTAGATATGTTGGCAACAAGAAATCTGCCATCAATAACCTTCGAGCAATACCGTGATTATATAGATATTCCCATAATTAAGTTTTACGAAAAGGTTATGGATGTTTCTAAAGAAAATATAAATGATTTATCCGTTGAGTTTAATCGTTTTTACGATTTTCACCTCGGCGAATCTCCGTTAAATAACGGTGCAAAGGAAACGCTTCAAAGGCTTTCCCAAATGGGCGTTAAGCAATACATATTTTCTTCCAACAAAAACGCTTTGATAAGACCTTATCTGGAAAAACTGGGCATATCCCGACATTTCACGGCGGTTCTCGGCTCTGATGATTGCCACGTGGGCAGTAAGGTAGAGCGTACCTTGAATTACGTTAAAACAAACAATATTTCTCCGCAAAAATGCTTGTTCGTAGGCGATATGGTCCACGATAGCGAGGTTGCCGAAGCAGTAGGCGCGAATTGCGTGTTGCTTTCTGTGGGACATCAAAGCGAAAGGGCTTTGAACAGTTCGGGCAGAAAGATATTAAACTCCTTTCCGGCACTTGCGGAATACATTATAAAGGATTTATCCACCACAGGGGTGTAGTTATGAGAAAACAAGGCTTTGATTGTGAAAAATACGTGGAATTACAAACCCGTCATATCCGTGAGCGTATCCATCAATTTGGTGGTAAGCTCTATCTTGAATTCGGCGGAAAATTGTTTGACGATTATCACGCCTCACGCGTTCTTCCCGGGTTCAAACCGAGCATCAAAATCGAAATGCTTACTGCACTTAAGGATGAGGCAGAAATAGTTATCGTCATTAACAGTAAGGATATCGAAAAGAACAAGGTTCGCGGCGATTTGGGTATAACCTATGATCAGGACGTTTTGCGTCTTATCGACGCTTTCCGTTCCTGCGGTTTGTTTGTGGGAAGCGTTGTTCTCACTCAATATAATAACCAACCCTCTGTCGTTGCCTTTAAGAAAAGGCTTAAAAAGCTTGGTATTACCACGTATAAGCACTATAATATCGAGGGGTATCCCTCTAACGTAAAGCATATAGTAAGCGATTTGGGCTTTGGTAAGAACGAATATATCCAAACCCAGCGTAAACTGGCTGTTATAACCGCCCCCGGTCCCGGTAGCGGCAAAATGGCAACCTGCCTTTCTCAGCTTTATCATGACCATAAACGTGGTATAAAAGCGGGTTATGCAAAGTTCGAAACCTTTCCTATCTGGAATTTGCCTCTTAATCACCCCGTTAATATTGCTTACGAGGCAGCTACTGCCGATTTGGACGATTCTAACTGTATCGATCCTTACCACTTGGCGGCGTATGGCGTTCAAACCGTCAACTATAACCGCGACGTGGAAATTTTCCCTGTGCTGAACGCTATGTTCAACAGTATTTACGGTGAATCTCCTTATAAATCGCCCACCGATATGGGCGTAAATATGGCAGGCAACGCCATTTGCGATGACGAAGTGTGCCGTGATGCCGCAAAGCAGGAAATTATCCGCCGTTATTACGAGGCTTTGTGTCAGCAACGTAAGGGAATGGGCGAGGACGAGGCGGTTCGTAAGCTTGAAATTCTTATGAATCAGTGTGATATAAGTGTTGATGACCGCGCGGTTGTTGCGGCGGCGCAGAATAGGTCGAAGGAAACCAACGAGCCTGCGGCGGCAATAGAATTACCCGACGGAACTATAATCACAGGTAAAACAGGCGCGCTTTTGGGCGCTTCCAGTGCGATGCTGTTGAATGCGCTAAAGAAGCTTGCGGGTATTGATGAAAGTATTTATCTTATATCCCCTGAGGTATTCGAGCCTATCCAAGAGCTTAAAATACAGCATTTGGGTAACCAAAACCCCAGATTACATACCGATGAAATTCTTATCGCTCTTTCGGTTTGTGCAAGCACAGACCCTAACGCACGCCTTGCATTGGACCAGCTTAAAAAGCTTGCGGGCAGCGAAATGCATTCTACGGTAATTCTTTCGCACGTTGATGAAAAACTGCTTAAGCGTTTAGGTATCAACCTAACCTGCGAGCCTCAATATCAATCTAAAAAACTTTTCCATAATTAATACCGATTTTTATGTTTTTACAAAAAATTTATTCCTCTGAGGGTATGTCTCGAAAACTTAATATAAAGGGTGAAATTCCTAACACCTCGTCGCTGTACAAAGGCTTTTTAAAGATGGCTTGGCCCGCGATGATAGAGTCAATGCTTATGAGCCTCGTTAATATGGTGGATACTATGATGGTTTCGAGCTGCGGCACTGCGGCGGTTTCTGCCGTTGGTCTTACAACTCAGCCTCGTATGATTTTCTATTCGGTGTTTTTTGCCCTTAATATTGCGGTTACAGCCATAGTATCACGCCGAAAGGGGCAGGAGGATAAAGAAGGCGCAAACGCTTGTTTAATGCAATCTCTCGGTCTTGTTGCCGTGCTTGCGGTTGTTCTTTGCGGTTTTGCGGTTTTAAATGCAGATTTCCTTATTAAGCTGTCCGGCGCAAACGACGAAACTCTTGCCGACGCTACCGTTTATTTCCAAATAACAATGGTCGGTCTTATCTTTACCTCCTTCGGTATGATAATCAACGGCGCTCAAAGGGGTAGCGGTAATACAAAAATATCAATGCGAACCAACGTGGTTGCAAACGTAACTAACGTTGTTTTCAACGCCTTGCTTATAAACGGCGTTGTTCTCGGAGGCGTAACGATTTTTCCCGAGCTTGGCGTTAAGGGCGCGGCGATCGCAACGCTTATCGGTAATATTGCATCCTTTGTAATGAGCTTAAGCTCACTTTTTGCAAAAGGAAAGTTCTTAAGTTTCAGCTTTGTTGGTATGCTCAAATGGAAGCTTCCTTTGCTCAAAACTATCGGCAAGGTTGCTCTTGGGGCAGGTACCGAGCAGATATTTATGCGTGTCGGATTCTTACTCTATTCGATTATTGTTGCAAACCTTGGCACAGCCGAATTTGCTACCCATACTATCTGTATGAGCATTATCACTCTTTCCTTTGCGGGCGGCGATGGCTTAAGTGTTGCCGCAAGTGCGCTGATAGGTCAAAATCTCGGCAAACAGCGCGAGGACCTTGCGGCGTTGTACGCAAAGGCGGGTCAGCGTGTGGGACTTTTGGTTTCCGCAGTCCTAATGCTGTTGTTCACTTTCTGCGGCGGCTTTGTTTTAGAGCTGTTTGCAAACCCCGATGACGTTAATTATTCCTACGTTATGGACGTGGGCAGAAATTTAACTTATATTATTGCAATCGTTTCGCCCGGTCAGATTTCTCAGGTGATTTATAACGGCGCACTGCGCGGTGCTGGGGATACAAAATTCGTTGCCGTTACCTCTGCGATTTCCATCGGCATATTCCGCCCGCTGGTTGCATTTTTGTTGTGCAACCCTAACGGAATTATACCTTTCATTACAGGTATAGGTATCTATGGCGCCTGGATAAGCCTACTTATTGACCAATATCTCCGCCTGGCTTTCTCCGCGTGGCGCTTTTCAAGTGGAAAATGGGCGAAGATTAACATTTAATTTGAAAAATACGGTGATATTTAATGAGCTATCTTGTTGGTGAAGTTGTTTTAGATTCGGGTGATAAGGTTATAATTCGGTGGTCCGACCGCACAGAAACTCGCGCGGTTTATAAGGACACAGTGGGTTATAGCCATTATTTCGATTCCTGCGATGAAGAAAAAGAAATACGCTTGACAAACCACTTTATGCGTCTTAAGGGTATTTACGTCAGAAAGGACGAGGAATAATGAAGCTAATCGACCTTCACACCCATTCAAACTGTTCCGACGGCTCGATGACACCCTCCGAGCTTGTCGCCCATGCCGCCGAGAGGGGATTAACGGCAATCGCCCTGTCTGACCACGATACTATCGCGGGTATTGACGAGGCTATGGAGGCGGGAAAACGCTTTGGCGTAGAGGTTGTCCCTGCAATAGAGTTTTCGGTTCAATCCGAAACCGAAACACACATCCTCGGTTTTTATATCGACCATAAAAGTCAGTTGATTAAAGACGCTTTAGAACAAATCAATTCGGTTCGCTATCAGCGTACCGTAAATACCTGCAACAAACTTCGCGAGCTTGGCTTTGACGTTACTATGGAGGAGGCACTGGCTATTGCCCCTTCGGGTATAATCGGCAGAGCGCATTTCGCAAGAATACTCGCCGAAAAGGGATATACCCAAAGCGTCAAAGAAGGCTTTGATAAATATCTCGCCAACGGCAGACCTGCTTATGACGGCACACAGTATCTTACAGCCGCCGATGCAGTAAAGCTTATAAATGACCTTGGCGGTGTAAGCTTTGTGGCGCATCCTCACCTTATAAGGCTTGATGATACTAAATTAAGAGATTTTCTTCTTCAATTAAAGGGTTGCGGTCTTTGCGGTATAGAGGGTTATTATAACGAATATACTCCCGAAATGCAGGATTATTTCCAAAATCTTGCCGTTGATTTAGGTCTGGAGATTTGCGGCGGTACAGATTATCACGCAAAAATGAAGCCCCATATAGAAATCGGCATAGGGCAGGGAAATATGCAAATCCCCTATAGCGTTTTGGAGAATATAAAACGTATAGTTGCCGAAAAAGGTAATTTAAAATGACATATAAAGACGCGGTTTCCCTTGTGTTGGATTTAATTGAGAATGCTACAGAGGCAAACCCGATAGTAATAGCAATCGACGGTCGTTCCGCATCGGGAAAAACTACCTTTGCTAAGGAAATATCCCAAATAACGGGCGTTTCGGTTATCCATACCGACGATTTCTGCCGCCCAAGGGACGAAAAGGGAAATCTTGCTATTTCTCAATTTGACGGTAATTTCGATATAGAACGTTTTTATAAAGAAGCAGTGTGTGGAATAAAGTCCCGCAAAGGCTTCGAAATCGGCATATTCGATTGCTCAAAGGGTTGCATATCTCATAGAAATAAATATCCAAAATCCAATTGCTATATCGTCGAGGGAGCATATTCACATAACCCTAAATTGGGTGATTATGCAACCTTAAAGTTGTTTTTCAATGTGGATAAAATCATCCAACAAGAAAGAATTTTAAAGCGCAACGGTAAGGACGCACTTGAAAAATATCTGTCGGTTTGGATTCCTGCCGAGGAACGTTATATAGAACACTATAATATAAACGAAAAAAGTAATCATATCATAAATAATTAAAATCGGAGGTCGTTTATGGGCACTTTCAGCTACGGAAACGAAAAATTTTATCTAAACGGAGAACCTATACAGATTCTCTCCGGCTCTATCCATTATTTTCGCGTTGTTCCCGAATATTGGCGCGACAGAATGGAAAAATTAAAACAATGCGGATTCAATACCGTTGAAACCTACATTTGTTGGAATCTTCACGAGCGTAAGGAAGGTCAGTTTGATTTCACAGGTATGCTCGACCTTGGCAAATTCATTGATATCGCAAATGAATTAGGCTTGCTTTGTATTATCAGACCCGGTCCTTATATCTGCGCGGAATGGGATTACGGCGGACTTCCTTCGTGGCTCCTTACACACCGCGATATGCGTATCCGCTGTATGGATGAAAAGTTCCTCGAAAAAGAAACCCGCTATCTCGATAAGGTTTTCGAAATTCTCCGTCCTCGCCTTATCACCAACGGCGGTAACGTTATTATGGTTCAGGTTGAAAACGAATACGGCTCTTTCGGTAACGACCACGAATATATCGATTTTCTTGCTGATTACTACAAAAAAAGCGGCATAGACGTTCCTTTGTTCACTTCTGATGGTCCCAGTGATTTCTTCTTCGGTGGCGGTACAAGAAAGGGACTTCTCGCAACGGGTAATTTTGGTTCTAACGGCCTTAATTATTTCGAGTTTATGAAAAATTATTATCCCGGAAATCCCACAATGTGTGCCGAATTCTGGGAAGGCTGGTTCGACCATTGGTACGACATTCACCATCGTCGTGAACCCGATGACGTGGCACAGCTTGTGGATGATATGCTTTCAGCGGGCGGTAGTGTAAACTTTTATATGTTCTGCGGCGGCACAAACTTTGGCTTCAATAACGGCGCTAATATCGAGGCAGAGGTTGACGAGCACGGAAAACCCATCGACGTTTATGCACCTACCGTTACCAGCTACGATTACGACGCGGCATTAACCGAAGCAGGCGACCTTACCAAGCGTTTCTTCGAGGTTCGCGCTGTTGCCGAAAAGCACTTCGGTAAGCTTCCCGAGCTCACTGTTTGCGACACTCCCAAAAAGGCCTATGGCAAGATTCAGCTTACAGAATCTGCAAGGTTGATGAACAACCTTGATAATATATCCTATCCTATTAAATCTTCTTTTACAAAATCTATGGAAGAATTAGGTGTGGATTTCGGCTATACTCTTTATTCAACCTCTATTGATTATCCCGTAGAAGGAGAATTGTTTATTGAACCTCTCCGCGATAGAGCAGTTGTATTCATCAACGGCGAATATGCGGGCGTTAAAGAGCGTAGCAGAAGAAACGATAAGATTACTATTTCCAATAAACGCGGCGATGTTTGCAAAATCGATATTCTTGTTGAAAATATGGGCCGTGTTAACTATGGCGTTCAAATGTGGGATAACGAAAAGGGTATCATCCGCGGAGCTCGTATCGGACAACAGCAGATGTTCGGCTGGACAATGTATCCTCTCACTATGGACGATTTGGCAGGTCTTAAATTTGCTAAAGAAGTTGAATTGGGCGGTAATAATCCCACCTTCCTTCGCGGTAACCTAAATATCGAGGGCACTCCCTGCGATACCTTCCTCCGCCTTGATAATTTCCATAAGGGCTTTGTAAAGGTTAACGGCTTCAACGTGGGCAGATACTTCACAGATGCAGGTCCTCAGAAAACTCTTTATATTCCTGCGCCTATCCTCAAAGAGGGTAATAACGAAATCCTTGTATTTGAAGTACACGGCTGCGAAAAGGCAGAAATCGAGTTCACCGATACTCCCGATTTGGGTTAATATTTAACAAAAAAGCGACGTTTTCGTCGCTTTTTTTATTGCATTTTTTTAATAGATGTGATAAAATGAATCGTATATTTGCATTTTGCCATTTGATATATCGAATTTAGAAGTTACTGTTAGTTGAGTTTGAGTAGTGCTATGCATAAATTTAAAATTTGTTTAAAGTTATTTGGCGTTTTCTTTAAAATAGGAGCGTTTACAATCGGCGGTGGCTATGCGATGCTGCCTTTAATACAGCGTGAAGTTGCAGAAAAACGCAAATGGATTGACGAATCCGTTATGCTTGATATCGTCGCTATTGCCGAATCCACCCCCGGACCTATCGCAATTAATACCGCCACCTTTGTGGGTACTCGAGTTGCGGGCTTTTGGGGTGCGTTTGCCGCTACATTCGGCACTGTTTTACCCTCTTTTATAATAATATCCGCTTTGTCAAAAATCCTTGCGGCGGTTATTCATATCGAGGTTGTTAAATTCGCATTCAACGGTATCCGCGCAGGCGTTCTTGCGTTAATAGTAAAGGCACTGTGGGGTATGGCGAAGCAATGTCCGAAAAATTTATTCTCGCTTCTTCTTGCGGTTGTGGCTTTTGCCTTGGTGTTGCTTACCTCGGTAAATGTTCTTTACGTAATAATCGGAGGTGCGCTTATTGGCTTGGCTTCAGGGCTTATTGCTAAGGGCAGGGGAGGAAAGAAATGATATATTTAAAACTGTTCCTCACCTTCTTAAAAATAGGTGCCTTCACATTCGGCGGCGGTTATGCAATGCTTCCTTTAATGCAGCAAGAGGTTCTGCTTAACAATTGGATGAGCGAAACCGAGCTTCTTAACTTTATCGCCGTTGCAGAATCCACACCCGGTCCTGTTGCGATTAATATGGCAACCTATATCGGTATAGAAACCGCAGGCTTTTTCGGTGCTGTTGTTGCAACGTTGGGCGTGGTTTTGCCATCCTTTGCAATAATACTTCTGGTTGCCAAATTTTATACAAAATATAAAGAAAGCTTTGTTGTAAAAAACTGCCTTAAGGGTTTGCGTCCTGTTGTTGTAGGTCTTATCGCTTCGGCGATTATTTCTCTCGGAGCAGACGTGTTTTTGCCAAACGGATTTTCCCTTGATGCGTTAAGCTTTATATTTTTTGCATCGGTGTTGATTTTTGCACTTGTTGTCTATCTTGCATTTAAAAAAGTTAATCCCATCTATCTTATTTTAATTTCGGCTGTTTTAGGTATAGCTTCGGGTTATATAGAGAAATTTTTAGTTCTTCAATAGATTTCTCTGTAATACCCTTATTTCAGCAAATATCTTTCGTATATCTAAAAATAGGGATAGATGTATATATTTTAAGCCAACAATTTTGATCTAAAGAGGTATAAAATGAAAAAGATTTTGTCAGTAGTTTTGGTTGTGATAATGCTGTTATCTACCGCGTCGTTATTTTCCTATAAAGTCGGTGCAGCTATGCCGTCTCCTTCGGTTATCGACGGTTATGAAAACGTGTGCTTAACATATACCTACCGTCCCGAGGTTGAAGGATATGGACGTCAAGAGGTTGCCGACCTTATGCCCTACGTTGCATATCACGATATCAACGGCAATATTAAAGACTTCTTCTTCGATAGCTATCTGTTCTTGCCTTGTAATACAACTGCTCCCTCGGGCGCGACTGTACACGGCGGTACAAATAATCCTACTTATGCAACCGACTGGATCGATTACGTTAACGATACATTCTATGAGGGCAAAAACGTAGACGCTTTGGATACCGCAATGGGTAATGCCAAGCAAGCTTTAGGCAACACCGATAAAAAAGCAGGTGTGTTCTTCTCTATTCTTTATCCCTCCTACACCCAAAGAAGCTTCGGTACATTGGGTGGTAGAAGCCTTAATTTATCCAGAAAAAGCGATAGAGAATATGCCATAAAATGGATAATAGACGAACAAATTCGTCTTTTTAATGAAGCAGGATATGAAAACCTCGATATGGTTGGCTTCTATTGGCTCGAGGAAACTATTTATTCTTCCTATGACAGCGCGATGCTCACTTATGCTTCCAACTATCTCCATTCTCTCGGACTTAAATTTATATGGATCCCTTATTATCAGGCAGAAGGCTATTCTAAATGGCAAAACTATGGCTTCGATTTGGCTTGCTTACAGCCCAACCTTTTCTGGATGTCTACTCCCGATTATGAACGCGTTAACGATTGCGCTACGTTGTGCAACAAATATGGCATGAGTATGCAGATTGAGGTTAGTAGCAACGTTACTAACTCCGAGTATTATTACAGATATTTAACCTATCTCGAGGGCGGCATAAACAGCGGTGCCATGAATTCGGTTAAGTTCTATTATCAGGACGGTAAGCCTGCGGTGTTCTATAACGCCTGCTATTCACAAAATCCTGCGTATCGCTCGGTATATGATCTAACCTATAAATATGCCAAGGGCACGCTTAAAGTAGATGATTTAGACTACGGTCTGGCAAAGGATTTCGAACTTCCCGAGGATGTAGATTGGGTTTCCTACGGTAAATCCTATACCGGATGTGAATCCTATGTGGATGGCAACGGTATGGCATATCAGGAGGTCGACGGTAAGGAATTGACCGACGGAAAGTTTGGTACAGCTCTTGACGGTACCGAATGGCACGCATACCATAATTCTCTTTTAGATAGCGAAGGTCGTATGAGTTCTACTATCGACTTGGGCGAGGTAAGAACCGACCTTACTCACTTTATGGCGCACTTCCATAACTACCAGATGTATGGTATAGGTATCCCTACGGATATAAAGCTCTATACGTCGGTGGATGGTGTTAATTTCGAGTTTATTGGCGCTCCGGAATTAAAACCCTACGATAATATATCTTATTTTAAGTTAGTAGCCGCCACACCGGTTAAAGCCAGATATGTAAAAATGTCATTGCTTAATTCAGGCGGTAACTTCGTATTCTGTTCAGAATTCTTGGTTGGTGTATATACGGGCGACGAAAGCAGCAGTGGAGGAGGAGATACAACCGAACCTCACTCTCACGTAGCAAACGGAAATTGGCTTCATAATGATGCACTCCATTGGTTACAGTGCGAATGTGGTCAGGTTATTAACAGAGGTATACATATCAAGGGTAACTGGGTTGTTACAAAAGAACCTACAATGACAGCAACAGGCTTGCAGACAAAAAGCTGTGTAACCTGTAAGGTCGTTTTGGAATCCGAGGTGATTCCTGTTCTTCAGTATGAATACGGCGATGTTGATACCAACGGTCAGGTAGACGCATTGGACTATATGCTGTTAAAACGTTTCTATTTCGCATCCTATAATTTTGATTCCACCCAATCTAACCTAGGTGATGTTAACAGAAATAACGAGATCGACTCTAACGACTGTCTCTTGATAAAACGTAAGTATTTTGGTACGTACAATTAATAATTTAAAACCGTTGCATTTTTTAAATGCGACGGTTTTTTGTTTAAAACGGTTGATATTAGATTAAATATGTGTTATTATATTTTGGATTTGTTATAGAAAGCGAGAAACGTAATGCAATTAGTTGCTACCTGCCTTTTCGGGCTTGAAGGTCTGCTCGGTGAAGAGATAGATTCTCTTGGATATAAAAGAATAAATACAATCGACGGCAGAGTTACCTTCGAAGCACCTCCCGAAGCCGTTGCCGTTTGTAATATCAATTTGCGTACGGCAGAAAGAGTGCTTATTAAAATCGGTGAATTCAGGGCGTATAGCTTCGATTCACTATTCGAGGGCACAAAAGCTTTGCCTTGGTCGGATTATATCGGAAAAAATGATGCTTTTCCCGTAAAGGGTCATTCCATTCGTTCAAAGCTCTTTTCAATCCCCGATTGCCAAAAGATTATAAAAAAAGCGGTTGTAAACTCTCTTTCCGAAAAATATAATATAAAGATTTTTCCTGAAATCGGCGTTAAATATCAAATCGAATTTTTTATTCTTAACGATAATGTTACCCTAATGATAGATACCACAGGTGTGGGATTGCATAAACGTGGCTACCGCGCCCTTGCAGGTGTTGCACCGATGCGTGAAACCTTGGCGGCGGCAATGGTAAAGCTTTCAAGAATGAGAGATAACGTTATTATATGCGACCCTTTGTGCGGTAGCGGTACAATAGCAATCGAAGCCGCCCAAATGGCTTGCAATATAGCCCCCGGTATTAACAGAGGGTTTGCCGCAGAGGATTTTTCTTTCCTACCCAAAGATATGTGGAGAACAGAAAGGGAAGTAGCAAAGAGTAAGATAACCGAACCCTTAACACAAATTTTTGGCTCGGATATCGATAGCGAAATGGTAAATCTCGCCCGAGATAATGCAAAAAAAGCAGGGGTAGAGAAGGCGGTTTCTTTTTCTGTGGCAGATGCCCGTAATTTCGTTTCGCCTGTTATTGATGCCCGCGGTACGATAATTACCAACCCACCCTATGGGGAAAGACTTGGCGAGCTTTCCGAAGCAAGAGATCTTTATAAAGCAATGGGTAAACAGTTTGAGGAAAAAATACCCTTTTGGCAGAAATATATAATAACTTCCGACGAAATGTTCGAAAGATATTTCGGAAGAAGAAGCGATAAAAAACGTGTTCTTTATAACGGTATGATAAAATGTAACCTGTATCAGTATTTCAAACCGAGAAAGAACTAAACCTTTTTGTAAATCACTTGAAATTATTGGAAATTTGTTATATAATATAAAAAGTGCTTTGTTATAAAGATATGGCGATTTAGCACTAAAACCGTCCAAGAGAGAACTATTATGGTGATTTAAAAAGATAAATGTTAGCACTCTGCATTTAAGATTGCTAACTATTTACAATTTGTTCTTAATTTGGAATTGAATTGTTCATAAAATCATAGTATAACATACTGTGTAATAATTAATATATATCCATGGAGGAAAATTATGAAGCTTAAACCCTTGGCAGACCGCGTTGTTGTTAAAATGGTCGAAGCCGAAGAAACTACAAAAAGCGGTATCATCCTTACAGGCGCCGCAAAGGAAAAACCTCAAATCGCTCAGGTTGTAGAGGTTGGCCCCGGCGGAAATGTCGACGGTAAGGACGTTGAAATGACTGTTAAAGTGGGTGATAAGGTTATCACCAGCAAATATTCGGGCACAGAAATCAAGCTTGACGGCGAAGAATATATCATCGTTCGTCAAAGCGATATTTTGGCAATCGTAGAATAATTTCAGGAGGCAATCTATTATGGCAAAAGATATTAGAAACGGCATCGAAGCAAGAGAAGCCCTTATGCGCGGTATCGATAAGCTTGCAGATACCGTTAAAATCACCCTTGGTCCCAAGGGCAGAAACGTAGTTCTCGATAAAAAGTTCGGCGCACCTCTTATCACTAACGACGGTGTTACCATAGCAAAAGAAATCGAGCTTGACGATGCTTTTGAAAATATGGGCGCATCTCTTGTAAGAGAAGTTTCCACCAAAACCAACGATGCGGCAGGCGACGGCACAACCACCGCAACCCTTCTTGCTCAGGCAATCATCCGTGAAGGTATGAAGAATGTTGCCGCAGGTGCAAACCCTATGGTTGTAAAGAAGGGTATTGCAAAGGCTGTTGAAGTTGCTGTTGAATCCCTTAAAGCATCTTCTAAAAAGGTAAACGGCACTGCCGATATCGCTCGTGTTGGCGCGGTTTCTTCTGCAGATGAAGTTATCGGCAACCTTATTGCAGATGCAATGGAAAAGGTTACTGCCGACGGCGTTATCACCGTTGAAGAAAGCAAAACCGCAGAAACCTCTTGCGAAGTTGTTGAAGGTATGCAGTTCGACCGCGGTTATATCACACCTTATATGGTTACAGATACCGATAAAATGGAAGCAGTTATCGACGATGCATCTATCCTTATCACCGATAAAAAGATTTCCAACGTTCAGGAAATTCTCCCCGTTCTCGAACAGGTTGTTCAAAATGGTATGAAGTTGGTTATTATTGCCGAGGATATCGAGGGCGAAGCACTTTCCACCCTTATTGTAAACAAACTCCGCGGCACCTTTACCTGCGTTGCTGTTAAAGCCCCCGGCTTTGGCGACAGACGTAAGGATATGCTTAAGGATATCGCAATCCTCACCGGCGGCGAAGTTATTTCTTCCGAACTCGGCTTCGAGCTTAAGGAAGCTACTATTGCACAGCTTGGTCGAGCAAGACAGGTTAAGATTAATAAAGAAAATACCATCATCGTTGGCGGCGCAGGGGATGTAAACGAAATCAAGGGCAGAATCGCTCAGATTAAGGCTTCTCTCGAGGTTTCCACCAGCGAATTCGATAAAGAAAAGCTTCACGAACGCTTGGCTAAGCTTTCCGGCGGTGTTGCTGTTATTAAGGTTGGCGCGGCTACCGAAACCGAAATGAAGGAAAAGAAGCTTCGTATCGAGGATGCTCTCAACGCTACCAAGGCGGCTGTTGAAGAAGGTATCGTTGCAGGCGGCGGTGTTGCTCTTTGCGATTGTATCCCTGCTGTTGCAGCCCTCGTTGATACCGTTGAAGGCGATGAAAAAACAGGTGTTAAAATCGTTCTCCGCGCTTTGGAAGAACCTGTTCGCCAAATCGCAGAAAACGCAGGCTTCGAAGGCTCTGTTATCGTTCAGCGTGTTAAGAGCGAACCTAAAGGTGTGGGCTTCGATGCTTATAACGAAACCTTTGTTGATATGATCGACAGCGGTATCGTTGACCCCACAAAGGTTACCAGAAGCGCATTGCAGAACGCCGCAAGCGTTGCTTCTATGGTTCTCACCACCGAAGCATTGGTTGCCGATAAGAAGGAAGACCCTGCAACTGCCGCAGCAAACGCAGCTGCTATGGCAGGCGGCATGGGCGGCGGAATGTATTAATTCAGCGCTGATACGCTCTCGATTAAAAACGCAAGAATTTAATTATAAAAGCCTCTGCTTCGGCAGAGGCTTTAATTTTCTCTTGACAACTTTAAAATATAGTGTTATAATCACAATAAATAAATATCAAACCGTTGATGCGGATATAACGGCAAAAAATGCCTATACAGAGAACCCGTGGTGCTGAGAGTCGGGTTAGAAACAGTTTGTCAAATGGACCGCGGAGGGTGCAAGGAAATGCGTAATTACGCAAAGTATTCTGCAACGTTTCGGCACACGTCAGTTGCCGTGGATATGTGGGTATCCTTTAAAGCGCATAGTTTATCTATGAATCAAGGTGGCACCGCGGATTAAATTTATGTTTAGTTCGTCCTTGGCAGATAGGAAAATTCTGTCAAGGGCTTTTCTTTTGGAGGAAAATATGGTGCTGTTAACTAAACGATGGCGAAGCTTATTGCCGTCTTTAACTTGATTTTAAGCTTTCATTTTTGGAGGAAATATAATGATTTATAACGGAATTGATTTCGAAACCTATTTTAAAAACTATCCCGATGCAAACGGCTATTTCGGCAAATACGGCGGCGCTTATATCTCGCCCGAGCTTAAACAGGCGATGCAGGAAATTACCGAAGCTTATTTTACAATTTGTAAATCCAGAAAATTTATTGCAGAGCTTCGCCGAATCCGTAAAGAGTTTCAGGGCAGACCTACACCTATCTCTCATTTAGAGCGTCTTTCCAATAAACTCGGCGACGTTCAGTTGTACGTAAAGAGGGAAGACCTAAACCACACAGGCGCACATAAGCTTAACCACTGTATGGGCGAAGCATTGCTTGCTAAGTATATGGGTAAGAAAAAGGTTATTGCCGAAACGGGCGCAGGTCAGCACGGTGTTGCTTTGGCAACTGCGGCGGCATATTTCGGCTTGGAATGCGATATTTATATGGGCGCTGTTGATATTAAGAAGCAGGCTCCCAACGTTGCCAGAATGAAAATTCTCGGCGCAAACGTTGTTGAGGTTACCGAGGGACTTCAAACCCTTAAAGAAGCGGTTGACGCGGCTTTTGCGGCCTATGCTAATGAATATAAGGATGCAATTTATTGCATCGGTTCGGTTCTCGGCCCTCATCCGTTCCCTATGATGGTTCGTGATTTCCAAAGCGTTGTTGGTATCGAAGCAAGAGAACAGTTTGTGGAAATGACAGGTGAACTTCCCGATGCCATCGTTGCCTGCGTTGGCGGCGGCTCAAACGCGGCGGGCTTCTTCTCGGGCTTCCTTAACGACCCCGTTGAAATTTACGGTGTAGAACCTCTTGGCAGAGGTGAAAAGCTTGGCGACCACGCGGCGAGCCTTAAATACGGCGAAGAGGGTATAATGCACGGATTCAACAGCATTATGCTTAAGGACGAAAACGGTGATCCCGCCCCCGTATATTCTGTTGCAAGCGGTCTTGACTATCCCTCCAGCGGTCCCGAACACGCATTCTTGCACGATTTGGGCAGAGTTAAATATGACGTTGTTGACGATGAAGAAACCGTTGATGCCTTCTTCACACTTTCCCGTCTTGAAGGTATCATTCCCGCAATAGAAAGTTCTCACGCCGTTGCATTCGGTATGAAGCTTGCCGAAAAGATGGGTAAGGGCTCAATTCTTATTAACCTCTCGGGCAGAGGCGATAAGGATATGGACTATATCATCGAAAAATACGGTATCAGATAAGTTTTTTAGAAAAAGCAGTCTTTAAGACTGCTTTTTAATTTTTCGCTATTTTCACCATGCATAAAACAGCCACAACCAAAAATCCCCCCACAAGGGTACCTAATAAAAATCCAATCATATAAAAACCTCCTCGCGGTTATTATTCCGCAAAGGAGGTTAATTTTATTACAAAAATTACATTTCGCGTAATTTCATTTTTCCGCCGTAAAGCGTTTCTTCAAGCCAGGTTAAGGACCAATCCATCCAACGAGCGATATAGGGTAAGTGGTATTCCTTTACACCCCAATCGGGTGCGGTTTCTGCGGTAGCGCGTCCCAAACCGTGGCAACCCATGGGGAATATGTGAAGCTCACAACCGATGTTGTTGTCGGTCAAGGCTCTTGCCAATGCCAAAGAGTTCGCAACAGGAACGCAGGCGTCGGTTGCGGTATGCCAGATAAAGCAAGGGCAGGTGCGTTCATCAACCATATCGTCAAGATTTGCGGCTTTTTCAAGCTCTTCACTTCTGTCTGCACCCAATAGGTTATCAAAGGATTCCTTATGAGTGGGCACGTTGTTGGTGATAACGGGATAACAAAGAACAGCCGCGTTAGGCTTGCAAAGCTCGTTGTCAATGCCCAGCTTTTCGCTGATATCTTTTCTGTGCCAAGAGGTGCTTATGTAACCCGCCAAATGTCCGCCTGCGGAAAAACCGATAACGGCAATTCTGTCGGGGTCGATGCAATATTGTTCTGCGTTGGTGCGTACGTGTGCAACTGCCGCTGCGGCATCGTATAAGGGGTTGTTAACCTTGGCTTTTTCGCCTGTGATATATCTAACGGTAAAGGTGTTATAACCTGCCGCAAAATATGCGCTTGCGATAGGCTCCGCCTCTCTGTCGGAGGTCATTGCATAACCGCCGCCGGGGAACACGACCATTGCGGGACGTCTTTTATTTGTGATTTCGGGGGATTTTGCGTGAATCATTAATTCCAACGTAACCGTTAAAGCGCCGTCATAAATTTCTGTCTGGTGCAATTGTATTTTTTCCATTTTTTCTTCTCCTTATGTGGTCGATTAAAATATAAATAACTATCAAAACGGATGCATAAAGTACCAAATCGCCTGTTTTTGTATATAACGATATGGTTTTAATATTGTAAACGTCGTTATAAATAGTATCTTCTACCAAAGGCTGTGTTTCGCTAATAATTTCGCCCCTTTGGTTGATAAAAGCAGAAATACCGGTGTTTGCACCGCGAACCACAAACCGTCTGTTTTCAATGGCGCGTAATTGTGAATGTCTTAAGTGGGTATAAATACCAACGCTGTCGTTAAACCAGCTGTCGTTGGTAACCACCGCCAATAAAGTAGCGCCGTCGTTAACGCTTTCGCGGGCAAGGTTTGGAAATATAGAATCAAAGCAAATAAGAGGCGAAATATCACCAAATTCGGTTTGGAAAACCTTATATCCGTCGCCCTTTTGATAAACCCCGGAATCTTCGCTGAATTCTTCAACAAATGGGATGAATTTCCCGATAAAGTCCGAAAAGGGAATAAACTCCGAAAAGGGGACTAAATGAAGCTTGTCATATCTTTCTGATAAGCTTCCATCGGGGTAGATAGTAACCACCGCGTTTCTCTGCTCGGTGTCGGTGATATAATGTATACCCATAATAACCGTTACGTCATAGGTTTCAGCAATATATCCGAATGCTTTGTGTATTCTTCCGTTTTCCTTGAAAACAGCAGGTATCGCACCTTCGGGCAATATAATAAGCTTTGCCCCGTTCCTTGCGGCTTCCTCTGTCATTTCGGTATACTTTTCGAAAATTCTAAATTGGTTTTCGTAATTCCATTTCTCGTTAAAAAGCACGTTGCCTTGTACAATTGCAGTTTCTGCTGTGGTGGATTTTTCAACGGGAATTAACCACAAAACGTAACCCGTAATAATATTACATAGTAAAACAATAACTGCAGTAAAAGCAAATACCTTCTTTTTGTCAAACACCGAAATCGCCAACGAACTGCAAACAAATACGATAATAAACGAAATGAAGCCTTTTCCAAAAAGCGATGCCGTTTGTAAAAAGGGAAGCCAGCCCGTTAAAGAAACCGCTATATTAGCCCAAGGGAAGGCAAGCGTGCCTACAGAAAGCAAAGCCTCGCCCAAAACCCAAACAGCCGCAGCTCCGATTGGAAAAAGCGCGGTGTTGGAAATAAACTTTGTGAAAGACATAACCAATGCTTCAACTACCGAATGTAACAACGGTATTAATAAGCAAGAGCAAATCATTATAAAAATGCCTTGCTCATCGGTAAACCCAAAATAGTCATAAGGATAAAGCTCGGACAAAAATATATAAACAAAAAAGTAAAACCCGAAAAAGTAAACAAAGAAGGGTAAAAACACACCTTTGTTTGCCCTTCTTTGTGTAAACACTATATAAAACAGAACAAACAGTGAAATAAATGTGAAAACAAACAGCTTTTCGAAATAATAGGGGATAGCGCTTAACAATCCTGTTGTAAAACAAACTAAAACTAAAAATAATCTGTTGTTAAGCAATTCCGAAAAACGTTTTAAAAAATTTCTGATACTATCCAATAGTAATACCTTTTGCTTTTCCGTTTTCAAAATATCCTTTAAAGGTTCTGTCGGTTGTAAACGTATACGTCGCCATATCGCCGTGTACGTATTCGTTATTTTCGTCAATTATAAAGCTACCGTCTGCGTTGATAACACGGGTATCCATAACGTTGTTTCTAAAAGGACCGTTATATCTTTCGCCGTTTGCCCAGCTGTAAACGCAAACACTGCCGTCGCGCATATCGTTTTTGAAATCGCCCTCATAAACGTCGCCGTTTTCATAAAGCATAACGCCATATCCGTTTTTCAAATCGTTTTCAAACTTGCCGGTATATTTTGCGCCCGAAGCCCAGGTAAAAATACCGTCGCCCGAACGAACGTCATCCTTGTAGGTTCCGCTGTAGATGTTTCCGTTGGCATATTTCAAAACACCATATCCGTTCTTTAGACCGTCTTCAAAATTACCTTCAAAAACGTCTCCGTTAGAATAGGTATAAACGCCTGCGCCGGAAATTTTACCTTTTGAAAAATAACCAACGTAAACGTCGCCCGTTTCGGCATAGGTCATTTTACCATATCCGTCGCGGCAGCCGTCCTTTATTTCACCCACGTAAAGGTTGCCGCTGTCATAGGTAATGGTTTTGTTATAAAAGTCAAGATGCCCAACGTCTTCGCCGTTGTTAATAACGCCCTCGACAGGCTGACCGTTTTCAAACTCGCCGACAAACTTAGAGCCATCGGGAAGCGTCGTATATCTTCCGCCGATGATTAAAATCAAAACAACAGTAACGACAAGCGCAATTATTGCTGCAATAAGAATTTTAACCAAAGGATTTACTTTGCGTTTTTGATTCATAAATTAATCCCTTCCTCCGAAAATTTCGGATAAAGTTGCGACAAAAGAATCAACAATATCGGGGAAAACGGTAGTTAAGGCAAAAGTAACCAAAAGCAGCAAAAGAATAGAAATAATCACAAAGAGAAGTGAAGAATCCTTGCCGCTATATTTGGCTTTTGCCATATCAACCTTGTTGTCGGCGATATAATACTTACCGTCTTCGGTTGTCAAAACCGTTTGCGAAAAGCTTGTTCCGGGACGTAACGCATATTTAACAAATGGGGTGATTTTCACACCCAGTTCCTTGGGCGAAAGTGCGCTTTCGGCATTTGTTGCATCAATTTCTATTAATTTTCTGATAATTCTGCCGAGAAATCTGTTGTTGTAATAAACAGAAACAATCGCGGCACAAATACCAAGCATAAACATCCAAAGGATAGTGTTAATATCCATTTAAATCATCCTTTATTTAATAACTGTCTTACCTAACATATAAGGTCTCAACGCTTCGGGAATGGTAACGCTTCCGTCCTCGTTAAGATTATTCTCAATAAGTGCAATAAGCATTCTGGGAGGAGCAACAACGGTGTTGTTAAGGGTGTGCGCCAAATATTTGCCGTCTGCACCGTCAACGCGAATCTTAAGTCTGCGCGCCTGTGCCTCGCCGAGGTTCGAGCAAGAGCCAACCTCAAAATACTTCTTCTGTCTGGGGGACCAAGCCTCAACGTCAACGGATTTAACCTTCAAATCCGCAAGGTCGCCCGAGCAGCATTCGATAGTACGAACGGGAATGTCCAAGGAACGGAACAATTCAACTGTGTTCTGCCAAAGCTTGTCAAACCACATCATGCTGTCCTCGGGCTTACAAATAACAACCATTTCCTGCTTTTCAAACTGGTGAATACGGTAAATACCTCTTTCCTCAATACCGTGCGCGCCCTTTTCCTTACGGAAGCAAGGAGAATAGCTGGTGAGGGTTTTGGGTAACTGTGCTTCGGGGATAATGGTGTCGATGTATCTGCCGATCATCGAGTGCTCGCTGGTACCGATAAGATAAAGGTCTTCGCCCTCAATCTTGTACATCATTGCTTCCATTTCGGCAAAGCTCATAACGCCTGTAACAACGTTACTGCGAATCATAAAGGGAGGAATGCAATATTCAAAACCGCGCTGAATCATAAAATCGCGTGCGTAGGTAATAACTGCCGAATGAAGCTGTGCAATATCACCTGTGAGATAATAGAATCCGTTACCCGCAACCTTTCGTGCGGAATCCAAATCCAAGCCTCTGAGTCTTTCGAGAATGTCAGCGTGGTAGGGGATTTCAAAGTCGGGAACAACAGGTTCGCCAAAGCGTTCAACCTCAACGTTTTCTTCATCACTCTTACCAATGGGCACAGAGGGGTCGATAATGTTGGGGATACGCATCATAATTGCAGTGATTTTTTCGGTAACTTCTTTTTCCTCTGCGGTAAGGCTGTCAATACGTCCGCCGTCTTCAGCAATTCTGCGTTTAATAACCTCGGCTTCTTCCTTTTTGCCCTGAGCCATAAGACCGCCGATTTCCTTGGATGCTTTGTTTCTCTGTGCTCTTAAGGCTTCAACCTCAACCTTAATTTCGCGGTTTCTCTTGTCAAGCTCGATAACCTCGTCTACAAGAGGAAGCTTGTCGTCCTGGAATTTCTTTTTAATGTTTTCACGAACCACGTCGGGGTTTTCGCGAAGGAATTTAATATCAATCATTTTTTCTGTCTCCGTTTATTATTTGTTTGTATGAATTGTTTGTGTGATAATTAGTTTACGTTTGTGAAGAAATCGTTTCCGCAAAGAGCCTTAATAAGCTCTTCAAGGTCATCGGGGTTAGAGAAGGAAAGTAAAAGCTTACCGTCCCCGTTTGCACTGCATTTAATTGCAGTTTTTCTGCCCAGCTTGTCGCTCATTTCGTTTTCGATTTTCTTATAATAGGTTTTGCTTACCAAGGATTGCTCATCATCGGGGTTATCCTTTTCGCCCTCTATAATACGTCTGACCATCTGCTCGGTCTGACGAACCGACAGGCTATTTTTAATAACGACCTCTGCATGATTCAAAAGTTCCTCCTCGGTACAAATCTGTACAAGAGGAATCAAGGTTCGTGCGTGGCCGTTGGAAAGCTCACCACTTTCAACAAGCTTTAAAACGCTGTCGGGAAGCTTTAAAATTCTTAAAATATTCGCAACAGCCTCGCGAGATTTACCAACCCTTTCCGCCGCCTCTGCTTGGGTTAAACCGAACTTATCCATAAGGTCGCGATAACCCTTTGCTTCTTCAACGGGGTTAAGGTTTTCTCTCTGGAGATTTTCTATCAAAGAAAGCTCGCCTGCAATTTTATCGTCAACGTCTTTAATAATAACGGGTATTTCACTCAATCCCGCAATCTTCGATGCTCTCCATCTGCGTTCACCTGCGATAATTTCATAATAACCGTTGCTTTTCTTCCTAACGACGATAGGCTGTAAAACACCGTGTTTTGAAATAGAATCGGCAAGCTCTAATAAAGCCGCCTCGTCAAAATAGGCACGCGCCTGTCCGCGGTTAGGCTCTATATCCGAAATTTTAAGGGTTGATATATCACCCTGAACCTTTTCGTCGATGGAGTTGTCCTCGAAAAGAGAATCCAGTCCTCTATATCCTTTTTTAGCCATTTATATTTTCCTCTGCTTTCTGACAGCGTTGCATAAGCTCTAAAGCCACTGCCGAATATGCCGCCGAGCCTTTTCCGTTGCGGTCATATTCCGTAATAACCATACCATAGCTGGGTGCTTCGCTTATCTTAACACTGCGGGGGATAGGTGTTCTGAAAATCTTATCGGCAAAATACTTTTTGATTTCTTCCAAAATGGAAACCGAAAGATTCAATCTTCCATCAAACATATTTATCAAAACGCCGATAAGCTCCAAATCGGGATTATATAATCTTTGAATTTGCTTAATGGTTGCAGATAATTGTGATAAACCCTCTAAAGAGTAGTATTCACACAAAACGGGTATAACCACAAACCTTGCCGCCGTAAGGGCGTTTATGGTAAGTAAGCCCAAAGAAGGAGGGCAGTCGATAATTATGTAATCAAAATTTTCCTCTGCGCCCTTCAAAGCGTTTTTAAGCCTAAAAACTCGGTCATCCTCGTCAACCAATTCGAGCTCTGCGCCTGCAAGGTTCATACTGGATGGAATAATGGATAGTCCACGTACGTGTGTGGCAATAACTGCTTGGTCCCAAGTCATTCTGCCGATAAGCAAATCGTAAATACTGCCGTTGGTGTTTCGCTTTTTAATGCCCACACCGCTGGTGGCATTGCCTTGTGGGTCAGAATCTATAAACAACACTTTTTTACCGCTTCGTGCAATACAAGCGGCAACGTTAAGTGCGCTGGTGGTTTTTCCTACTCCGCCTTTCTGATTAGAAAAACAGATGATTTTTGTTTTAGTCATAACATCCTCTAAATAATAGTTATAATATAGTATATCAAATTACCCGAAAAAGTCAATAATAACGCAATATTTTCCTTAATAAATAATCCTCGATTTTACACAGCACAATTATAACTGAATATTCATTTGATTTTGTTGACAAATCAAAAACAAATTGATAAAATATAAACATTCTGGAAAGGGGGATTTTCTATGGAGAATCTTATTAACGATTTACTTTCAATGATCGTACCTTTTGCAAAAAATATCGTTGTTGCATTAATCGTTTTTGTAATAGGTATGAAGGTCGCCAACTTTATTGTTAAAAAAATCAAACGATCTAAGGTTTACGAAAGTATGGACAAATCGGCGTCCTCTTTTATCACAAGCTTTATTTCGATTTCGCTAAAAACTTTGGTTATTGTTTCCGTAATTGCCATACTCGGCATACCTATGAGCTCGGTTGTTGCATTGGTTGCATCTGCCGGTGTTGCAATAGGTCTTGCTGTTCAGGGCGCGCTTTCTAACCTTGTAGGCGGTATTATGATTCTTTTCTTCAAACCCTTCAAGGTTGGCGATTATGTTGAATCACAAGGTGTTAGCGGCACTGTTAAAGAAATTTCGGTTTTGTATACTAAGTTACTTACTGTTGATAACCGCGCTGTAACCGTTCCCAACGGCAATTTGACAAATTCTATTATCACAAACTTCTCGTCCGAGGATTTGCGCCGTGTAGACGTTGAAATTTTTGCAGATTATTCAAATGATATCGAAAAGGTTAAAGAAACAATGCTTGCCGTTGCGGAAAAATGCCCCAAAGCGTTAAGGGACCCTGCCTATGCAGCCGTTGTTCTTGATTGTGCCGACAGTGGTATTAAATATGCGTTGCGCGTTTGGTGTAACAATGCCGATTATTGGGAAGTTAAGTTTGCTCTTACCGAAGGTGTACGGAACGCATTTAAGGATTCGGAAATCAACATTCCTTATAACCAGTTGGACGTTCACATTAAGCAGGATTAATTATATGGGATTTATAAATACAGTTTTTCAAATTTTGTTCGTAGCCGTTATGTCTATCGGTATACTTGGCTTGCCTTTGTATTTCTATCTAATGTTCAGAAGAAAACGCATTATAGAGGAAAGCAAACTAAATGCAGATTCAGGGGATAACGATAAACACGAAGAATAAAAATTAAGCCGAGAGGGAAACCCTTTCGGCTTTTTTTATTTTACGTGGGCTTTATTTGCCTTCGATAGCGTCCATCGCATCCGCAATGCAATAATCGGCTTTAATAAGTTCCTGTTCGGCAATATCACGGGTGCAACCCGTTTTGTCGCAAATCATACGTATTGCTCTGTCAACAAGCTTTTTGTTGTTTGGAATCATATAAGCCATATAGTTTCCTCTTACGCGTCCGTATCTAATCATTGCGCCTGTGGAAAGCATATTCAAAATCATTTTTTGCGCTGTGCCTGCCTTCATTCTGGTGGAACCGTTAATCACTTCGGGTCCAACCTCGGCGATTATAGGAATATCGACCATGGGTATAAGGTCGCTGTTGGGGTTGCAGGAAACGCACATAGTAACTGCACCGCATTCCTTTGCATAATCAATTGCGCCTTTAACACAGTTTGCGCTGCCGCTGGCACTGATAGCGACTAAAATATCAACCTTGTTGAAATTGCGTTCTTTCATTTGGGAGATCGGAA
>SVQU01000029.1 GCA_015065165.1 Oscillospiraceae bacterium | reverse complement strand
TTTTCAAGGACTTTGAAGAAATGCTCGACTACCTTACCATTGTAAGCTTACGCTCGCATTTCTTCAAAACTAACCTCATTTCTCTCACTCTGCTTCAGTCTGTAGACTTTGTCTACAGACTGAAACGCTTTCCGTTTTGGAAAGCGTTTTTTCTATGCTATTTGTTTTTCGCTTTTAAATATTTAACGGCTTCGGAAATAGGAAGAATCAATGCGCCGAGAACCAAAGCGAGGATATATTCCCAAATGGTGATGTTTTCAAAAGAGAAAATTGTTCTTAAGAACGGAACGAAAATAACCGCAGCAGTTAAAACGAAGGATGCCGCCATGGTACCCCAAAGGAACTTGTTGTGTCCGTTAAGCTTAAACACGCTCTTCTCGCGGGAACGCATGTTGAAGGAATGAACGATTTCTGCCATAGACATTGTAACGAACGCCATAGTTGTGCCAAATCCCGCGCCGTCAATTGCTTTGCCTATAAAGAAGGAAATAAGTGTAAGGGCAGAAATACAAGCGCCCTGCCAGATAACGTCAATGCCCAGACCGTTTGCAAAAATACCCTCGTTGCTATCTCTGGGAGGCTGGGACATAACGTCGCCTTCGGCGTCCTCCATACCCAAACCAAGGGCGGGAAGACTGTCGGTAATAAGGTTAATCCAAAGAATGTGAATAGGCTTGAATACTGTTAAACCAAACAGCGAAGCAATAAATACGCTTAAAACCTCGCTAAGGTTAGAGGATAAAAGGAACTGAATTGTCTTTCTGACGTTGGCATAAATTCTTCTGCCTTCTTCAACCGCGTTGACAATTGTTGCAAAGTTGTCGTCGCTTAAAATCATATCGGCAACGCCTTTTGTAACGTCTGTACCGGTTATACCCATACCGATACCGATGTCGGCGGTTTTTATAGAGGGCGCATCGTTAACGCCGTCGCCGGTCATTGCGGTAATCTTAATAAGCTTTTTCCAAGCGTTAACAATTCTAACCTTGTGCTCAGGCTGAACACGGGCATAAACCGAGAAGTTTACAATCACGCTTTCCAATTCCTCATCGGTGTATTTGTCAAGGTCTGCGCCGGTCATCGCTTGGGAAGCATCGGTAATAATACCAAGCTGTTTGCCAATCGCCACCGCGGTGTCGATATGGTCGCCCGTAATCATAACCGGTCTGACACCTGCTCTGCGGCATTTTTCAACTGCATCGATTACCTCGGGACGAACAGGGTCTATCATACCCGAAAGACCGATAAATACAAGGTCCTTTTCAATTTCTTCGGGAGATTTAAAGGAGGGAACCTCGGGATAAACCGTAAACGCAGCCGCCAAAACTCTTAACGCTTTGTCTGCCATTGCTTTGTTGTGAGCAAGAATAGCTTGGCGTACGTCGTCGGTAAGCTCTTTGGTTTTGCCGTCAACAGGGGAGATATATCTGTTACATCTGGAAAGAATTACGTCGGGCGCGCCCTTTGTATATTGCATAACCTTGTTTTCGCCGATAAAGTGAAGTGTAGACATCATCTTTCTCGATGAATCAAAGGGGGCTTCGGCAATTCTTGCCTGCTCTGCGCCAACCTTTCTGCGGTCGATACCGTTTTCAAAAGCAAACTGCTGAAGTGCCGCCTCGGTGGGTTCGCCCGTAACGTTTCCGTCGGAATCAATCTCTGCATCGTTACAAAGAGCGTTACAATAACACAAAAGGTCTAAATTACCCGTAAAATGCTCAACAACCGTCATCTTGTTTTGTGTAAGTGTGCCGGTTTTGTCGCTGCAAATAATCTGTGTACAACCAAGGGTTTCAACTGCGGTAAGACGGCGAATAATCGCGTTTTGCGCCGCCATTTTGGAAACACCCATAGAAAGAACGATGGTAACAACCGCGCTTAACCCTTCGGGTATTGCGGCAACGGCAAGAGAAACCGCAACCATAAAGGTGTCTAAAATTTCGCCGCCGCGAATCATATTAACAGCAAAAATAAATACGCATATAGCAAGAACGGCTACGGTAAGAATCTTGCTAAGCTGTGCAAGCTTAACCTGCAAGGGCGTTTTTTCGTCAGAAGCATCGGTAATTGCCTGTGCAATCTTGCCCATTTCCGTGTCCATACCCGTGGCAACCACAACGGCTTTGCCTCTGCCGTATACGATGGTTGTGCCGGTGTAAACCATATTGCTTCTGTCGCCTAAGGGGATGTCATCGCCCTTTAGCTCTATAGTCTCGGCAAATTTGTCGGTGGGCACAGATTCACCCGTAAGGGCAGATTCCTCAGCCTTTAAGGATGCCGCGTCAAACAATCTTGCATCCGCAGGGACAGCGTCGCCCGCTTCAAGAAGAATAACGTCGCCTACAACCAAATCCTCGCTGTTTAAAATACAAACCTGACCGTCGCGCAAAACCTTACATTTCGCTTTGGTCATTGCCTTAAGGGCATCGATAGCTTTTTCGGCTTTGTTTTCCTGAATAACACCCAAAACAGCGTTAAGGACAACAACGAAAAGAATAATAAATACGTCGGCTAACGATTCGCCCTCTACGATAGCCATAATAAAGCTTATTAAAGCCGCGGCGAGCAAAACGATAATCATCGGGTCTGCAAACTGCATTAAAAACTTTTTCCACAAGGGAACCTTGGGCGGGTCTGCCAATTTGTTTGCGCCGTTTTCCAAAAGTCGTTCCTTTGCTTCTTGAGAGCTAAGTCCCGAAGCCTGGGATTTCAAATTTTGAAAAACCGCTTCGATTTTTTCTGAATAATGCTTCATTCTGTTTCCTTTCTATATGCGTGAAATGTATATAACAAGCAAAACATATAAAAAAGCAAGCCTGTTATGACCAATGATGCCATAAAAGTCTTGCAATTAAACGTTCCTCGGGCGAAACCGCCGTGCTGTCGAAGTGAACGCGCACACCAAGGGTGTGTAGCTACTCCCTTTTATAGGCATATATTACCATAAACCTTTTTGTCTGTCAATAACCTGATTGATATTTATTGTTAAATTTCATCGCCGAAATAATAAATAAAGTGTGTCAAACAAGAGGGCAGAGTATTGACAAAACTGCCTTGATATAATATAATATTGTGATATTTTGTATAATGTTATTCGGAGGATGTAATGGATTATAATTATCTTGCAGAACTTCTATATCCCAACATAAAAACTCTCCCCGCCGATATGGAGGCGCGTTATCCCAAGCGCGTTCTTCCCGAGGGCGCGAAGGTAACTCGTTTTGCCCCCAGCCCCACAGGCTTTTTGCATATCGGTAACCTTTACGGCGCATTTACCGACGAGCGTCTTGCCCATACCTCCGGCGGTGTGTTTTATTTAAGAATTGAGGATACCGATGCAAAACGTACCGTGCCCAACGGTATTGCTATAATCATCGAAACTCTGGCAAAGCTTGGCGTAACCTTCGATGAAGGCGCCGTTATCGACGGCGACAAGGGCGATTACGGTCCCTATCGTCAAAGCCAACGTGCCGAAATATATCAGACCTATGCAAAACAGCTTATCCGCGAGGGTAAGGCATATCCCTGCTTCTGCACGGAGGAGGAATTAACCGCTATCCGCGAACGCCAGGAGGCAGAAAAACTCACCCCCGGTTATTACGGCGAATTTGCAATTTGGCGTGATGCACCTATCGAAAAGATTCAAGAACAGTTAGAAAAAGGAATGCCCTTTGTTTTGCGTTTCCGTTCCGAGGGCAATATAAACAATAAGCTTAAGTTCAAGGATGAAATCAAGGGCGATATCGACGTTACCGAAAACGATATCGACCACGTGGTTTTAAAAAGCGACGGTATTCCTACCTATCACTTCGCCCATGCCGTTGACGACCACTTAATGGGCACAACCCACGTTATCCGTGATGAAAGCTGGCTTTCTACCTTGCCTTTCCATATCCAGCTTTTCAAGGCATTGGGCTTTAAAATGCCTAAATATTGCCACACCGCGCAGGTGTTAAAGCTTGATAACGGTAATAAACGTAAAATCTCCAAGCGTAAAGACCCCGAGGCAGCATTAACCTATTATCATTCTCAAGGCTACCCCGTGGCGGCTGTGCGTGAATATCTTATGACAATCCTTAATTCCAATTTCGAGGAATGGCGCTTGGCTAACCCCGATGCACCCATCGAAAATTTTAAGTTCACCACAAAGAAAATGAGCGTTTCTGGCTCGCTTTTCGATTTGGATAAGCTTAATGACGTTTCCAAAAACGTTATTTCCCGTATGAGTGCCGAGGAAGTATACGGTTTTGCTCTTGCTTGGGCAAAGGAAAACGATAGCGATTTCGCTTCTGTTTTAGAAGCCGATAAGGATTATGCAGTTCGTATTCTTTCTATCGGCAGAGGCGGCAAAAAGCCTCGTAAGGATATTGCCCTTTGGAGCGAGGTTAAAAACTATATGTCCTTCTTCTATGACGGCTTGTTCCAAAAGCAGGATGAAATCCCCGAAAGCTTTTCTAAAGATGATATCAAAGCGGTTCTTGCCGATTATAAAGAAATTTATAATAAAAACGATGACCAAAACCAATGGTTCGGCAATATCAAAGCAGTTGCCGAAAAGAACGGCTTCTGTCCCGATATGAAGCAATATAAAGCATCTCCCGAATCCTTTAAGGGCTCGGTTGCAGACGTAAGTATGTTCATTCGCGTTGCCGTTACGGGCAGAATGAATTCCCCCGATTTGTACGAGGTAATGCAAATTCTGGGTGAAGACCGCGTTATAGACCGTATTTCCGCCCTTCTCGCATAAACCAAGACACTCGTTTTTCAAGGAGTATAAAAATGGAATCTACAAATTTCATACACGATATAATTAACGAGGATTTAGCAAAAAATCCCGAATTGAAAATTCACACACGTTTTCCTCCCGAGCCTAACGGTTATCTTCACATCGGACACTGTAAGGCACTTGTTATCGACTTTTCCACTGCGGTAAAATACGGCGGTCTTTGCAACCTTCGTATGGATGATACCAACCCCGCAAAGGAAGATACCGAGTTTGTCGATGCAATTAAAGAGGATATTCATTGGCTCGGCTTCGATTGGGACGATAGATTTTTCTATGGCTCTGATTACTTTGAAAAGACATACGAATTGGCTGAACAGTTGATTATTAACGGCGATGCCTACGTTTGCGAGCTTTCTCCCGAGCAGTTCAGCGAATATAGGGGCGATTTGCAAAAGCCTGCAGTTTCTCCCTATCGCGACAGACCTATGGAGGAAAGCCTTGATTTGTTCCGCCGTATGCGTGCGGGCGAATTCCCCGAGGGTAAATATACCCTTCGCGCAAAGATTGACCTCGCTTCCGGCAACTTCAATATGCGCGACCCTGTACTTTACCGTATTCGTTATATCGACCATCACCGTCAGGGCACAAAATGGTGCATTTTCCCTATGTACGATTTCGCTCATCCCATTCAGGATGCTCTTGAGGGAATCACCCACTCCTTGTGCTCCTTGGAATATGAAGACCACCGTCCCTTGTATAACTGGGTTATTGAGCATTGCGACGTGCCTTCCAAGCCCAGACAGATTGAATTTGCACGTTTGAACGTTACCAACACCGTTATGAGCAAGCGCTTCCTCCGTTCCTTGGTAGAAAATAAGCTTGTAGACGGTTGGGATGACCCCCGTATGCCCACCCTTTGCGGTTTGCGTAGACGCGGCTATCCCGCGGCGGCAATCCTCGATTTTATCGACCGCGTAGGTGTTGCAAAGAATAACAGCTTGGTTGATATCGCACTTTTAGAGCATTGCGTTCGCGAGGACCTTAATAAAACTGCTCTTCGCCGTGTTGCCGTGTTCGACCCCGTAAAGGTTACCGTAACCAACTATCCCGAGGATAAAACCGAATTTTTCAGTTTGCCCAATAACCCCAACGACCCCGAAGCAGGCACTCGCGAATTGCCCTTCACCCGTGAACTGTTTGTGGAGAGGGAAGACGTTTCCTTAGATCCTCCTCCTAAATTCTTCCGTATGAAAAAGGGTGGTGAGGTTCGCCTTATGGGCGGCTATATCGTTCGTTGCGATGAAATTCTCACCGATGAAAACGGAAATATTACCGAGGTTTTGTGTACTGCCGATTTGGAAACAGGCAACGGTATGCCTGCCGACGGCAGAAAGATAAAGGGCACTATCCATTGGCTTTCCGCATCCGATTGTGCCGAAACCGACGTTGTTCTTTATGATAAGCTCTTTACCGAAGCCGATATGAACGCGGTAGAATCTGCGAAATACGGAGAATATCTTAACCCCAATTCCAAGGTTATTGCCAAAAACGTAAAGGTTGAAAAAGCTCTCCTTAATTCCGCCCCCGGCGAAAAGTTCCAGTTTGTCCGTAAAGGCTATTTCTGTAGAGATACCAAGGATACAAGCTTGTTCAACAGCGTGGTTGAGCTTAAAGACAACAAAAAGTTTTAATAGGGAAAACATCCACCCCTTGCGGTGGATGTTTTTGTATCGTAAAGCAATTGTTAAGAATAAATTGAAAATATAAGTATAAAAATTCACAAATATCAAAGGGTTTGCCACTTTACAAAGGAAAAAAAGTGTGCTACAATGGGCTAAAACAACAAATTTCGAGGGGGATAGCTATGAACGAGCGAAAAGACCAAATAAAAGACAAAACCAAGGCCACTGTTAATAAACGCGCTTTTCTTGTCTTTGTTATAATAATCGCCGCCGTGCTTTTGGTTTCTCAGGTCGATCCTATTATGAAGGTTGTAGACGAAGTTGTAGATATGATGTTCCCCGTGATTTTGGGCGTTATCCTTGCTTATGTTGTAAACCCCTTTACCGTTATTATGGAAAAGCAGTTTTATAAATGGTTTAGGTTAAAAAAAGAAAAGGCGCGCAAACGCTTTGCAAGAGGTATGGCAATAACCTTTTCGCTTATTGCACTGCTTCTCGTAATCGTTCTTTTGATATTCTTAATTATCCCCGAATTTCTTGATAATCTCAGTAAACTTATCGAAAGCGCCCCCGCGTGGATAGAAAAAGCCACGGTATGGATAGGGGATATACAACAGGATAACAGCGTGCTTCTTCAAAACATCGGTCAGTATATCGATACGGCATCCAATTCATTAATCGGTTGGTTAAGCGGCGAAGTGGGTGGCGCAGTTTCCAGAGTTGTGGAAAGCTTGATTACCGTTGTGTCTTTCCTTTTCGATTTTATTGTAGCTATCGTTATCTTCGTATATGCCTTGATAGAAAAAGAAAATTTTATTGCCCAAAGCAAAAAAATTATTTTTGCGGTTTTCCCCTCCCAAACGGCTAACGATATTTTAAGTATCGCCCGTTACGGCAACGAGGTGTTCGGTAAATTTGTTACAGGCAAGTTGATTACCTCTACAATCGTCGGCATTTTAACCTTTGTGTTTATGACGATTATGGGTATGCCCTATGCGCTTTTGTCTGCGGGTATAATCGCCATAACCAATGTGATTCCCTTTTTCGGTCCTTTCATCGGTGGCATCCCCACGGTGTTTATCGTGATGATAAACGATTTCCGTCAGGGTGTAATTTACGTTATCTTCCTGCTTATTCTCCAGCAGGTAGAGGGCAACGTTATCGAGCCTATGATTATGGAGGACCAAACCGGCGTTTCTAAATTCTGGATAACCTTTGCGTTGCTTTTGTGCGGCGGTGTGTTTGGTATTGCGGGAATGATTTTCGCGGTTCCGCTTTTTGCGGTTATTTTCTATTCGGTAAGAATTTATGTCGACCGTTCGTTGGAAAATAAAGAACTTCCCAAGTCCAGTGTTGCCTATGCAGATGCGGGTGCTATCGACGAGACCACCAACGAGATTCTGCCTCGTCCCGAAAAGACGCCTACCAAAAAGCTTAAACAGGCTGTCCATGAATGGCGCGAACGTGTAAAGCATAAGGATGACGATACGGAAACCGAGCCTTTCTCTAAAGAAACGACCGATTCTTCAAAAGAATAAACCTTTTTAAAGAAAAGACCCCGCAGAATTAACTCTGCGGGGTTTTCATAATCCGATAAAATCAGATTCGTGCAAAAAGCACTGCTTATTTCATGTTTCTTTCAGCAGTTTCGATCATTTTCTTAACCATCTGACCGCCGACAGAACCTGCCTGACGTGCAGTGAGGTCGCCGTTGTAGCCGTCCTTAAGGTTAACGCCCACTTCGCTTGCAGCTTCCATCTTGAACTTATCCATAGCTGCTTTAGCTTCGGGAACAGAAATCTTGTTCTTAGACATTTTAAAATCTCCTTTTTGAAAAATCGAGGTTTTTGTTTCCTCGACAATATTATTTACAGAGATTTTAAAAATATTAATGGTAATTTTTTCAAGATTTAAAAATAACAAAATATAAAAAAGGAGGCGGGAAGCCTCCTTGAATTTTAATACGATAAATACCAGAAAGGAGAATCATTTGTATCCCGAATATCAATGCCTATATGGCGGTTCTTGATATTTTCCTCTCCGATTTCCTCCAACGCTCGTCTATTGATTTGCAAAATTTTGAGATGGGATTTCGTTTTAAACAAGGGAGAATAATCATCGATAGGGCAAAGGGCAATCTCCAATTGCGTTAAATGCTTAAAGTTCTCGATAAAGCTAATATCGCTGACCTTTGTGCCGCTGATGCTGACCCGATCGATATTTGTATGCTTGCTTAATACCGATAGGTCTGTAACCGACGAATTGCTTAGAAGTGCGTATCTCAGTTTATTCATTTCTTTCATCCACGAAACGTCAACTATCTGCGAATCTGTCAAATCAACATCCGTAACGTTAACAAGCCGCGACGCCCAGGGGATAGTATAGAGTTGGTCTGCATGTATCGTCAGGTATTCGGTATTGATGAAATCTCCAAGGTAATCAATGTTACCGAAATCCTCATCTCCGAGGATTAACATCTCTTTAACAACGTCAAGCTTATTCATGTCAGAAAGTGCCTTATATGTGGCATATGCGGTATCAGCATCAACCGCGTGATATATTCGAAACTTACCGTTTTTCAATACATAGTCGAGGTTTTCACGCACTTTATCCGGTAAGGTATACGTATAGAGCTGATAAATAGGCTTGGAAACACGCGCCAATCTATCACGAACGTCCTGCGGCAAAACTAACTCTGCCACATCTGCATTCGCTAATGACCAACGGTAGGCTTCGTCTTTGGTGGTTGTAACTTGGAATTTTATTATCCTTTCCGGATAATCGCCAACGAACCTTGTTTCATCTAAAACTTCAAACCCGTGAGCGTTCTTTCCGAAAGCGTCAATAACTCTATCAAGAGCAGATTCTATAACCTTAAATTTAATAGGATAATCTCTTTCGGCCAACATCAACGGATGTTTTTCTATTTCTCTGGCTATTTCCATTCCGTCTAACATTCGTTCGTTATAATACGAGATTTTAATTTTGCCATTGGACAGAACCGGTTTTGAAATCAAGTCCACTCGATAATAATTGTTCTTCGCTTCTTCTTCGTCGTATCCTATGAGATAATATTTTCCATCGTTGAAAACAAGTCGGTGGGGTAATACACGCTTGTCTTTTCCTGCGACATCTACACGTTCATCTATAATCGCATAGGATAAATATTCAAACTCAATTCCTTTTTTGCTTTTGATAGCATCGTTAATAATTCTGATGTTGGAAAACAGACTATCGATAACACAACGATTCTTCCTGAGCCCCAGAACCATCGCGATAACCACCGCCCGGCTTCTTTGCAGATGCAAGATTAAGGATTGCGGGATTGTATCCCTGCGCGATCAGCTGCTCGGCAATATCCATACAGTCAGCATTAATGCATCCGGTTTGAGTAGACTCATATACCTTTCCTATATCACTTACGTCGCAAGGCGTTCTATATAGTTTCGCGCCATCAAGGAATGCCTTGTGGTTTCCAAAAACAATATCAGAAGTTCCGTTCTGCCAATCATGAAACAACTTGGTGTTGAGCTTGTAAATCTCTTTACGGGCCGTCTGACGTCCAAACCTTCCGCTTGCCATGGTAACCTTCATGCGTTCTTCAAAGGAAATGCTGAAATCGGTCGGCTTGTACTTGTTCAATGCCTCAACAACAACCTGCGGCACAAGGGTAGAGAAGTCTTCGCCGGCATAGAAACGATTGCGAACCTCAGTAGAGCTTATCTCGTCGATAGGAGGAAGGATAACGAACGATGCTCGCTGTTGAGACAGCAACGGGCTTTCATTAAACATCTCATCAAGGTCTATTCCGTTTCTCTCGAAGATAACAAAACGGAAATTACCGACATATTCTTCGTCATAGCTGTTTGTTAAAAGCGTATGTACCTTGTCGGCGCCCTGAATCTCATAGATTTCAGCATCGGGGTATTGCTTCTGAATCTTACAAAGCGTCTTAAAACGACTGGGGTTTATGCCGCCAAGCTCAAATCCCCAAAACTCAAGGTTGGGTTCGGATTCGCAAACCTGCTCGATAATAACTTTTCTCTCGTCTTCGGGGAGATAAAAGGGATCGCCAATCTTGACGGTCTTTCTCTTAAGGTACTGGCCGTTAGTGGCAACGAACAAGCCCTTGTCTGCGCCTATGGCGTCAACAGCGGTTTTCAACGCCGTAACGTGGGCTTTAGTAAGTGGGTTAAAACTTCCGAAAAGTACGCAAATCTTCATAATGGCATTCCTTCCTTTTATATGTTACTTATGTATTATAACGTGTATAATAGGACAAAAACATCCCATTGGCATATTTTTAGCGGATTGTTCATTTTCTCTTGCTGGGTGTAGAACGACGGTGCCCTTTTACTTTAGTACCGTTAGATTTCGTATAACCTCCAACACAAACGATCTTGTTTCCTTTTTTAGTCTTTGCCATGATAAATGTACCTCCAATAAATGGTTGATTTCTTTACGCAAACTAACGCTCACGTTTGATTACATTTACATTATAACAAATCTATTAGGACAAATTTGGACGAAAACTCAATTGTGTTATTACATAAACACAAAAGCGACTCAAATTGAGCCGCTTTTAGTATAATTGAAATATTTACGAATCTTATTCTTCAATTTCTTTTTTGAACACATATGCATTTTGTATGGTGCTAAAATTGGGGTTAATAAAGCTACCACAAGGTGTGACGAATGCAAGTTCCCAACCGAGTGCACCTATTTTTTCAAGAGTGGTGCAATATCCACTTTTGACTTTCAAACTTTTTTCGATTAGACCGAATTCTTCGATATATGTTTCTGGGTTTTCTGCGACGATGAATAATAGTCCGCTTTTGCTATAAACTGCCTCGTCGGTAAATTCGACATAACGATATTTTTTCATAGTAATATTCTCCTTTTTGTTAAATTATACATCGTTTTCAATAGAAATAAAGATATAAAATATCAAATGAAACATCTGTTGGAAATCAAAAAACTTATCAAGGAATTACAGTTTTGATCTATTTTCCTCGACGCGTTTTGCAACGTCTTGGCTTTTTACAGAATCCTTACCATCATAAACATCGTGGCAATTAGCACACAAAAAATAAAACACAGTTTCTAAGGGAAGGTGAGCCTGTTTGAATTTTTTTTCAAAGTCTACCAAGTCAACTCTATATCTACCTGGGGCGATTTCATAATTTGACTTGAGAATATTCTTAATAATGTCAATTCTTTCAAAGCCTTCTTTGTGCGCAGCCTCAAGAGTCTTCTTTGCTCCACAGCATTCACAATAAATCTGCTTCTTTTTGGCGGCTTTTGTAAGAGCTTGTATTGCATTTCTACATTTTGGACCTATAAAGTAGTTAAAGCCATCTACATCACCCTCAAAAAAGCAACACGTTCTTTTTTCTTTTATAATAACAGGTGCAAATGTTTGATCAAGGTATTCGATATAAATCTTAAGTGCATTTCTTAAGGAAGCAAGTCCTTTAACATAACTACCTGCAATAATTATCGTTACATTTGGAAGCAATCCGTTTTTTGCGTCTTGCGTAGTATAGGTGAAATCCTCAAGGAGTTCTGCGCATTTATCTTTTATATACTCATTTTCAACATCATATTTCTCTAAGATCCTATTGACTCTTGCACAGGTCGCCGAAATTGCCCCTTTTGACAACTTTTTATTAGCAATTAACCAGTCTTTAAAATTATTCAAGTCTTTCATTTGTTTTTCCTCCGCAACGTTTTTACCTAAACAAAAAAGGCGCTAACCGAAGTTAACGCCCAAAAACGCAAACTCCGATTTGTCGCCAAACAAAATTGTATAGAACAAGTACGACTATTACGTAGTATGTCTCATTCCCGGAATTTGCATTTTTATCAAATTCAAAATGAGACATAAAGGTACGACAAAAGAGCATAATACTCCCTTTTCAAAAATTCGTCTTATACTAATTATGTATGATTTTGTTTGGCATCTACATAGTAGCATAAAATTTGTGATATTTCAAGGTATTGTGAATATTTATCTGTGTGTTTTAATATGAACGCAATATATAAAAGAAATATCAATAGTTAGGACAACTGATATAGTGTTGTTTGATTTTAAAAAAACTATTGCAAATTGAAGATATGTGTTGTATAATAAACAAGAACTTAATATCTGTATGATGTATTCAGAACCTTTCGGAACTGAATATTGACAGAACTTTGGAGACGCCCGATTCTTTCGGGGGCCGAAGGTGCAAGCGTAAAACACGCCAAACTCTCAGGCAAAAGGACAAAGAATACTGCGATAGCAGTTTGTGTTTTTTGACGAGCCGTGTTTTGCGGGTTCGTCATTTTTTATTTTATCCCGAAGCTTTTAACACTTTTTGGGTAACTTTTTGGAGGCATTATGAACATTATCGAAAAAATCACGTCTGTTAATAACGTGGTTAACAACGCCGTTTGGGGCTTGCCGGGCTTGATATTGCTTATCGGCACGGGCGTTTTGCTAACCTTTGGCACGAAATTTTTCCAAATTTCCCGTTTGGGACATTGGTGGAAGAATACTATAGCAACCATATTTAAAAAGGATAGTAACTCCACCAAAAGCAGTGATAAAAAATCCATTTCCCAGTTCCAGGCATTATGTGCGGCATTGGCTGCCACAATCGGTACGGGCAATATCGCGGGTGTTGCTGCTGCTATCGTAACGGGCGGTCCCGGCGCGGTTTTCTGGATGTGGGTTGCCGCATTCTTCGGAATGATGACAAACTTCTCCGAAAACATTTTGGGTATTTATTACCGCAGAAGGAACGAAAAGGGAGAATGGTCGGGCGGACCTATGTATTATCTCCGCGACGGCTTGGGTAAGCGCTATGGTAAAAAATGGCTTAACCCTGTTTCAAAGGTGTTAGCGGTGCTTTTTGCCTGCTTTGCCATTCTGGCATCCTTCGGTATAGGTAATATGGCGCAGATAAACAAAATAGTTCTCAATATGGATTCTGCATTTTTCTCGGGTATGCCTGTTAAAACAATCCCCGGCACCGAGATAAATATAGTACATCTCATCATCGGTATTGCTTTGGTAGCAATTGCGGCTCTCATTATCATCGGCGGTCTAAAGCGTATTGCAAGATTTGCCGAAATTGTTGTGCCCTTTATGGCGGTTATCTACGTTATCGGTTCTGCAATAATTTTCGGTATGAATATCGAAAATTTGGGTGCTATGTTCAAGGCTATTTTCAAATACGCCTTCCAGCCTGCGGCATTCATCGGCGGCGGTATAGGTGTGCTTATTAAAAAGACAATGACACAGGGCTTCAAGCGCGGCGTGTTCTCCAACGAGGCAGGCTTGGGTTCGTCGGTTATGGTTCATTCCTCCTCTAACGTAAAGGAACCTGTAAAGCAGGGTATGTGGGGTATCTTCGAGGTGTTCTTCGATACCTTCGTGGTCTGCACAATGACTGCTATCGTTGTTCTTTCCACGGGATATGTAGACCTCTCTACAGGCGCGCCTATAGAGGGAATCAACGGCGATACCTTGGTTTCCCAAGCCTTCGGTAATTTCTTTGGCACGGCGGGAACCTGGTTTGTGGCAATAGCAATGCTGTTCTTCGCTTTTACAACCGTTTTGGGTTGGTCTCAATACGGCTCTAAGGCAGTGGAATATCTCTTTGGTCAAACCGGCGTTAAGATTTATAAGTTCATATTTGTCGGTATGATTATTTTCGGCGCAGTTATGGAAGGCGGTCTTGCTTGGGATCTTTCCGACACCTTCAACGGCTTGATGATGATACCTAACCTTATCGGTGTTGTTGCTTTGTTCCCCTTGGTGTTGAAGATAACCAAAAACTATATTGACCGTAAAATCAACAAAAAGGATATTGCTCCTATGCTTTCCTACGATGCCGAAATTCAATCGGAAATCGAAAAAGAATTGAACGAAGATTAAACCCAAAAACATAAAAAAGAAAGGCTTGAGGATTTCTCAAGCCTTTATCTTTTGTGAGTTTAGATATACTTCTTAATAATACCTTCGAACAAATCGCGTCTTGCTTCCATATCTTTAACAAGGGTAAGCTGAGTTCTTGTTCTGTCAAGGTTCTGACCTTCATAATGAGTTCTGAAATAGGTATCGCCTTCGAGATAGTCGGTAAGGAATCTCATACCGCATTCAAGAGTCATCATAATCGCACCGTTGTGCAACTGCTTAACCTCTTCTTCGGTAATTGTACCCTTCATTTCGCCAAGGAAACCTGCGGCATATTCTTCGTAAAGCTCGGGAACACAGTAAACCTTGCTCAAATCCTTTTCGTCCTCTGCCGCGCTGGAAGCACCAAAACGAATGCTGTCGCCGAAGTCGTAAAGCATACTGCCGGGCATAATAGTATCAAGGTCGATAACGCAAATACCGCTGCCGGTAACGTCGTCAATCATAACGTTGTTAAGCTTGGTATCGTTGTGGGTAACTCTGGTGGGAAGTCTGCCGTCAGCGAGTCTGTCGGTAATAACCGAGCAGAATTCTTTTCTTGCGAGATAGAAATCGATTTCATCCTTGCATTCTGCAACTCTGCCTGCCTTGTCCGCCTCAATGGCGTTCAAAAGGTTCTGGAAACGAACGGGGGTGTTGTGGAAGTCCTTAATGCTTTCGGTAAGAACGGTAGCATCAAATTCCGCCAAAAGGTTCTGGAATCTACCGAACGCCTTTGCGGATTCACCGAACATACCCGCCTTTTCTGCTTTGTTATAGCAGGTTGCATCGGTGATGAAAAGGTACATTCTGTAAAAACCGTTTTCGTTTTCGTGATAAAACTTGCCGTCGTTTGCCTTCAAAAGGGTAAGGGTTTCACGGTCGGGGTCTCCGTTAGCTTCGATAATTTTGTTGCGGCAAAATTCGGTAACAGAGGAAATGTTGTTCATCAAACCAACGGGGTCTTTAAAAATGGTGGTGTTGATGCGCTGGAGAATATAGTTTCTGCCGTTTATCTTAACTCTGTCAGTAGCATTAATGTGGCCGTTGGGGATGTTCTCGATTTCTTCAATAGTATCAAATTCAAGAAACGCCTTGCAAGCCTTTGTGATGTTGTTTATTCTTTCCATAAATCCTCCGGATAAATACCGCTTTCAATAGCTTTTCTAATATGGTTAACAACGGTTTCGCGGTCTTCCTTGTATGTAACGCCAAACCACTTAGCTTCGGTCTTAAGAACCTTTGCGGTTTTTCCGCTGTCTGCAAGATATTTCATAACTGCGGTGGGAAGGTAATATTCCTTCTTCATTTCGTCGCCGCCGTTGTTAAGAAATTCAACAAAAGCCTTCTGTGCAGAAGCAAAGAATTCTGCGGGCAAGCCCCAGCAGTTCATAGAAACGATGGTGTCTTCGGAGATGTCAATCCATTCATCGTTTTCAAGATATGCGGTGTTGCCGTTTTCGAGACGTTTAATCTTGGTTCTTTCAATAATGTTGTCAAGAGTGCCGTCTTCGGAAACGAAGCATTCACCTCTGGAAACAGTACCGTTTTCGGTGAGAGTGTTCTTCAAAACGAAGCCCGCCATAGAAGCAGGGGAGTCGGAATTTTCTCTCATATACTTAGCAAGGATTTCAAAGCTTTCGCTGCCGTAGAAGTCGTCGGAGTTAACCGCAACAAAGGGACCGTCGATTTCGTTGCGAGCCGCAAGAACCGCGTGGCCGGTACCCCATTGCTTGGTTCTGCCTTCGGGGAACTTAAAGCCTTCGGGAAGGTCGTCCAAGCTCTGGAAGCAGTAAGCAGTCTTAATCTTGTTGCCGATTCTGTTGCCAACGGTTTCTTTAAAGATTTCAAGGTTTTCTTCCTTAATAACGAAAACAACCTTGTCGAAACCTGCCTTCATAGCATCATAAACGGTGTAGTCGAGAATAAATTCGCCGTTGGGACCGATAGGGTCAAGCTGCTTTAAGCCGCCGTATCTGCTACCCATGCCGGCTGCCATAACTAATAGTGTCATAGTAACCTCACAAAAAATAAAAATTAACAATAAAGATATTACATCAAAAAAATACATTTGTAAAGGCAAAAATGAAAAAATCATCATTATTATATAAAAAATATATAAAAGAACTTGACATTTTTCCTCTGCGATTTTATAATAACGGCAAATGTAATAGTTTTGGAGGATACTATGAGCAAAATTCAAAAGCCCCGTATAGGTATTATCGGTCTCGGTCAGCGTGGCTTCGACCTTCTCCGTGTTGTTTTTGTGCCTATGGCTCAACACGATATTATCGAAATTACCGCTTGCTGCGACTTTTATGAGGACCGTGCCGAAAAGGGTGCGGCATATACCGAGGAACAACTTGGTAAAAGACCTTTCACCACAACCAATTGGAAGGAAGTTGTTGACCATCCCGAGGTGGATGCTGTTCTCGTTCTCACCGCTTGGGAATCTCACGTTGATATGTGTATCTATTCTATGCGTGCCGGTAAGAAGGTTGGCGTAGAAGTTGGTTGTACTTATAATATTGAAGACTGCTACCGTCTTGTTAGAGCTTATGAAGAAACCGGCATCCACTGTATGATGCTTGAAAACTGCTGCTACGGCAGACGTGAGCTTATGGCTCTTAATATGGTTCGCGAAGGCATCTTCGGTTCTGTTGTTCATTGCTCCGGCGGTTATATGCATGACCTCCGTGATGAAATCGTTAACGGCGACGTGAACAGACACTACCGTCAACGTAACTATCTCCTTCGTAACTGCGAAAACTATCCCACACACGAGCTCGGCCCCATTATGCAGATTCTTGATATTAATAACGGTAACCGTTTTGTTACACTCAACTCGGTTTCTTCCTGCGCTAAGGGTCTCCATGAATATGCCGTTGAGCATCGCGGTGCAGACGATCCCGTTTCTAAGCTCAATTTTGCTCAGGGCGATATCGTAACAACCGTTCTTAAGTGTGCCGATGGCAGAACCGTTGTTCTCACCCTCGACACCACACTTCCTCGTTCCTACTCCCGTGGTCTTACCGTTCGCGGTACCAAGGCGTTGTATACTATGGATGGCGATTATATTTTCTTCGACGGTAACAACCACGAAGCAACTGTTAAGGATCTTGTTAACAATCCCGAAAATGCTGCTGAAGATTTGTCCGCAAAGTACGAACATCGTATTTGGAAGGAATACCGCGAAAACCCCATCGGTGGCCACGAAGGTATCGACTGGCTTGCATATAACGCATTCGTAGAATCTATTAGGGAAGACATCACTCCTCCTATCGATACTTACGATACCGCAACTCTTATGTGTATCTCCACTTTGAGCGAACAGTCCATCGCAATGGGCGGCGCTCCCGTTGCTGTTCCCGATTTCACCTCGGGCAGATGGATCACCCGTACCGAAATTCAGGAAGAAGCAAAAGGCTACTATACTCTTAAAAAATAACATTTTTCATCTTTTTAAGAACAATTTCAAAAAAACTTTCGAACGAAACCCCTTGATTTCCAAGGGGTTTCGGCTTTTTTGAAAAAATAATAAAAAAATTTCAAAAAAGCTATTGACAAAGTGTAAATGCTGTGATAGAATAACCAAGCTGTCCGCGAGAGGGAGCGTAAGCGAAGCCGAACGGAGAGCACGAACGGACATTGAAAATTGAACAACAGAAGTACAAAGCACAACAATGCAAAGTACAAAGACTCGTTAATTCTTTTAAAAAATAGTAAAGAGCTATAACAGGAAATTTATCTCACTTTGGTGAGAATAAATATAACTACTCATTAGAGAGTTTGATCCTGGCTCAGGATGAACGCTGGCGGCGTGCCTAACACATTCAAGTCGAACGGAGTTAATTTGGAAGCTTGCTTTCGAATTAACTTAGTGGCGGACGGGTGAGTAATGCATGAGCAACCTGCCTTAAAGAGGGGGATAACACGGTGAAAACCGTGCTAATACCGCATGTTTTATGTTGAGGGC
>SVQU01000005.1 GCA_015065165.1 Oscillospiraceae bacterium | reverse complement strand
TTCGCGTTGCGTCGAATTAATCCACATACTCCACTGCTTGTGCGGGCTCCCGTCAATTCCTTTGAGTTTCAACCTTGCGGCCGTACTCCCCAGGTGGAATACTTATTGTGTTAACTGCGGCACAGACGATTTCTCGCCTACACCTAGTATTCATCGTTTACGGTGTGGACTACCAGGGTATCTAATCCTGTTTGCTCCCCACACTTTCGTGCCTCAGCGTCAGTTGTCGTCCAGTAATCCGCCTTCGCCACTGGTGTTCCTCCCAATCTCTACGCATTTCACCGCTACACTGGGAATTCCAATTACCTCTCCGACACTCAAGATATACAGTTTCAAATGCAGTTCAGGAGTTGAGCTCCTGCATTTCACATCTGACTTGTCTACCCGCCTACTCACCCTTTACACCCAGTAAATCCGGATAACGCTTGCCACCTACGTATTACCGCGGCTGCTGGCACGTAGTTAGCCGTGGCTTATTCATAAGGTACAGTCATAGTTCTTCCCTTATAAAAGAAGTTTACAATCCGAAGACCTTCTTCCTTCACGCGGCGTTGCTGGGTCAGGCTTTCGCCCATTGCCCAATATTCCCCACTGCTGCCTCCCGTAGGAGTCTGGACCGTATCTCAGTTCCAATGTGGCCGTTCAACCTCTCAGTCCGGCTACTGATCGTAGACTTGGTGAGCCGTTACCTCACCAACTATCTAATCAGACATGAGCCCATCTTAAAGCGGATTGCTCCTTTATTATATCGAGGATGCCCTCAACATAAAACATGCGGTATTAGCACGGTTTTCACCGTGTTATCCCCCTCTTTAAGGCAGGTTGCTCATGCATTACTCACCCGTCCGCCACTAAGTTAATCCGAAAGCAAGCTTCCAAATTAACTCCGTTCGACTTGAATGTGTTAGGCACGCCGCCAGCGTTCATCCTGAGCCAGGATCAAACTCTCTAATGAGTAGTTATATTTATTCTCACTAATGTGAGATAAATTTCCTGTTATAGCTCTTTACTATTTTTTAAAAGAATTAACGAGTCTTTGTACTTTGCATTGTTGTGCTTTGTACTTTCTGTTGTTCAATTTTCAATGTCCGTTCGTGCTCTCCGCTTGGCTTCGCTTGCGCTCCCTCTCGCGGACAGCTTGGTTATTCTATCACAGCATTTACACTTTGTCAATAGCTTTTTTTAAAAAATTTTTTATTTTTTTGAAAAAGTCTGAAAACCCTTGGAAATAAAGGATTTTTCGACAAAAAATTTTTTCAAACCCTTTTATTTGCCGTTTTTTGGAAGGAATTATACACCTCGCCATACATATAGAGCGAACCCAGCATTACAAGGGGTATATTTTGTGTTTTGGCGTATTCATAAGCCGCTTCGACACCATTGAAAACCGTTTCATACCCCATCGCCTCGACACCAAGAGATGAAAAAGTTTTTGCGAGCTCGGTGGACGAAAGTGCGCGGGGAGAATCGGGTGTAACGGCAAAAACTTTATCCGCAACCGAAGAAAGAATATCCGCCATATCCTCGTAATCCTTATCAGCAAGGACACCCATTAACAGCGCCACACGCTCGCCCCCAAAGAAATGCTTTATACTCTCGGCGGCGGCAGTAACCCCTTGGATATTATGAGAACCGTCGAAGATAACGGGCGGTTCATTTGACAAAAGCTCGAACCTCGCGCGCCATTTCGCACAAGCCAAGCCTTGGCGTAAATCCGAATCGGATATTTTGAACCCATTTTCATTAAGCACGCCCACCGTTTCGATAACAGTAGCGGCGTTTTCGGGTTGATACGTGCCCAACAGAGAAATCTTTACATCTTTATAATCGCAATAATCAAAAACGGTTCCGTTTATATCTGCGGATTTGATGGACAGCTTATTCAAATTCGTGCGATAAAACCAAGCGTGTTTTTCTATGGATACGTCGTAAAGAACCTTACCCGCCGTATCATCCCGACCGCCGTAAACAACAGGACGTTTATACTTTATTATACCCGCTTTTTCAAAAGCTATTTTTTCAACCGTATTGCCCAACACGGAAGTGTGGTCTATCGCCACACCCGTAATAACCGAAGCAACGGGAGAATCGATAACGTTGGTAGAATCCAATCTACCGCCCATACCCACCTCGAGGACAACTATATCACAGCAATGCTTTTTAAAATAAAGAAACGCAAGTGCAGTTATAATTTCAAACTCGGTAGGCTTATCCTCCATACCGTCGGCGATAGGCTTGATGATTTCAACCAAATCTGCAAGCTCTGTATCGGATATAGGCTCGCCGTTTATACACATACGTTCATTAAAACGAACTATATAAGGCGAAGTGTAAAGCCCAACCCTATACCCTGCCTGCATAAGCACCGAATTGAGCATAGCGCAGGTAGAGCCTTTTCCGTTTGTGCCCGCCACGTGAACGAACTTCACACCCTCTTGAGGGTTGCCAAGCTTGGAAAGAAGCTCCTGCGTGCGGGAAAGACCCGGGCGAGAGCCCAGCCATTCCACCGAATGTATATATTCAAGCGCTTGATTATAATTCATTTACGCAACATCCTTTCTACCTGGGAAGAAACGCCCTTGTTTTTATATAATATATATATAATGTAGGTTTCCGCCAAGGCAATACCAATATACAGCGGTATACGCACCTGCATAATTACCGCATATCCATACAAATACAAGCCGTAAGATTTTATTGCAACCGAGCCAAGGGTATGGGCGGTGAACACCGAAGAAGCGATTTTTGCCATATCCTTACCGCCCTTGAAAAGACGGAACACCAAGCCCGAAGCCAAGCCAACCGAAGCCGCGCCCACGGTTATAATGGGGTTTATACTGTATCCCGAAAGAAGGGCGGACACCACATCCGAAGCCGCGCCCACCACCGCGCCCACAACAGGACCGAGCCAGATACCCGCAAGGATAACCGGGGTGTTTTCGAAGGTAACTCTTACAGAGCCATCCCCAAAGGTAAGATAGGTTTTGCAAACCCAGCCGATAACAACGCTAAGCGCTGTCATAAACGCCGCCAAAACCAAAATATTAGTGTTACGCAAGCCTGTTTTTTTCATAAAAAATAAACCTCCTTATCCTGCTTTTACATATAGCAAGGACACAGAAGGCTTTATGCTTTCGGACGAAAACCGATTTCTATGTATTTTTGCTGTATGAAGCGGGATGCAAAGCCCAAACCGCAAACGTACAACCGTTTTTCGTCCGACTGACAACTCCCCGTTCCGTCGGCACTTCACGAATAGGCTTTTACTCTTCGTGGTGATTATATCACCGCCCGCACCGACTGTCAACCGCTTTTTATTATTTTCGCCCCCAAAACATTTTGAAAAAGGGTTTTAACAGTTTAGGGGAACGAAAGCAATAGATTTTCATATAAATTCTCTCCTATTTCATAAATAAAACGGCGCCTGCGCCCACAATAAGGGCGGCTTCGATACATACCAGCGCCCCATTTGGCATAACGAGGCAGAAAATAACACCCAACCCAAAGGACAACGCGGCAACACCCGCGGTTTTTGCAAAGCATCGCACAAAAATCACAGCCTTTCTGTATTAATTTATGCATAACCGAAAGAAAGGGTTAATATATTTTACAGTGAGATAATTTATACCGAAAGGACGCGATTAAAATAGGCATCACCACCAACGAAATACTTATACCCAAAAAGCTTTTCCGCGCAAAGGTGGAAAAGGACCTTGAATTTGACACACCCTTGGCAGATTACTGCCCCGATATCGCAAGGCTGATACGGGTTGACTGCACACCCTTTGCCGAGGGATGCGAGATTCAAAATGACAAGGCGGTTTTAAACGGAAAAGCCGTTTACGACGTGCTTTACGAAACCGATTATAAAAGCCGATTGAAGTTTTGCAGTTTTACACAGAATTTCAGCCAATCGGTGCCCATCCCCCGCAATTCTGCAAACGACGTAACCGTTTTTTGTTCCCCCAAGTGCGAAAGAATAGGTTGTAAGCTTTTAAGCCCCCGTCGGCTGGTTATTAAAGCCACCCTTGGTACGGTTTTTGAAATCGAAGACGAAAGCGCAGTTAAGGCTCTAGCCGTTAACGAAGACAGCGAAACCTTTTTTCGCAAAAAGTCGGTAGGCTTCGAAGGAAAAACCACTGTTCAAAAGGAGAACTACCGTTTTGGAGAAAGTCTTACCCTTAACCAAAACGAAAAAAGCATCGGCGAAATAGTTTTCGGCACGGTTACACTTCAGGAACCCCAGATTTCTCTGTCCAACGGACGGGCGGAAATTAAAACCACCGCACTGATTCAGGCGCTTTGCGAGGAGGAAAACAACGAGGGAAAATATTATACCTCGTCAAAAAGCCTTCCCATAAGCATAGATTATCAAAACGAAGCTATTGCGGATTTCAAAAGGGTTTCGGTGGAATTAACCCCTGCAGATGCAACCTTCACCCCCGAGCTTGACCAATACGGTGAAAACCGAATTATAAAAACCGATTTTTCGGTGAAGGCTGTTTTGAAAATTTCCGAGCCCAAGGCATATACCCTTGCCGAGGACGTGTTCGAAAGAAATTTTGACAGCGTACCCACCTTTGGAAGCGCATCGTTACCCTTGTTGTTTTCACAGCAGGAGCACAGCTTTACCGCAGAAGAAAAGCTGCCCGAAATGCTGCCCATTCCCGAAAGCTTGCTTAGCGCATCGGCAAGAGAAAGCGGAGTTACGGCAGAAATTGCCGAAAACGGAATTAATCTTAACGGAAATTTTGTTGTAACCCTTCTTGCAAACACCGCCGACGGCATTTACAGCTTTGACCACGTTGTTCCCTTTTCTCAATTCTTCTCTACGGAGTTGCCCTCCGGCGAATGCGATATAACCGCCTCTGTTTATCCTATCGAGGCGATAACAACCCTTCATTCCGACGGAAGCGCAACGGTGAAGATTATCGCAGGGGCAAAAACAGCCGTACACACCAAGCAAGAGGAAAGCTTTGTGGCTGACCTGTCCAAGAGAACCCCCGCCCGTGCCGAAGAAGATTTTTCGGGCGTTATTTACAGATTCCCCCAAAAGAACGAGGATTTATGGCATATCGCGAAATCTTACCGCGTTAACCCCGAAAAGGTTGCAGATGCCAACCCCGACAGATTTGACGAAAGCGGAAAGCTAACCAACGTTGGCGGACCTATACTTATAAAAATATGAACCAACCTTCCTCCTTTGACATAAAATAACAACAGATACGACCGAAAACAAGGAGGGATCGGATGAAGCTTACAATCGCCGGCGGAGATATGCGAATGATAACCGTAGCAGAGCTGTTTGCCGCGCGGGGGATTCAATGCAAAATGTTCGGGTTTGACAAATATAAAGAAAACAAGCGGGATTTGGAATTCACCGACAATATGGAATGGGCAATCAGAGACGCCGGCGTGGTTATTCTGCCCTTTCCCTGTGAAAAGGACGGTTTTTTGAACGCTCCCTTTTCAAGCAGACGGACAGAGCTTAAAGGTCTGTTTGAGCTTGGGGGCGAGGAAACCCTTTTTATAGGCGGACGTTTGCCGAAAAGAAAGGAAAATCTTATCGATTATTCGGAACAGGAGGATTTTCTTTTAAGAAACGCCGTGCCCACGGCAGAGGGCGCGGTGGCATTGGCAATGCAAATGATGGGCAACACAATCCAAGGGGCGGAATTGACAGTTTTGGGTTACGGAAGAATAGGAAGCTACCTTGCCCATATTCTGCATCATTTGGGAGCAAAGGTTACGGTTGTGGCGCGCAGTGCGAAAAGCAGAACGCTGGCAGAGATTTCGGGCGTTTGCGCGGTGGGCTTTGACGATTGCGAAGCACCGCTTTCCTGCGCCGATATGGTTTTCAACACCGTACCGTTTAAGGTGATAGGCGAGAAAGAGCTATCCGCAATGGGCTCGGGGACGGCGATAATAGACCTTGCGTCGCTCCCCGGGGGCGCAGAGGAAGCCGAATGTGTAAAGCATAAGGTTTTGCTTGTGCGCGCTCTCGGACTGCCCGGCAAGGTGGCGCCAAAAACCGCAGGCAAGGCAGTTTTCGAGACCGTCCTTCGGTTATTATCGGATCGGGGGATATTTATATGAAGCTTCTTTTTGCAATGTGCGGTTCATTCTGTACCCATTCAACCGCCATTGAAACGCTTAAACGGCTTGTGCCCGACAACGTAATAATTCCCGCCCTTTCGGAAATTTGCCAAAATACCGATACACGCTTCGGCAGGGCGGATACTCTTAAGCAAAACCTAACGGGAATAACGGGAAACGAGCCCGTAACCTCGGTGAAATCGGCAGAAGCGATTGTTACAAAAGGCAATTTTGATGCCGTAATCGTGGCGCCCTGCACGGGCAACACTCTTGCAAAAATCGCCCACGGCATAACCGATTCGACGGTTACCATGTGCGTTAAGGCACAGCTTAGAAACCAAAAACCCGTTGTTCTGGCAATTGCCACCAACGACGGCTTGGGCGCAAGTCTTAAAAACGTGGCAACGGCTTTGGAAAAGAAAAACATCTATTTTGTTCCCTTTGGGCAGGATGCGCCTTTTGAAAAGCCTACGTCGCTTATCAGCGATTTCTCGCTTTTGGAGGATACCCTTTTGGGCGCCCTTTCGGGCAAGCAAATTCAGCCGATTTTATTAAAATAATTCATCAGTTATATTTACAGAGACATTTCCAAAGGATTTGTCTCTGTATTTTTTTATCAACCATAATCTACATTAAACCCGTTTTTTAGCACTTGTTAAAAACAACCGCTAAAAAAGTTCACAATTTTTAGGGGTTATTTTTTGCAAAATCCCTTGACAAACCGAAAAAACGGGGTATAATAAAGTCGTAATTAGCAATCACACACTTCGAGTGCTAAAAACAAAAATCAACCAAAGGAGTGAGATAGATGGAGCTTAACGAACGCAAAAAAGCCATACTTCGGTCGGTTATAGATGCTTATATCGCCACGGGCGAGCCTGTGGGTTCTAAATATCTCGCCACCGATTTTAACGTTTCCAGCGCAACTATCAGAAATGAAATGAGCGACCTTGAAACAATGGGCTATCTGGAACAGCCCCACACCTCGGCAGGTCGCGTTCCCACCGCGAAGGGTTACCGCACCTATGTAGAAAACCTTATGGGCAGATATTATCTGGCCATGGAGGAGGTCGAGGTGCTTGATGAGGTTATCGAAAATAAGCTTCACGAAATGTCAAAGCTTATGGAGGAAGCCAGCCACGCCATCGGCGAGGTTACAAATTACACCTCCTTTGCCTTTATCGGCGGCAGCGGCAGCGAGGCAGACAGATATGAAACACTGCTTATCGGCGAATACGATTTTCTGTTGGTTATGATTTGCAAGGACGGCTCGGTTCGTTCACGTCAGGTGAAAACCCAAGAGCCTATTAATGCCGAAATAATGGAAATTGCCAAGAACGCACTTAACAAATGCTTCTCGGGCGTTACCTTAGAGCAGATAAACCTAAACGTGGTTTTGGAATTTGAAAGCGCAATGGGCGAATATCGTTCCTTCGCCACAATGCTTTTGCGGGTTGTAAACGAAATGTTCAACTCCTTCGACAGCGAAAAGGTTCATATCGACGGCGTTACAAAGCTTCTTTCCTACCCCGAATTTTTCAACGTAGCCAAGGTTCAAAGCGTGCTTTCTATGATAGAGGAAAGAAAACGCTTTTCCGAGCTGATGAAAAAGGCTGTCCCCGGACAGACCAGTGTTATCTTCGGCGAAGAAGCCGAGGGGATTGCGCCCCCCGGAACAGGGTTTGTTTTCCACCCGATAAGCGTGGGCGGAAAGGTTGTGGGTGCAATAGGCGTTATCGGCCCTAACCGAATGGATTATAAAAAGGTTATTGCATCGCTTAATTATTTTGCCGACGGCTTGACAGGTCAGATGGCAACCGAAATTAAACTTAATAACGATTTATTAATAGGAGACTCCACCGATGGAAATGGAAAAGAATAACGTTTCGGCAGAAGAAACTACGGCAGAAGAAACTACGGCAGAAGAAATTAAGGAAGAAACCGCCGAAAAGGGTTGTAAAAAGACCGAAAAGGAAATAGAAGCTCTTAAAAGTCAATTGGCGGAATCCAATGACAAATATCTCCGCTTGGCGGCAGAATACGAAAACTTCCGTAAAAGAAGCGCAAAGGAAAAGAGCGACGCCTATAACGATGCTTACAGCGATGCGATAAAGGCTTTACTTCCCTTGGCAGACAGCTTGGACAAAGCCTTGGAGTTTAATCCCGAGGATGACGGCATAAAAGCACTTTGCAAGCTTTTAACCGACACCTTTGCGAAAATCGGCGTTACCGCTATTGAATCCGACGGCGCAGAGTTCGACCCCAATCTTCACAACGCGATAATGCACGAGGAGGATGACACCTTGGGCGAAAACATTGTGGCACAGACCTTCCAAAAGGGTTATCTTTTGGGTGAAAAGGTTATACGCCACGCAATGGTAAAGGTAGTTAACTAATTTATAAAAAGCATTTATACAGTTTAAAAATTTCATTTATATAAAAGGAAGGTATTTATTATGGCAAAAATCATTGGTATCGACCTCGGTACAACTAACTCTTGTGTTGCCGTTTTCGAAGGCGGCGAACCCACAGTTATCCCCAACGTGGAAGGCGGAAGAACAACCCCCTCGGTTGTTGCATTTTCCAAAACCGGCGAAAGAATGGTAGGTCAGGTTGCAAAAAGACAGGCAATCACCAACCCCGATAAAACCGTTATCTCTATTAAGAGAGAAATGGGTTCTTCTTATAAGGTTGACATCGACGGCAAGGGCTATACCCCTCAGGAAATCAGCGCGATGATTCTTCAGAAGCTTAAGAGCGATGCAGAAGCATATCTCGGCACCACCGTTAATCAGGCGGTTATCACCGTTCCCGCTTACTTCTCGGATGCACAGCGTCAGGCTACCAAGGATGCAGGTAAAATCGCAGGTCTTGAGGTTCTCCGTATAATCAACGAGCCCACCGCGGCGGCACTTGCATACGGTCTTGATAAGGACATCGACCAAAAGGTTATGATTTACGACCTTGGCGGCGGTACCTTCGACGTATCTATCCTTGAAATCAGCGAAGGCGTTTTCGAGGTTCTCTCCACCTCCGGCGACACCAAGCTCGGCGGCGACGACTTTGACGACAAAATTATCAATTGGATTGTTACCACCTTCAAATCCGAATCCGGCATCGACCTCAGAAACGACAAAATGGCTATGCAGCGTCTTAAGGAAGCCGCTGAAAAAGCAAAAATCGAGCTTTCGGGTATGATGAGCACAAACATCAACCTCCCCTATATCACTCAGGACGCTACAGGTCCCAAGCACTTCGATGCTACTCTCACCCGCGCTAAGTTTAACGAGCTTACCAACGACCTTGTTGAAAGAACTATGAACCCTGTTAAGCAGGCTCTCCGCGATGCGGGACTTCAGCCTTCTCAGGTTGATAAGGTTCTTCTCGTTGGCGGTTCTACAAGAATCCCCGCAGTTTACGATGCAGTTAAGAACTTTATCGGCAAGGAACCCTTCAAGGGCATCAACCCCGACGAATGTGTTGCGGTAGGTGCGGCTATTCAGGGCGGTGTTCTCGGCGGCGACGTTAAGGACCTTCTCCTTTTGGACGTTACTCCCCTTTCTTTGGGTATTGAAACTCTCGGCGGTGTATTCACCAAGATTATTGACAGAAACACCACTATCCCCGTACAGAAGAGCCAGATATTCTCTACCGCGGCAGACAGCCAGCCCTCGGTTGATATCCACGTGCTTCAGGGCGAACGCGAAATGGCGGCAAACAACACCACCTTGGGCAGATTCAGTCTTGACGGAATCGCACCCGCACCCAGAGGCGTTCCTCAGATTGAGGTTACCTTCGATATCGATGCAAACGGTATTGTTAACGTTAAGGCTACCGATAAGGGCACAGGTAAGGAACAGCACATTACCATTCAGTCCTCCAGCAATATGAGCAAGGATGCAATCGACGCGGCTATCCGCGATGCAGAAATGCACGCCGAAGAGGACAAGAAGCGCAAAGAGGCTGTTGAAGCAAAGAATATGGCAGAAAGCCTTATCTTCCAGTGCGAAAAGACAATGAACGAAGCAGGCGACAAGCTTACCGATGCAGATAAGCAACCCGTTAAGGATGCTATCGAAAAGCTTAAATCCAGCGTTGCAGCTGACAATACCGATGCTATCAAGGCAGACACCGATGCATTGCAGAAGGCTATTTACGATATCAGCGCAAAGCTTTATCAGCAGGAAAACCCCAACGGCGCGCAGGGCTTTGACCCCAACGGCGGTTGCGGTGGCGATTGCGGTGATTGCGGTAACGGCGGCAACAACGGCGATTTCTATGACGCCGACTTCACCGACAAATCCAACGGCTAAAATACCCCCCCGCATATACCCCCCGCAAAACAACAGTTTTGTGGGGACCCCAAATACCAAAGCAACTTCGTTCGCTCGCGCCTGCGCGCCCCTTGCGAAGTTGTAAGGTGTTAAAACCGAGGTGAATGTCCCCGGTTTTAACGAAAAATCATTAAATTGTATTCACAACCGAAAAGAGAGGATTTTATCTCCTCTCTTTTCGCAGATTTACGAGGAGACCCCTATGGCAGAAAAAAGAGATTGCTATGAGATATTGGGCATAAGCAAATCCGCCACAGACGATGAAATAAAAAAAGCCTATAGAAAAATGGCAAAAAAATATCACCCCGATACAAATCCCGGCAACAAAGAGGCAGAGGATAAGTTCAAAGAGGTGAACGAAGCCTATTCTATTCTTTCCGACCCCGACAAAAAGAGCAATTACGACCGTTTCGGCTATGCGGGTGTAGACCCTTCGGCAGGCGGCGGAGGTTTCGGCGGCGGATTTTCGGGCGGATTCGATATGGGCGACATATTCGATATGTTCGGCGGTATGTTCGGCGGCGGTGGCGGCAGAACACGCGCCAACGCACCTATGCGCGGGGACGACGTGGGCGTTAGAATCACCATTGATTTTAACGAAGCCATTTTCGGTTGTAAAAAGGACGTTTCTTTTACAAGAACCGAGCATTGTGCAGAATGTGGCGGAAGCGGTGCGGCAAAGGGCACATCGGCACAGACCTGCCGTAAATGCGGCGGCCGCGGTATGATAAACGTTCAAAAGCGCACCCCTTTCGGTATGATGCAAAGTACACAAGCCTGCGACGAATGCGGTGGCAGCGGTAAGATTATACAAACACCCTGTAAGGAATGCCGCGGTAACGGTCAGGTACGCAAGAGCAAAACTTTAGAGGTGAACATACCCGCAGGTATCGACAACGGTCAAAGAATCGCGTTGCACGGTCAGGGCGATTGCGGTATAAACGGCGGTCCCAGCGGCGATTTGATTATTCAAGTGGCTATCCGCAGACACGAATTTTTCGTGCGCGACGGATTTAACCTCCATCTTGATTTGCCCATTACCTTTGCCCAAGCGGCGCTTGGCGCAAAAATAACCATCCCCACCCCCGACGGAAGCGGCGAATTGACAATTCCCGAGGGAACCCAAAGCGGCACAACCTTTTCGGTACGCGGAAAGGGCGTTCCCCGTGTGAACGGCAGGGGCAGAGGCGACCTTTTGGTTACCGTTTCGGTGGAAACCCCCAAAGGACTTTCCAAAAAGCAAAAAGAGCTTCTTGAAGAATTCGACAAGAGTGTTAACGACAAAAACCACTCTAAGCTCAAAGCCTTTTTCGATAAACTTAAGAAATAAAGAAAATCTCCCAAGCCTTGGCGGTTTGGGAGATTTATTTATTGTTGGGATAAGGGGTTCTTTGGTCGGTGATGCCCAAAAGAAAATCCACCGAGGTTTTATAAATCCGCGCAAGCTCGATAAGAGCAGAAATAGGCGGTTGACGTTGACCGTTTTCGTATTGGCAATAGGTGTTTTGACGGATGTGAAGCATATCCGCAATTTGTTTTTGCGTAAAATCGCTGTCCTCTCGCAGGTCCTTTAACCTCATAGCGCTTCTCCTCTCCATATTTATATTATTATTTTACAATATCACGCTTTGTGATATTGACATTTATCACATTTTGTGATATTATAGCTGTGGCATTTGGTATAAGTCTTCTGATTATCGGTTATTTCGTTTTAATATTTTAAATTATTATTAAATCAATTGACACTATTATGCCTTTGTGATATAATTTTTGCGTAACAAAACTAAAAAAGGGAGAATAATTATGAAAAAAATCGCTTCTTTGTTACTTTCATTGTTGATGGTTTTTGCGCTTTTGCCTTTTGCGGCATTTTCTGTTAATGCAGAAGCCTTGGATGCCATCTACGTAGATGCCCAAGGGGTTGAATATACCCTCGGTGAGGACGGAACCTATTATGCCGTTACCTCTTTCGACGAATCCGTAACCTCGGTTGTGCTTCTTGACAGTATAAACGGTATACCCGTTGACGAAATCTCCAACGGCGCGTTTTTGCTTTGCACCGAGCTGGAAAGCATCGAAATCCCCGATTCTGTCATTTACATCGATGACAATGCATTTTACGATTGCGATGCTCTTACAAGCGTTGAAATTCCCGATTCTGTATTTTATATCGGTTCCGAAGCGTTTAGCGATTGCGATAATTTGGAAAGCGTAAAGCTCTCTAATACCCTTTCGTCTATAGGCTACAACACCTTTTCTTGGAATCTCAACCTTAAAAACATCGAAATTCCCGATTCTGTTTATGCTATAGATGACTATGCTTTTTGGAAATGCGAAAGCCTGACAGAAATCGAGATACCCAATTCGGTTGTATATATCGGTTGGGGCGCGTTTGACGGTTGTATCGGTCTTACAAGCGTTTCTATTCCCAATTCGGTTGAATATTTAAGTTGCGAAGTATTTAAAGACTGCACAAATCTTACCGATATTTACTGCGAAGCAGAATCTCAGCCCGAGAATTGGGCGGTTGAATATGAAGATGAAGATGGATACGCGTATACCGATTGGAACTACGGTTGCGACGCCGAAATCCACTGGGGCATTGATATGGGCAACAGCAATCCCTCTACCCCCACCGATGACGAGATAGAACCCGACCCCGACCTGCCCATCACCCCCGTAAAGCCTGCCAGAAAAGGCGACATCGACGGCGATGACGATATCGACAGTATGGACTATCTCTATCTTAAGAGAGTTTACTTCAGCCAATATGCGCTTCCCGGCCTTGCTGTCGGTGATATCGACAACGACGGCGAAATCACCAGTATGGACTATCTCTATCTTAAGAGAGCTTACTTCAGCCAATACGTAATTACCAACCCCAACGCCGCTGTTGCGGGTAAATATATGATTCTTTCCATAGCATCTCCGGAAGGAGTTATCGATTACGAAACCCTGTATCTCCTTGGATTGACAGATATTTGCGTGCAGTTTAACGAAGACGGCACTGCTTCGATGAGTATTCTCGGAGATGAAGCCACCAGCGGCACTTTTGATGTAACAACAGGCGTTATCAATTACGTGGACGGTTCTATTGAATACTTTACCGTTGACGGCGATATACTTACAATTTTTACCGAAGACGGAAATTCCATGTGCTTCACCAAGGGTGAGCTTCCCGAAATCAACCCCGATGACTTCGAAGACATCGGGGGCGATGAAGAAATCGAATACCCCGACATCCCCTTGATGACCCATGAAGAATATTTGGCAGCAGAAGACGGAGAATGTGTTTATATCGAAGCCTACGTTCAGGGCTACGTTAACTACGGCGAAGGATATATTTACGTGTACTGTCAGAACGCCGAGGGCGGATACTACATATACGAAGCAGCCTGCACCGATGAAGACCTTGAAAAAATCGATATCGGCACCAAGATTCGCGTTAAGGGTTACAAGTATAACTACAGTGGTTCCCTAGAAATCGAAGACGGCTTGCTTGAGGTTATAGACGACGGCGACACCTATATTGCCGAGCCTATTGAAGCAAACGACCTTCTCTCCACCGACGAACTCCTAAAACACCAAGGCAAGCTTGTATCTCTTAAGGGCATGACCGTTGAAGAAATTTTCTTTTTAGACGTGGAATACGGCGGAGATATCGTTGTTATACTTAGCTACAACGGCAACCCCTATGAGTTCTATATAACACTCGACCTAAACGGCTTCAACCCCGATGCTTACGACACTGCTTGCAACCTTGAGGTTGGCGACGTGGTTGACGTTGTGGGCTTTGCTAACTGGTACGATGTATTTTATGCAGCGGTTACCGACCTTGCAATTGCAGAATAATTAAAAACCAATTTGCGGAGGATCGAAAAGTCCTCCGCATTTTTTACAGAAAGCGGTCATTCAATACATTTTTTAGCTATCCTGCCGTATAGGAAATACATTCCCCCCGACGTTCCGCAAATTCCATTGTAGGGAACGGCGTCCCCGACGTTCCGCAAATTCCATTGTAGGGAACGGCGTCCCCGACGTTCCGCAAATTCTATTGTAGGGACAGGCGCCCCCGACGTTTCGCAAATGCCATTGTGGGGAACGACGTCCCCGACGTTCCGCAAATTCCATTGTAGGGAACGGCGTCCCCGACGTTCCGTCTGTTGGCGGAAAAGAGGCAACAAATTTAAACCAAACCGCACCGCGGCAACAAAAAACAAACAATTTAACACATTTTAAACTTTTTTTAAAAACAGGCATTATGTGCCTGTTTTTTCTTGCATTATTGCGAAAAGTATGATATATTATTAAATTGAAGAATAATCGATAACTATACCCTGTTTTAAGTAAGAGGTGAAGGATATGAAAAAAAGACTTATCGCCATTGACGGCTTGGACGCATCGGGAAAGATGACACAAACCGAGCTTTTAAAGGACCTGTTGGCAGACTTGGGCGTGGCTTACAGATATCTTTCCTTCCCTACCTATAACGATGAATATTCCGCCCACGTAAATATGTATCTTAAGGGCCGTTTCGGTGATGACCCCGAAATTGTAAATCCCTTTGCCGCAAGCAGCTTTTTCGGCGCGGACAGGTATTGCTCCTATATGTTAGATTGGAAAAAGGATTACGAGGACGGCGCAGTTATCCTTGCCAACAGATACACATCGGCAAATGCGGTTCATCAGCTTTCAAAGCTTAAAGAAGAAGAAGAATACGGCGAATTTTTGGGTTGGCTTATGGATTATGAATATAACAAATTGGGCATACCCAAGCCCGACGCCGTGGTTTATTTGTGTGTACCCCCCGAGGTATCACAAAAAATGATACAACACCGTTGCGACGAAACGGGGGCAGAAAAGGATATTCACGAAAAAAACAAGGCGCACCTTGAAAACAGCTATAAAGCCGCACTTTATTCTGCAGAAAAGCTGGGTTGGATTAAGATAGATTGCAGTGAAAACGGCGAAATGCGGTCCCGCGAGGATATCCACAAGGAAATTATCGAAAAATTAAAGGGAATTATTCCCGAGCTTGATAAATAAAAACTTTTTTCACCGAAAGGAATTTTCGAAATATGGCAAACGTATATATGCTTCTTGCAAGAGGCTTTGAGGAGGGCGAGGCTATCGTTCCCGCAGACCTTCTTAAGCGTGCAGGTGCAAACGTAATTTTGGTTGCGACCGAGGGCGGTCTTGCCGTTCCCGGCGCCCACTCCTTTACAGTTACCGCAGATATTACCTTTGATGAAATCCGCAAGGATGATATCGATTGTCTTGTGCTTCCCGGCGGTGGCTTGGGCACACAGCTTTTGGGGGACAACCCCAAGGTTTTAGACCTTATTGAATTTTGCGCGAACCGCGGCTTGACCATCGGCGCGATATGTGCCGCGCCCTCGATTTTGGGCAAAATGGGATTGTTGAACGGCAGAAATGCCGCAGTTTATCCCGGTTTCGGCGAAAGTATGAAGAACGCAAACGTTACGGGCAGAAAGGTAGAGCACGACGATATCTTTATCACTGCCGAGGGCATGGGCGTTTCCTTTGAATTCGGCTTTAAGCTTATCGAGGCACTTTACGGCGCAGATAAGGCAAACGAAATCCGCACCCAGATAAGATTTCCCGACTAAACTCAAAGATTAAAAACTATTTTACAGGAGGCAACGGCATTGAAAGAAAAATTTAAAAATCCGGCTATAACCGCGCCGTTGCTTGTTATCGGCATAATTATCGCCATGCAGATGTCCAAATTTGCGCTGAAGAATTTAGACAGCGGCACCAATATTTTCGTTGCGGTTGGGGTTATTCAGCTTGTGGCGATGGGTTTGCCCTGCATTATTTATTATTTAATGAAAAACCGCAGGCTCAGCGACCCTATATACGGCATATCCACACGCGGTCCTCAGATTTTGTTCGTTATCTTTGCGGCGCTGTTTTTTGTGTGCGGTACGTTGCTTGTAAAATTCTTTTATATCCTCGGCGGTGCCGAAAGCGCGGCGCTGGTTAATTTCTACGGCGAAATCACCCAAACGTCTACCGAGGCAAGAAATATTGAAATTTTGCTATCTCTGGTGATAATTCCCGCCGTTTGCGAAGAGCTTTTCTTTAGAGGAATTATTTTTAGTGAATATCGGCGCTTCGGTACGGCAAATGCTGTTATTATATCGGCGGTTTGCTTTGCTATGTTGCATTTTTCGCTAACCAACTTTTTCGTTTATCTTTTTTCGGGGCTGGTGTTTGGCTTTGTTACGGCGATGACAAGGTCTATACTTCCCTCGGTGGCTTTGCATTTGTTAAGCAACTACTTGAGCATTTACGCCAGCGATGCCTTTTTGCGTATCACCGTTATTAAGAACGGCGCGTATTTTATCGGATTTGTTTTGGTAATGCTTACCGCACTTTGCTTTATTTTGCTTATGTCCCGTGTGGAAACGGTATGTCTTAACTATTCCGACCGCCCTCCCGTGGAAAGCATACCCCCGAAAAGCTCCGAGCATTGGGCAGAGGTAGTGTTTTCTCCCACCTTTATCATACTTATAATCGTATTTTTAACCGTTTCACTGTTCATTTAGAACAACATTGTTTATTCGGCATTTTTAGGAGGAATTGCAATGGCAGAAAACAAAAACAACGGCCGAGCAGACCTTTTTGAAATATTAAACGAGGTTCACAACGAAAACAGCGCGGATTCTTCAAAGAACGCGCCCGAGGATGGCACACGCTTTGAATCCGAATCCCACGTTGAAGAGCTTTTAAAAATTCTTTCCTCCCGCGGGGCAGAAGACGTTTCCGCCGACGCGGTGGAAGAAGCGAAAGAGAACCCCTCCCTCTCGCCCAACCAAGAGAGAACCGAAACCCCCGCGGAAGAAACAACCGCGATGTCCGAAGAAGAAACCACCGAGGAAGCCGAGAAAATCGAAATACCTGCCGCGCTTTTCGGACATTTAAGCAACGAAAATGACGAAACGTCGGAAGCTTCAACCCTTTCCGATACGGATAACCACATCTCTGCCGAAAGCGAGATAAGCCACCACTTTACCGACGAAACCGAGCCTGCACCCCCTCTCCCCACCGATGACGACGATGAGGACGATGAGGAAGAGGACACCAAGGTTAAAAAGGTGGGCCGCTTTTTCAGAGGAATGAGCTTTATCCCCAAGGCTGTAATTTATATAGTTTTGGTGCTTGTTGCATCGGCATATCTTTCTTATTATATCATCACTATCGGCAACGACGTTTTCGCGTTGGTTACCGATTCCCGCGAGGTTACCCTTGTTATCGAAGAAGGGGCAACCAACGAAACCGTTGCCAAATTGCTTGAAGAAAAGGGCGTTATTAAATACGGCTGGGTTTATAACCTTTATATGAAATACCGCGGAGACGGCGACAGCGAGGACGAATATATCGCGGGTGAGCATACCCTTAACCAAAGCTTTAACTATGCTCAGATAATCACTTCTCTTACCACCAAGAATATCCAAAGAGAAATTAAACGTATTACCATTCCCGAAGGCTTCACCGTAGAACAGATTATCACCCTTTTGGTGGACAATGGCATCGGCGAAAGAAACGATTATATCGAGGCTATAAATAACTATCCCTATAAATGGGATTTCGTTCAGCAGTTGACCGAAATGGGATATTCCGAGGACAGAATTTACCGTCTCGAGGGTTATCTCTACCCCGATACCTACGAATTCTCTACCACCGAGGACGAGGTTTACGTTATCAACAAGATGCTTAACGCATTTAACGACAAATTCTGGAGAGAGTTTATCGAAATCGATGACAGCGGATTTTCTCATCAGGCGCACGTGTTGAAGGAATACGGAATGACCTTCGATGACGTTATCACCTTTGCTTCTATCGTTCAAAGCGAGGGCGGTACCGAAACCGATTTCTATTATATTTCCTACGTTTTCCACAACCGTCTCTCTCATCCCTATTCCTTCCCCAAGTTGGAAAGCGACGCTACCATCCAATACGTTCTTCCCGAGCGCGTGGATTCTACCGAATTGAATATTCACTATGATTCCCCTTATAACACCTATGACCACAACGGCTTGCCTCCGGGGGCAATAAGCAACCCCGGCTCGGACGCGTTAAACGCTGTGCTTTATCCCGAAGCTCCCAAAAACAGCAACGACCGTGAAATAGATGCTTATTACTTTGTGGCTAACAACGCGGGCAAAACCTATTATGCCCACAACAAGGACGGCCACGAGGCAAACAAAAGACAGGCAAAAGCCGACAACGAAGCAATTAAGGCGGGCACTTATGCAGGCTAACAGAAAACCCGAGCTTTTATCCCCCGCAGGGAACCTTGAAAAGCTCAAATATGCAGTAAATTACGGCGCAGATGCGGTTTATTGCGCCCTTGACCGTTTCGGTATGCGCGCAAGCGCAGGCAACCTTTCTCCCGAACAGCTTGCCGAGGGCTTGGATTATGCCCACAGCAAGGGTGCAAAGGTTTACGTTACACTAAACACCATGCCAAGGGATAACGAGCTTTCGGATTTAAAGGAATACGCAAAGATTCTTGCCCAAACCACCCCCGATGCTTTTATAATAAGCGACCCCGGGGTTATGGATATAATAAAGCAGGAAATACCCAACGCGGTGTTGCATCTTTCCACCCAGGCAAGCACGGTTAACTCGGCTTCCATAAACTTTTGGAGCAGATACGGAGTTAAGCGCGTTGTGTTGGCGAGAGAGCTTTCCCTAAATGAAATTAGGCTTATTCGCGAAAATATAAATCCCGATATGGAGATTGAATGCTTTGTCCACGGGGCGATGTGTGTTTCCTATTCGGGCAGATGTCTGCTTTCAAACTATTTGACAGGCAGGAACGCCAACGGCGGCGCCTGTGCACAGCCCTGCAGATGGAAATATCATCTCAGAGAAGAAAAGCGCAGTGAAAATCTTTATGCCGAGGAGGACCCTCAGGGCACCTACGTGTTTTCATCGCGGGATATGCGTATGATTGAGCATATAGGCGACCTTGTAAATGCAGGTGTCGATTCCTTTAAAATCGAAGGCAGAATGAAAAGCGCATATTACACAGCCGCTATCACCAACGCATACCGTATTGCCATTGATAATTATTTTGATGGCAAGGAATTTGATATAAACTGTCTTCGCGAAACCGAAAACGTTTCCCACAGAGAATACGGCACGGGTTACTTTTATACAAGTCCCGATATTGATGCAAACGTGGTAGACGCTAACGAATATATTGCCGACAGACCCTTTTTGGCAACTGTTAGTGAATTCAACCCCGAAAAAGGGCTTGCAAAATGCTATCAGCGTAACAAAATGTTAAAAGGTCAAAACGCAAATCTGCTTTCCCCAAAAAGCTTCGGCAGAGATTTCGTTATCGGCAATATGTACGATATGGAAATGAACCCAATTGAATCCACACCCCACGCGGGTATGGAATTTTACTTGGAGATTGATTCTGCCAACGCGGGCGACATTATAAGAGGTTAAAAAGGAAATTATAGGTGATACAATGAATTCTCTTTTTGAACTTGCCACAGAAAAGGTTACCATTATTTCGGGACCTTACGGCTCGGGAAAAACCAATATAGCCGTTAATTTGGCGATGGATATAGCGAAAAACGGCGAAATTTGCCGTATTGCGGATTTGGACATAGTTAACCCTTATTTCCGCAGTGCGGACAACGCGAAGATGCTTAAGGAGATTGGTGTTCACACCATGATTCCCGAATTTGCAAACACAAACGTAGATATCCCCTCTCTCCCTCCCGATTATCAGCTTTTGTTTACGGGGGACGGAAAATCGGTTGCCGACGTGGGCGGGGATGCAGACGGCGCGGCAGTGCTTGGTCTTTCCCACGACGATTACGTAGAGGCGGGATATAAAATGTATTTCGTTTATAACCGCTATAGATACGTAACGGTGCGCCACGAGGACGCTTTGGAGGTTTTAAAAGCCATAGAGCGTGCATCGGGCTTAACCTTTCACGGAATTATAAATAACAGTAATCTTGGTGAAGAAACCACCGAGGAGGTTGTGTTAAAGGCAATACCCTATGCGGAGGAATTTGCAAAATTAGCAAACATCCCCTTGCTTTTAACCACTATCCCCGATTGGTTGGACATCGAGGGCGCTGTTAAAATAAAAGACGTAACAAAAAAACTATTTTGATAAAGGACGAAAAGTTATGAACAGAGTTACTTTTAAAACCGAACTTTGTAAGGGCTGTGGTCTTTGTGTAACTGCTTGTCCCAAGAAAATCGTTTTCTTGGACAAAAGCATTTTAAACGAAAAAGGCTATCATCCCGCAACGGTTACCGACATTGAGAAATGCATTGCTTGCGCTATGTGTGCAACAATGTGTCCCGACGTTGTTATTAAAGTAGAAAGAGGTGTGTAATATGGGCGAAAAGCTTTTAATGAAGGGCAACGAAGCTATTGCCGAAGCCGCAATCCGTTCCGGCTGTAAGCTTTTCTTCGGTTATCCTATCACCCCTCAAACAGAGCTTGCCGAATATATGGCAAAGCAGATGCCTAAAAGAGGCGGTTTGAGCCTTCAGGCAGAAAGCGAAGTTGCGGCTATCAATATGGTATTGGGCGCCGCAAGTACGGGCGCAAGAGTTATAACCAGCTCTTCCTCCCCCGGAATCAGCCTTAAAAGCGAAGGTATTTCTTACATAATCGGCTCGGACCTTCCCTGCGTTATCGTTAACGTACAGCGCGGCGGTCCCGGTCTTGGCGGTATCCAGCCCGCACAAAGCGATTATAACCAGGCAACCAAGGCTTTGGGCCACGGCGACGGACACGCTATCGTTCTCGCCCCCAACTCGGTTCAGGAAATCGCAACGTTAGTTGGCGAAGCCTTTGACCTTGCGGATATCTACCGTATGCCCTGTATGATTCTTGCAGACGGTGCATTGGGACAGATGATGGAGCCTGTTGACTTCGAAGCTAAACCCGCAAGAGAAATCCCCGAAAAGGATTGGGCTTGCTGCGGACACGGCGGTAAGAGAGTTCACAACATCGTTAACTCCCTTTACATCGAGCCCGATGAATTGGAAAAAATCGTTGTTGAACGCTTCGAAAGATATAAGAAAATCGAAGAAAACGAAGTTAAGTACGAGGAATATCTCACCGAAGATGCAGATATTATTTTGGTTGCTTACGGTATCACTTCCCGTATTGCAAAAACCGCAGTACGCAACGCACGTAAAAAAGGTATAAAAGCAGGTCTTTTCCGTCCCATCACCCTTTATCCTTTCCCCGAAAAACAGCTTAACGCCCTTGCAGACAAGGCAAAATGCTTCCTTTCGGTAGAAATGAATATGGGTCAGATGGTTAACGATATTAAGCTTGCTATCGAATGTAAAAAGAAGGTATATCACTACGGAAGAACGGGCGGTATGATTCCCTCTCCCGAAGAAATACTCCAAAAAATCGAAGAATACGCGGGAGGTAACGCATAATGGTAGTTTTTGACAAACCTCATGCTTTAACAGATAAACCCTTTCACTATTGCCCCGGCTGTACCCACGGTATAATTCACCGTCTTGTTGCCGAGGTTATCGACGAGCTCGGTCTTGAGGATACCACCGTTGGTATCGCGCCTGTTGGCTGCTCGGTTTTCGCATATAACTATTTCAACTGCGATATGATTGAAGCGCCCCACGGCAGAGCACCCGCCGTTGCAACCGGCGTTAAGAGAGCCAACCCCGACCTTACCGTATTTACCTATCAGGGCGACGGCGACCTTGCCGCTATCGGTACTGCGGAAACCGTTCACGTTGGTACAAGAGGAGAAAACCTCACAATTATCTTCGTAAACAACGCAATTTACGGTATGACAGGCGGTCAGATGGCGCCTACCACACTTATTGGTCAGGTTTCCACAACCTCTCCCTACGGCAGAATTAAAGAGCTTCAGGGTAACCCCATTCGCGTTTGCGAAATGATGGCTACCTTAGACGGCGTTGCTTATGCAGAACGCGTTTCGGTTGACTGTGTTAAGAACGTTGTTGCGGCTAAAAAAGCAATTAAGAAGGGCTTTGAAAACCAGCAGAATAAGAGAGGTCTTTCTATTATAGAGGTTCTTTCCACCTGCCCCACAAACTGGGGTCTTTCCCCCGAAAAATCTTTGGATTGGCTTCGTGAAAATATGATGGCTCATTATCCTTTGGGTGTTTATAAGGACGTTACTAAGGAGGAAGAATCGAAATGAGTGCTATTCTTTTGGCAGGATTTGGCGGTCAGGGTATCCTTTTCGCCGGCAAACAATTGGTTCTTGCGGGAATGAAAAACGACAAGCAGGTTAGCTGGCTTCCCTCTTACGGCCCCGAAATGCGCGGCGGTACTTGTAACTGCTCGGTTAACATCGATGACGAACCCATCGGTTCGCCTCTTGTTACCACACCCGATATTTTGGTTGCAATGAACAAGCCCTCGCTTTTGAAGTTCGAAAACAGAGTTGCCGTTGGCGGTACTATCGTTATCGACAGCTCGCTTATCGACGTTGAAACCTCCCGTAATGACGTTAATGCCCTTTACATACCCGCAACACAGATGGCAAACGACGCGGGCTTCTCTAAGCTTGCAAACGTTATTATTTTGGGTTATCTCATTAAAAAGACAGGTCTTTTCGATGCAGACTATTTTATGGAATGTATCAAAGCATCTGCCCCCAAGGCGAAACCCGAATTGGGCGAAATGAACGCTAAAGCCCTTCAGATGGGTTACGATTACAACGCATAATTTTTATGAGCAATAAAAAACGTTATGCCGTTATTCCTTCTGCGGGAAGCGGAAGAAGAATGGGCGGTGTATCCAAGCCCAACCTTAAATTGTTGGGCAAAACATTGTTTGAATACGTCCTGGAGGCATTCGATAATTCGGTTGTTGATGAAATAATCGTGGTTTGCTCGGAGGACAACGAAAATTCGCTGCGCGAGCTTGCAAAGGGCTTTAAAAAGCCTATAAGGCAGGTTCGCGGCGGCGAAAGCCGTGCGGAATCGGTTTTTAACGGTATATCCCTTTGCGAAAATGCAGATATTATTTGTGTTCACGATTGTGCGCGTCCTTTTATAACAAAAGAAATTATAAATAAAACCATAGAAGCCGCCGAGAAATTCGGGGCGGCTTGTGTTTGTGCGCCCGTTACGGATACTTTGAAATATAAAGACCCGAAAACGGGTGTTGTTTCTACGCCCGAACGGGCAAATCTTTTTGCGGTTCAAACCCCGCAATGCTTTAAAAAGGATATCTATCTTAACGCCTGCGAAATTGCGGGTGATATATCGGGTTTCACCGATGAAACCTCACTTTTGGAAAACAGCGGTCAACGGGTTGAATATATCCCTTGGTCCGAAACGAATATGAAGCTTACCTCGGCAGACGACCTGCCTATTGCAGAAATTTTAATGAAACAAAAGGTGAAAACAAATGATTAGAATCGGTCAGGGCTATGACGTACACCGCCTTGTAGAAGGCAGAAAGCTTATTTTGGGCGGAAAAGAGATTGCATACGAAAAGGGCTTGTTGGGCCATTCGGATGCCGACGTGCTCACCCACGCAATTTGCGATGCCCTTTTGGGCGCCGCCGCTTTGGGCGATATCGGAAGACGCTTTCCCGATTCTGACGCTAAATATAAAGACGTAAACTCACTTCTCCTTTTAAAGGAGGTGGGCAAAATGCTTGCAACCATGGGATGCGCCATTAACAATATCGACGCAACGGTTATCGCACAGGAACCTAAGATTTCCCCTTATATCGACGAAATGCGCCGTAATATTGCCGACACCTTGGGGTTAAGCACGGGTGCGGTTAGCATTAAAGCCACCACCGAAGAAGGCCTTGGGTTTACAGGCAAAAAAGAAGGCATTGCTGCCATTGCAGTTGCCCTTATCGACGAATAAAAACTTTTTAATATAGGTTTTAATGAATATATATACAAAAGACATTGCGGAGGGTGTTCACCTTTCGGCTTATAAAACAGATAAATTCAAATCGGCATTAATGACGGTTTCTTTTGCCTTGCCCTTGGAGGCAGAAACCGCATCGGGTTATTCCCTACTTACCAATTTATTATCCCTTTCAACAGGGGATTATCCCACGATGCAATCCTTTTCGGTTATTAAGGATGAGCTTTATGCCCTTGGGTTGGATGCTTACGTTCAGCGCAGAGGGGAATTGCTGTTGGTAACCCTTGAAATCAATTCTATTGCCGATTCCTTTGCCTTTGACGGCGACAGAGTTTTATACGAAGCCACCAAGCTTTTGGGCGGCGCGATTTTCAACCCTTGTCTTGAAAAGGGTGTTTTCCCCAAGGAAAACGTTGAAAGCGAAAAGAAATGTCTTATTGAGGAAATTGCATCTGCCATAGAAAACAAACCCGGCTATGCAATGCGCAGAGCAAAGCAAATTCTTTGCGAAAACGAGCCCTTTGCCGTTGATGCGGGCGGTGAAATAGACCGCGTTAAGGGTTTGGACGGCAAGGAACTGATGAAATATTACGAAAATATCATCGAAAACGCCCCTGTTTATATCGTCTATTCGGGGGAAGCGGATTTTCAATATATCGAAGAATGTATAAACGCTCATTTACCCTTTAAGCCCAGAAAAGCAACCCTGCCTTTACCCACAGTTCACAAGGCAAGGGGAAAAATTTTAAGGGTTAAGGAGGAAATGAGGATAGAGCAATCTATTTTAAACCTCGGCTTTACACTGGAGATGCCTTGGGGCGCAAAGAAACGCGCAATTTTGTCGGTTTACGATGAAATTTTCGGCGGGTCTGCCACAAGCAAGCTTTTTATGAACGTCCGCGAAAAGGAGGGGCTTTGTTATTACTGCTCGTCCTACCCATCGGGGCGAAAAAACGTTATGTTTGTTTCCTGCGGGCTTGAAAAGGGATATGAAGAAAAGGCAATTAACGCCATTTACAAAGAAATTGAGGCTATGAAAAAGGGCGATTTTACCGATTTGGAGCTTAAAAACGCAAAGCAATCGATTTTAAGAAGTATGGAAAACGTAAGCGCAAGCCTCGGCGCCCTTAACGGATATATGTTAGGTCAGGCACTTCTTGACGACGGGGTTTCTTTTGAAGAAAACCTTGCCCTTGTGGAAAGTGTTACCCGCGAGGAGGTTATTGCCCTTGCACAAACGGTAACGCCCGAGCTTGAATATATCCTTGGTGAATAATTGATGAGTGAATTCAAACTTAAAGAAAACAGTTTATTTAAAGAAAAATATTATTATAAAACCCTTAATTCGGGATTTAAAATAACCGTAATTCCCAAGGATTTACCTACAACCGTGGCTTTTTTGTGCTGTGATTTCGGCGAATCCGACGTGAAATACTCTATTGACGGAAAAGAATATACACTTCCCTACGGTACGGCGCACTTTTTAGAGCACAAGATGTTTGAGGATGCCAAGGGCAGGGACGCATTTTTGGATTTTGACTGCTTCGGCGGAAATGCCAACGCCTTCACCTCCTTTGAAAACACCTGTTATTATTTCGTAGCGTCCGAGAATTTCTTTGAGAATTTAGAGGTTTTGTTGGGCGCGGTTTCTTCCTTACACTGCACGAAAAAATCGGTGGAAAAGGAAAAAAAGATTATCGCCCGCGAAATAAAAATGTATGAGGACCAACCAAATTCCTCTGTTTTGCGAAATTTGTTGGGGGCGATGTATAAACACCATCCCCTAAACCAACCCATTTCGGGCACGGAGGAGAGTATTTCGGAAATCACAAAGGACACGTTGTATCAGGCGTACAAGCATTTTTACGTTCCCGAAAATATGTGTCTTTGCGTATGCGGCAAGGTTGACCTTGATAAAATTTCGGAATATGCCGAAAAATATTTCGGCAACCCCTCGGCGAAGCGTCCCGAAACCATATTTGACGACGAGCCCTTGACGGTTATTGAAAAAGAGGTTTCCGAAACCGATATTATCGCCACCCCTTTGTTTTCTATCGGAATTAAATGTCCTCCGCAGGATATAAAAACCCTTGATTTTGTTAGAAAATCATCTGCATTAAGAATTGCCATTTCCCTAACCTTCGGCAGAGCAAGTGATTTTTATTGCCAAAATTATCAAAGCGGGCTTTTAAACGAAAGGTTTTATGCGGGATATACAACCTCCCGCGGGGCGGCGTATATAGCCATTTCGGGCAGCAGTAACCAACCCGAAAGCGTTTTCGAAAAGGCTTTGGCAGAATTGGAGTACCGCAAAAAGCATTTCTTTACCAAAGAACAAATTCTTCGCGAAAAAAAGGCGGCTTATGCCGAAAGTATAACTCTTTTCGATTCTGCCGAGGATTTGGCAAGCACCTTTGGTATAACCTCATTTTTCGATTATGACGAATATGAATGTATCGAAATTTTACGGGACATCACCGAAGAAGAAATTAAAAATGCCCTTGATTCTATCGATATCACAAACGCATCAATAAGCATTATAAGAAAGGACGATTTAATATGAACAGAATCGCTTTCCCGGGTTTGGGACTTGAATTTAACATCAACCCAACCGCATTTACGGTTTTCGGCATTGAAATTCAATGGTACGGAATAATTCTTTCCTTGGGTATCTGCGCCGCATTTTTACTTTTCTATGCAAACGCAACCAAAAAGGAAAATATCGACAGCGACAGTGTGCTTAACATCACTTTGATGGTTGTTCCCATTTCTATTATCGGCGCAAGATTTTTCTACGTTGTTACCGAATGGGACCATTATAAGAACAAATCCTTTTTGGATATAATAAACATCCGTGCAGGCGGTATCGCCATTTACGGCGCGATAATTTTCGGTCTTATCACGGTTTTAATCTACAACTGGGTTAAGAAAACCAATCCTCTTAATATGATGGATGCCATGGCGCCTGCGCTTATGGTCGGTCAGACAATCGGCAGATGGGGCAATTTTGTTAATGCGGAAGCCTATGGCTGGACAGAAAACATAGACAATCTCCCCTGGAGAATGGAAATTGACAACGTAGTTCGCAAGATGTTTATCGACGGCGAGCGTGTTTCAAGAAGCTTCGGCCCCGGCTGTGTACATCCTACCTTTTTATACGAATCCCTTTGGAACTTCTTGGGACTTGCCATAATTTTGCTTGTATTATACCGCAAAGGCAAAAAGAAGTTCGACGGCGAAATCGCCTGTGCATATTTAATTTGGTACGGCTTGGGCAGAGCGATTATCGAAACCGTGCGTACCGACAGCCTTTATATTGTGGGCACACTTAAATTCTCGGTATTTGTGGGTATTGTTTCGGCAATAAGCGGTGTTATCCTTGCCTTGATACTTTATTTCAGAAACAAGAGCCTTAAAAACGAGCTTTCGGATTATAAACCCGCCTTTGAATCGGTTAAAATCAGCGTTGCGGAGGATAACGAGGATTTAGAGGCAGAGGACGAAAACCAAAGCCTTGACAATATAGAAGAAGATGCAGAAATTCTCGCCCAGCAGGATTTGTTGGACGGAGATGCCTCTGACATAGAAGAATAAAGGAGAAGTTATTATGAATCTTATCGACGGAAAAGCTATATCGGCAAAATGCAAAAACGAAACAGCAGAAGAAATAAAGGCGATTGTTGCAAAGGGTATGCGCGCACCCTGCCTTGCGGTTATTCTTGTGGGTGAGGACCCTGCAAGTCAGGTTTACGTTCGCAACAAGAAAAGAGCTTGTGAATCGGTTGGTATCACCAGCCTTGAATATCTTTTGGACGAAAACGAAACCGAAGAAAAGCTTTTAGAGCTTATCGATTTTCTTAACAAGGACGACAACGTGGACGGTATTCTCGTTCAGATGCCCGTTCCCAAGCAGATAGACCCCGACAGAGTTATCGAAGCAATCAGCCCCGATAAGGACGTTGACGCATTCCACGCATACAACGTGGGCAAGCTTTTCACAGGTGCGCCCCGTTTTCAGCCCTGCACCCCCGCGGGTGTAATGCGCTTGCTTTCCGAAAGCGGCGTTGAGATTTCGGGCAAAAACTGTGTGGTTGTGGGCAGAAGCAACATCGTTGGCAAGCCTATGGGCGCGCTTCTTCTTGCCGAAAACGGCACTGTTACAATTTGCCATTCCCGCACAAATAACCTTCCCGAGGTTACAAGAACCGCAGATATTCTCGTTGCGGCTTGCGGCAGACCTAATATGATTACCGCAGATATGGTTAAGGACGGCGCCGTGCTTATCGACGTGGGCATTAACCGCGTTGGCGATAAGCTTGTGGGCGATATCGATTTCGAAGCCTGCAAGGAAAAGGCATCCTTTATTACCCCCGTTCCCGGCGGTGTCGGTCCTATGACTATTGCAATTTTGATGCAAAACACTCTTACTTCTTATAAGATGCGTTTTGGTCTTTAATATGAAGAACATAACAAAAAGGCTTTTAGCCTTGCTTATTTGCGTTTTCGCTGTATTTTCCCTTTCGGCTTGCCAAAAAGCAAACACCTCTGATGAATCCTCGGGTGTGTCGGATAAGCTTTTGGAAGATGCAAACGCGCTTATTTCCGAAATGAAGTATAAAGAAGCCTATGCGCTTCTCTATCCACAGCGAAACGACCAACGGGTTAAGGCTGTTTTGGATAACTTTGCCGTAAAATACACCCGCTTTAAAAACACCTATACAAACGGTGGCGAAACTGAGGAAATCCTTTACGAATACAACGAAAAAGGGTTGCTCGTGCGGGAGGATTATTTGGGCATTTCCGGGGGCGAAAGATACGTTTCGGCGATTGAATATGCCTATGACGAAAACGGTTTGCTTGTTGCGGAATATCACACAAGCGAGGGCGCGGAAAGCTGTGTGGTGAATTACACCTACGAAAACGGCAAAGCAGTTAAGCTTACCTGGAACTATACCGCAGGCACTACCGTTGTGTACGAAAACACCTATGACAAAGACGGAAGGCTGAAAAAGCAAATACGAAGTTTTCCCGAAAACGAAAAGAACACCTATGAATACCTTTACGACGAGCAAGGTAACATCACGCGGGAGTTTGTTCTTATTGAGGACGGCGAGGAAGGCAGCAAGCCTTCGTCTATAACCTATGAATACACCAACGATTATGACGAAAACGGCAATCTTGCCAAGGTAGCAAAGTCAACCACCAATATACACATCGGCGATTGGGGTTACAGCTATGACAGCGTGGGCAACCTTGTTAAAACCGAAATCACCAACGCGGGCGACCTTAATGCCACCGAGGAATATTCGGGGTATGTGTATTTTTACAACGCGGAATAGACTTCACCCATAAAACAAAAATCACGGTTCAAATTAAAGAACCGTGATTTTTTATGCTTCAATCTTTTCAATCGCGTTGGTATCGAGGTCGAAAGTAACTTACCTTACTTTATTTGCCACATCAATTACCTTACGGGTTTAGAGTAAATTTCAATCAAATTTTCAGCTTCTTCGGGTTCATCATCGTCTGCCCATTCCCAAACGGCAACATTCGACATAAAAGTTTTTTCTTCACCCAAAGCCAACAATCCAATTTGCAAGCAAGTGAATTCTTCTTCACCACCGACAAATACAAAGCGATATGGGGAAGAAATATGAGAATTAGCGATAGTGCCAAGCCGATTATCAAACGCCGAGTTTATGGTCTCGGTCAGTTTTTTCAGCACGTCTTCAGAAATATCCTTTTTAAGTTCAATTATTACCTTGTACATTATTAACTCCTTGCCATTAAGCCTGATTGCCTTAATCCTTCTTTTTAAAGCGAGCCTTAATCCCCGACCACATAAGAATGATAACCTGGGCGGGAATCCCGATAACGAAGATAATCCAATTGTTATAGTTTCCTATGGTGAGATAAATACAAGCAAGAATACTCCACACCAAAAGGGATATAAAAGCGAAATTAAGCCGTTTTTTGCCCCAAATGGAATTAAAAATAATAAGCAATATAGAACAAATGGGAACACAATAAACGTAAGCAAGCCAAATCCCGCCCACCGCGGTTGCCAAATCCATAACCACAAAAACAAAGGTGGCGATAAGGAAAACCAGCATACACGCCAAACCTGTTATAAGTATTCTGTTGCGCTTTAGCTGTCTGGGTACACTTTGCATAGTGCCACGCAAGGGGTGAACCTCTTCTAAAAGATAATCCACAGTAACGCCGAACAAATCCGCAATCTGTTTAAGAACAACCACGTCGGGGATAGATTCCCCTCGCTCCCATTTGGAAACAGCCTTGTCGGAATAATTCAATTTTTCGGCAAGCTCTGCCTGAGTATAAGGCACCGCTTTGCGCAGCTCGGATATATTATTTGCGATAATTCTTTTATAATCCGTCATTCCGCAACAACTCCTTCCGTATTTAATATATCACTTTCAACAGCCCTTGTCAAGCCTTAAAAACCTTGATTTTTCAAGGTTTTCTACCCACAGTAGAGGTGTAGAATTTTTTCTCTACCGCCCCGAACCCCAGCGGTGGGGTTGGTTTTCACAGGTGTAGGTGGACTTTTGGGGAGATTTGGGTTAGACTTTTTACGTTGATATAATCAACGCGCTTTTATAACCGTCGAGGGCGGATTTTAACTACCTCCCGACGCGCTTAATATAACGAACTTAATATAACGAAAAGGATGATTTCTGTTGAAAAAAATTAAAATCTACGGCGACTCTATTTTAAAGGGTGTTATGTTTAACGAGGAGCTTAACCGCTATAAGCTTTTCGGATATAGGTTTAATGAACTGGCTGAAAACGGCATTGAAGTTGAAAACAACTGCAAAATGGGCGCCACCATTGAGCAAGGGTTTGAAATTATGAAGGACACCCTTGGCGATTGCGACAAGGACACCGTTGTTATTCTTGAATACGGCGGAAACGATTGTAATTATAATTGGTCGGAGGTTTCGAATAACCCCAAGGGCGAGTTTCTTCCCAACACCACCGCCGAGAAGTTTCAAGAGGTTTACCTTAAGATGATAGATTATGCCCGTCAAAAGGGCGCAACCGTGGCAGTTTGCAACCTTGTGCCTATCGATTCCGAAAGATTTATGAACTGGGTTTCCAAAGGGCTTAATTTCGATAATATTCTTAATTGGCTTGGGGATATAAACCGTATCGCCCGTTGGCAGGAATATTACAGCCATATCGCCGAAAGGGTTGCGAATTTGGCGAAATGCCCCATTTTGGACCTTCGCAGTAACTTCCTTTGCCATCACAGTATGCTAAATATGATCGGAGTCGACGGAATGCACCCCAGCCCCGAGGGACATACTCTTATAAAAGAGGTTTTTCAAAAGAATATCCTTTCCACCCCCGAACTTGTTTAATTATATTTCCACCAAAGAAACAGCCGACAAAAACACGGCTGTTTTTGTTTTCGGGACAATTTGTGCACATTTTAAGAAAATAATATATTAAAATTTAGTGAATTTTTTGTTGTTTTTTCCTTGCGGAAAAATTCTTTTTGTGCTATAATGTTAAAGTGTTGTTATGTTTGTATTTTATGTCGATATTCGGTTTTTCGAATTCGATTTTCACATAACATTCACGCCGAATCTTTTGGTTAATTACAGTTTCACACGGGTTGTTTTTAATCATTTCGGTTCGGTTTCGTTTTTCGGTTTCGTTTCTCCCGTGTGTCTATTTTTCGAGGTTAAGTCTATGAAATTCTCTATTGGTGAGCTTATTATTTACGGAGAAACCGGCGTTTGCCGTGTGGAAGGGATAGAGGAACGCCCCTTTTTAGGAGAAATTACAAGCTGCTATAAGCTTCAACCCCTTTATCAAAGTTGTGTTATCTACACCCCTGCAGATAACAGCAACGTTTATATGCGTCCTATCGTTACGGTGGACGAAGCAGAGGCGTTGATAAACAGTTTTTCTACCGTTGAACCCAAAACTCTCCCCCAAGGCGCACCAAGAGTTGTTTCGGAAATATACGATAAGATAATTAAAACCCACGATTGTGATGAATTGGTTTCGCTTATCGTTTCTATTTATCACAAGCGCAAGGGCCTTATTGAAAGCAAAAAGAAGCTTTCCGCCATTGACGAAAGATTTATGAAAAAATCCGAGGATTTGCTTTTCGGCGAGCTTGCCGCCGCGTTGGAAATTTCAAAATCTAACGTGAGCGAACGAGTTATCGAAAAAATGGGTTGTTAAAAATTTTATAAAAAGCAAAATACTGTCGAAAGTGTTTTTACCTTCGACAGTATTTTTTGTTATGACCGCCCAAAGGCTCTAGACCTTTGGGTTATATTTATTTGTTCATATAAACCAACAGTGCGAATGCGCCGATAAACGCCAAAAGAGAAAGAACGAACAAAATCACCGAATTCTTTTTCTTCATAAAAAATCGTTTTTGTTTTCTTCTTTTAGCCATAAAGACCTCCGTTGTGTATTTTGGTTTACAACCAATAGTTGAGGACGCCGTCCTCTACAAAATAGGTGAATGCAGAGTCTTGCTCACCTAAAACAAAACGGGCAAAGGATTTGCCCGTTTTATATTTAAATTCCCATAAAAATCAAGGACATTAGATTCACACCCCACAAAATTGCATTTTGCGAGGACCCCATAAGTTGATTTTTATACCTTACACCTTCGCGAATTTGGACATTTATGCACAAATTCGGCGCGAGCGAACGAAGGTGCTAAACCGAAGAAAAACAAGCGTTTTTCTTCGAAAGCGAAGCGTCATACAATGAAATCTCCATAAAAATCGGCGACACGTGCGTCGATTTTTATTCCTTAGAGTTTCGCAAGTTTGGACAAGGCACGAAGTGCCGCGCACAAACTTGGCGCGAGCGAACGAAACTCACAATCCCCATTGAAAACCGTGTGTTTTCAATGGAAAGCGAAGCGCCTTAGAGCACGCCCTGTGCCTTCATTGCATCAGCAACCTTAAGGAAGCCTGCGATATTTGCGCCTGCAACGAGGTTATCCTCGCTGTCTGCATATTCTGCAGCAGCCTTGGTTGCGTTTGCAAAGATACCGTCCATAATGCCACGGAGCTTTTCGTCAACCTCTTCGAAGGTCCAGGAAAGTCTCATACTGTTCTGGCTCATTTCAAGACCGGAGGTAGCAACACCGCCTGCGTTTGCAGCCTTTGCAGGGCCAAAATAGATGCCTGCGTTAAGGAATGCGGTGATAGCTTCGGGAGTAGAGGGCATATTTGCGCCTTCTGCAACGTATTTTACGCCGTTTGCAATAAGTGCCTTTGCATCGTCGCCGTTAAGCTCGTTCTGGGTTGCACAAGGAAGAGCGATATCGCACTTGATAGTCCAAATGCCCTTGCCTTCGGTATATACAGCGCCTGCAACACGGTCTGCATATTCCTTAATTCTGCCGCGTTCAACCTCTTTAATCTGCTTAACAACGTCAAGCTTAATGCCGTTTGCATCGTAGATATAGCCGTTGGAGTCGCTCATTGCAACAACCTTTGCGCCAAGCTGAGTTGCCTTTTCGCAAGCGTAGATAGCAACGTTACCCGAACCGCTGATAACAACGGTTTTATCCTTAAAGCTGTCGCCTTTTTTCTTAAGCATATTGTCGGTGAAGTAGCAAAGACCGTAACCTGTAGCCTGAGTTCTTGCAAGAGAACCGCCGTAGGAAAGACCCTTACCTGTGAGAACGCCGGTGAATTCATCACGGATTCTCTTATACTGACCGAACATATAGCCAACTTCTCTTGCGCCAACACCGATGTCGCCTGCGGGAACGTCGGTATCGGGACCGAGATATTTCTGAAGCTCTGTCATAAATGCCTGACAGAAGCGCATAATTTCGTTGTCGGATTTGCCCTTGGGGTCGAAATCGGCACCACCCTTACCGCCGCCCATGGGAAGACCGGTGAGGGAGTTTTTAAAGGTCTGCTCGAAGCCGAGGAACTTAATTACAGAGGAGCAAACGCTGGGGTGGAAACGGCAACCGCCCTTGTAAGGACCGATTGCGCTGTTGAACTGAACACGGAAACCGCGGTTTACCTGAACCTTGCCGCTGTCGTCAACCCAAGCAACGCGGAACTGAATGAAGCGTTCGGGTTCTACGATACGGTCCATAACGCCTGCGGCAACGAGGTCGGGGCGTTTTTCAATAACGGGAGAAAGAGATTCAAAAACTTCGCCAACTGCCTGAAGAAATTCCTTTTCTCCTGCGTTGCGCTTTTCTACCTGAGCATAAAGCTCTTGAAGATACTGATTGTTAATCTGCATAGAGATTACCTCCAAAAAATATATCAATTATTTATTTGCCGTGTTATTATATAGCGGTGTTATTATATACCTATTTTTGCATAAATTCAATAGAAATTTTGCATATTTAACGTATTTTTTCAAGAGAAATACGTTTTTTTGCAACGTCAACGTCGATAACGCGAACTTTTATAATGTCCCCAACCTTAACCACGTCGGCAGCGCGTTTAACAAACTTATCCGAAAGCTTGCTTATATGCACCAAGCCGTCCTGATGCACACCGATATCAACGAATGCGCCGAAATCGGCAACGTTACGCACGGTGCCCACAAATTCCATACCCGTTTTAAGAGAGGAAATATCCATAGCATCGGTACGCAAAATCTGGGGAGGAAGCTCATCACGAGGGTCGCGACCGGGCTTTTCAAGCTCGGAAACGATATCGTCAAGGGTGGGTATACCTATACCCAATTGTTCGGCGATTTTTGCCTTGCCCTGAGATTCAAGACGTTGCTTCAATTCGCCAAGCTTACGCAAACGCACGTCCTCTTTTTCGAACCCTAAAAGTGCTAGCAAGGAATAAGCCGCGCCGTAGCTTTCGGGGTGAACCGAGGTGTTATCCAAAACCTCTTTACTTTCGGGCACACGAAGGAAGCCCACACACTGTTTATATGCCTTTTCGCCGATACCCTTAACCTTTAAAAGCTCTGCGCGGGTTTTAAAGCGGGAAACGGTGGTGCGGTATTCATAAATGCTTTTCGCAACCTTGGAATTAATACCTGCGATATGAGAAAGAAGGCTTACCGAAGCAGTGTTAAGGTCTGCACCAACACCCGAAACGCAGGATTCCACAACACCTGCCAAGGAGGTATCGAGCGCTTTTTGCTCCATATCGTGCTGATATTGACCTACACCGATAGCCTTGGGGTCGATTTTAACCAATTCTGCCAACGGGTCTTGAAGTCGGCGGGCGATGGAAACCGCACTTCTTAAAGAAACGTCGAACTGGGGGAATTCCTCGCTTGCCAATTTGGAAGCCGAATAAACCGAAGCACCTGCCTCGTTTGTCATTATGTAGCTAACGGGACGGTCGATTTCCTTTATCATACCCGCAACGAAAATTTCGCTTTCTTTAGATGCGGTACCGTTACCGATAGAGATAATATCAACCTTATGCTTATTTATAAGCTGAGTAAGCTTTGCCTTTGCTTCTTCGGTTTTGTTCTGAGGAGGGGTGGGATAAACCACGGTGGTATCAAGAACGTCGCCCACATCGTTAACAATGGCGATTTTACAGCCTGTACGGTAAGCGGGGTCGAAGCCCATAACCACCTTGCCCCTAACGGGAGGAAGCATAAGCAAATTTTTTAGGTTTTCGCCGAAAACGCGAATCGCCTGTTCCTGGGCGTTGTCGGTGATAAGGTTACGCATTTCGGTTTGAACCGAGGGGGCAATAAGACGCTCGTAAGCATCATCGGATGCTTCTCCAACGTAATCGGTAGACGAGCAATGGTGGGCAAGAAGCACCTGACTTCTTAAATAAGCGAACACCTTTTCCTTTTCAACCTCTACCTTAACGGTAAGGATACCTTCCTTTTCGCCACGGTCCACCGCAAGAACACGGTGGGAGGGCATTTTGGAAAGAAGCTCGTTATAATCGTAATAAAGGCGGTAAACGCTATCTTCCTCGGTTTTTGCCTTGGAAACAAGCTTGCCGGTGCGGTATGTAAATTCGCGAATCCATTTGCGGTAATCGGCATTGTCGGAAATCTGCTCGGCGATAATGTCCTTTGCGCCTGCAATAGCATCATCGGCGGTTTCAATCTTCTTTTCGGGGTTTAGGAACTTTTCTGCCTCGGCAAGGATATCAACGCCCTTTTCCTGCGCGAGCATAAGCTCTGCCAAGGGGGTAAGACCTGCTTCTGCCGCAATGGTAGCACGGGTGCGGCGTTTGGGACGGTAAGGACGGTAAATGTCCTCTAATTCCGAAAGGGTTTTCGCGTTTTCGATAGCCGCGGCAAGTTCTTCGGTCATCTTTCCCTGCTCGTCGATAAGGCGGTGCACGTCGGCACGTCTTGCGTCCAACGCACGGTAAAATTCCAGCTTTTCGCCAAGCTCGCGCAATTTTTCGTCGTCCAACGAGCCTGTAGCTTCTTTACGGTATCTTGCGATAAAGGGAATTGTGTTGCCCTCGTCGATAAGATTAACCGCCGCTTCAACCTGAGTTACTCTTATTTTAAGTTCTTCTGCTATTTTTCCGATAATATCCATTTATATATCCTCACTTTTTAAGAAAAGTTAAAATTAGAATTTCCCTCTGCCATACGGGGATTCGCGCAATATTCTTTATATTCTTTATTCCAAGCATTGGCAATAAAGGTAAGACCTATGCTCATACCGAAAACCAAAAGGTTCGAAACCGAAAAAGCACAAAGAATTGCCGCCCAAACGGAACATTTAAAGCTCTTTTTATACACGGTGAAGATAGAAAGCCATATAACCGCCAAAGCCATAACCGACGAAACCACGATTGTGATGACAAATATCAAACCGATAGTTTCTATTAATTCACTAACGTCGGCATTAAACATCATTAAATCCTCTTCGGTAAGCCCCAGAGGTGCTCCTGAAAGGCTTTCCATAGTTCTTATAACCTCGCCTACGGATTCGCATTTTGAAAGTGCATCCAAAGCGGGCGGAACCGCCTGCATAGACATAAAAAGAACGCCCAAAAGACACACCGCAACAGCCGCAACCAACACCCAACCCACGGTGGTTAAGGTTTTGGATTTCTTGGAGCACAGCGGTGAATCGAAATATTTTGCTCTGCTGTAAACGAAAAGATTGTTACCGCAAAGAGCGCCGCAGCTTTCGCAAAAGGTTGCGTTTTCTCCAACAGGCTTTCCGCATTTATTACAGTTCATAAAAAACCTCTTTTCTGCATACTTACAAGTAAAATTTTACCACATTTTCAGCGTTTTATCAAGCGTTTTTTGTCGCCCTAGGGCGGTTTTAACACTATTTTTCAGCTGTTATTGCCACAACGAACAAATCTTCGTTTTCAACGCGGAATTTCACCTCGTATTTACCAAAAGACATTCCGTAAACACGGGTTGCATCATCGTGATATTGAGGGCGCGGGTCGCGGGAAAGTATTTCGGTTAAAGCCGATTTGTCCTTTTCCGTCATATCCGCAGGGATTGGGGAATCAAAAGCAACCCTTAAAACCTTGCCGCCGTCGGGGGCAAATCCTCCTGACGCATCGGGAATACAATCGGCATAAGGGAGATAAGGCTTTATATCGTAAATGGGAGTGCCGTTCATAAGGTCTGCCCCCGAAACCTCGATTATGTCCCCCAAGGTATTATCTTTTTTTATACCCTCTAGCTTAACACAGGACAGAGCAAGAGAATTGGGACGATAGGGCGAACGGGTTGCAAACACCCCTACCCTTTCGTTGCCACCCAAACGGGGCGGACGAACCGTGGGCGACCAATCATCCCGCCTTGCCTCCGAAAAGCCCCAAATAAGCCAAAAATGGGAAAAATCGGTTATCCCCCGCAAGGCTTCGGGATTTCGATATTCAGGCTGGAAAACTATTTCCGAAATTAATTCCTTGGCAAGACCGCTTTGTCTTGGCACGCCGAACTTTGTGTTAAGGGCATTTTTTATATAGGCAATAGGCTTTATTGTATATTCGTTTTCTTTCATTTTCCTTCTCCAAAACCGATTTTACTTATTCTACCATAAAAACAAAAAAAGCACAACAAGTTATGGCTAAATCCCCTTGACTTTTGGCACAAGGGATAATATAATTGTGTTGACATAAGTGGTGGAGTCTGGCATAGGATATTTAATATCCTATTTATGTCAATATAACGCTTTTTCAGAATTTTCCGCCACCGGGAAATTCTTTTTTTATCGGAGGTCTTATTATGAGAAAAACCAAAATCGTTTGCACAATCGGTCCCGCTTGCTCAAACGAGGCAACCCTTGAAAAAATGTGTCTTGCGGGGATGAACGTAGCAAGACTTAACTTCTCTCACGGCTCACACGAGGAACACAAAAAACGCATTGAGATGATAAAAGCGGTTAGAACCCGCTTGGGCTTGCCTATTGGTATTTTGTTGGACACAAAGGGGCCCGAATATCGTATTGGCAGGTTTAAAAACGGAAAGGAAACCCTTTGTCAGGGAGATGTTTTTACATTTACTCCCGAGGATATCGAGGGGGATAACACAATCGTTTCGGTTAGCTATAAAAATTTGGCGAAAGAGCTTAACGCGGGCGACAGCGTTTTGGTTAACAACGGTCTTTTGAACTTCCGCGTTATGGAAATTAAAGGCGACAACGTGGTTTGCGAGGTTTTAAACAACGGAGTTATAAGCGACAGAAAAAGTATGTCCTTCCCCAACAAGGTGTTAAAAAGCGAATATCTGAGCGAGCAGGACAAACAGGATTTGCTTTTCGGTATCGAGCAGGGCGTGGATTTTATCGCCTGTTCCTTCGTTTCCCAAGTGGAGGACCTAAAAGCGGTTTCGGCTTTTCTAAGATCTAACGGATGCGACGATTTTTCGCTTATTGCAAAAATCGAAAACCGCGCGGGTATCGACAACATCGAGGAAATCTGCACAGAATGCGACGGCATTATGATTGGCAGAGGCGATATGGGTGTTGAGATACCTTATGAAGAATTACCCGCTATTCAAAAGCAGCTTATTACAAAATGCCGTTTGTTGGGCAAGCGCGTTATCACCGCCACCGAAATGCTTGAATCGATGATAACCAACCCCCGCCCCACCCGTGCGGAGATTTCCGACGTTGCCAACGCGGTTTACGACGGCACCAGCGCGATAATGCTTTCGGGCGAGACCGCGGCGGGCAATTATCCTGTAGAATCGGTGGAGGCTATGGCAAGAATTGCTTTGCATACCGAGCAAAATATTCATTATGAAAAGCGTTTCCGCGGGGCGGAATTCCGTATTAAAAACACTGTGGACGCCACATCCCACGCGGTTTGCGGTCTTGCTATCGACATCGGCGCAAAGGCGATTGTGGCTTGTACCCTTTCGGGTATGACGGCGAGAATGATTTCCCGTTTCCGTTCCCCCGTTGACATTGTTGGCTTGGCGGTGGACGAGAAAACCGTTAGACGTCTTTCTCTCTCTTGGGGCGTTAAACCCACCCTTTGCGAGATGTACCCCTCGGTAGAGGTGCTTTTCTACACCGCGAAGAAGATTGCCAAGGAAGCGTTGGGGCTTAAAGCAGGGGACAAAATAATTATCACCGGCGGTCATACCGACGGTAAATCCGGCAATACCGACCTTATAAAAATCGAAACCATTTAATTTGAATAACCAAATAAAAGACAGAGGTAAAAGTCTCTGTCTTTTTTGTGCCTTGCGGGTCGTCGAGGACGCCGACCCCTACAAAATTATACAAATTTGTCGCCATATCCTTTGGCTTGTGAGGTTGGTTCGGGATGACAAAACCACTTTGAGAGATTCCCTTAAAATTATGAAATGTAGGGAACGGCGTCCTCGACGTTCCGAAAAACAAACTCGTTTGTATATTCCTCGGCTTCGGCGGTTTTACCGCCTGCGCACGGGATGACAGGACAAGGGGGGTGTTTGTTTTGGATGACAGAATCCGAAAATGTAATTTTCGGGGATAAAGGTTTTTTGGGGTTCGGGGTCCCCGCAAAATATGGTTTTGCGGGGTTATTCAGGGGTATTTTTTCAAAAATCCCCATAATAAAACAAAAACAATAAAACAAGACAAAAAACAAAAAGGGCTTATGAAAAGCCCTTTTCTGTAAAAATTCGATTAAAAGGAATCAACACTGATAGAGTAAATACCGAAGAACACACGGCGAAGCATCACGTAGTCCATAGAGTTGATTGCGCCGTTGCCGTCGATATCGCCAACCGCTTCATTAGCGATTTCATAAATACCGAAGAACATGCGACGAAGCATCACGTAATCCATAGAGTTTATCGCGCCGTTGCCGTCGATATCGCCGAGATTTGTATCGGATTGGGACGCTTCAAGCTTTAAGTAAGAAGCAACCGAAAGCTTGTTGTTATCGGCATCAACGCCGTTTAAATAAACGATATCGCCAACCTTTGCGGAAGCAATATAACCTGCGTTAACCGCACTGCCCTCTACGTGGTTTTCGGAAACGCCGGTTTCCCAATCGTGGGCGGAAATAAGAAGCTCGTCAGAAGCAAGAGTTAATTCCGCAGGGAGGTTTGCAACACCGTCGCTTATGGTTTGAACCACGTAGGCATCCTTTTCGTTGCTCCACTTAACCAGGATGTTCTTAGTATAGGTATGGTTTGCGGTGGTTGTGCTGATTGTGCCGAAATCGGGGGTAAACACAACGCAATCGCCGGAAGTTACCTTTTTATTCATCTTATTGATATACGCGCCGCCGCCGAGAAGAAGGTCGCCCGAGCAAACCTCAACCTCATCCAACCAGATAAAGTTATTCTTTGCGGTGCAGGTAATGGTGAACTTAATATATCTTGCATTTACGCTGTTTTGAGAAACGGCGGTAACCTTAAGAATTTCCCACAAGCCGTTAAGCTTGGATTTAACGAGGGTAGACGAGCTTGCCACAGAGGTGAAATTGGTTCCGTCGTTTGAAGAAGAAACCGCAACGTTAAATTCCCCATCCTTGGGAATTTCTATACCCCAATCGCCCCCTGCAAGATATACGTTGTAATAATTTGAGGCTTTAGCCTTGCCAAGGTCGATAACAATCTCGGTTTGATTCTTCCAGCCTGCATAAGCCGACGTATCGGGAGCGTTAGAGCCCTTTTTGCCGTCGGTAAGCTTTTTACCGTCGTCATCATAATCGTCCCCGCGGTTTGTCGCGGTGGCGGTGTAGGTTTTGCCCACCGAAATCGAGGGGGTAAAGTTAATTGCAGATTCCAATGCTTCGCGGGCGGATTTATAATTCTCGCTGGTAGAGGATGAAGAATTAAGAACCGTCAAAGCGCTGTTGTATGCAGAACGAAGGCTGTTAAGGGCAGATTCGCTATAGTTATCGTAACGAGCGGTTTCTGCATTTGCGATAGCCTGTTCGAGATATTCCTTTTCGTTATCCTGCTCGTCTGCGGGAGTGCCTGTTGCAGAAAGAAGACAGAACCACTGAAGCTGATAGCTATAGCCTGCGGATTCGGTAAAATGGCTTTCGGAAAGCCAAACGTCGCCACGGTTAGAGGAGGTGCCCCTGTATGCGGCAGGCGCGCTGTCGAGAACGTGGAATTTATTGGTGGTTGCATCGTAATCAACCATAGCGATAAAGTGGCCGGGAATCATACCGATTGCCACACCGCCGTTTGCAAGGTGGTTTTTAAGAACTTTGCTGCTTGCGTCGGAAACCCACCAACCGCTATCGCCGGTATTACAATCTACTGTGAAGCCATATTCTGCGCCGTATTTTGCCTGAACCTTAGGATAAAGAACCAATCGATAGGTACCAAGGCTATTGGAATAGTTGTTAAAGCCCTTTACGCTATATGCCCATTCAGCACATTCTACAACGTCCATACGTTTGCCTGTGAGATAACCCACGCAATTTACCAACGAAAGGATACCACAACCCGTACGGGCAATCGTAGCACCGCCCACAAGGTATGAGCCCCAAGGCTCGTCCGCTTGAAGAAGGTGGGGCAAAGGGGACAATGCCGAAGCATTTATACCCAAAAACATAAAACAAGAGCAAAGCATTGCTATAACCAAAAGCAGACTGACCGATTTTTTTAATATTCTCATAGAATATCCTCTTTTCTTGTGTTTTTAAACATTGTACCGCACTTTTTTGGGGGTGCGGTACAGCGTTTTCCGAATATTATTTATATACAACTTCGTCTTTCATAGTGTATTTGCTGAAGTAGCAACGCTGAAGAAGAACGTAGTCCATAGCGTCAACCTCTGCGCTTACGTCAATATCTCCCTTAAGAATCTGGTCTACTTCCAGCTGATAAATGCCGAAATAGTAGCGCTTAAGGATTATATAGTCCATAGCGTTGATTACTTCGTTGCCGTCGATATCACCGCGCAAGCCAACCTGTGTTTGGTTAAGCTTGGTGTCGAGAACCTCGCCGCATTTGGTACACTGAAGCTCAAGAACACCCTCTTCGTCGCCGGGAACCCATTTGCCATCGTCGTGAGAGCCTGCCTCTATAAGAACCTCGTTACAAGAGATACAGATTTGACCTGTTTCGCAATTGAAGGGACCGGGGGTGTGAACGTGAGGCTCTTCGGTTTGGGCAGAGCTGATTATTTTAACGTAAGCCGCCGCGCTGATTTTGCCGTTTGCAACGTCAATACCCGAAAGCTCAACAATATCACCGGGCTTTGCCGCGAACACTGCCGCAGAGTTTGCCGCACTGCCTGCAACCGCGCCTTCGGTTACGCCTGTTTCCCAGTTATGGGCGGCAATAAGAATTTCGTCGCTTGCAAGGGTAATTTCGGGAGCGTTACCGTTACCACCTACAACCTCGGTAACCACGTAGGCATTCTGTTGGGAATCCCATTTAGCGCGGAGGTTACCCGTCCAGGTGTGGTTTGCATTTTCCATGGTGATAGTACCAAAGGAGGAGGTGAAGATATGGCAATCGCCGGCGTTGATAAATTCGTTCATGCCACTGATATATACACCGCCGCTAAGCTTTGCGTTGCCCGAGTTAACCTCGACCTCGTCAAGCCAGATAAATCCGTTGGCAGCCGTGGTGGTGATTTTGAACTTAATATAGCGTTTGTTTGCCGCAGTTTCGTTATCAAGGGTAACCGTCATTAAATTCCAGTTGCCGTTTTTGTTGGTGTTTACGATTTTATTCGTAGTGCCCAAGGAGGTGAAACCGCTTGTGGCGCTGTCCGAACCGAGAATTTCAACCGTAAGTTGTTCCTCGGTAGGAATTGCAATACCCCATTCCCCCGCCGCCATATAAACGGTATAAAGGTTAGAGGATTTGCTTTCGCCAAGGTCAACAACAATTTCGGCGGAATTTGTAAAGCCTGCATATTTATCCGTACCGGGGTCAATAAAGCCCTTTACGCCGTCGGTAAGACGGATATTGTCGTCATCATATATATCTTCTCTGTCAGAGCCGACAGAGGTGTAGGATTTACCCTTGGAAAGCGAAGAATTAGTGCCTGTGCCCTTAACTGCATTTTCAAGGTTTTCTCTTGCGGTTTTATAATCCGACTGAGAAGAAGAAGCAGAATTGTAAACCGAAACGGCGGTATCATAAGCCGAACGGAGGGTATCCAATTCGTTCTGGGTATAATCGCTGTATCTTACTTCCTTTGCGGAGGTAATGGTTTTGCCGAGGTTTGCCTTTTCGTCCGTACCGCAGTTGTTATAACCGTAGGTTTTCATAATGGTAGGATAGTCTTTATAGCAAACGTCAAGGTCGAGAGCATAAACGGGGGTTGTACCGCTTCTGTATACGCCGTTATAGATGTAGGAAGAACCGTTTTTGATGTTGGACCAGGAATACTGCCACATACTGAAGCCCTGTTGGTTATATGCAATAGAGGTATGGGTATACTGAGAAGCATATTCGTCAACCGACTTAACGTGAGGAATCCAAAGGTCATATTTAGCCTTGAACGTGCTGGTCAAGGAGGACATAATCTGGCTTTTACCCGCATAGATACCGGGGAAATAACCTGCAGCATACAAGGTGTCGCACCAGCCCTCGCAAAGAGCGTTCTTTGCGGAAGCCGAAAGGTTTATCTGTTTTTGTTCTTCTATATCATAATAAATGGGATATTCGAAATACATACCGTAGTTTTCGATAACGTTGATAACCCAATTTGCATCCTCCACTGCGCCTGCGCGGGTGGTGGAAAGACCGTACATATAAACGCCCAAGGGCATACCTGCCGCACGAGCCTTGTTATAGAAGGAAACGAAAGCCTTATCGATAGATTTGCCGTAGCTTATACGAAGAATTACAAATTTACAGCCGCTTGCTTTAAGCTTTGCAAAGTCAACCAAAGCGGTGTTGTTACCGCCGCCTGCCTGCCACGCGGAAATATCAATACCCAAAGCGTAATAGTTAAGGTTTGTGGGTGCGCCTGCGCCCGAAATAGCATCTGCCTCTAACGTTGCCTTGGGAACAACAAAAGCCATCGAGCCCACAACCAAGGTAAGCATAAGAACAAAGGCGCAGATTCTTTTAATCATACTCATTATGTATGCTCCTTTTTTAATTTCGCTGAAATTTATTTTCAAAAATTCTGATATATATTAACCACAAAGAGAAAGGCGGAAAACGTCTTTCTCTTTGAAAAGGTTTATTTTAAGCGCTGTAAATACCGAAGAACACACGTCTGAGCATTACGTAGTCCATAGAGTTAATTTCGCCGTTGCCGTCGATATCGCCAATAGAATCGCTCTCGAGAGGATAAATGCCGAAGTATACACGCTTAAGCATTACGTAGTCCATAGAGTTAACTTCGCCGTTGCCGTCGATATCGCCAAGCACTCCGCCGTTATCGGGAACGGGAACGGGGGTGGAGGGAGGATTGGAAGCAGCCGAGCCGAAAGCCTCAACCTCGGAAACCATAATCCAGTTGCCGTTACCTACAAAGCGATACTGAACGTATCTTGCATAAACTGCGCTTTCGGGAGTGATTTCTGCGTTAACGGTACTTGCAGAAGCGCTGTCAACAGGGTTAACAGAGCCTGCGGAATACCATTTTACGTTATCATAGGAAACGTAAACCGAAACCTCCTTGGGAGCGAGTATGCCCGCATCTTCATTGAATTTCGAAGCAACGTTGGCATTGAATTTATTGATTTCGTAAATCTTGCCAAGGTCAACGGTAACAGAGGCATAGCCGTCTCTTACGTATTCGTCGGCACCTGCGTTAAAGCCTACGAAAGCAGCGTTATCAAAGCTTGCTTCGGCAATAGGAGTTCTGCCGTCGGTAAGCTCTTTGCCGTTGGTATCGGGATAAAGCTGAGCACCGTTTTCGGCATAAATACCCGCAGAGGTATAGGACTTACCGTAAGTGATGTTATTGGAAGGAACGCTTGCGCCCATATCCTCAATAGCGATATAAGCACAAACCTCTGCCTTACCTGTCTGCAAATTAATGCCGTTTAAGGTTAACTTATAATTGCCGTTTGCCAACGCAATCGCATCTCTATAGTTCTGGGAACTGCCTGCAACAGGGTTATCCGCCGCGCTCACGCCGTCTTCCCAGCTATGTACGGCGATGAAAATTTCATCGGAAGCAAGGGTAACAGAGGGAGTTAAGCTTGCATCGGCACCGTTACCGTTGGAAACGCTTTTGATTACGTAAGCGCCCACGTTAACGTCCCATTTCGCAACGACATTAGCTGTCCAGGAATGGTTTGCGGTGTTGGTGGAGATTTCGCCGAAGGAGGGGGTAAAGACAACACCCTGACCGTTGTTTACACGAGTATTAACGGTGTTGATATAAATACCCTTTGCGGCATTTGTACCCTTGTTGTTATATGCGGTCTGAAGCTTGGTCTTAGCCGCATTTACCGCATCCTTGGTGGCAGAATCGTTAGCGATTAAAGCCGCCGCTTCGTTATAAGCGGTACGGAGGGTGGAAATAGCCGAATCGGTATAGGTCTTATAGGTGGCTGCTTCAACCTTACCCATAAGCGTTTTCAACTCGGTTTTTGCCGCTTCAAGCTCGGGGTCGCCGCAGTTGTTATAGCCGTATTGCTTCATAATTGCGGGATAGTCTTTATAGCAAACGTTTACGTCAAGGCTTGCGTTTGCGGGAACACCATCGTAGTTATAGCCGGATGCCGCATACTGCCACATACCGCAATAACCACTTTTATCGGTGGTCAAATGGGGGTTCTGCGCGCTGGGATATGCCGCATACCAAAGGTCGTATTTAGATTTGAAATCGGCAGAAAGCTTATCCAAAACAGACCAACTGCCGCCGTAGATACCGGGGAAATAGCCTGCGGCTTCAAGGGTTTCGCACCAACCCAAGCAAAGCTGTTCCATCGCGGCCTTACCGAGATTTACAGGCTTGTCGCCGTATTCCATATCTTCTATGTCGTAATAAATGGGGTATTCAAAATACATATTGTTTTCTTCGATAACGTTGATAACCCACTGAGCGTCCTCAACCGCTTTTTCATATGTATCGCCAAGCTGATAGAAGTATACGCCCATAGGCATACCTGCCGCACGGCCGCGCTTGTAATATTCAATAAACGCTGTATCTATAACGTTCTGGCGGGTAGCTCTTGCCTCGTAACCGATACGCAAAATTACGTATTGGCAACCCGAAGCCTTCATTTTTGCAAAGTCAACTCTGGAATAATCGTTACCGCTGGAAACGGATACGTTCCAGAAAGAAATATCCGCACCGTAGGAACGGAATGTGGTTTGCTGAAGACCCGCGCCGGGAACTGCCGAAGCAGAGAACACGCCCGTTGCGATTACTGCGGTAAACATCATCGCAAGAACGAGACACAAAGCAAACATACGCTTAAATAATTTCATAAGTTTTCTCCTCTTAAATGTTATCAGAAACGCGAAAAACCGCATTATTTCCTGATAATAATAGTACCATAAAACTACCTATATGTCAAATCCAAATCTACCCGCGATTATTTTTTCAGCACTATTACCAAAGGCATTTGATTGTTTTCGTACAAAAGGTTCAAAGCCGTCTGCTTTTTAAAAAAACACAACCCAATATCTTGTGTAAAGCGGTTTGCAAACAAAAAACGGCAACGCCGAACGAAAGCTCGGTATTGCCGTTTTATACGGTTATTAAGATTTAAAGAGTAGAAGCGATAACCGCCTTTATGGTGTGCATACGGTTTTCGGCTTCGTCAAAGACTATGGATTTTTCACCCTCGATAACCTCGTGGGTAACCTCCATACAATCTATGCCGAACTTTTCGTAGATTTCTCTGCCGATAACCGTGCCCAAATCGTGAAACGCGGGCAGGCAGTGCATAAATCTGCATTGTTCACCTGCGTTATCCATAAGCTCTTTTGTAACGCGGTAGGGAGAAAGCTCTTTGATTCTTTCCTCCCAAACCGATGCGGGCTCACCCATAGAAACCCAAACGTCGGTATAAATAACGTGAGCATTTTTGGTTGCTTCAAGGGGATTTTCGATAAATTCAAGGGTTGCGCCGGTTTCCTTTGCGATTTCTTGGCATTGCGCCACCAAATCTGCATTGGGGAAATATTTTTTAGGCGCGCAGGCAACGAAATGCATACCCATTTTTGCACATCCCACCATAAGGGAATTGCCCATATTATATCTTGCATCGCCCATATAAACAAGCTTTTTGCCCTTAAGAGAGCCGAAATGCTCGATAATCGTCATAAAGTCCGCAAGAATCTGGGTGGGGTGGAATTCGTTGGTAAGACCGTTCCAAACGGGTACTCCCGCATATTTCGCCAATTCTTCAACGATTTCCTGACCAAAACCGCGGTATTCGATACCGTCAAACATTCTGCCAAGGACCCGCGCGGTGTCGGCAATACTTTCCTTTTTGCCTATCTGCGAGCCTGTGGGGTCGAGATAAACGGGATGTATGCCCAAATCCGCCGCCGCAACCTCAAAGGCACAGCGGGTACGCGTGCTGGTCTTTTCGAAAATCAAAGCGATGTTTTTGCCAACGAAATCACGGTGAAGAATACCGTTTTTCTTTTTATTTTTCAGCTCGATAGCCAAATCTATAAATCCTTGAATTTCCGCAGGGGTAAAATCAAGCAGCTTAAGAAAGCTTTTTCCTTTTAAAGACATAGGTTTCACCTCTATTAAAGTACTTTTGCAAGGAAGTTTTGCAAGCGTTCGCATTTAGGCGCGCCGAAGACCTCGGCAGGAGTGCCCTCCTCGGCGATAACGCCGTCATCCAGAAACACAACGCGGTTGGAAACCTCACGGGCAAAGCCCATTTCGTGGGTTACCACCACCATCGTCATACCCTCGCTTGCCAATTCACGCATAACGTCCAAAACCTCGCCAACCATTTCGGGGTCCAAAGCAGAGGTAGGCTCGTCGAAAAGCATAACGTCGGGCTCCATACAAAGGGCGCGGACAATGGCAACGCGCTGTTTCTGACCGCCCGAAAGCTGGTTGGGATAAGCATCTGCCCTATCGGCAAGACCAACGCGGGCAAGAAGCTCTTTTGCCTTCTTTTCGGCTTCTTCCTTGGTTGCCTTTTTAAGCATAACGGGGGCGCAGGTAAGGTTTTCAAGAATAGTCATATGGGGGAACAGATTGAACTGCTGGAACACCATACCCATTTTTTGACGGTGAAGGTTAAGGTCGGTTTTATCGTCGGTTAAATCCACACCGTCGAAAACAATATTGCCGCCCGTGGGGGTTTCAAGCATATTCAAGCAACGCAAAAAGGTGGATTTACCCGAGCCCGAAGCACCGATAACACAAACCACGTCGCCCTTTTTAATATCAATGCTAACGCCCTTTAAAACAGCGTTATCATTAAACTTCTTTTGGAGGTTTTTTACACTGATTATGGTAGATTTTTCCATATTTATTTACCTCCCATCGCTCTTGCGTAATCTTTTTTCAAAGACAGCAAGAAGCTTTGTCATAAGTACAACAAGAACAAGATAAATCAAAGCGAGAACCAAAATAGGGTTAACCGCATCGAAGGTTTTGTTTCTTATGTTTGTTGCCGCACGGGTAAGGTCAACGATAGCAACGTAACCCGCAACCGAGGTTTCCTTTAAAAGGGCGATACATTCGTTGCCGATAGCGGGAAGAATGTTTTTAATTGCCTGAGGGAAGATGATTTTATACATAGCCTGAAATTTGGAAAGTCCCAAGCTTCTTGCGGCTTCCATCTGACCTTTATCAACGGCGTTAATACCGCTTCGGATAAGCTCTGCCATATATGCGCCCGAGTTTATACCAAAGGTAATAATTGCAACGGTGATACCCTCGGAGGAAACGAGAACAATATAGAAAAACACCAAAAGCAATACCGTAACGGGAATACCGCGGATTACGGTGGTGTACAAATCGCAAATCCAGTTTACAAAGCGCAGTTTTTTATTGCCCTCGCAAAAATATTTTGCAACAGCAATAATTGCGCCGATAACCACACCGATTAAAAGTGCGCCTAAAGTAATTATAATCGTGTTCAGGAAACCCTCGAGCAGCCATTTATATCTTTCGCCCACGATAAAGGTTTCGTGAAGTTTGTCAAACCAATTCATTAATCTTTTTCCTTTATAACCGAAAAAAGGGCTGTTTACGTAGCTTGTAACAGCCCTTTTTGTTATTCGTTATTCTTTATTATTCGGGCTTGGAATACTTTTCGCCGAAATCTTCGAAGATTTTTTCAACGGTGCCGTCAGCGATATACTTCTGGAGAGAAGCGTCGATAGCTTCAACAAGGCTTTCGCTGCCCTTTGCAAATGCGAATGCATAGGGTTCTTCGGTCATATTTTCGTCAAGAATCTTCAAGCCGTCGCCTTCTTCAACCATCTGAACAGCGGTGAGGTTATCAACAACCCAAGCGTCAACCTTGCCGGTGGTAAGAGCTGCTTTTGCATCTGCGTTAGCGGTGAATGCCATAACCTCAAGGCCTTCATCCTGACAGCCGGATTCTGCGGTGGTACCTGTCTGAACAGAAACCTTCTTGCCGGTAAGGTCAGCCTTAGCCTTGATAGCGCTGTCTTCCTTAACAACGATAGCCTGAGCTGCTACGTAGTAGGGCTTGGTGAAGAGCATATTCTTTTCGCGGTCGGGAGTAACGGTGATACCGGACATAGCGCAGTTGTATTTTGCTGCTTCGATACCGATAAGTACAGAGTCAAAGTCCATCTGAACGAATTCGCATTCAACGCCGAGGTCTTTTGCGATAAGCTTCATAATTTCAACTTCGATACCTACAACTTCGCCGTTTTCAAGGCTTTCAAAGGGAGGAAAGTCGGGGCTGGTTGCGATGGTGATTTTGCCTGCTTTTTTAACGTCGTCAAGGGTTGCGCCCTTTGTGCCACAGCCTACAAGGCAGGTAGCCAAAAGAACTACGGTAAGTAAAAGTGCGAGAATTTTTTTCATTTTAAAAAATACCTTTCATGTTTGATTTTTATTTATTTTATGTGATTTATATAACGCTTTTTCAGCAATTGTTTTTACAATTGTTCTTCGACAAACTTAATTTGAGTTTCTATGGATTCAAGCCCTGTTCCGCCAACCGAAATACGCTTTTCCACACAGGTTTCCAAGGAAATCTCGTTATACACGTCTTCGCATATAAGGTCGCTGTGCTTTTTGTATTCCTCAAGGGGGTAGGTTTCGAGAACCAGCTTTTTAGAGATACATTCGGCAACGATGGTACCCGAGATTTTATAAGCCGACCTAAAGGGCATACCCTTTTTCACAAGGTAATCTGCCAAATCGGTGGCGTTTATAAAGCCTTCCTGTGCGGCACGCTTCATATTTTCGGGGATAACTCTCATTGTGGCAATCATATTCGCCATAACCATAAGGCACATTTTAACGGTGTCGACTGCATCGAACACACATTCTTTGTCCTCCTGCATATCTTTATTATATGCCAGAGGCAAGCCTTTAAGTGTGGTGAGAATACCCATAAGGTCGCCGTAAACTCTGCCGGTTTTACCTCTTATAAGCTCTGCCATATCGGGGTTTTTCTTTTGGGGCATTATGGAAGATCCCGTGGTATAGCTGTCGGAAAGCTCAACGAACTTGAATTCCCAACTGGACCAAAGGATTAATTCCTCGGAAAGTCTGGAAAGATGCATCATAAGCACCGAGCAGCAGGAAATAAATTCCACAACGAAATCTCTGTCGGATACACCGTCGATACTGTTAAGGCAAATGCTGTCGAAGCCTAATTTTTCGGCTTCGAAATATCTGTCGGTATCATAGGTAGTTCCCGCCAAGGCGCAGGAGCCTATGGGAGAAACGTTCATACGCTTCTTCATATCCGAGAATCTGTCCATATCCCTTAAAAGCATCATACAATAAGCAAGAAGATGATGAGCAAAGGTTATGGGTTGCGCTCTCTGAAGATGGGTATAACCGGGGAGAATTGTGGTTTTATTGTCCTTTACAACCGAAAGCAGAGATTTCACGTTGTCGGAAATAAGACCGATTATGGTTTCTGCCTCGTCCCGAAGGTTCATTCTCAAATCAAGTGCCACTTGGTCGTTACGGCTTCTTGCGGTGTGAAGCTTCTTGCCCAAATCGCCCAATCTTTCGGTTAAAACCTGCTCTACGAACATATGTATATCTTCGCAGTCCATAGCGATTTCAAGCTTGCCGGAATCGATATCCGCAAGAATATCGGTTAATCCTGCAATAAGCTGTTCCGCTTCGGTTTGGGAAATAATATTCTGTTTTCCAAGCATTGCCGCGTGCGCCATGCTTCCCATTATATCCTGCTTATACATTCTGCAATCGAAATGTATAGAGGAATTGAAATCGTCTGCCAATTTGTCGGTTGCACCGGCGGTTCTGCCCGCCCACATTTTGACCGCCATTATGTTTTCTCCGTTTAAGATTTTAGGTTAGTGCTTAAAGTTTGCCCTGTTCGCGAAGCGCCTGAACCTGAGTGGGAAGACCCCAAAGGTTGATAAACCCTTCTGCTTGTTTTTGGTCGTAATCGCTTTCGTCGAAGGTAACTAAGGTTTCGGAATACAAAGAATAGGGAGAAGTAGTTCCAGCAGGAATGATATTACCCTTATAGAGTTTCAGTTTAACGGTACCTGTAACGTACTTATTGCTTTCGTTTGCAAAAGCGGTGAGTGCTTCCTGCAAGGGAGAATACCATTTACCGTTATAAATAAGGTCTGCATAGTCAACAGCCAACTTTTGCTTAACGTGGAGAGTGTCCTTATCAACAGTAAGCATTTCAAGCATTTCATGAGCGAAATAGAGGATCGTTCCGCCGGGAGTTTCATAAACGCCGCGGTCTTTCATACCGATCAAACGGTTTTCTACGATGTCGATGATACCGATACCGTTTGCGCCGCCGACTTTATTAAGTTCAGCGATGATCTTCGATGCTTTCATCTTTTCGCCGTTAAATGCAACAGGAGCGCCCGCTTCAAAATCGATAGAAATATACGTAGGTTCATCGGGAGCCATCATAGGCGAAACGCCCATTTCAAGAAAACCGGGTTTATCATAAAGCGGCTCGTTTGCAGGATCTTCGAGATCCAAACCTTCGTGGCTCAAATGCCAGATGTTTTTATCCTTGGAATAGTTAGTTTCACGCGAGATTTTAAGAGGAACGTTATGTGCTTCCGCGTAATCGATTTCTTCGTCACGAGATTTGATATCCCATTCGCGCCAAGGAGCGATTATCTTCATTTCGGGAGCGAAGCGTTTGATGGCGAGTTCGAAACGAACCTGATCGTTACCCTTACCGGTTGCGCCGTGGCAGACAGCGTCCGCACCTTCGGCAATCGCGATTTCGGCAAGTTTCTTGCCGATAACGGGACGCGCAAACGCGGTACCGAGCAAATAGGTTTCATATTTAGCGTCCATTTTAAGAGCAGGAATAATAATTTCGTCAACCATTTCATCAACAAGGTCGGCAACGATAAGTTTACTCGCACCGGTTTTGATTGCTTTTTCTTCAAGACCTTCAAGCTCGTCAGCCTGACCTACGTTACCTGCAACGGCAATAATTTCGGGATTGTTATAGTTTTCCTTAAGCCAAGGAATAATTATAGAAGTGTCGAGACCGCCGGAATAAGCGAGAACGACCTTTTTGATGTTTTCTTTGTTCATTTTTTCTTCCTCCGAAAATAATTTGTTTCATTTTGCTCTTGCATTATATACCCCAAAAATACATTTGTCAATAGCAAAAATGAAAAAATATTCAGAAAAATCAACTTTTTGTTGTATATTTTTCTGTATATTCTGTATATCGGTGTATATTTTGCATTTTATACATAATTTTATGCATAAAACAAGGAACAGCGCAAAACCGTTCCTTAATTTTTATTAATTTTCAAATCCGCAATAGTCCCACAAGGCTTTTGCCAAGGCGGGAACATCCATAGCGGGGGTTATTCCGCATTCCGAAAAAAGCTTTTCGGGGGATGTATAGCCGTAACCAACGGGAACAAAATCGATTTGGGCGTTTTGGGAAACCTGCAAATCTGCCATACCGTCCCCGACAAAAACAGCCTCGTCGGGAGTAATTCCCAATTGAGAAAGCGCCCAAAGGGTGTTTTCGGGGTTGGGTTTTCTTTCGTTATCCTTCCCAACGCCTTTACAAATATGTACGGTTTCGCCGAAATAATGCTTTATCATAGGCTCGGCACAACGGTGGTCTTTGTTCGTAACCACTGCCACCTTTATACCCTTTTGGGACAATGCCGAAAGCAAACCGCACATACCCTCATAGGGCTTTGTGAGGTTACACATATCCTTTTCGTATTCCTGGCGAAAGCGGGCGCGAACGTTAAGGCACAAATCCTCGTTATCAAAGCAACCCGTGGCGCGTTTGATAAGCATTAACGAGCCGTTACCCAAAAAGCCCTGCACCTCTTCAACCGTTCTTTCGGAAAAACCGAAAGCAACAAGAGCGCGGTTTACGGCGGCGGCTATATCGGCGATTGTGTCCAAAACCGTGCCGTCTAAATCAAAAACAACCGCTTTTTTATTCGGCTTCATTTTCTATAAAGGTTGCGATATCCTTAACGGTCTTAAGACCGGTTGCATCATCGGGAATGGTGATGTTCATTTCGTCCTCGAGAGTCATAAGCATTTCAACGATATCAAGGCTGTCTGCGCCAAGGTCTTCAACAACTGCGGAATCGTCCGAGATTTCGGAAATATCAATTCTCAACTGTTTTGCGATAACTTCTTTTACTTTGTCAATAATCTGCATAAAAATCGTCCTTTCTTAATTACACACCGAAGTGTTCTCACTTATAATAACAGATTTTTGAAAAAACACAATAGTTTTTTTGTAAAAAATATAATGGGAAATTGCGAAAAATCTTGTTCGCTCGGTTGACTATTATATAATTATATGGTAGAATATGATGATTTATTATAGGAGTAGGTTCTATGCTTATTATGGGAATCGACCCCGGACTTGCCACAATAGGCTTCGGGTTGGTTATAAAAAACGGCGACAAATACCGCGCAATAGAATACGGCGCAATTACCACCGCGCCCAAGCAGATGATAGAAAAACGCCTTGACGATATTTATAACGATATGATAGCGCTGTTAGAGCGTTACAAGCCCGATTGTATGGCGATTGAAGAACTGTTTTTCAACAGCAACACCACCACCGCCATTGACGTTGCCATGGCTAGAGGCGTTATTCTTCTTGCGGCGTACAAATGCGGTGTGGATATTTACGAATATACCCCTCTCGAGGTAAAAAGCTCGGTGGTGGGTTATGGCAGGGCGGAAAAACAGCAGGTTCAATATATGGTCCGTCTTATGCTTAATTTAAAAGAAACCCCAAAGCCCGACGACGTTGCCGATGCCCTTGCCCTTGCATTGTGCCACGGCACGAGAATTAACGGTTATTAATCCTCCCCCTATGTGAAAGGAAAAAGCTTATGATACATTTCATCCACGGCACCTTGGCTGACATAAAAAGCGATTTCGCCGTTATAGACTGCGGCGGCGTCGGCTTTAAATTGGGTATATCTGTCGCCACTGGGGCGAAGATTTCCCAAAAGGTGGGCAAGGATATTCTTTTATACACCTATATGGCTGTCAGCGAGGATAATATTTCCCTTTACGGCTTTGCCGAGGAGGACGAATTAGAGCTTTTCACCAAGCTTATTTCGGTTTCGGGCATCGGCCCCAAGGCGGCAACGGCGATTTTAGGCACACTTTCCCCTGATGCTCTGCGTAGTGCTATTGCCAATAACGATGCAAAAACCATTTCCACCGCCCCCGGCGTTGGTCTTAAAACCGCACAAAAGCTTATTATCGAGCTTAAGGATAAAATCACGGGCACTTCGGCAGAATTGCCCGCTTCTGCCCCCAAGGATAACGAAAAGCTTACCCAAGTGGTTGATACACTTGCGGTTTACGGCTTCCCCCGCGGTACTGTTATAGACGTGCTCAAGCGTTTGGATTCTTCCCTTCCCTTGGAGGAGCTTATTGCACAAACCCTTAGAATTTTGGGAAAGGAGTCGGGACGATAAATGCCTATTAATTCTAAAATACCCGATTATTCCGAGGATTTCGATTTTGAAAGCCGTATAACCGGCGCGGAATTTTCGGCAGAGGATTCGGAAAACGAGTTCTCGTTAAGACCGAAAAGCCTTTCGGAATACGTTGGTCAGCAAAAGGTTAAGGACAACCTTTCCATATTCATCAAAGCCGCCGCCTCAAGGGGCGACAGCCTTGACCACGTTTTGCTTCACGGCCCACCCGGCTTGGGCAAAACCACCCTTTCCTGCATTGTGGCGGGAGAATTGGGGGTTAACCTTAAGGTAACCAGCGGCCCTGCTATTGAAAAGGCGGGCGACCTTGCGGCTTTGCTTACCACCCTTGAAAGAAACGATATTTTATTTATCGACGAAATTCACCGCCTCCCAAGACAGGTGGAGGAGGTTTTATACCCCGCAATGGAGGATTTTGCCCTTGACCTTATGATGGGCAAGGGGCCTTCGGCGAGGTCTATACGCATACCTCTTAAGCCATTTACCCTTATAGGCGCAACCACAAGGGCGGGACAGCTTTCCTCACCCTTGAGAGACAGATTCGGAATGATTTTCCGTCTTGAGCTTTACACCCCCGAGGAATTGGCGCTTATTATAACCCGTTCCGCAGGTATTTTGGGTGTTCCCATTACCGCCGACGGCGCATATGAAATCGCCTTGCGCTCGCGAGGCACTCCCCGTATTGCCAACAGATTTTTAAAGCGAGTTAGGGATTTTGCCATTGTAGAGGGTAACGGAGTTATCGATTTTCCCATCACCCGCAAGGCGCTTGACGCTTTGGAGGTGGATGCTCTTGGATTAGACGCGGTGGACAGAAGAATGTTAACCGCAATTATCAAGCATTTCGGCGGCGGCCCTGTTGGGCTTGAAACTCTGGCGGCGGTTATCGGTGAGGAATCGGTAACGCTGGAGGACGTTTACGAGCCTTATCTTTTACAGCTTGGATTTCTTAACCGCACACCGAGAGGGCGTTGCGCTACCGCAGGTGCATATCGACACCTTGGATTGGAAGTGCCCGATTCTATGGCAGACCAAATGAGTTTTGGCGACAGTTTATAATACGCAAGGGGATATTGCCCCTTTGCGTTTACGGAGTTAATTTATGTTTAAAGCAGACAATTGGAAGGATTACCGTTTGTTGGACACAGCCGACGGGGAACGTTTGGAAAAATGGGGGGATTTCACCTTGGTGCGCCCCGACCCGCAGGTTATCTGGCACGGCGAGAAAAACCACAAAGGCTGGAAAAAGGCAGACGGCATATACCGCCGTTCCCGTTCGGGCGGGGGCGATTGGATTAAAAAGGACGTGCCCGAGGAATGGATTATTTCCTACGGCGACCTTAAGTTCGGTATCTCCGCAATGGGATTTAAGCACACGGGATTGTTCCCCGAGCAGGCGGTAAACTGGGATTGGTTTTCCAAGCTTATTAAAGAAAGCGGACGTGAAATAAAGCTTCTCAACCTTTTTGCATATACAGGCGGCGCAAGCGTTGCCGCGGCAAAGGCGGGGGCTTTCGTTTGCCACGTGGATGCTTCCAAGAAGATTATCCAAAAGGCAAAGAGAAACGCCGAGCTTTCGGGTATACCCAACGACAGAATTCGTTATATCGCCGACGACTGTTTTAAGTTTGTGGCAAGAGAAATCCGCCGCGGTAATAAATACGATGCGATTATTTTAGACCCGCCCTCCTTCGGCAGAGGTCCCAACGGGGAAAAATGGATTATCGAGGAAAGTCTTGACGATTTTGTAGAGCTTGTTTGTCAGGTTCTTTCGGACAACCCCTTGTTTGTTCTTTTGAACTCTTACACCACAGGTCTTTCCCCTGCCACCAACGGATATATATTAAGAAAACACACAAAACGCTTCGGCGGAAGTGTTGTCAGCGAGGAATTGGGGCTTCCCATTGAGGAAAGCGGAGAATTTCTCCCCTGCGGCGCGGCAAGCCGTTGGATGCCCTGAACCAAAGGATTATTTTAGATAGAGTGAGCAAAATATGTCTTTTATCCAAGCGCGGGATTTAAGCTTTTCTTATTCACCCGCAGAACCTAACGTTATAAACAAATTGAACCTTACAATTGAAAAAGGCAGTTTTGTCGCCGTTTTAGGACACAACGGCTGTGGGAAAAGCACCCTTGCCAAGCTTTTGTGCGGGATACTTTTGCCTGCAAGCGGAAAGGTTTTGGTGGATGGGCTTGATACCGCCCATGAGGAAAAATCCTTTGAGATACGCAAAAAATGCGGTATGATTTTTCAAAACCCCGACAACCAGCTTGTGGCAAGCGTTGTGGAAGAGGATATTGCCTTTGCTCCCGAAAATTTGGGTTTGCCAAGGGAGGAAATTCGCAAAAGGGTTGATTCTGCCCTTGAAACCGTCGGTATGACGGAATATGCCCGCCACGCCACCTATAAGCTTTCGGGCGGTCAAAAGCAAAGGATTGCCATTGCGGGCGTTTTGGCAATGAGCCCCGAATGTATTATTTTCGACGAAGCCACCTCTATGTTAGACCCCAACGGCAGAAAAGAAATTACCGCCGCTATGAAGCGTCTTAACAAGGAAATGGGGATTACCGTTGTAACCATAACCCATTATATGAACGAGGCGGTGGAAGCCGACAGAATTGTGGTTATGAACCAAGGGGAGATTGTCGCGGACGGCACACCCGAGGAAATTTTCACACAGGTAGAAAAGCTCCATTCGGTGGCTTTGGACGTTCCGCAGGTTACCGAGCTTTTATATCTTCTTGAAAAAGACGGTGCGGACACCCCCCGCGGAGTTTTACACGCAATGGATGCCGCAGAGGTTATCACCAAGCTTTATAAAAACACAAGGTCCGATTAGGAACAGGATATGAACGCAATTGAACTTAAGGATATAAGCGTTATTTACGGAGAGAACACACCCTTTCGCAAAGCCGCGCTTAACAATATAAACGTTGAATTCCCCAAAGGGATGACAACGGGAATAATCGGTCATACGGGCAGCGGAAAAAGCACCCTTGCTTCGCTTTTAAACGGACTTTTAACCCCCACATCGGGCAAGGTTCTTTTAGGTGGCAGGGATATTTGGGAAAAGCCCAAGGAAATGGTTAAGATAAGAAGCCGCGTGGGTTTGGTTTTTCAATATCCCGAATATCAGCTTTTTGACGAAACCGTAGAGGCAGACATCGCCTTCGGGCCGAAGAACATTAAATTGTCGGACGCCGAAATTAAAGAGCGCGTTGCCCTTGCCGCGAGGTTTTGCGGATTGAGCGAGAGGGAGCTTAAGCGTTCGCCCTTTGAGCTTTCGGGCGGTCAAAAGCGCCGCGCCGCTATTGCGGGTGTTTTGGCGATGCGCCCCGAGGTTTTGGTTTTGGACGAGCCAGCCGCCGGACTGGACCCCAGGGGCAGAGAGGAAATTTTGGGCGGCTTGCAGGAATATAAAAACACCTACGGCGCAACCTTGATAATTATCTCCCACAGTATGGAGGATATCGCAAAATATGCCGACCGTATTTTGGTTATGAAAAACGGCGAGGTGTATATGCAGGGCACAACCGAGGAAATATTTATGCAGGCGGAAAAGCTTTTTGACGCCGATTTGGATTTGCCCCAGATAACAAAGCTTTTTATCGAGCTTAAAAAGCGCGGTATATGCGAAAGCTCGGACGTATATACGGTTAAATACGCAAAGAATATGTTAGAGAAAATTTTAGGTATAAATAATGCTTAAAGACGTAACCTTCGGTCAGTATTATCCCGGCAATTCGTTGCTTCACCGCACCGACCCGCGGATAAAAATGATAATGATGATAGAATATCTGGTCATTATACTTATGGCAAACAGCGTTCCCGCGGTTTTGTTGGGAATGGGTTTAACCTTGTTTCTTATGGTTTGCTCGGGTGTAAGGTTTTCGGTGCTTATTAAATCCGTAAAGCCCTTGATATTCGTTTTAATCTTCACCGCGGTGATAAATTTATTTTTCACTGCGGGCGGCGGCGACCCTTTGGTTCAGTTAGGGTTTATAAAAATTTACAAGCAGGGCATACGCAACGCGGTGATGATGCTTATAAGGCTTCTTTCACTGGTTTTGGGTACGAGCGTGTTAATTTCCTTTACCACCAGCCCATTAGAGCTTACCGATTCTATCGAAAGTCTGCTTTCGCCCTTGAAGAAAATCGGCGTGCCCGTGCACGAATTCGCAATGATGATGTCTATCGCATTACGCTTTATCCCCACCTTGATTGAAGAAACAAACAAAATCATTTCGGCGCAGAAATCAAGATGTGCCGATTTTGAAAGCGGAAATATTATAAGCCGTGTTAAGGCTTTAATCCCCATACTTATCCCCTTGTTCGTTTCGGCGGTACGCAGGGCGGAGGAATTGGCGGATGCTATGGAATGTCGCTGTTATCACGGCGGAGAGGGCAGAACCAAGCTTAAGGTTATGAAAGCCTCGGCTTCGGATTATGTTTTCCTTTTCTGCGTTACGGCGGTTATCGTGGGAATTGTTTTTCTTAATAAAATTTACTTTTTAATTTAAAATTTGTTCTTAACCGGTTAAAAAAATAAACCTATAATTCAAAGGGAGTTTACCATTGAAGGGCTATATTTTGAAAATAGCATATATGGGCGCTGACTATTGCGGTTGGCAGGTTCAGCCAAACAAGCCTACCGTTCAGGAAACGGTACAAAAGGCATGCGAGAGGATTTTCGGTGTTAAGGTTAGCCTTACGGGTTGCAGCCGTACCGATTCGGGTGTGCACGCAAAGGGCTTTGTGGCTTTGGTTTGCGGAGAGCTTCCCGAAATCCCCTGCGAGGCTTTACCCCAGGCAATTAACACCGCATTGCCAAGTGATATTGCCATTGTTTCGGCGTTAAACGCCCCCGAGGGGTTCCACCCCAGATACGATGCATTGGGCAAGGAATATATCTATCGCATTTACAACAGCAAAATAAGAAACCCTTTTGAAGAAGCCACCGCTTGGCAGTTCACACGGCATATAGACGAAAAAATCGCCCAAAAGCTTTGCGACGAATTGGTTGGCAAAAAGGATTTTGCCGCATTTATGGCAAGCGGCTCGAAGATTGTCGACACGGTGCGCGAGATAAAATATTGCAACATTGAGCGACAAGGCGATATACTTGCTTTAACAATAGCCGCCGACGGATTTTTGTATAATATGGTAAGAATTGTTGCGGGTACCGTTGCCGAAAAGGCAAGCGGAGCCGAAATGCCCTCTATGGAGGAAATTATTATTTCCAAAAACCGCGCCAATGCGGGAACCACCGCCCCTGCAAAGGGACTTATGCTTAACAGGGTGTTTTACAAGGATTTTGAGTTTTAATAATAAACACAGTTTTGATTTATAAAGAAAGGAGCCGTAAATGGGAGCTTTTTCGGTATTTAAGGATAAACGGACGTCTCGCAAAAAGCGGGAACTGCCGTCGGTTAACAGCCATTATTTGAAACTGGCGCGAATCAGCGCGGTTATACGCTACGCTTGTATAATTTTTGCGGTTGCCTTTGCAGTATATTCGCTGGCTTTTCACGCAAGCGAAATATCTATGGAAAACTTCAGGTATATGCTTAAGTTTATCAACCCTGCCGAGGAGGAACAGCGCGAAACAGGCAGTTTGCTTGCATTCGACGGCAGTGAGGGCAACCGAGGCTTGATTTTTAAGGGCGACCTTGCGGTGCTTAACGAAAACGGGCTTACGGTTATCGGCTGGGACGGAGAAACCATACTTCGCGAGGCGTTTTCTCTTGACCACCCCAAGGTTGAAAACAACGGGATAAACCTTTTCTGTTACGATTTGGGCGGCAAGGAGTTGCGTATTTTCAATTCCTATTCCCGCATATCCACCCTCTCCTTTGACTATCCTATATATTGGCTTGCCGCTTCGGAAGACGGCGGGTTTGTCGCCGCAAGCTCGGCAAAGGGTTATCGCAGCGCGGTTTATGTTTACGATAAGGAATTCCGTTTGATTTATTCTAAGCTGTTGGGGGATAAATACGTTGACTTTGTGGATATTTCTCCCAAAGGGAACGAGGTTATATCCGCCTTCCATTATTCCGAAAACGGTAACATAGTAACACTGCTTTCCAAAATGAGCACAAGCTCGGAGGATGCTGTTTTCGAAGAAAAGTTTGTGGGAGAAATACCCTTGGGTGTATATTACACCGACAGCGGTTTTTGTCTTATGACCAGCGACAGACTTCGCAGTTTTGACAACGAAAACAACCTTATAGGCGAAATTTCTTTTGCAAACAAAAACCTGCTTTCCGGCAGAGTGGAAAACGACAGAATTTTGCTTAACTATGCCTTGGATGGGCTTTCGGGCGGTACCAATACCGTAATTTACAATTTAAACGCAGAGGAAATTTTCTCTCACGATTTCCCGTTTTCGGTTTCGGATTCGGTTATCACCGAAAACGCCTATTACGTGCTTTCACCCGGCGCATTAACTGTCTTTAATTTTGAAACCGACGAAAGCATTTCCTATTCCGTACCCACATCCTACACCTCGCTTATTAAGGGCGACGACAATATAATTTTGTTCGCCGAAAACCAAGCCGAGGTGTTTGACCTCAACACTTTCCAGCCTAAGGAGGAAAACTAAATGTCCTGGACACTTGATATTATCATTGTTCTTATCGCAGGTCTTACAATTTACTTCGCCGCAAAAAACGGTTTTGTAAAGACAGCCATAAGCGCATCTGCGTTTATTATCGCTATTGCACTTACCGCCGCCTTTGCAACACCTTTGGCGGAGGTTATAAAGCAAACCCCCGTTGGAGATTCTATAAGAACCGCCACCGAGGAAAAAATAAGCGACATTTTGCTTGACGGCTCTTTTGATATTGATAATCTTTTGGACGGAAAGAGCGAAGAATTTAACAATCTTCTTTCCCTTGCGGGTATAGACAGCGAAAACCTTAACGATTGGTACGAGGATAAGGTTGTTTCGGGTATGGAAGAAGCAACCGCAAGATTGGCAGAAAAAATTGCCGAGCCTATTATACATACCATCGCCATGGCGGTGGCAATTGTAGCTATTTACATAGGCACACGTATTATACTTATGATAGTCGCGTTTATTCTCGACCAGATTTTCCGTTTGCCCGTGCTTAATGCCTGCAACAAGCTTTTGGGTATCGTTGTGGGCGTTGTTCTGGCGGCTATTCGCGTTTTGCTGTTCTGCTTTATCGCAAATCTTATTATTGCAAACGCAGACTTTTTGGGCAGCGACTTTATTTCAAACCTTGCTCCCGAAAAGACCTTGTTGTTCAAGTTTTTTAACGAAATAGATATTTTTTCATTCTTTATGTAATTTAGGATTAAATAAGGTTTTATGAGTTCAAATTTTAAAAGACAAATCCCCAATATGCTTTCTGTATTACGTTTGTTTATGGTTCCTTTGTTTGTAGTGGGCTATTTCAAATATAAAGCTCACGTGGCGGCTATAATATACGTAACGGCATGGATAACCGACGCATTGGACGGTTATCTGGCAAGACGCAACGGATGGATTACCGACGTGGGCAAGATTCTTGACCCGATAGCCGACAAAATAATGCAGCTTGCGGCGGCATTTTGCTTTGCTTTGGAGAACTATATATATTTTATTGTAGTTTTCCTTTTATTCCTAAAGGAATTCGGTATGCTTTACGCATCGGTAAGGATTAAAAAAGAGCGTAATATTGTTGTTGCGGCAAGCTGGTTCGGTAAGCTTTCCACGGTGATTTTGTTTGTTTGCGCCTTTTTGCGCCTTATGATAAGAAGCAACGCCACCTTGGATATAGTTGTGGTAGCGATTATGGTTATTTGTATGAGTTTCGCCCTTTCTATGTATTATTTTAAAGAGTTTAAGGGCAAATATAATTTAAACGTCTTTAATAAAGCAAATTAGAGAGGTGTTTTTCAGAAAATGGATTTAAAGAGATGTTCCCGTTGTAATATACGCCCCGCCATAATTTTCGTTCAGAAAAACGAGGGCGGAAAAATAACAAGCGAGGGTTATTGCATTAAATGCGCCCGTGAAATGGGCATTAAGCCTATTGATGATATTTTAAACCAAATGAATATAAGTCCCGAGGAATTGGACGCCATAAGCGAGGGTATGAACGGCCTTATGCCTATGGACGGCGAGGAGGGCGAGGATGACGAGGGCAGAGCACCCTCTATAGACATCAACGCATTTTTCGGCGGCAACAAGCCTGCGGAAGCCGAAGATAACAACCAAAACGGCGATGCAAAGCAGGGTTCTCCCAAGCAAAAGGGCAAAAGAGGCGCAAGCTATCTTAGAGATTTTTGCATTTGTCTTACCGAAAGAGCAAGAGAAAACAAGCTTGACAACATCGTTGGCAGAGACAGCGAATTAGAGCGTGTTATTCAGATTCTCACCCGCAGACAAAAGAACAATCCCTGTCTTATCGGCGAACCCGGTGTAGGTAAAACCGCCGTAGCAGAAGCACTTGCTCAAAAAATTGCCGCAGGGGACGTACCCTATAAGCTTAAGGGCAAAGAGGTTTATTTGGTTGATATGACAGCCGTTGTGGCAGGTACACAGTTCAGAGGTCAGTTTGAAAACCGCATGCGCGGTCTTATTGAAGAAACCAAAAAGGCGGGCAACGTTATTTTGGTTATCGATGAGGTACACGCTATCGTCGGCGCAGGTAACGCCGAGGGCGGTATGAACGCCGCGAATATTCTTAAGCCTGCCCTTTCCCGCGGTGAAATTCAGCTTATCGGCGCAACCACCCTTAAGGAATACCGCCAATATATCGAAAAGGACGCCGCTTTGGAAAGACGTTTTCAGCCGGTTATGATTGGCGAGCCTTCCATTGAGGACAGCATTAAGATTCTTGCGGGAATTAAGAAATATTACGAAAAGCACCACGGAATCACCATCCCCGATTATCTCCTTCGCAGAATGGTTGTGCTTTCCGAAAGATATATTACCGACAGATTTTTGCCCGACAAAGCCATTGACCTTATGGACGAGGCTTGCTCGCATATGGCAATGCACTCTCCTATTATTAACGAAATCGCCCTTGTTTCGGACGAGTTGAAGAAGCTTAGAGATGAGCTTGGCGCATTGGAGGCAAAGGCAGAGCCCGAGGAAGGCTATTACCGCAGAATCGCGGATTTAAAAACCGCAATTTTACAAAAGGAAGAAAAATTTAACGAGCTTTCGCTGGAAAGAGATAAATTAGAGCTTAACGACGATGAAATTGCAAGGGTTATCGAGGTTTGGACGGGTGTACCCGCCACCAATATCAGCGAAAACGAATTTGTAAAGATTCGCCGTCTTGAGGAAGCGGTTAAGGAACGTATTATCGGTCAGGACAAGGCGGTGGAAACCGTCGCAAGGGCGATAAAACGTTCACGCGCGGGTATTTCCTATAAAAAGAAGCCTGTTTCCTTTATTTTTGCAGGCAGCACGGGTGTGGGCAAGACCGAGCTTGTTAAGGTGCTTGCAAGATATCTTTTCGATTCTCCCGAGGCATTAATCCGCCTTGATATGAGCGAATTTATGGAAAAGCATTCGGTTTCGAGAATTATCGGTTCGCCTCCCGGTTACGTTGGTTATGACGAGGCGGGACAGTTAACCGAGAAAATCCGCAGAAAGCCTTACACCGTGGTTTTGTTTGACGAAATCGAAAAGGCGCACCCCGACGTTATGAATATACTTTTGCAGATTCTTGACGACGGCAGAATTACCGACGCCCACGGCAAAGAGGTTAATTTTGAAAACACCGTTATTATAATGACAACCAACGCGGGCAGCAGCGAGGGTAATTCTGTTGCAGGCTTTGGCGAAAGCGTACAGCAAAACGAGCAAAGCCGTGTTATGAAGGCTTTGGAAGGATTTTTACGTCCCGAATTTATCAACCGCGTTGATGAAATCGTTGTGTTCAACCGCTTGAATACCGAAAACTTCAAGGCTATCACCAAAATTATGCTTGGCGACCTTGTTTCGGTGCTTGAGGAAAAGGGCATTAGCTTTGAATACGGCGAAAAGCTGGTGGATTATCTTGCGGAAAAGGGTTATTCCGAAAAATACGGCGCAAGAAATCTGCGCAGACTTATTCAGACCGAGGTAGAGGATAAGCTTGCAGAGGTTATCGTTAACTCCTACCGCGATTCTGTTTCAAAGCTTTATGCCGACGTTAAGGACGAAGGCGTGGTTGTTTCAACCGAAAAATGATTTTTAGGGGTATAAACCCATGACACAAAACGGAAATGACAATTTAAAAACAAAAACCGTTTCCAACCGTGAACAGGATGAATTCGTTAGCTTTTCCCCCGAGGAAATGAGCCCCATTGAGGTTGCCGAGGCATTGGAAAGCGACCTTATTTTAGGCAAAACCGAAAAGCAGATTAAAAAGGCTCGCAGGATTTTCGGGGCGAATGAGATAAGAAGCGAATTTCGGCTTTCCTTTAGAGAAAGCCTTAAGAACCAGATAAAAGGGCTTACCTCCCCTTTTCTGCTTCTTTGCTCCTTATTGATGTATATCTTCAGACCTTATGAATACACCTATCTGTTTATGACGTTGATTATCGGCGGTATTATATTTTTTAATGCCTTTGCCGAATTCCGCGCAAGTATCGCTTTAAGATTACCGAAGAAATATTCCTCGCTTAAGGCAAAGGTGGTTCGAAACGGCGAGGAAACGGTTATAGACAGCCGTTTGCTTGTTCCCGGCGATATAGTTATGCTTGAGGAAGGCTCTATGGTCCCCGCCGACTGCCGTTTAATTGACGATTTGGCGCTTTCGGTGTTGGAATCTCATATAAGCGGGGTTTCGGGCAGTGTTCACAAAACGGGCAGATATATCTCCCACGGGGGGGAATCTGTTTGCGAAAATATGATTTACGCGGGCAGTATAGTTACCTCGGGGCATTGCAGTGCAATTGTTTGCCGAACGGGTAAGGAAACCCTTATACGCCGAATGCGCGCCGACCGTGAAAACACGCTTCCCGATATTTTAAAATACGTTTCGGAGCTTTGCAGGTTTGTTTCTATCGCATCGGTTATAGTTTGCTTTGTGCTTCTTGCCGTTGGTGTTGCCGCAGGGGCGGATATTACAAATTGGTTTATCTGTTCGTTGGCAATAGGCGCAAGCTCGCTTTGCGACAGTATGGTTTCTCTTTGTGCTTCGGCTTTGGGCTTTGGTGCAAAGAGTATGGCGCAGGACGGTATGGTTGTTAAAAATTACAACTGTATTCAAACGTTAGCAAAAACCGATACCATCGCCTGCGGTAAAAACCTTGCGTTCCCGCCCAAACGCATTTCGCTTACAGGTCTTTATTTCTCCTGCCGCAATTACGATAGAGAAAAACGCCCCGACGATGCGGCGGTTGAGCTTTTAAAGCTTATGCTGGTTTGCTCGGATGCGAGAAAGATTACATCGGCGGAGAAAAAGCGCAAAAGAGGTCTGCCCGAATATAAGGGGCTTCCTCTTGACGATGCTATTGTTGAATATTTCGGCGAATGGGGAAAAACCATCGGACCTATTCACGACCAATATATCCGCCTTGATGCGGAATATACCCTTTCGGGTGATATTTCCCGAATACTAACGCTTCACAACGGAAAAAACACGGTTATCGTCCGCGGTTCGCCCGAAAACATACTTTCCCGTTGCGCGGGTTATACATTGGACGGCGCGGATTATAAATTAAGCGACTTTACCCGCAAGAAGATTCTCACCGCCACAGAGGATGCGGCAAGAACCAACAGTTATCTTTTGGCGGTTGCCTGCGGCGAAACCGATGCGGCGAATTTAAGGGATATCGATGCCGAGCAAAGGCTTATATTTAAAGGCTTTATTTCCTTTTCGGGTTCTCTCGACCCCGGCGTTGCCGAGGCGGTTTACCGTTGCAGCGGCGCGGAAATAGAAACTATACTTAACTCTAACGATGCTTATTACACCGCCCTTAATTCTGCCAAAAACGCAGGTATAATCACCGACGAAGCGCAGATAATAACCGCAGAGCAGATTCGCTCCTGCGACAGAGGGTTGTTTATCGCAAACGCATCATATTATAATTTATTCTTGAATATTGATGATAACGAATGGCTGGATATAATAAGCCTTCGCCAGGACAACAAGCGCACTGTTACAGCCACTGCGGAAAGAATCAACGAGCTTCCCATTATGAGCAAGGCAGACGTTTCGGTTGTGCCCGAAAGCTCTTGCGATACCTTAAGGCAAACAGCAGACGCCATGCTGTTGGGCAAGGGTATAAACCTTATTGCCGACGGTATTTTAAACGCCAAAACCATTTGCCGAAGAATCGCCTCGGTGGTTACCTATCTTCCCGCCGCGATTATCATTATGCTTGTAGCTTCGGTGTTTTCCGCTTGCTACAACCAAATTCCGCCCCTTCGGGCGCAGGACGTTTTGTTTGGCGGTATACTCTTTAACCTTGTTTTTGCAATTGCCTTGGCTTTCGAGCCGCGACATATCAAAAACATACGGCACAAAGCGTATTTCACCCGAAAAACCCCTGTTTTAAACGATTTTATTTATCCCTTGATGTTCTCTACCGGCGGCGGTATCGTGCTTTTTGTTATACACGCCGCAACGTTCAGTTATACCTGCACCATGATTGCCCTCACCCTGCTTTTGTTCTTCTATGCCTGCTCGGTGGGCGGACACGGCGGTGTAATTGCCACAAAACGATTCGGCAACCGTTTGCTTTATCTTTGCGGCTTGGGAGTTCTTCTGTTTATCGCTATTTTGATATTTACCATCCCCGGACACCGTTGGTTTGGCTATGCCGTGCCTACCTTGGCAAATCTTACGGTGGCGTTGGTTTTGTCGGTGGGATATTTCATTTTCGCGCAGACCGCAAGGTTCTTCTTGTCCCCTGTTTCTTCAAAAAAGAAGCCCAAGGATGAGTTTGAGGTTATGGAGGAATACACCCAAGACGAAGACGGTTATGATGAAGATAACTGCGACGAAGATGACTACTATGACGAAGATGACTATGACGATTATCTGAACGACGAGGATAATTACAGCGAGGACGACATGGATGACGAGGATAACCTCGACGATGAAGACAACCTCGATGATGAAGACGAGTCGGATGACGAGTAGTTAAAAAAGTAAAAAATAAATAACACCAACGAAAGGAGAAACAGAAATGACAAAAATTACTGCTGATATGCTTGTTGGGGACGTGCTCGATGCAAAGCCCGAGCTTGCAAAGTATTTCCTTGAAATAGGCATGCACTGTCTTGGCTGCCCTATGTCCCGCGGCGAAAGTATTGCCGATGCTTGCAGTGCTCACGGTCAGAACGCCGAAGAATTGCTTGCAAAGCTTAACGCTGCACTTTAAAAAGCTTTTAAAGGCAAAAACCAACGGCAATAACCCGTTGGTTAACAATCTATTTTAAACAATGCGCCGTTATTGTCGAAAAAAGGCGTGTTAAGAAAGGTTTTATTATGAAAAAAGGATTTATTTCGGATTTCAAAGCATTTATCACCAAGGGCAACATCCTTGATATGGCTGTGGGCGTTATCATGGGCGGTGCTTTCGGTAAAATCGTTTCCTCTCTCGTTGCCGACATCATTATGCCCGCTATCGGCGCTCTTTGTAACACCAAATCTCTTGCAGATATGAAATATGTCATCACAGAGGCTGTTCCCGCAAGCGAGGACGGTACCGTTGCGGCAGTTGCAGAGGTTGCTATTAAATACGGTCAGTTTATTATGTACATAATCGACTTCCTTATTGTTGCGCTTTGTATGTTCATTGTAATCAAGATGTTTGTTGGTATGCGCACCAAGCTTGAAAACCTTAAAAAGGCAGAAGAGGTTGTTGAAGAAGCAGAAGCACCCGCAGAACCCACCGTTGAGGAAAAAACCCTTGCAACCCTTAACGATATCAAAGAGCTTCTCGAAAAGAACAGCAAATAAGATTCGTTATAAAAAAGAGCCTTTTAAGGCTCTTTTTGTTTTTATATTTTACTTTTCGTGAAATTCAATATAAAACAAAAGAGCATTTCGGGGGGGATACCCAACCCAAAATGCTCTGTCGTTATTGTTTAGTTATCTTGCTTTTTCGTTAATTTCGGTAACGAACTTAACAAGCATATCGTTTATAGGCATAACCCCAAGGTCCTCGCCCTTACGGTTACGAACAGAAACGGTTTTTTCCTCCTGCTCCTTTGCGCCAACGATGATCATATAAGGAATCTTTTCAAGCTGTGCTTCACGGATACGTTTACCCATGGTTTCGTTACGGTCGTCAAGACGAACGCGGATGCCCATATTTTCCATAGCCTTGGCAACCTCGGCGGCATAGCCGTTCATATCGCCGTTAACGGGGATAACGGTTGCCTGAGTGGGCGACATCCACATAGGAAGCGCGCCTGCATATTTTTCGAGAAGCAACGCAAGGGTTCTTTCATAGCAACCCATAGAGGTGCGGTGGATGATATAGGGGTTAACAAGCTTGTTTTCGCTGTCAACGTATTCCATACCGAACTTCTTGGCAAGAAGCATATCTATCTGAATGGTAACGATAGTATCTTCCTTGCCGAAAACGTTTTTGCACTGAATATCAAGCTTGGGACCGTAGAAAGCGGCTTCGTCAATGCCGATTTCATAATCTATGCCGATAGCATCAAGCATTCTTGCCATAACGTCCTGCGCTTCGTTCCATTGCTCGGGGGTACCCTCGTATTTATCGGTACGGTTGGGGTCCCACTGAGAGAATCTAAAGGTACAGTCCTCCCAAAGACCAAGAGTTTCAAGGCAGTATTTTGCAAGGTCAACACAACCCTTGAATTCCTCCTCCAATTGGTCGGGACGGAGAATAAGGTGTCCTTCGGAAATGGTGAACTGACGAACACGGATAAGACCGTGCATTTCGCCGCTGTCCTCGTTACGGAAAAGTGTGCTGGTTTCGCCCAAACGCATAGGCAAATCGCGGTAAGAACGGCGTTTGTTAAGGAAAACCTGATATTGGAAAGGACAGGTCATAGGACGAAGCGCAAAGCATTCCTTGGTTTCATCCTCGGCATCGCCCATAATAAACATACCGTCGCGGTAATGGTCCCAGTGGCCCGAAATTTTATAAAGCTCGCGCTTTGCCATAAGAGGAGTTTTGGTAAGAAGATAACCGCGCTTTTGTTCCTCGTCCTCTATCCAACGCTGTAAAAGCTGAATAGTTCTTGCACCCTTGGGCATAAGAATGGGCAAGCCCTGACCGATAACGTCAACGGTGGTAAAATATTCAAGCTCTCTGCCGATTTTGTTGTGATCGCGCTTTCTTGCTTCTTCAAGCTGGGTGATATAATCCTTAAGCTCGTCCTTGCTGGGGAAAGCACAGCCATAAACACGCTGAAGCTGTTTGTTGTTCTGGTCGCCCTTCCAATATGCGCCGGTGCACTGCATAAGCTTAATAGCCTTAACCGCGCCGGTGGAGAAAAGGTGGGGGCCTGCGCAAAGGTCAACAAATTCGCCCTGACGGTAGAAGCTGATAACAGCATCCTCGGGCAATTCGTTTATAAGCTGAACCTTATAGGGCTCTGCCTTTTCTTCCATAAATGCGATAGCCTCGTTACGGGGAAGCTCGAAGCGTTCGATAAGAAGATTTTCTTTAACAATCTTCTTCATTTCGTCCTCTAACTTCTTTAAAACCTCGGGAGTGAAAGGAACTTCGCTGTCGAAATCGTAATAGAAACCGTTTTCAACGGCAGGACCTATTGTGAGCTTGGTTTCGGGGTAAAGACGCTTTACCGCCTGGGCAAGAATGTGCGCCGCGGTGTGGCGGAAAACCTGTTTGCCCTCGGCATTTTCAAAGGTGAGAAGGTCGATAACGTCGCCATCGTTAACAGAAGTGTTAAGAGCGCAAACGTTGCCGTTTACCTTTGCGGCGATAACCGCACGGGAGATAAGCTCGGCTTCCTTGGCGGCATCGTAAACGGTAAGACCGTTTTCAACGTTAAATTCGTTGTTGTTAATGATAACTTTCATAAAATTCCTTTCCCGCAGATAAATGCTGCGAAACAAAATAAAAACCCGACGGTTTACAGATTAACTGTAAATCGTCGGGGTGCAAATTCTAAAAAATCCGCACGGTTCCACCCGTACTTTTAACTTTTTATAAAATTTTCGGCACAAAGCAGGCGGTATTTATTAAACCGTTTCTTATCTGCGCTTTCAGCCCGCGGCGCAAACTCTCTGTAAAGGCGTTTTTCAACAAACTTGTTCTGCTTTTTAGCATACCTTAAACCAAGTATATCACTTTTTAAAAATTTGTCAAGAAGTTTCAATTTATTCTTCGTTCTTTTTAAAAACAAAAAATCTTTGACCGATATAGTTAAAGCCTGTGAACAGACAGGTACCCACCAGCATAGAAATATTATCCTGCAGCTTTACGGTTGCCGATGAAAGCACCGCCCTTACGGCAGGCTTTGCGATACCGTATGCCAACAAATAGCAAAGGCTTATGTTTATAATAAATCTGATAACCGTTTCTTTGGAATTATCCTTATTTTTAAAGGTGAAGAATTTATTAAGCACATAGCTTAAAATGCTGCCGAAAAAATAGTTGGATGCAGAGGATATCCAATAACTTAAATGGAAAACGTTATAGAACAGAAACATAATTCCCGTTCCGAAAAGGGTGTTTATAACACCCACGATTATAAATTTCCAAAAGGTGATATCGAAAAACTTAGCCAAAAATTGTTTCACTGTTTTTTCTCCCAAAAACCGCCGAATTAATTATATTCGGGCAACCAACCGCCCTTTTGATGCTCGGCTATCAATTCGTCGCACATAGCGATAATATCGTCGATAGAAAGCTCGGAGGAACAATGAGGGTCAAGCATAGCCGCTTGATAAATATATTCCTTTTTGCGGGTTACGGCAGCCTCGATTGTAAGAAGCTGAACGTTGATTTCGGTCATATTCATTGCCGCAAGCTGAATAGGCAACGGGGGTTGAGCGCAGGGCTGAACGCCGTTTCGGTTAACCAAGCAAGCCACCTCCACACAAGCCTCGGCAGGAAGGTTGGGGATTAAAGCGTGGTTGGTGTTAAGCACGTTACCGCCGATTTTAAAGGGTACGTCGGTAACGATAGCCTCCATAATATGAGAAGCATATTCCACAGTGCGGCTATGTGAGGGCTCGCCCGAGATATAATCCTCTCTTGTCTTTTTCCAATTTTCAATCTGGGATATACAACGACGGGGATATTCGTCAAGGGGAATATGATATTTTTTAATAAGCTCGGGATATTTGCTCTTTATAAAGAAATTGTTATATTCGGCGTTATGCTCGGAGGATTCGGTGCAATAATAACCGAATCTTCTTATATATTCATAACGAACCAAATCGTAATATCCCTCCTCGGTGGGGGGATTTTCCAAAACCTCGCAAGCCTTTTGTCTTACCAAGGGCATAAGATCGGTGCCGTCGGCATCGTGAAGCTCTAACAGCCAGCCCATGTGATTTATACCTGCGATTCTTTCCTGAATCGGCTCTTTAAATTCTATGCCCAAATCGTTAAGCAGACCTCTTGAGCAATGCTGAACGCTGTGGCAAAGACCAACGGTTTTCACCTTGGTGTATCTTTGCATAAAGCCGGTAAGCATAGCCATAGGGTTGGTATAGTTTAAAAACCAAGCGTTGGGGCAAACCTCCTCCATATCCTTGGCGAAATCTGCCATAACCGGTATAGTGCGCAGAGCGCGAAATATACCGCCGATACCCGTGGTGTCGCCGATTGTCTGAAGCAGGCCGTATTTTTTAGGTATTTCAAAATCGGTAACCGTGCAGGGCTCGTAACCGCCGATTTGTATTGCATTTACAACAAAATCCGCGTTTCTTAAAGCCTCTTTGCGGTTTTCAACACCCAAATAAGCCTTTATTGTAGCTCTGTTTTCGTTTATATTCTTATTCAATGCCTGAATCATCACCAAGGATTCTTCAAGTCTTTTAGCGTTGATGTCGTAAAGGGCAATCTCGAAATTGCAAAGAGCAGGCGAGCACATAACGTCGCCAAGAACGTTTTTAGCAAAAACCGTTGAGCCTGCGCCCATAAAAGTGATTTTTCCCATTTGTTTGTCTTCCTTTTTAATTTTTTATTCTGCAAAAATAATCGGTTGAGTTCTTTCGGCGGGCTTTGGCAATTGGCAATCGCCATAACCCAAGATACAGTTTCCTATGCCGATATAATTATCCGGCACACCCAAGGAACGGGCAAGATTTCTGCCCTCCTCGGTTTCGAAAACCTCTTTGGCGCGGTGAATCCAACAGGAATCAACACCCAAGGAAAACGCCGCGTTCATAAGGTTTGCCATAGCAACAGAGCCGTCCTCCACATAAGTGTGTCTTGTTCTGTCGGCAAAGACAACGATAACGCAGGGCGCACCGTAAAAGGGGTCGCTGTCCGTTCCCATAACGGCGGCGTTCATTTTTGACATTTTATCCCTGATTTCCTTGTTTGTTACAACAAGAAAAAGTGTGTCGCGGCTGTTACGCCCCGTGGGGGCATAAAGCCCCGCTTGGAGAATTTGGTCTATAATTTCCTTGGGAACTTGGTTATATTTATAACTTCTTACACTTCTGCGCGCGGTGAGAGTTTTTAGAGTTTCGTTCATTATTTTTCACCCAAGGCGGTCATAAGCAATGCCAAAGCCTTGTTGTAATCCTCGATATCCAGGCTCATAACCTTTTCTCTGTCCCAGTTTGCATAAAGCTTGGCAATTTCTCTTTCACGCATAACCAAAGAATATGCCTCGTCAAGAATTTTATCAAGCTTTTTATTTTCAGCCTGCTTTAAAAGGGTGAAGAAGCGAACGCCCCTAAACAAAGACTTCCAACGGAGAGAAAGCAAAGGCGTGCCCACAGAGGAGGGGTATACAAAGCACAAATCTCCAACGGGAAGAACGCCGTATCGTTGGTCTTCAAGAGGGAAATCGCTCCAGCAGGTGTAGGACCAACGCAAAAATCCGTCCATTTTCGCATAAGCGCAGAGAATACCGATGTAATATCCGTCGATAAGCTCGCTTCTTAACAAATTGTTGGGCACCTCGGGGAATCCGCAAACGTAATAGAGAAAACGCTTGTCGGGCATTTCGGCGCGGAAGCCCATTAAAGCATCGTATTCGCTGAACATTGCCGAAATATAGGGAGCGAAATCGTAAATATCTTTGCCGAATTCCTTAACGAATTCCGCGTGGTTAATAGCGGTTTTATATTTGAATGCGGGGGCAACCGATTTTATATGCTCAAGGCTCTTGCGGTATTTTTCGATATCCGCAGGCTCGTCGGCGGCAATACGCACTCTGTCTATCTGGTTGGTGCTGATAAAATAGCTTTCAAGGGATTTTACATATTCATCGATTTCCTTGGCGGTGCGGAGATAATCGAAAACACCCGTTTTTTCATCGTAAACGCGGATATGTGTTCCGTCGGGATAATCGGGGGCGGTACGCTCGTCGCCGTAAACCTTAATGTCCCAAACGTTCACAAGACCGAAAACCGAAATACATTCCTCAACACCGCACTTTGCGCACAAATCGATATATCTTTGCATTACGGAATAGTCAAAGAAAAGGCTGCCATCGGCTTTGCGGGTAACGGGAATCATAGAATATTCGAACAGGTTGGCAGAATTTCGCTGTTCGTCCTGACAAGCCTGACCGTTCCAAGGAATTTCAGAGGCGATAACCGTAACCGATTTCACGCCCAAATCCCCCATAGATTTGCAATAGGGCTCTAAAATCTCGAAATGCTTGTCGCTCCAAAGCTCAACCCCGTGTTGACGGGCAATATTGGAGGGGTGAAGCCACAAATCAAGATGGAATCCGTTATGGGCATTTTCGGGAAATACGTAATTGTAAACCTCAAGAGAAACCTCGATTTCTCCCACCAATTCCTCGCGGGAGAATCCATAGTTTTCGTAAATTTTAAGCTTACCCTTGTAGCTTCCCTTTTCGGCATTTTCGGGGATTGCCATTTCGCAGAACACCGAAAGAATTTCATCATATTCTGCCTCTACAACGCTTTTATCAAGCAAAATATCCCCGCGCTTTAAGCCGTCGTCGCAAGCCAAAAGACCGATATGGTTCATTTGGCAAGGAAAGGGCATTTCTGCGGAAACACGCAAATTTTTACGCTTTGGGTTTTGGGAAAACCAAGGCGATTTGGATAAATTAAGGGCATAAGGCTCGTCCGCGGTGATAACCAACTGAAAACAAGCAGTATCCCTTTTGCCCGAAACAAGGGATATTGCCTTGGGCATTTCTGCCACCTTTTGTATGTTCATTTCGGATTTATTGCCCCAAACAAGCTTGAAGGTTTCGGGCTTTACGCCGTATGTAATATTCATAATTTATCCTCCGATTTATGCATTTCTTAAATACGGGTTGTTTTCTCGTTCGTTTTCAAGGGTTGTGGGGGCGTCATGTCCGGGATAAACGTCGTAATCGCCGGGGAGATTTCGCAAAGCGCGAAGCGAACGCATCATAGCGGTTTCATCACCGCCAAGGTCGGTTCTGCCGATACTGCGTTTAAACAGCGTATCGCCCGTAAACAGCATACCGTCGAACATATAGCAAACGCTGCCGGGGGTGTGCCCGGGGGTGGGAATCACGTAGAAATCAAATCCCGCCACGGAATATTCCCCTTCTTTTGAAAAGGTATATTCCGCCCCCTCGAAGGGACGGGGGTCATAGGGGATAATTGCACTGAACATATCCCTCTCGGTAAGGAAATGAGCGTCCTTTTCGTGAATACCCACGGGAATGCTGTTGCCTCTTAAATCACCCACGGCAAGGATATGGTCGAAATGACCGTGGGTTAACAGAATCAAACGGCAAATTGCATCTGCCCTGTGCAAGGCATCCTGAATAACCGTAAGGTCTGCGCCCGGGTCGATAACCACCGCATCACGGCTGTCGCGGTCTTTTATTATATAACAGTTTGTCCCTAACGTACCTACGGGGACACGTTTTACAATCATATCCTTCATAAACCATATTCTCCTTGAAAGCAATTATTATCTACATTATATACATACAGAAACAAATTGTAAATAGCGAAAGCAGAAAAATAAATAATTGAAAACTTTTTTCAAAACCATTGAACATTAGGTTTTAATGTGATAGAATTAAAAGTGCAGTAATATCCCTTCTGCGCTTTAATTTTCCCAATTGGATTATATAAAAATGAGCAAAATACCTTTAATTGTGGTTGTCGGACCGACGGCATCAGGCAAAAGCGAATATGCATTAAAAAAGGCAAAAGAGCTTGGCGGAGAGATTATCAGCGGTGATTCTATGCAGATATACCGCAAAATGGATATCGGCACGGCAAAGCCCACAGCCGAAGAAATGGCTGAAATCCCCCACCATCTTATCGACGTTGCCGATATAACCGAAATTTTCTCGGCGGCGCGGTTTGTAGAATTGGCATCAAAGGCGATTAACGACGTTTATTCCCGCGGGAAGATGCCCATAATTGCAGGGGGCACAGGCCTTTATATCGACACACTTATTTCGGGCACAGAGCTTTCCGCCACCGAGGACGACCCGATATTGCGCGAGGAATTGTTTGCCTTTGCAAAAGAATTCGGCGCAGAGGCTTTACACCAAAGGCTTAGAGAGGTGGACCCCGAATCTGCCCAAGCTATACACCCCAACAATATAAAAAGGGTTGCGCGGGCGTTGGAAATTTACTTGAAAACGGGCGAAACCAAGACCGAAGCCGACAGAAAAAGCCGTTTAAAAGAAAGCATTTACGACCCATATATAGTTTATATCCGCCCCGATGAACGGGAAACCTTATATGAGCGAATCGACAGGCGCGTTGGAAAAATGTTCGATTTGGGCTTGGAGGAGGAGGTTAAAAGCCTTTACCAAATGGGTTTGGAAAGCACACCTACCGCATCACAGGCTATCGGATATAAAGAGTTTTACCCCTATTTCAAGGGCGAAACCGACATCGAAAGCGTAAAACAGGCGATTTGCCTTAACACCCGCCATTATGCAAAACGGCAAATGACCTGGTTTAACCGCGCTGACGTGAACGAAATTATTACCATTTAAAGCAACCCCCGAATTTGCAGAAAGGAGGACAATTTTGGAAAATAAAAGAAAGCCCGCACAAAGCAAAAGCAATTCTGTGGCAAAAAGAAACGAAAATTCTGTTGCCACCACAAAAGGTTTAAAAAGAAAAACCTCCTTTGCAGACCGTTTTTTCGAACAGTCGAAACGCTTTTTCGCCCAATTCGGCTCGGCGGTAATTGCCGTTGCCATTGTGGCTTACGTGTTTTTGCAGCTGGTGTTAAACGTGGGCACCTTGCTTGATACCGAAAATGCCTCCTACGTTAATATTTCCGACCGCGCCGAGGTTACGGCATATCTCTTCCGCGACGAAAAGATTATCCCCGCCACCGAAAAAGGCACAAACTGTTATATGGTGGAGGACGGAACAAAGGTACATTTGGGGCAGGAAATCGCTATGGTTTATTCCAATCCCAACGACGTAAAGATTCAACAGAGGATTCAGGAAATCGACAAAAGAATCGCCGTTTTGGAGAAAAGCAGTCTTTCCACAGGCGCTTCCACCACAAACATCGTTATGCTTGACAAACAGATAAGCGAGCTTACACTTTCTATGCTTCGTCAGGCAGACAAAAGCGAATTTGATAAGATTTTAAGAGAAAAAGAAGAACTTTTGATTCTTATGAACCGCCGTCAGGCGATAATGCAGTCGGCTAATTATTCCAAAGAGCTTAACGAGCTTAAAAAGGAAAAAATCAGCCTTAACGCATCTCTTTCGGGTACAAGCCACGCGGCAACCTCACCCGAAAGCGGTTATTTCTATTCCTCGGTGGACGGATACGAAAACTTTTTCACCCTTGACAGGCTTAAAAAATTAAACGCCGAGAATTTCGACAGCCTTTCCTCTGCGGTGGCAGACCAATCGGTTATCGATAACTCGGCAGGGAAATTAATTTCGAGCTCTACTTGGTATATCGCCGTTTCGCTGGATAAACGCACCGCCGAGCATTTTGTTAACGGCGGTATTTATCCCATCGTATTCCAATATTCCAACAATACCGAAATTAATATGACGGTAGAGCGCAGAATTACCCGAAGCGACAAGGACGTTACCATTCTTATTTTCAGTACAAAGCAGCTCCCAAGCGGGTTTGACTTTTCCCGTTGCCAAACGGTGGAAATCCCCTGCGAAAGCTATGAGGGATTGCGTGTGAGCACCAACGCGATACGCGTTAAAGACGGCGTTACGGGTGTTTATGCCGTTGTGGGCACCAAGATTGTTTTTAAGCCTACCGAGATTATATATTCCTATGGCAGTTATACGATTTGCGCCATCCCCACCGACCCTGCATATCCCAACAGACGGGATATTGCTTATGCATCAAAAACCTATTTGTCGTTGCACGATGCGGTGGTTGTGGACGGTAACGATATTTACGACGGAATGAGAATTGATTGATGAACACTAACCAACAAATTGCCGAGAATATTGCGCGTATACAAGGCGAAATCGGCGGAAGGGCACGGCTTTTGGCGGCAACCAAAACCATACCGCCCGAAACCATAAATTTCGCCCTTGATTGCGGCATAAGCCTTATCGGCGAAAACCGTGTTAACGAGCTTTTGGAAAAATACGAATATATCAACCGCAACAAAACCGAAATTCACTTTATCGGCGCTTTGCAAACCAACAAGGTGAAGTATATAATCGACAAGGTGGACCTTATACAATCGGTGGACAGAGAATCCTTGGCGCTGGAAATCGAACGTCAGGCGGCAAAACACGGGATAGTTATGCCGATTTTGGCAGAAATTAATATCGGCGGTGAGGAATCCAAATCGGGAATCACCCCCGAAAAAATTTATGAATTTTGCGATTTTTTAACCTCTTTGCCCCACTTAAGGCTTAAAGGACTTATGGCTGTACCGCCAAAATGTGAAAAAAGCGAAGATAATCGGGAATATTTTCGAAAAATGAGCAAAATATTTATTGACATATCGGGCAAAAATGTAGATAATAGTATTATGGAGGTTTTGTCGCTGGGTATGAGCAACGATTACCTTACCGCAGTGGATTGCGGTTCCAACCTTGTCAGGTTGGGCAGTGCCATTTTCGGCGCAAGAGTTTATCCTGCGGCAGACAGATAATTTTGAAAAATTAAAGTTTAAACATATTTGGAGGATTTTTATTATGGGATTTATGAACCGTTTCAGCGACCTTTTCAGAAGTGAAGAAGATTTCGAATTAGACGAAGCTTACGAAGGTGAAGAAGAAGAAACCGTAGAAGAAGCAGCGCCTGTGGCAGCACCTGCCGCAAAGAGCGCGCCCGCTTCTAAATCCACCGGCAGCATTTCTTCCGGCGCTTCTCTTGAAATGAAGGTTGTTAAACCCGAAAGATTTGACGAAGTTCAGATGATCGGCGAGCATCTTCTTGCAAGAAGAACCGTTGTACTTAACCTTGAAGACACCAACAAGGAAACCACCAAGAGAATTATCGACTTCTTGGGCGGTGTGGTTTTCGCTATTCAGGGTAAGGTAAGAAAGGTTGCAAACGCTACCTACGTTGTTACCCCCAAGAACGTTGAGGTTTCCAGCGAACAGGCAGAACAACCCGTTGAAGAAGTGCCCGCCGCTGCAAAACCCAGAGACCTTTTTAACTAAATTACCGCGGGGATGACCCGCAACGGAGTTTGACCGATATTGGACCAGCTTTTATTTGTGATGATGCGTTCGGTACACGTTTTTCTCAGCGCACTTATGCTTTTGCTGTTTTTGCGCGTTCTTATTGGCTTTTTCTCGGAGGAGGAATCGGGGTTTCTCGTTTTCTGCTCGATAGTTACCGAACCTGTCGTTTACCCCATCAGGCTTGCCCTTTCCCACATACCCGGGATAGAGGATTCACCCATTGATTTCTCTTTTATGGCAACCTATTTGGTATTAATACTTGTTCAATCCGCACTGCCGGTTTCGTTTTAAACAAACGAAACAGCAGTGCTTTCGGGCGTTTCGGAGATATAATCCAAGCGCATTTCGGACGTTTTAATTGGATTTTCGTCATTAAAGCGTCCCCCGACCTTGAAAACAATCTGAATTTATATAAACGAATATAACGAAAAGGAAGGCTTAAAGATGCTTGCACCTCACGAACTGAAGAACAAACAGTTTCAGAAAACCTTTAAGGGTTACAGCCCCCAAGAGGTTGACGAATATTTGGAATTTGTCCTTGAAAAATATACAGAAGCATACCGCGAAAACAACGAATTGGAACGCAAATTGAGAATTGTTGTTACCAATTTGGATGAAATCAAAGACGAAGAAGAATCTATCAGAAGCACACTTGTTTCCGCCCAGAAGATGGCAGAAAAGATTATTGCCGATGCCAACGAGCGCGCCGACATAATCACAGGGGCAATTAAAGACCGTTGCGACGGCGTTATTGCCGAATTCCGCCAACAGCTTCAGGCAGAAAAAGAAAAGGCTTGGACCATAAGAACCCGTATTATCGATTTCAAAAATCAGGTTTACGAGCTTTACGGCAAGCATATCGCCGAGCTTAAGGATTTAAGCGTTAACGAAATAGACGACATCGTGCTTCCCAACGACGATGCTTTGGTTGCGGGTATATTTAACGACGTTAAAACCCGTATAGAGGAAGAAGAACAGCGCCGTAAGAGCGTGCGTGAGCTTCAACCCGACAAAGCGCCCTATGAAAACATAGAAGAAACGGTTGAGGAAACCGCCGAGGTTAGCAAACCCGAGGAAATTCCCAACCAACCCGAGCTTTCCGACGAAGCAAAGAAAGCCGAAGACGATTATCTCAAATATATGATGGGAGACGGTGCAAACGCACCCAAAAACTGATAAGATGAAAGATTACAAGGATACACTTAACCTGCCCAATACCGAGTTCCCTATGAGAGCAAATTTGCCCACCAAGGAGCCCGAAACCCTTAAAAGCTGGAACGAAAACGGACTTTATAAGAAAATGCTTGCCAAGAACGAGGGTAAAACTCCCTTTATTCTTCACGACGGCCCTCCCTTTTCCAACGGCAACATACATATCGGTACTGCCCTTAACAAGATTTTAAAGGACTTTATCGTTAAATCCAAGGCTATGGGCGGTTATTATACCCCTTACGTGCCCGGTTGGGATAACCACGGTATGCCTATTGAAAGCGCAATTATTAAAAAGAGCAAGCTTGACAGAAAGAATATGTCTGTTTCGGAATTCCGCAAGGCTTGTGCAGATTTCGCGCAGGATTTCGTTGACCTTCAGCGCACTTCTTTCAGACGTTTGGGCGCAGTGGGCGATTGGGATAACCCCTATCTTACTATGGACCCCAAGTTTGAAGCGCGTGAAATTCGCGTTTTCGGCGAAATGTTCAAGAGAGGCTATATCTACAAGGGCTTGAAGCCTGTTTATTGGTGTGCAAGCGACGAAACCGCTTTGGCAGAAGCCGAAATTGAATATAAGGACGCACCCTGTACCTCTATTTACGTTAAATTTAAGGTTACCGACGATAAGGGTCTTTTGGCTCAGTATTGCGACCTTAACAACACCTATTTTGTAATTTGGACCACCACCCCCTGGACACTTCCCGGTAATATGGCGATTGCCGTTCACCCCAGAGATGCTTATTCTCTTATTAAGGTTGAAAGCGGCGAATGCTATATTATGGCAGATGCTCTTATCGAAGCATCCCTTAAGAACGCGGGTATTTCCAATTGGGAGGTTCTCGCAAGCTTCAAGGGCGGCGATTTTGAATATATGAAGGCGCAACACCCCTTCTTGGATAGAGAAAGCTTGTTGGTTACCGCCGAATACGTTACCATGGACAGCGGTACCGGATGTGTTCATACCGCGCCCGGCTTTGGTGTGGACGACTATATCACAGGTATGCGCTATGGCATCGAAATTGTTGTTCCCGTTGACGACCGCGGTTTCCAAACCGAGGCGGCAGGCAAATTTGCGGGATTGTTCTATGAAAAATCCAACGCGGCAATTCTCGATGATCTTAAGGAAAGCGGCGCATTGCTTGCATCCGAAGAAATTATCCACCCCTATCCCCACTGTTGGAGATGTAAAAAACCCATTATCTTCCGCGCTACACCCCAATGGTTCTGCTCGGTAAAGGCTTTCAAGGAAGCGGCTGTTAAGGCTTGCGAAAGCGTAGAATGGATGCCTGCTTGGGGCGGCGACAGAATGGTTTCTATGATAAACGAACGCGCCGATTGGTGTATTTCCCGTCAGCGTAACTGGGGCTTGCCCATTCCCGTGTTCTATTGTGAGGATTGCGGCGAGGTTATTTGCTCTGAAGAAACTATCGACAGCGTTGCAAACATTTTTGCCGAAAAGGGCTCTAACGCTTGGTTTGATATGGAGGCTTCCGACCTTCTTCCCAAGGGATACGTTTGTCCCAAGTGCGGCAAGACTCATTTTGTAAAGGAAACCGACACCTTGGACGGTTGGTTCGATTCCGGCTCTACCCACTTTATGGTGCTTGACGGCGAAGAAGGACTTGGCAGACCCTCCGACCTTTATCTTGAAGGCGCAGACCAATATCGCGGTTGGTTCCAATCCTCCTTGCTTACCTGCATCGGCTCGGGATTGACCGAAGCACCCTATAAGGCTGTTCTTACCCACGGCTGGACTGTTGACGGCGAGGGCAAGGCGATGCACAAATCCCTTGGTAACGCAGTTGCGCCCGAAACGGTTATTGAAAAATACGGCGCGGACATTTTGCGTCTTTGGGTTGCATCCAGCGACTATCGTGTTGACGTTCGCGCATCCGACGCTATATTCAAACAGCTTTCCGAAAGCTACCGCAAGATTAGAAACACCTTGCGTATACTTCTTGCGAACCTCGGTACCGTTGAAAGCGATTTCAACCCCGCTACCGATATGGTTGCACCCGAAAAGCTTGGCGACATCGACAAGTGGGCGCTTTCCCGCTTGAACAAGCTTATCAAGCGCGTTCGCGATGCTTATGACAGCTATCAATTCCACATTGTTTACCACGATATCCACAATTTCTGTTCTATCGATATGTCCAAGCTTTACATCGACATCACCAAGGACAGACTTTATTGCGAAAATAAAAACGATATCTCCCGCAGAAGCACCCAGACCGCTATGTTTATCATCGTAAGCGCTCTTACAAGATTGTTGGCGCCCGTGCTTTCCTTCACCGCGGAAGAAACCTGGGGCTTTATGAGCCACACCGCCGAGGACGATTTGGACAGCGTATTCTGCAACGCACTTCCCGAGGTTAACCCTGCTTTCGATTTTGCCGAAATCGAAGCAAAGTATGAAGCATTGTTCAACCTCCGCGACAGCGTTATGAAGGCGCTTGAAATTGCCCGCGCAGAAAAAACAATCGGTAAATCCTTGGAAGCAAAGGTTACCATTTACACCTCTAACAACGGCGAGGCAGAAAAGTTATTTGCCGAATTTGAAGGCATACTTCCCGAAATATTCATCGTTAGCAAGGTTGAGCTTTCCAAGGACAATGCTCCCGAAAACGCTTATACCGACGAAGAAACTAACATTTCGGTTGCAGTTGCTGTGGCAGAGGGCGAAAAGTGCGTTCGTTGCTGGATGCACAAGGACGATTGCACCCCCGATGAGGACGGACAACAGCTTTGTGCCCGTTGCCGTAACGCGGTATGTTAGCCGCAATTATTGCGATTTTCGCCATAATTGCAGACCAAATCACCAAATACATCGTTGTTCAAAACATTGAGCTTCACGATAAAATCCCCTTTATAAAAGGGTTTATGAGCTTTTACCACACCCGAAACACCGGCGGCGGTTGGAGTATTCTTGACGGCGGCGGCTCGGAACGGGTTGTGTTAATTACGGTTTCTCTGTTGGCTATGGGCTTGGTGGTATTTGTTCTTGCCAAGAATTACCACCGCCATATGCTTATGAATATTTCCCTTGCTATGGTATTGGGCGGCGGTATCGGTAATATGATAGACCGAATTCGCCTTCAATACGTGGTGGATTTTCTTCACACGGAATTTATCGACTTCCCCACCTTTAATATTGCCGATTGCTTTATTTCGGTGGGCGCAGTGTTGTTGATAATTTACGTATTGTTTTACGACAGCAAGGTGGAAAAGCGTCTTGCCGAGGAAAAGGCGGCAAACGAGGCCTTGATTGGCGCGGAAAACGCCGAACCCCAAGGCGAAGAAATTGAAGAAGCCGAAACCACCCAAGAAAACACCGAGGAAAAGGGCGAGAATGAATAGCTACACCGTTACCGAGCAGGACGTGGCAGAAAAGCTTAGGCTGGATGCCGCAGCGGCAAAATTCTTTGAAATAAGCCGCGCCCGCGCGCAGGAGCTTATTTCGGAAGGCAAATTGCTTGTAAACGGAAAGGCTCGGGAAAAGAAATATCTTATTCAGGCGGGCGAGGTTTTGGAAATTGAAATTCCCGAAGCCAAGGAGCTTGAAGCAACGCCCCAGAATATCCCCATTGATATCGTTTACGAGGACGATTATCTGTTGGTGGTGGATAAGCCCCGCGGAATGGTGGTTCACCCTGCCCCCGGCAACCCCGACGGAACGCTGGTTAACGCCTTGCTTTATCACTGCAAGGGCAGGCTTTCATCTATAAACGGCGTTGTCAGACCGGGAATTGTTCACCGTATAGATAAGGACACCTCGGGTTTGCTTATTGTTGCCAAAACCGACGAGGCTCATCAAGGTCTTGCCCAGCAGATTGCGGTTCACTCTTTTGTGAGAAAATACGAAGCAATCGTGGGCGGACATTTAAAAGAACCAAAGGGCACGGTTTGTGCCCCCATCGGCAGACACAAAACCGACAGAAAGAAAATGGCGGTTACTCTGCAAAACTCCAAAGAGGCGACAACCCATTGGGAGGTAAAGGGCGAAAGCGCGCTTTATACTCACCTTGAGTTAACTCTTGAAACAGGCAGAACGCACCAGATAAGGGTGCATATGTCGCATATCGGTCATCCCGTTGCGGGGGACACGGTATATGGAAACGCACGTTACGGGCTTGGGCTTGACGGTCAATGCCTGTTCGCGAAATATATCTCTTTTGTACACCCCATCACAGGTGAAACACTGACGTTTGAAGCGGCAAGACCAACGTATTTCAGCGATGCGATGCGCCGTGCCGGGCTTTAGTCAGACAAAAGATTCTAAATCCGAAAGGAAACAGGAAAATGGAAAGAAACACACTTCTTATGCTGAAAGAAAGAGCCGCCAAGGTGAGAATGCTCTCTGTCGAGGCGGTTTACGGCGCAAAAAGCGGACATCCGGGTGGATCTCTGTCTATCGCCGACGTTATCACTTATCTTTATTTTCACAAAATGAACGTTAACCCCGCAGACCCCACGATGGAGTCCCGCGACAGATTTGTCCTTTCCAAGGGCCACTGCTGTCCCGCGCTCTATTCTGCGCTTGCTCTTAAGGGTTATTTCCCCGTTGAGGAGCTTAAGATGCTTCGTAAATTGGGCGGTATGCTTCAGGGCCACCCCGATATGAAGACCATCCCCGGCATTGATATGTCCACAGGCTCTTTGGGTCAAGGCTTTTCTACCGCTTGCGGTATGGCTGTTGTGGCAAAGCGCAAGGGTTATGATTGGACGGTTTACACCGCATTGGGCGACGGCGAAATAGAAGAAGGTCAGGTTTGGGAGGCGGCTATGTTCGCAAACCAATATAAGCTTGACAATATAATTGCTTTTGTAGACTGCAACGGATATCAGATCGACGGCGCGGTTGAAGACGTTATGAACCCCCACCCCGTTGACGAAAAGTTCCGTGCTTTCGGTTGGTTCGCACAGGTTATCGACGGCCACGATTTTGAGGCTATCGACAACGCAGTGGCAGAAGCTAAAAAAAGCGGCAAGCCCTCGGTTATCATCTGCAAGACGGTTAAGGGCAAGGGCGTTTCCTTTATGGAAAACAACTATTCCTGGCACGGCAAAGCGCCCAAGGAAGATGAATATGCTATCGCCGAAAAAGAATTGCGCGATGCATGGATAAAAGCAGCGGAGGATGTTAAAAATGGCTGAAAAAGAAGCAACCCGAGTAGCCTATGGTAGAAAGCTTACCGAGTTAGGCGAAAAATATGATTTTTACGTGCTTGATGCCGACCTTTCCGGCTCTACACAGACCGCTGTTTTCGCAAAGAAGTTCCCCGAACGTTTCTTTAACTGCGGTATCGCAGAAGAAAATATGATTTCGGTTGCCGCAGGTATTGCCGCAACCGGCACCCCTGCCTTTGCATCATCCTTTGCGATGTTTGCTTGCGGCAGAGCATTCGAGCAGATCAGAAACTCTGTGGCATACCCCAGACTTCCTGTTAAAATCTGCGCTTCTCACGCAGGTATCACCGTTGGTGAAGACGGCGCAACCCACCAGTTCTGCGAGGATATCGCAATTATGCGTGCTCTCCCCGGTATGACGGTTGTTTGCCCCGCCGATTCTGCTTCTACCGAGGCTTTGTTAGAGGAGGTTCTCCACCACAACGGCCCCGTTTATATGCGTTTAGGCAGATATGCAGTTCCCCAGTTCTACGAAAAGGGCGAAAGAGAATTTAAGCTGGGCAAGGGTATCGTTCTTGCCGACGGCAAGGATATCACCATTGTTGCAACAGGTATTATGGTTGCCGCCGCTATGGAGGCAAGAGCCGCCCTTGCGGCAGACGGTATTGATGCCGCTGTTATCGATATCCACACCATTAAACCCCTTGACGATAAGCTTATTAAGGAATATGCCGCTAAAACCGGCAACATCCTTACCGCCGAAGAACATTCGGTTATCGGTGGTCTTGGCGATGCAGTTGCAAGCGTTCTTGCCGAAACCGGCAACGCAAAGCTTACCAAGCTTGGCATTAACGACGTTTTCGGTACAAGCGCACCCGCAGGCGTGTTGCTTGAGCATTATCAGCTTAACGCCGCAGGTATTGTTAAGCGCGTTAAGGCAATGTTAAACAAGTAAGATTCAAATATCCTAAACAAAAAACCGCTTTATGCGGTTTTTTGTAGATATCGAGGTATATTATGACCGTTGAACAATTGGCAAAAAAACTTGATGAAATAATATCGCCCGAATTGTCCGAGGCTTGGGACAACGATGGCAGAATGATTATTCCCGACCCTAACGCAGAGGTAACAAGGGTGTTGTGCACGTTGGATTGCACTACCTATGCTATCCGAAACGCAATACATTTGGGTTGCAACGTGATTATCACCCACCACCCTCTTGTTTTTAAGCCTTTGGGACGGGTTACACCCGATGACAGCGTTGGAAAACGTGTTATTGAATGTATAAAGAACAACATCGCCGTGCTTTCCTACCACACCCGCCTTGACAGTATGGAGGGCGGAGTAAACGACGTGTTGGCAGAAACCATAGGATTAACAAACGTATCCGCCTTTTTACCCTATGGCAGAATCGGCGATTACGAACCCTGCAATTTAAAGGATTTTGCCGAGCAGGTGTCAGACAGTATACAAATTCCTTATGAAGAATTAATCTTAGTTCACTCCTACAAAAAGGTAAGACGTGTTGCCTTGGTTTCGGGTTGCGGTAAGGATGAAATCGCCGCCGCAATAAAAGCAGGGGCAGACACATTTTTGACCGGCGAGGTTATGCACAACCATTTGATTGATTGTAAAGAATTGGGGTTGAATCTTGTTTGCGCCACCCATTACGGCACAGAGCGTGTTATTGTACCCGTTCTCAAGGAAATGATAGAAAATATGGGTATAGAATCCTTTGTTTTTACCTATAAACCCGATGCTGAAATGGAAATTATCTAACCCACCAAGAGGAATATATGGCATTTGACGGACTTTTTTCTGCCGCAGTGGCACAGGAATTGAATAGTTGGGCAGGCGCAAGGGTTGAAAAGATTCACCAAAGCTCACAAACCTGCTTTTATTTTCAGATTTACGGCAACGGACAAAGGGGAAATTTCGTTATTTCCGCCTCGGCATCCCGCCCTATTCTGGCAATAACCGCAGAATCGGTGGCGCGTCCCGACACACCCACACCCACCTGTATGCTTTACCGCAAGCATTTGCAAAACGGCAAATTTATGGGGGCGGAATGGGTTGAAAACGAAAGAATTATTAAATTCGCCTTTGATGCCGCCGACGAAATGGGATATATCAAGCGAAAATATATCTATGCCGAAATGATGGGTAAGTATTCAAACATAATACTCACCGAGGAAAACGGAAGGATTCTTTCGGCTTCTTCGGTTTCGGACATCACCTCGGGGGTACGCGCGATATTTTCGGGTATGCCCTATGAACTTCCCCCAAAGCAGGACAAAATTTCGGTTTTTTCTGTGGATGACAAAGCCTTTTTGGCGTTGGCAACAGAAAAAGCCCCACTTTTGGCAAGGGACTTTTTGTTAAAAAGCTTTCTCGGTTTTTCCCCCGTTGTGGCTCGCGAGCTTGCTTTCAGAGCCTTTGGGGATATAGATGCAACCTTGACCGAGGAAAATGCAAAAGAGCTTTTGGTTTGGTTTAATTGGCTTAAAAACGCCCTTGAAAATAAAGAATTTTCACCCAACGCGGTGTTTGACAGCGATGGCAACGGGGTTGAATATTCCTTTATTCCCCTTTTGCAATATGGTGTAACCCCCACGGCTTTCGAAAGCTTTTCTTCCCTCCTTACCGATTATTTCGGAAAAAAGGAAGAAGCAGTTAATATCGGGAAGTATTCCCACGAGTTAGTTAAAACGGTTAACACACATCTTTCCCGCGCACGAAAAAAATCGGTGCTTTTACAAGACGAGCTTAGAGAGACCGAAAAAATGGATGAGGTGCGTATTTGCGGGGACGTTATAACCGCCAACATTTACCGCATACACCAAGGGGACAGCAGTGTTACGGGTATGGATTATGAATCGGGAGAAGAGATAACCGTTTCTTTGGACGTTTCTTTGACACCTGCGAAAAATGCCCAGAAGTATTATAAAAAATATGCAAAAATGAAAAGGGCAGCGGTTGTTCTCGCCCAACAGATCGAAAAAACTCTGGCGGAATGTGATTATTTAGAAAGCGTACTTTCTTTTATAAACCGCGCCGCAAGCCCGCAGGAATTGGCGGAAATTAAAACCGAGCTTGCCGAGGGCGGATATCTTTCGGACAAAAACCCACAGGGCAAAAAGAAGAAAACCCCCGCCGCAAAGCCATTGTCCTTCACCACCACCGACGGACTTTTGGTGCGCGTGGGCAGAAACAACAAACAAAACGACAGTTTAACAGGCAGTGCCGACAGAAACGAAATTTGGTTTCATATAAAAGGCTTCCATGGTTCTCACGTTATTCTAACCCCCAACGGAAACGAAGAACCCACCGACAGAGATTATAACGAAGCCCTGATGCTTGCCGCCTATTACAGCGAAAAGCGTGGCAGCCGAAACGTAGAGGTGGATTATACAAGGGTTAGAAACCTTAAAAAGCCTTCGGGCAGTCCCCTTGGATTTATCACCTATGAAAAATACTATTCCGCCGTGGTTGATGCGGTTAATCCTTTTGAGAAATGAGTAGTTTATGAGTTTGCTTGAACGTTCGATTCCCCTTTTGGGAGAATCGGGTATAGAAAAACTTAATAAATCATCGGTTATTGTTTTCGGTGTGGGGGGCGTTGGCTCTTGGTGTGCCGAGGCATTGGCTCGGTGCGGTGTGGGAAGTATCACCGTTGTGGATGGCGATATTGCCTCGGAAACCAACCGAAACCGCCAGCTTATTGCCCTTAACTCTACCCTTGGCAAATCCAAAGCCGACCTTTCGGCAGAGCGCATTAAGGATATCAACCCCAATTGCAACGTAAAGGCTTTAAACCTTTTCTATTCTGCCGAAACCAAGGATGAAATCGACCTGACGAATTACGATTTTATCGCCGACTGTATCGACACGGTAACCTCGAAGATATTGTTGATTACCACCGCCAAGGAAAAAGGGGTTGAAATTATATCATCTATGGGTACGGGCAACCGTATCGACCCTTCGAAAATCGCCGTAAAGGACGTTTATTCCACCGCGGGGGACCCTTTGGCAAGGGTTATGCGGAAGGAATTAAAGGCAAGGGATATTAAGGCTTTGAAGGTTGTTTTTTCGGAAGAACCGCCCAAGGAATGTATCGAGGGCAGAAACGAAATTACGGGCAGAGCAACTCCCTCCAGCATAATTTTCGTACCTGCAACCGCAGGGATAAGAATGGCTTTTGAAATTGTAAGCGAAATTATAAAGGATTGCCCCGCGGAATAAAAAACAAAGAAATTTCAGATATTTAAGGTGTTATATGGCAAAACAAAAATGGAAGGGCAGTACGTTACTTGCCCCCGTACCCTCGGTTTTGGTGTCCTGCGGAGATACCGAAAACGCAAACATAATTACCATCGGTTGGACGGGCATTGTGGCTTCTCACCCGCCCAAGCTTTATATTTCGGTGCGCCCCGAAAGGTTTTCTTACGATATAATTAAAAATTCGGGTGAATTCTGTGTTAATATTCCCACCACCGATATAATTAAAGCCGTGGATTATTGCGGTGTAAAGTCGGGCAGAGAGTGCGACAAGTTTGCGGATTGCAAGCTAACCAAGGAGGAATCCTTCGAGGTGAAATGCCCAAGCATTGGTGAATGTCCTATCGTTTTGGAATGTAAAACCTCGCAAATCGTCCCTTTGGGCACACACGATATGTTTATTGCAGATATCCTTGCGGTTTCGGTGGACGAAAATTTGGTTGACGACAAAGGTCGCTTGATGCTTGAAAAGGCAAACCTTTGCGCCTATGCCCACGGAGATTATTTTGCTTTGGGCAAAAAAATCGGAGATTTCGGTTTTTCGGTAAGAAAGCGCAAAAATCTTAAGAGGAACAGAAAATGACAAGTGTAACCATTATACACGTGGGCGATTTTAAGGAAAAATACTTTAAGGATGCCGAAAACGAATATATAAAGCGTCTTAAAGCCTTTTGCGATTACAAAACAATTTGTATAAAAGAAGAATCTGCCTTTGGGGAGGATTCCGAAAAGCTCATTAAAAAAGCCTTGGAGAAAGAGGCAACCGCCATTAGGGCGGCTATACCCAAGCAGGCGGTTAAAATCGCAATGTGTATCGAGGGCAAACAGCTTTCCAGCACAAAGTTTGCCGACCTTTTCAAAGCAGAATCACGCCCTATTTGTTTTATAATCGGCTCAAGCTTCGGGCTTGACGAGAATTTAAAAAAGGAATGCGACGTCAGACTTTCCATGTCGGAAATGACCTTCCCCCATATGTTAGCCCGTGTTATGCTTGCCGAGCAGGTTTACAGGGCGTTTGCCATTAATACCGGCAAAAAATACCATAAGTAAGACCGCGCTAAACACGCCCTTTACGCCCTTGAAAGAAATATTATAACGAAAAACAAGCTTCATTATGGTTTTTTTGAAGCTTGTTTCTTTTATAAGGAATTAATTTTATTGTATTTTCAAGGGCTTTGAAGAAAAACTTCAACTGCCCTACGCTTGTAGGGCGACGTTCGTTTTTCTTCAAAAATCATCGTGTTTATCTCGGTCTTTTAGCATCTCTTTTAACTCTCCGCGCTAAACACGCCCTTTACGCCCTTGAAAGAAATATTATAACGAAAAACAAGCTTCATTATGTTTTTTTCGAAGCTTGTTTCTTTTATAAGGAATTAATTTTATTGTATTTTCAAGGGCTTTGAAGAAAAACTTCAACTGCCCTACGCTTGTAGGGCGACGTTCGTTTTTCTTCAAAAATCATCGTGTTTATCTCGG
>SVQU01000028.1 GCA_015065165.1 Oscillospiraceae bacterium | reverse complement strand
ACCTTCGCAACTGCCGCTTTACCAAGAATAATCGCCTTTTCGGTACCGGTAGTCATATCCTTGTGTACCCAAGAGCACTGTTCGCGGATGTTTGCGATTTCAACCATATAGGGGTTAAGTCCTGCTGCTGCCGCGGTCTTGCGGAAGGTAGCCTCGTGCATACGGGGCGAGCAGGAGCAAACTACAATACCTGTGAGATTGTGTTCCTTAATAGCCTCCTTAATCATATCCTGACCGGCTTGGGAACACATATACTGATAGTTGGCAGAAAAGACAACACCGGGTTCGCTTTTCAAAGCTTCGGCAACTGCAACTACGTCAACCGTACCTGCAATGTTACTGCCGCACCAACATACAAAAACACCAATTCTTTGCATTTCGTCTTTCCTCCTTACTTAGTATATTTTCTGAATGCCGAAACGATAGCCTGCTGGGGGATATCGCTGTCGAGCATAGCGGGAACGTCATTTGCTGTCATATGGTTGTTACCCTGAACTCTGATAGCTTCAAGACGTACAGCCTCAACAAGCTTTGCGGGTTCAACACTTCTGGGACATCTTTCCACACAAGCAAAGCAGGTAAGACATCTGTAAAGCGATTTGGATTCCAAAAGGGGCTCGATATCGCCGCTTTCAACCATATAAACGAATTGATGAGGATGATATTCCATCTCGTCAAAAGCGGGGCAGGTGCCCGAGCATTTACCGCAACGCATGCACTTTGTAGGGTTAACGCCACTTCTGCGGATGATTTCATCGCGGAGGTTCTGTTTATTCATTTGTATCCTCCTTTACGCCAAGGGCTTCTGCCAAAAGCTCGGTGATATAAACCACGGGAACTTCAGAGCCTGCCTTTTCAAGATTATATTTGCAAAGAGGACAAGCGGTAACGATAACGTCTGCGCCTGCGTTCTTCGCGCTGGTAGAAACGGTGTTGCTCTTCTTATCGGCAAATTCGGGGCTTTCCATTCTTACATATCCGCCGCAGCATTCGTTGCGGTAGGGGTAAATAACGGGTTCTGCGCCCATTGCGCGGATAAGGTCCTCAATAATAGAAGGATTTTCGGGGTCGTCCATTCTCATAACAGAGTTGGGACGGAGCAACAAACAGCCGTAATATGCGGCAATCTTCTTGCCCTTAAGGGGATTAACCACCTTTTCGGCAACCTTGTCAAATCCGATAACGTCGCGGATAAGCTCAAGGTAGTGATAAATCTGTGTGGAACCGTCATAATCGCCGTCGTTCATATAGCGATTAACCTTTCCTGCAAACTCGCTGTCGTTTTGCATAGCGTAGTTTGTCTGCTTTACAACGTTGTGGCAAGCCGAGCAAACGGTAACAAGCGCCTGTTCCTTTGCCTGTGCTGCCTTAAGGATGCGTACAGAAGAAAGCTTGGTGGCAATTTCGTCCTTGGAGGTGGTAAACACACCGCCGCAGCACTGCCAATCTTCGATTTCTTCCAATGTTGCACCTAAAACCTCGGCGCATTTTCTTGCATATTCGTCAAGATCCTTCGCCTTGTTCTTAAGTGTGCATCCGGGGAAATAACTGAACTTCATATTTTACCTCCGGTTATATTACGTAGGAATTATAAACTAACATATATAATAGATTTATATATTTTTCGAGGATATGTGCCTTGAAAAACATACCTATGATGTTCGCAAGCTTGTGCAAGACACGAAGTGCCGCGCACAAACTTAACGTGAGTGAACGAACATCTAAAACCAATCGAAAACAAGGTTTATCGATTGAGAGCGTCAGCTCTTTTTACGCCATTTCTTCGGGGTGGAATACCTCGTCGAATCTTTCTGCAGTAAGGAAGCCTAATTCAACACAAGCTTCTTTAAGAGAAATGTTATCCTTGTATGCCTTTTTAGCAGTCTTTGCAGCGTTTTCATAACCAATATAGGGGTTAAGGGCGGTTACAAGCATCAAAGAATTGTGCAGGTTGTGGTGCATCTTTTCTCTGTTTGCGGTAATGCCAACGGCACACTTGTTGTTAAAGGACATAATTGCTTCTGCAAGAAGTCTTGCAGACTGAAGGAAATTGTAAATACATACGGGCATAAATACGTTCAATTCGAAGTTACCCTGAGAAGCAGCCATGCTAACTGCAACGTCGTTACCCATAACCTGAACTGCAACCATGGTTACAGCCTCGCACTGGGTGGGGTTAACCTTACCGGGCATAATAGAAGAGCCGGGTTCGTTTTCGGGAATGAAAATTTCGCCCAAACCGTCTCTGGGGCCGGAAGCCAACCAACGAACGTCGTTTGCAATCTTCATCATATCGCAAGCAAGTGCCTTAATTGCGCCGTGAGCAAATACCAATTCGTCCTTAGAGGTAAGAGCGTGGAATTTGTTTTCAGCGGTAACAAACTTTTTGCCGGTGATGTTGCTAACTTCTTCTGCCACTCTTTCTGCAAATCCCTTAGGAGCGTTCAAGCCTGTACCAACAGCGGTACCGCCCAAAGCAAGCTCGCGCAAGGGTTCAACAGAACGTCTAATCAATTCAGCATCCTTTTCAAGGCTGGATCTCCAACCGCTGATTTCCTGGCTGAACTTAATGGGGGTAGCATCCTGAAGGTGGGTTCTGCCACTCTTAACAATACCTTCGTTTTCCTTTTCCAAACGGATAAAGGTTTCAATAAGAGTTTCAACAGCGGGAAGAAGCTTATCTTCCAAAGCGATAACCGCCGCGATGTGCATTGCGGTGGGGAAAGTGTCGTTGGAGGATTGGCTCATGTTTACGTCATCGTTGGGATGGCAAAGCTTCTTGTCAAGAAGCTGGTTAGCGCGGTTAGCGATAACCTCGTTGGAGTTCATGTTGGACTGAGTGCCCGAACCTGTCTGCCAAACAACCAAGGGGAAGTGGCTGTTAAGTATGCCCTGCATAACTTCGTCGCAGGCTTGCTTAATAGCCGCAAGCTTTTCGTCGGTCATCTTTTCGGGTTTAAGAGCGTTGTTGGTAATAGCAGCCGCCTTTTTCAAAACACCGAAAGCGTGAATGATTTCGGCAGGCATAGTTTCAATGCCAACGCCGATTTCAAAGTTTTCGTGGCTTCTCTGTGTCTGTGCCGCCCAAAGTCTGTCGGCAGGCACTTTCATTTCGCCCATAGAATCGTGTTCAATACGGTATTCCATGCTTTAAAATTTCCTTCCTTAAATATATATGAGTATAATTTTATCTCTAAAACTTAAATTTCTACGCCGTTAATAACTTCTTTAAGAGCGTTTGCGCTGTTCTTAAGCTTTTCAATTTCTTCGTCGGTAAGGGGAAGAAGAACCTTGCCGTTTGCGGTCATGTTACCGATTCTGGTAGGCAAGCTCATGCAAACGTCGTCAATGCCGTATTCGCCGTGGAACATGGTGCCAACGGGAAGAATGGTGTCGGTGCTGTTTGCAAGCGCCTTGCAGATGTGGCAAACCGAAACGCAAACTGCATAGAAGGTTGCGCCCTTCTTGCGGATAACCTCGCCGCCGGATTTGCGAACGAAGGTTTCAACCTCGTCCTTGTTAAGGGTTACGTCCTTGTTGAAATCTTCAACAGGCATACCTGCGATGTTTGCCAAGGACCAAGGAGTAAAGGAAGAATCACCGTGTTCACCGATGGTGTAAGCGTTAACGTCTGCGGGATTAACGTTGTACATACCGCCAAGTGTGGTGCAAAGTCTAGAAGTGTCAAGGGAGGTACCCGAGCCGATAATCTTGTTTTCGGGAATACCGGAGCACTTCATAAAGGTATAGGTAAGCACGTCAACGGGGTTACTTACGATAACGTAGGTAGCGTCGGGTGCATACTTGGTAATCTGAGGGATAATGCTCTTTGTGATGTTAACGTTAATCTGAGCGAGGTCAAGTCTGGACTGACCGGGCTTTCTTGCAACACCGGAGGTAAGAACAACAATGTCGGAACCAACTGCGTCCTCATAGCTGCCTGCCTTAATGTTGAAGGGGTGAGAATAGGTTGCCGCCTGAAGAATATCAAGGGCTTCGCCCTCTGCCTTTTCGGTTGCTATGTCGATAAGAAGAATATCGGTAGCAATACCCTGTGTAGCAAGAGTGTAAGCGATGGTGGAACCAACCGCGCCGGTTCCGATTACGGTAATCTTATTCATAAAATAAGCTCCTTTTTGTTTTATGATAATTTTATTTTTTTCTAAATTAAATGTTGGGGTCGCTTATAGCGTCGGTAATAGTTTTGTCGATGGCTTCCTTGCCAAACTTGTCAACAAGAATTTTGTTCTTTTCGCCGTGTGTCAAACAGCCTGCGCCGCCCACACAACCGCCGATACAAGCCATACCCTCGATAAAGTTGGCGTCCAAAACGTTTTTGCTCTTCTTAAGCAACGCCAATCTGCATTCGTCAATACCGTCACAGGAAAAGGCCTTCAAAACGAAATCCTCAATGCCCTGTTCCTTAAGCGATTGGGAAACAGCCTCTGCCAAGCCTCCGCACTTGGCAAAAATTCTGCCAAAGTAAGAAGCATTGTCCAAAGCACTTTCCTCAAGCTCGGTGATCTCAATATCACGGCTGTCGAACAAGGCCTGCAATTCCTCAAAGGTAATAACCGTGTCAACAAAAGGTCTAACGTGGTCCTGCTTAACCTCCATCTTCTTGGCGGTGCAGGGACCGATAAATACAACCTTTGCTTCGGGGTCCAAGCTTTTAATGTGCTTGGAAATAGCCGCCATGGGTGATGGGTTATGCGAAACGTACGGGGCAAGGTCGGGGAAGTTCTTTCTGATATAATCCACAAAAGCGGGACAGCAAGAGCTGGTAAGAAATCCTTTTTCCGCAAGCTCCTTTGCTTCTGCTTGGGCAACCATATCCGCACCTAATGCCGCTTCCACAACGGTGTGGAAGCCAAGCCTTTTAAGACCTGTAACAACCTGACCAAGCTTTGCATAGGTGAACTGGCTAGAAATCGAGGGGGCAACCACCGCATAAACCTTATATCTGGTGTTGTTCTCGCTTTCCTTAATGGCATTTATGGCGTCAAGTATAAAGGATTTATCCGAAATAGCGCCGAAAGGACATTGATAAACACAAGCTCCGCAAGAAACACATTTGCTGTTGTCAATTGCCGCTTCACCGTCGGTGGTGATAGAAATCGCCTTAATCTTGCAAGCGTTCTGACAAGGACGCTTTCTGTTTGCAATTGCGCTAAAAGGACAAACCTGCGCGCATTTTCCGCAATCTATACATTTGCTTTTGTCAATGGATGCAACGTGATATTGGTCGAAGGTGATAGCGCCCTTTGGACAAACGTCCTCGCATCTGTGGGCAAAACAGCCTCTGCAAGAGCTGGTAACCTCATATCCTGCCGCGGGACATTCATCACAGGCGATGTCGATAACCTCAATAACGTTTGGGTTGTCGGGGTTGCCGCCCATAGCAAGCTTAACACGCTCGCCTAAAATTGCACGTTCCTTATAAACGCAACAACGTGTTGTAGAAACCTTGCCGGGAACGATGGTGTAGGGAATATCCAAAACCTTTTCTAACAAAGTTCCGTCCCAAGCGTGTCTGGCAACCTCTCTCAGTACTTTATATTTGCGGTACTGAACCTTGGTGTCAAATTTTCTCATTTATATCTCCGAATTATTGGTTGTTCATCTGTAACTTTAAGTGCGCCAAGGAAAGCGCAAGGTTTTCGTTCTGCAACAAAATGCCGTCCGGAACGTTAAGCTGGCAGGGGGCAAAGTTCCAAACCGCGGTAATGCCGCAATCGGTAAGCCTGTTGCAAATCGATTGCGCCGCTGCGGCAGGGACGGTAATAACCGCAATTTTAATTTCCTGCGCCTTGCAGTATTCCTCAAGACTGTCCAAACAGTAAATAGGCTTGCCGAATTCGGTGTTGCCGATTTTGTTTTCATCAATGTCAAAAGCGGCGGAAATTTCCAAACCGTAATTGGCAAATCCGTTATATTCCAAAAGCGCGTTGCCCAATTTACCTGCGCCGATAATAATCGCCTTGGAAATACGGTTCTGTCCGAGAACCTCCTCCAAACGCTTAATCAACGCGCTGGTCTTATAGCCTAATTTAGGTCTGCCCGCACCGCTGACAGAGTTCAAATCCTTGCGAACCTGAACCTCGCCAAGTCCAAGAGCCTTGGCAATAATCGTTGCCGAAATATTGCCGTTTTCGGCAGGGTCAAGTTCTTTCAAATATCGCAAATAAACGGGCAATCTGCCCAAAGTGGCTTTCATAACGTTTAATTGTTTCAGAGCACAACCCTCCCATCCTAATTTCTCGACATAATTCTATCAAAAAAAACTCGGTTTGTAAAGTATAATAATAGCATATCGATAATATATTTATTGATATATCAATTACCGATGCCGAAAACGCTTGATTTTACAAGGTTTTTCGTGTTTTAAAAAATATGAAAAAACCATAATTTTTCTGCTTTTCCCAAACCTGCTAAAAATAATTCCTTTTAAAAGGGAAATTTGTATGAAATTCACTTGTTTTTTAGCTCAAAAAGTGCTATACTTCAAGAGAAATATCGTAAAGTTTTCAATGGAAAGTCAAAGGAGTGTTAATTTTGAAAAATAAAATACAAACCCGTGAATCTACACAACTTTTGGTTCTCGGTGCAATTCTTACCGCTTTGGTAATTCTGCTTCAGCTTTTGGGCTCATTCATACGCTTTGGTATTTTTTCGGTGTCCTTGGTGCTTATTCCTATTGTAGTAGGCGCGGCAAAGTGCGGTATAAAGGTAGGCGCTTGGCTTGGTTTTGTTTTCGGCGTTGTGGTTTTGTTAAGCGGCGATGCGGCGGCGTTTCTTGCCGTTGACGTTGCAGGTACTATAATTACCGTGCTTCTTAAAGGCACTTTGTGCGGTCTTTGTGCAGGTTTGGTTTATAAAGCGGTGGAGAAATATAACGTTTACGTTGCCGTGGTTGCGGCGGCGTTGACCTGTCCTGTTATAAATACAGGCGTTTTCCTTCTCGGTTGCGTGATTTTCTTTATGGAAACTATTAACGAATGGGGCGCGGCTCTCGGCTTTTCCAACGCGGCTGAATATATGTTCATCGGCCTTGCGGGTGGCAACTTCCTGTTCGAGCTTGGCACAAACATTCTCCTTTCTCCCGTTGCTTTCAGAATTTTAAATTTAAAGAAAAAAGCTTGAAAAGTAAATATATAACAAAAACTCGGCATTTAGTTTGCCGAGTTTTTTCTATGCTTTTTAAAGATATTTTTCTGCCGCGCGGGTAACCTCTTCGATAAAAGCCTTGTCAAGCTCTGTCAACTTATAATCCTTGCGGTAAATCAAAACGTCCATATATTTCGAACTGTTCAAATCCGAATACTTTTGCACAAGATTGTATCTTTCCAAAATAGCATCGGGAACAGGGGATACCCACATAAAGGTGTCGGCGTTTTGGGAAAGTAATTCAAGCTGCGCCGCGCTGTCAAGCACGTAAATGCACTTGTCCGAATCCTCTTGTGATGCCTCTTTATATGCGTTAGCCGCGGTTAGAGTAGCGGCGTAAGGGTCGGTATGAGTAATTTGAATTTTGTTCTTTAAATCTTCCTGCGTTATTTTTTCAACGCTTGCAAGTTCGCTGTTTTTGCTTGTTAAAATCGCAAAGTTAAAAACCGTTAAAGGCTTGTATTCCAAACCCTTTTCAAGAATCAATTCTTTAAAATATCTGTCTGCTTCAGCCTCATAACGGATAATACCCAATTTACAATCCGAGCCGATAATGCTTTTAACGGTGTTGTGCACACCCGTTTCTTTTAAAATAACCTCTGCCGAGCTGCCGTTGATATTCTTTGAAAATTCGGCAAAGGCTTCGGCGATATATCCTGCTCTGGGCGCAGAAACCGAAAATTTCTGTCTGTTTCCGCTGGCGCCCTTGTACATATTTTCAAGCTCGTCAAGATGATATAAAATTTGCTGGGCATAGGTGATAAATTCTTTTCCCTCGGGGGTAAGATTCATACCCTTGGAGGAACGGTCGAAAATGTTAATTCCGATGTCCGCTTCAAGGTCCTTCAGTGCTCGGCTTATGTTGGGCTGAGCCATACCCAAATTTTCGCCGGCTTTGTTAATCGAGCCTGCTTTTGCAACTTCTATGGCATATTTAAGGTGAAAAATATTCATACATTTTCTCCTTTTCGGTTATATCAATATTTATAACACACAATATCAAAAAAATCAAGTAAAAACTCCGTGTTTTTATCCACGGAGTTGAATTTTTATCTGTTGTTCAGGTTGGTATAGTCCTTGTCATCGATAACGCTGATGTAAGCGGGACGAATAATCTTGCCCGCGTTCTGAATTTCCTCAATTCTGTGGGCAGACCAACCCGCAATTCTTGCCACGGCAAAAATAGGGGTATAAAGCTCGTCGGGCAAACCTAACATCTTGTATATCAAGCCGGAATAAAAGTCAACGTTGGGGCTGACACCCTTGTAAACCTTGCGTTTTTCGGCAATAATTTCGGGGGCAAGCCTTGCCACAGTTTCGTATAAAGCAAAGTCATCCTGCTTGCCTTTTGCCACCGAAAGCTCCTTGGCGCAATTCTTCAAAATGTCCGCGCGTGGGTCGGAAAGGGAATATACCGCGTGGCCCATACCGTAAATCAATCCCGCACCGTCAAATTCCTGCTTGTCCAAAAGACGCTTAAGATAATTCTTTATAGAATCCTCGTCCTTAACCTTCACCTTTTTCTTCATATCCTCGAACATTTTAACAACCTTAATGTTTGCGCCGCCGTGTCTTGGACCTTTAAGCGAACCCAAAGCCGCCGCAATGGCAGAATAAGTGTCGGTTCCCGAAGAGGTAACCACGTGGGTGGTAAAGGTAGAGTTGTTACCGCCGCCGTGCTCTGCGTGAAGAACAAGTGCAAGGTCTAAAATTTTCGCCTCAAGCTCGGTAAAAGTGCCGTCTTTTCTTAAAATGTGAAGCAGATTTTCTGCCGTGGAATATTGGGGCTTGGGCAGACGTATATGTAAGCTTTTACCTCTGTGATAATGTCTGTAAGACTGATATCCGTAAACCGCCAACAAGGGGAACATGGCGATTAATTGCAAACACTGTCTTAAAACGTTTTCAATCGAAATATCGTCGGGATTGTCGTCATAAGCATAAAGAGCAAGCACCGAGCGAGAAAGGATGTTCATCATATCCTTGCCGGGCGCCTTCAAAATCATATCTCTTACAAAGGATTTGGGCAAACTGCGATAACTCGATAATTGCTTTGTAAAATCCGCCAATTCCTCGCTGTTGGGAAGCTCGCCGAATAAAAGCAAATAAACGGTTTCTTCAAACCCAAAACGGTTGTCGGTTGTAAAACCGCCCACAAGGTCGCGTACGTTAATTCCGCGGTAACAAAGCTTGCCCTCGCAAGGCAAAACCTCGCCGTTTTCACCGATTTTCTTTGCAATAATGGTAGATACCTCGGTCAAACCCGTAACAACGCCGTTGCCGTTCAAATCTCGAAGTCCGCGGTTAACTTTGTGGTTCAAATACATTGCGGGCTCAATGCCGTTGTTTCTGTTCGATATCTCCGCCATTTTTGAAATATAGGGTGTAATTGCGGAATAGGATTTTTTCATATTGCGCCTCCTTGCGAAAAAGTATATATCCATATTGCATTTATTATATAATATTTTTGGTAGAAAATCAAGTTTCGGTCATAAATTTTAACATTTCATTAATTTTATTCTGTCGAAAAAACAAGCAAATTTCTCCCAAAACAGTAAAAAAATCATAAAAACCCCCTTGACAATCAAGAAAAAAAGTATTAGTATGTATGCAAGAATTTTTTGATACTATAGTAAAGGAGTAAACGTTATGTTCTTTTTCGAATATGCATATTTTTATTATTTTAAAAAGGACTGCGCGTTGCTCTAAAGTATCAATTGCTTTATAGAACCTGCAGTCCGTATCCGCTATGCGCTTTTGCATAAGGTTACGGGCTTTTTGTATTAATAAGGAGTTATGAAAAATGACCGAACTTGAACAGGCACGAAGAATAATAAACGCCACCGATGAGGAAATGGCAAAGCTTTTTCAACAACGTATGGATGCCGTGCGTACCGTGGCAAAGCATAAAATAGAACAAGGTCTGCCCATCGAGGATTTAACAAGGGAAGAACAGCTTATTTCCCGAAATATCTCCTTTATCGATGAAGACGACTACCGTTCCTATTACGTGGAATTTCTAAAAAATACAATAGAAATCTCAAAGAAATTCCAAAGAAAGCTTTTCGACGGTGTCCGTGTTGCCTACAGCGGTGTGGAGGGCGCTTTCGCCAACATAGTGGCGGAACGTATTTTCCCCGACGCTACCTGTGTGGGCTGTTCGGATTTCGATACGGCATATAAAGCTGTAGAAAAGGGCGAATGCGATTTTGTTCTTCTTCCCATAGAAAACAGCTTCAACGGCGACGTTGGAAAGGTGCTGGACCTTGCCTTCTTCGGTTCTTTGCATATCAACGGCGTTTACGAGGCCGAGATAGTTCAAAATCTTTTGGGTGTAAAGGGCTCGGCTTTGGCGGATATAACCCACGTAATCAGCCATCCCCAAGCTCTCGGTCAATGTGCGCCTTATATTGCAAAACACGGGTTCCAACAAACCGAATCGGTTAATACCGCCGTGGCGGCAAAAACCGTTGCGGAAAAAGGTGATAAAACTCTTGCCGCTATCGCAAGCCAAGAGGCGGCAGAAAAATTCGGTCTTGTAAAATTAGAGGGACATATAAACGAAAACAGCAATAATACCACACGCTTCGGTGTGTTCTCCCGTACGCGCCGCGAGCCTACGGCAAACGATAACCGTTTTATAATGCTGTTTACCGTGAAAAATGTGGCGGGTTCCTTGGGTAAGGCGGTTTCGGTTATCGGTGAACACGGCTTTAACCTCCGCGCTTTAAAAAGCCGCCCTACTAAAGACCTTGTTTGGGATTATTACTTCTATGCCGAGGGCGAGGGAAATATTGCCTCCTACGAGGGCAGAAAAATGCTGTCCGAGCTTGAAAGCTGTTGTAACAGCGTGAAGATAATCGCAAGCTACGAAAAAGAACAAAAGGTGTAAATATGACGTTTAAAGTAAACGAAAATAAAAGCCTTAATATAAAAACTGCCACAGGCGAATATAAGGTTAATTTCTGCCGCGGCGGTATCAAACAGGCGGATAAATATATAAAAAATAATAAAGCGTTGATAATCACCGATAACGGCGTTCCCGCAGAATATGCCCAAGCGGTGAAATCCCGCCTATCCGATGGGAAAATTTTAACCCTTCCTCAAGGCGAAGCAACCAAAAATATGGATAATTATCAAAAAATCCTATCAACGTTGGTTGAAAATAATTTCACCCGTTCGGACTGTATTGTAGCCGTGGGCGGCGGTGTGGTGGGCGACCTTGCGGGCTTTGCTGCAAGCACTTATATGAGAGGGATAGATTTCTATAACATCCCCACAACCGTCCTTTCACAGGTGGATTCCTCTGTGGGAGGAAAGACCGCTATCGATTTTATGGGTATAAAAAATATCGTGGGCGCTTTTTATCCCCCAAAAGCAGTAATTATCGATACAGATACCCTTAAAACACTCCCCGAAAGACAAATTGCCAACGGTCTTGCCGAATCGGTTAAAATGGCTTTAACCAACGATAAAGAGCTTTTCGAGCTTTTCGAAAATTCCAATCCCCTTGAAAACCTCGAAGAAATCATTTACCGTTCGGTAAAGATTAAGGCGGAAATCGTAGAAGCCGATGAAAAAGAAAAGGGCTTGCGCCGTGTGCTGAACTTCGGACATACTCTTGCCCACGCTATCGAATCGGTTAATCAAATGGAAAAATACTACCACGGCGAATGTGTGGCGATAGGTATGGTACCTATGTGCGATACCAAAATCCGCGAAAGGGTAATAAACGTTCTGAACAAACTCATTCTTCCCACAAAACCCGATAAAGAGGATGCCGACGAAATAATCAAAGCCTGCATCCACGATAAAAAAATGTCGGGTGATGATATAACGGTTGTATACGTATCCAACGTGGGTGAATTCCGCTTCGAAAAAATCCCCTTTTCCAAATATGAAGATATGATAAGGCAGGTTTTAAATCAATGAAAAACAGCTTTGGAAATAATCTAACTCTTACAATATTCGGCGAAAGCCACGGTCCTTCCGTTGGTTGCGTTCTCGACGGTATCGCCCCCGGAATCCCCGTTAACGAAGAGGAAATCAAAAAAATGCTATCTCTCCGCCGTCCCGCGGGGGCAATTTCCACTTCAAGGCAGGAAGCAGACGAATTTGTTATACAAAGCGGTGTTTTCAACGGATTTACAACGGGTACTCCCATCTGTATAACCATCCCAAATTCGGATACCCGTTCTGTCGATTATCAATCCACCGCAAATCTTGCCCGTCCATCACATGCCGACTATACCGCCCATTGTAAATACCGCGGCTTTCAGGATTATCGCGGCGGCGGACATTTCAGCGGAAGAATCACCGCGGCTTTGGTTGCCGTGGGTGGAATTCTAATTCCAGCACTTAATAAGAAAGGTATATATATCGGCACACATATAAAATCCTGCGGCGGTGTGCAGGACCGCGAATTTGCCGATTATACAAACGATATAAATAAGCTTTCAACTTCTTCATTTGCCGTGCTTGACGAAAACGCGGCAAACCAAATGCAACAGGCAATCTTAAACGCAAAAGAATCGGGGGACAGCATCGGCGGTGTTCTCGAAACTGCGGTTATCGGCTTGGAAGCAGGCGTTGGCGAGCCTTGGTTCGATTCGGTGGAAAGTATGCTTTCCCACGCGCTGTTTTCAATCCCCGCCGTAAAGGGAGTGGAATTCGGCTTGGGCTTTGGCTTTGCTAACGAAACAGGCTCAACCGCTAACGATTCTTTTTATACAGAATCGGGCAAGGTTTATACCTCCACCAATAATTCAGGTGGTATAAACGGCGGTATAACAAACGGAATGCCCGTAACCTTCCGTTGCGCTTTCCGACCTACGCCTACTATTGCCAAACCCCAAAATACCGTTGATTTCGTTGATATGGAAAATAAAGTGCTCGAGGCAAGGGGAAGACACGACCCCTGCATAATCCACCGCGCAAGGGCTGTGGTTGACAGTATAACCGCGCTGGTCGTTGCAGATTTACTTGCAACCCGCCACGGAACAGATTGGTTGGCGCTATGAAATACGGTCTTATCGCCAACCGAGTAACCCACAGCTTCTCTGCGGAAATACACAAAAAGCTTTTCGGTTATGATTACGAGCTTAAAGCATTATCCGAAAATCAACTTCACCAATTTTTGTCCGAGAGGGAATTCTCGGCGATAAACGTAACCATTCCATACAAAGAATCGGTTATTCCTTACCTCGATTATATCCACCCCGTTGCAAAATCCATCGGCGCGGTTAATACCATAGTTAACCGCGATGGAAGGCTTTACGGCTATAACACCGATGCAGGCGGGTTGACGGCGTTAATCCAAACCAACGGCATCTCCTTAAAGGATAAAAAGGTCCTTGTTTTGGGCTCGGGAGGTACCTCTAAAACCGCCCTTTACGTTGCAAAACAATTGGGCGCAAGGGAGGTTTTCCGCGTGTCCCGTAACGAAAAGGACGGCTGTATTTCCTACGAAACCGCCCTTTCTGCACATAATAATTCCGAAGTAATAATAAATACAACCCCTTGCGGAATGTTTCCCGAAACTGATGCAACACCCATCAATATAAATGCGTTTCCAAGCCTTTCGGCGGTTATCGACGTTATTTATAACCCATTAAAAACAAAACTGGTTTGCCAAGCGCAAAAGAAAAAGATCAAAGCCGTGGGCGGGTTGTATATGCTTGTTGCCCAGGCGGCCTTAGCGGCAGAGCTGTTTGTGGATAAATCGGTAGAGGAAATCAAGATAAAAGAGGTCTACCGCCAAATCCTTAAATCAAAGCAGAATATCGTCCTTACGGGTATGCCCGGTTGCGGCAAATCCTCGGCGGGTAAATATGTTGCAAAAAAACTCGGTGCCCGATTTATCGATACCGATGATAAAATAACCCAACAAACGGGCGCATCTCCTTCGGAAATAATAAATTTCAAAGGCGAACAAGCCTTCCGCGATATAGAATCGGATATAATCAAAGAAATATCTCAATTAAACGGCTGTGTTATCTCAACAGGCGGTGGCGCGGTTTTAAGGGAGGAAAATATAGAAAACCTCCTCAAAAACGGAAGAATCTATTTTATAAACCGCCCATTGGAGGATATAAAAATATCCGATGACCGCCCTCTTTCCTCAACCCGCGAATTGCTGAAAAAACGCTTCGAGGAAAGATATGATATCTATTGCAATTCCGCCGACGTAATTATAAACCCCTTGGACGGCGCGGAATTAAACGCTGATCTAATTTTGGAGGATTTCAATGAAAATTCTTGTAATTAACGGTCCCAATATAAATATGTTAGGTATCCGTGAACCCGAAATTTACGGCAAAAACACCTATAAGGGCCTTTGCGATACCATAAATGCCTATGCCAACGAAAACGGTGTTCAGGTAGAAATCTACCAATCTAACCACGAGGGCGAAATCGTAGATAAAATTCAAAGCGCATACGGAATTTTCAACGGTATCGTTATCAACCCCGCGGCTTATACTCATACCAGCATCGCCATTTTAGATGCCCTTAAATCCGTTTCAATCCCCGCGGTTGAGGTGCATATATCCGACGTATCCTCTCGTGAATCATACCGTCAAATAAGCTATGTCCGCGAATATTGCGAAAAAACCGTAAGCGGGCAGGGGATCAACGGATATATTCAGGCAATAAAGTATCTCACAGAGGCAATTAAAGATTAAAAATGAAGGTTCAGATAACTAAGTCAACCCCTTGCGGTGCGGTTGTTGCACCGCCCTCCAAAAGCTTGGCTCACCGCGCTTTAATTTGCGGTGCGTTAAGCGGAAATTCAAATATAAAAAACCTTGCTTTTTCAAAGGATATAACGGCAACGTTAGGTTGCCTTAAGGCTCTCGGCGCAACCGCAGATATATGCGAAAATACGGCAAAAATCGGCGGTCTCAATCCCTTTGAAATCCCTAATGACGCGGTTTTGGATTGCAATGAAAGCGGAAGCACTCTGCGCTTTCTTCTTCCGCTGTGCCTCCTTTCGGGTAAAAGGGTTACCCTTAAAGGCGCAAAAAGGCTTTTTCAAAGACCCTTGGAAATCTACGAAAAGATTTGCACCGAGCAGGGCATATTTTATGAAAAAACCGAAAGCTCGGTTACAGTTTGCGGTAAGCTTTCAAGCGGAAGCTATAAAATCCCCGGTGATATTTCAAGCCAGTTCATAAGCGGTCTGCTTTTCACTCTGCCCTTACTTGACGGCGTAAGTATTCTGGAAATAACAGGCGAATTGGAAAGCGCATCGTATATAAATCTCACCTTAAATATGCTTTCCAAATGCGGTATAAGAATTACACGTTTGGACAACCGATTTATAATAATGGGCAACCAAAAATATGCTTCCTTTGATTATACCGTAGAGGGTGATTGCTCAAATGCAGCCTTTTTAGATGCCTTTAATTATATGGGCGGTAACGTTGATGTAAAAGGTCTGCCCGAAACAACCGCCCAAGGGGATAACGTTTATAAATCCATTATGGGTGTTTTGGGAACAACAGACCGAGAGTTCGACCTTTCGGATTGCCCCGACCTCGCCCCCATTTCCTTTGCCCTTGCGGCAATAAAGGGCGGTGCAAGGTTTAACGGCACTGCAAGGCTTCGCCTTAAAGAAAGCGACAGAGCGCAGGCTATGAAGGAGGAACTTCAAAAATTCGGCGTAGACATCCAAATCGGCGATAATTTCGTGGTAATTCCTTCGGCAGAAATTAAAGCTCCTAAAGAGCCTCTGAACGGTCATAACGACCACCGAATCGTAATGGCACTGTCGGTGCTTTCCGCTGTTACAGGCGGTGTAATCGAGGGTGCAGAGGCAGTTTCGAAAAGCTACCCCGATTTCTTCGAGGTTCTAAAATCCTTAAACGTCGGGGTGGAGATATATGAAGATTGATAAAACCAAAAAATTCCTAATCGTGGGCTTGGGCTTGCTGGGCGGCAGCTATGCAAAATCCCTTTCAAAGCAGGATTATTACGTAACCGCCATAACCAAAGACCAAAAGGACATAGATTATGCCTTGGAACACGGGTTTATAAATAAAGGCTCGGCTTTTGTTGATGAATCTCTTGTTAAAGAAGCAGATATAATCGTTTTCGCCCTTTATCCCCACGTTTTCGTGGAATGGATAAAAGAATACGGAAACCTGATTTCTCCCAAAACTGTTATAACCGACGTAACGGGTGTGAAATCCTGCATGGTTTATGAAATACAAAGCCTTTTGCCCTCGGGTGTAGAGTTTATATCCGCCCACCCAATGGCAGGTAAAGAAAAATCGGGTGTGGAATATGCCGACGATTCCATTTTTGCAAATGCAAACTATATCGTCGTTCCCACCGAAAAAAATTCGTTGGATATAATCGAGCTTTGCGGCGATTTGGGCGAAACCCTCGGTTTCCGCGAAATATCGGTGCTTTCTCCCGAAAAGCACGATAAAATGATAGCCTTTCTTTCTCAGTTGACCCACTGTATCGCGGTGTCCCTTATGTGCGCCTGCGACGAGCCGGATTTGGAAAGATACACGGGCGACTCCTTCAGAGACCTAACGAGAATCGCAAATATCAACGACGAAATGTGGAGCGAGCTGTTTCTTGCTAACCGTGAAATTCTCCTTGACGAGATGGATAACTACCGCACCGCTTTCGATAAGCTTTATAACACAATAAAAAATGACAACCGCGATGAAATGCGTGAAATGATGCGCCTTTCCACGGCAAGACGAAAGAAATTCGACAAAAAGAAAGGTCAAATATAGGTAAATCTTATGAATATGGAGTTCTTCCGAAAACTCCCCATACCTCAGCAGGTAAAACAGGATTATCCCGTTACCGCCGAAATGGAAGAAATCAAAAAACAACGTGATGAAGAAATAAAATCGGTTTTCTCGGGGGAATCGGATAAGTTTATATTAATCATCGGTCCTTGCTCTGCCGACAGCCGCGAGCCTGTTCTTGAATACATCTCAAGGCTCAAAACCGTTGCGGATAAGGTTAATGATAAAATCATAATCATTCCCCGAATCTACACCAATAAACCCCGCACAACCGGCGAGGGATATAAGGGTATGCTTCACCAACCCAATCCCGATGAAAAGCCGGATATGTATAAGGGTATCGTAGCCATAAGAGAGCTTCATATGAGCGCCCTTAAGGATTACGGCTTCACCTGCGCAGACGAAATGCTTTATCCCGAAAACCACCGCTATCTTTCCGACCTTTTGGCATACGTTGCCGTTGGCGCGCGCTCGGCAGAAAACCAACAGCACCGCCTTACGGCAAGCGGTCTTGACGTTCCCGTTGGTATGAAAAACCCCACAGGCGGCGATATGGGGGTAATGCTCAATTCCATCCGCGCCGCCCACGCAAGCCACACCTTTATTTACAGAGGCTGGGAGGTAAAAAGCGCAGGCAACCCCTATACCCATGCAATACTCCGCGGTTACGTTGATTTTGCAGGTAAAAGCGTTTCCAATTATCATTACGAGGAATTGGCAAAGCTTAACGAGCTTTACCTCGCCTCGGGCTTGGCAAATCCCTCTGTTATCGTAGATACAAACCATAACAACTCGGGTAAGCGTTATTTAGAGCAAATTCGTATCGCCAACGAGGTTGCCGAAAGCAGAAAGTATAATAACGATATCAAACGCCTTGTCAAGGGCTTGATGATAGAAAGCTATATCGAAGACGGCTCTCAAAAAATCGGCGAGCATACCTTTGGTAAATCCATAACCGACCCTTGCTTGGGCTGGGAAAAAACCGAAAAATTAATTCTCGATCTGGCAGAAAAGCTTTAAAACGTCAAAAAACAAATAAAACCCCAAAAGTCGAAAGAATTTTTGGGGTTGTTTTTTCTTATATTATTGCAAATATTTGGAAAATAATATATAATACGTTTATAATTAATTCACTCTAAATTAAAGAGGTTTAAATATGAAATGCAGTTTTAAAAAGGTGTCTACAAAAGGCACGTTTAATGCGTCTTGGCCGTATGGCACAGACCTTTACGGTAGATTTTTCTATTTAGAATCCGAAACCGAAAAATTCCTGCTTTGCGCTTTCGATTTTAATGCCACCTTCCCCCGTGAGGCAAATCGTTTCAGAACCGAAATGTCTAAAAAAACGGGTATTCCCGAAAAGTCTATCTGGTATCACGAACTTCAAATCCATGCCGCCCCCTTTAACGAAGAATTGGCAGGGGAATCGATGGATAGATTAATAGATGTTTCCGCCGATGCCGTTAACGAAATGATAAAAGAAGCGCAGGAATGTGTCTGCCTTGTTTCGGAATGTGATATGGGCACAGATTATTCCTTCAACCGTGAACAGTATATAGAAGGCTTGGGCGGTGTAACCGTTTGGAGAGGGATAGAGTTTGACGAGCAGGGCAGGGCATTCACCCAAAACCCCGATATAATGCTTTTAAAGGGATATAAACCCGATTTGCCCGTTTTTGATAAGCCTATCTATTTCGATAATACCGTAGACCAAATGGCATATCTGTTTATGTTCAAAAATCAAAAGGGCGAAACCTTGGGCACAATCTCACGCTTTGCCGCCCATCCCGACGTTGCCGTGCTTTTCGAGCATAGCGAGAATAAGGACCATAAAAACGAATACCATTACGATTACGATTGGCCCGGATATTTAAGCGACGAAATGGAAGATATTTACGGCGGTGTTGGTATGTATATAAACGGCCCCTGCGCCGACCTTGCCGCTAAAAAGGATTGCGTTGATAAATGCACCTACGAAGCTTCTGCGAAGGAATGTCAACGTCTTGCCAAGCTTATCGGTAATAAACTGCGCGAAAGCTTCGATAATAACGCTAAACCTATAGATATGACATCGGTTTTCAAAACCGAAACCTTCGAATTCTCTCTGCCTATGAAAGAGGATATCCCTTATACCCACGCCGATGTTATGGCGATGGTAGAAAAGTACGAGCCTATGCGGTTAAAGTTTCAGGAAGCAATCGATAATGGCTCAACTCCTGCCGAGGTAAAAAGAATAATCGATGACCTTTGGCGCACAGGACATCTTCCTTATCTCTTCAAATGTAAAGAGTTTGGCTTCACAGATGAGGAATATGCAACTCATAAGGTAAAGGTAACCGTCCCCGCGGTTCGCTTCGGCGGATATCTTTTCGTGGGCGTCCCCGGTGAAAGCTTGGTGGATATGACAACCTGGATGCGTTCTCGCTTTACAGGTACAAAAACCATCCCCGTCGACCAAGTAAACGGCTATTACCACTATATGGCAACCCCTCGTTCATTAACTCTCGGGGGATATACCTATTGGGCAAGCTGGGTTTCCCGCGAAAGCATACCTAAGCTCAAAAAAGAACTCGCCCCCTTGCTTGACGAATTTTTAAAGGATTAAAAAAAATCTAAAAAACTCTTGCAAAAATAAAAAAAGTATGTTATCATCTTATTGATAAAAATTACCATTAAGAAAAAGGAGCACACAAATGTCAGTAGATACAAAAGCACTGTATAACATAGGCTACGGTCTATACGTAATAACCACCAACGACGGCACAAAGCATAACGGTATGATATGCAACACCGTTACACAGCAAACAAGCACCCCCGCTTTGGTTTCTGTAACTATCAATAAAGCTAACTATACCTGCGAAATCATCCAAAAAACAGGAGAATTAAATGTTAACTGCCTTACGGTTAAAGCTCCCTTTTCGGTTTTCGAAAAATTCGGCTTTGCATCGGGTAGGGATACCGATAAATTCGCGGGCGAAGAGGTTAAAACCTCTCAAAACGGCTTGGTTGTTCTCGATAAGTATATAAATTCCTTTATGTCCCTAAAGGTACAACAGAGCATCGATTTGGGCACCCACATTATGTTCATCTGTGAAGTAACCGAAGCTGAGGTTGTTGATAACACCGAAACAATGTCCTATGCTTACTACCACAAAAACGTAAAGCCCAAACCCAAGGCGCAGCAGTCCCTTGGATATATGTGTAAAATATGCGGTTACGTTTATAACGGTGAAACACTCCCCGAAGATTTCGTGTGCCCCGTTTGTAAACATCCCGCTTCGGATTTTGAACCTGTTGAATAAAATATAGGATTAACTTTTAAAGGAGAAATATTATGAAATTCTATCTTTGTAATCATTGTAAAAACCTTGTAGCTATGGTTAACGATTCGGGTGTGAACCCCGTTTGCTGCGGCGAAAAGATGACACTTCTTGTTCCCGGCACAGTTGATGCAAGCCTTGAAAAACACGTTCCCGTTGCTACTGTAGAAGGCGACGTAGTAACAGTAGACGTTGGCGCAGTAACTCATCCCATGGCAGAGGAGCATTATATCGAATGGATCTATCTCGAAACCTGCTGCGGCGGACAGATAAAGTATCTTAAAGCGGGTGATGCACCCAAGGCATCCTTTGTCCTCAACGGTCAAAAGCCTGTTGCGGTTTATGCTTATTGTAACCTTCACGGACTTTGGAAGACCGAGCTTTAATCTAAAAAGGGAAGTATATTAATGGAAAATATAATCGCAACGGTAAATGAAACCGTAACCGAAATAAATACTGCCCTGTCTGTGGGTAGCGGAAGCCTAAAGGTTTATGCAACTCCCGCAATGCTCGCTCTTATGGAAAAGGCGGCTTGTAAAGCGTTAGAGCCTGTTTTGGGCGAAGGAGAAACCACTGTGGGAACACTTTTAAACGTAAAGCATCTTTCCGCCACCCCTGTTGGTATGCAGGTTTCCGCCACCGCCGAGCTTTTAGAAAAAGACGGCAGACGTTACGTTTTCAAGGTTACCGCTTCGGATGAATGCGGTGTTATCGGCGAAGGAACCCACGAGCGTTTTGCGGTTCTTTCCGAAAAATTCACCGAAAAAACCTATTCCAAACTCAATAAATAATCTAACCAAAAAACTGTCGGGCAAATGCGTGGGTGTCCTGAGGACACTCACGCAGTTTTATTCGCCCTTCGGCGAGTGATGTTGCTTCGCAGTTATATAATGCTACGCATTGTGATATTGTCCTTCGGACAGTTTTATGCGAATAAAATAACACTGAAATCGAAGATTTCAATATCACTATGCCGAAAAGTGCATAATATCACTCTT
>SVQU01000027.1 GCA_015065165.1 Oscillospiraceae bacterium | reverse complement strand
CGTTTCAGTCTGTAGACAAAGTCTACAGACTGAAGCAGAGTGAGAGAAATGAGGTTAGTTTTGAAGAAATGCGAGCGTAAGCTTACAATGGTAAGGTAGTCGAGCATTTCTTCAAAGTCCTTGAAAATACAATAAATATTAATATTCCTTATAAAAATAATAACGAGCTTCATATTAAAAATGAAACTCGTTATTTATCTTTTTTATTCTTTCAAGGACGTAAATAACCCATTTGTCTTCGCTCTGAAACGGAAGCGCGATGCTTCCGTTTTTGTTTTTATTAAAGTCTGGAGGCAATTGCCTGCAAGAACTCCAAGGTATTAACCTGAGTCTTGTTTTCGAGAGTGGAGATAAGATAAAGGTCCTTTGTCATAACGCCCGATTCGATTGTATCGATAGTTGCTTTTTCTAGCTTTTCGGCGAAAGCAACAAGCTCGTCCAAGCCATCCAATTCACCGCGTTTTTTCAACGCACCCGTCCAAGCGAAGATGGTTGCAACCGAGTTTGTGCTGGTGGGGAGACCCTTTAAGTGGTTATAGTAATGGCGCTGAACCGTGCCATGAGCCGCTTCGTATTCATAATATCCATCGGGAGAAACGAGAACGCTTGTCATCATTGCCAACGAGCCGTAAGCGGTAGAAACCATATCCGACATAACGTCGCCATCGTAGTTCTTGCAAGCCCAAATAAAGCCTCCGTCAGAACGGATAACACGGGCAACTGCATCGTCGATAAGGGTATAGAAATATTCGATACCCGCTTTTTCGAAACGTTCCTTATATTCGGTTTCATAGATTTCGGCGAAGATATCCTTAAATCTATGGTCATAAGTCTTGGAAATAGTATCCTTAGAGGAGAACCAAAGGTCCATACCCGCATCCAAAGCGAAGTTAAAGCAGCTTCTTGCAAAGCTTTGAATACTCTTATCTACGTTATGCACACCCTGAACTATACCGTCGGTTTTGAAATCCTGAATAAGGGCACGGGTTTCTGTACCGTCGGGAGAGGTAACCACAAGCTCTGCCTTACTACCAGCAGTTGCTTTAAGCTCGGTAGCTTTATAGATATCCCCGTAAGCATGGCGGGCAATAGTTATGGGTTTGTTCCAATTGCGAACGTAGGGAGGAATACCCTTTACTATAATAGGAGTGCGGAAAACGGTACCGTCGAGAATTGCGCGGATTGTACCGTTGGGAGATTTCCACATTTCTTTAAGGTTATATTCGGTCATTCTTGCCGCATTGGGGGTGATAGTTGCACATTTAACCGCAACACCGTATTTTTTAGTTGCGTTTGCCGCATCTACGGTAACCTGGTCGTTAGTTTCGTTACGGTATTCAAGACCGAGGTCGTAATATTCGGACTTAAGGTCAACATAGGGAAGAATAAGAATGTCTTTTATATCTTTCCATATGATTCTTGTCATTTCGTCGCCGTCCATCTCAACCAACGGCGTTTTCATTACTATTTTAGACATAGTTATCTCCTTTTACGATGTGAATTTTTCGGCGGGCGATTCGTGAATCGCCCCTACTTTGTGAATTTTTCAACGGGCGATTCGTGAATCGCCCCTACTTTATTATAAATATATGGGCAATAGAGCTTAAGTACCTTTTTGAAAAAAGGTACTTAAGAATCCCCAAAAACTTTTAGTTTTTAAATAGAATTAAATTTGTAAAAATCCGCGACATGCGCGTGGATTTTTACACCTATGATTTTCGCAAGTGCACAGACGCAGTTGGGCGCGCAGGCGCGAGCGAACGAAAATCCAACCCGATTAAAAACAGGTGTTTTTAATCGAAAGCGTCAGCTTTTAGTTCTGCTTTGTATATTCGAGAAGTCCACCTGCAAGAATGATATCGATATCTCTGCCGGAAAGGGAGGAAACAAGCTTAATTTCCTTACCGTTTACATTAAGAAGGATATCCTTACCCTCTTTAATAGAAGAACGAACGTCGGAGATAACCAATTTATCGCCGAGAGAAATCAAATCGTAATCCTCTGCGTTAGCAAAGGTAAGGGGCAAAATACCTGCGTTTACAAGGTTCGCCGCGTGGATACGGGCAAAGCTCTTTGCAACAACGGCTTTAACACCCAAATACAAGGGAACAAGCGCCGCATGTTCACGGGAGGAGCCCTGACCGTAGTTTTCACCGCCGATGATTATACCGCCGTTCTTTTCCTTTGCACGGGCAGGAAATTCTTCATCGCAAACCTCAAAGCAGAAGTTGGAAAGATAAGGAATATTAGAGCGATAGGGCAAAATCTTTGCGCCCGCGGGCATTATATGGTCGGTGGTGATGTTATCGCCCACTTTAAGGATACATTCGCAATCGATATTATCAAGCAAAGGTCTGCTTTCGGGGAAGGGTTTAATATTAGGTCCGCGTTTTACCTCTACGCTTGCCGCTTCTTCAACGGTTGCGGGTTTAATAACCATATTATCGTTGATATTGAAGCGAACGGGCATTTTGATTTCGGGCATTGCACCCAAGGTTCTCGGGTCGGTAAGAACACCTGTCAACGCGGAAACAGCCGCTGTTTCGGGGCTTACAAGATAAACGTCGGCATCTTTGGTACCGCTTCTGCCAAGGAAGTTACGGTTAAAGGTACGGAGCGAAACACCCGCAGATTGGGGCGACTGACCCATACCGATACAAGGACCGCAAGCGCTTTCCAAAATTCTTGCGCCCGCATCGATCATCCAGGAAAGAGCACCGCATTCGGCAAGCATATTATAAACCTGCTTGGAACCGGGGGCGATAGAAAGGCTTACGTCATCGTGAACGGTTTTGCCCTTAAGGATATGGGCAACCTTCATAAGGTCAACAAAGGAAGAGTTGGTGCAGGAGCCGATACAAACCTGGTCAACCTTAATTGCGCCGATTTCTTCAATAGATTTAACGTTATCGGGGCTGTGAGGACAAGCCGCGGCGGGAACTAAGGTGGAAAGGTCGATATCCACAACTAAATCGTAAACGGCATCTTCATCCGCCTTAAGCTCTACGTAGCAGTCTTCTCTGCCCTGTGCCTTTAAGAATTCGTATGTATTTTCATCCGAGGGGAAAACAGAAGTGGATGCGCCCAATTCTGCGCCCATATTGGTGATAGTACCTCTTTCGGGAACGGTGAGAGTTTTAACGCCCTCTCCGCCGTATTCGATAATTCTGCCTACACCGCCCTTAACGCTTAAACGGCGAAGAACCTCTAAAATAACGTCCTTTGCGGAAACCCAATCGTTAAGCTTTCCGGTAAGGTTAACACGAACCATTTCGGGCATGGTGATATGATATGCACCGCCGCCCATTGCAACGGCAACGTCCAAGCCACCCGCACCGAAAGCGAGCATACCCAATCCGCCGCCCGTGGGGGTGTGGCTATCCGAGCCGATAAGGGTTTTACCGGGCGCGCCGAAGCGTTCCAAATGAACCTGATGGCAGATACCGTTACCGGGGCGGGAGAATTGCAAGCCGTATTTTTTAGCGCAGGTGCGGATATACAAATGGTCGTCGGCATTCATAAAGCCGTTTTGCAATGTGTTATGGTCGATATAAGCAACCGAAAGCTCGGTTTTTACACGGGGGATACCCATTGCCTCGAACTCGAGATATGCCATAGTACCCGTGGCATCCTGAGTGAGAGTTTGGTCGATACGCAAGCCGATGGGCGTACCTTTTATCATTTCGCCCTCTACAAGGTGGGCTTTAATAATTTTTTGTGCGATAGTTAAGCCTGACATATATTAAACTTCCTTTCTGTCTTCAAGTTCGATATAAGGAACCGTGCCGTGGAAGGGACGGTATGCAGGACGCATTATTCTGCGGCAGGTTATAAGCTCCTCTAAACGGTGAGCGCACCAGCCAGAGAGACGCGCGATTGCAAACAAAGGTGTGAACAGCTCGGTAGGTATACCCAACATACGGTAAATCAAGCCCGAATAAAGGTCTACGTTAGCGCAGATTGCGTTACCCTCCTGCATTTTGCTTTGCAAAAGCTCGGGGGCGATTCTTTCAACAGCGTTAAGCAAATTGAAATCATCACGCATACCGAATTGGTCGCAATGCTCCTCGGCAGATTTACGAAGGATGGTTGCGCGGGGGTCGCTTAAGGTATAAACCGCGTGGCCCATACCGTAAATTTTACCGCTTCCGTCCCCTGCCTCTTTATTAAGCATTTTTTGGAGATATGCTCTGACCTCATCATCATCGCGGCTATCACGAACGTTTGCCTTGATGTCATCAAGCATTTTTACAACCTTTATGTTAGCGCCGCCGTGAAGAGGGCCCTTTAACGCGCCGATACCTGCCGCCAAGGCAGAAAATGTATCTGTGCCGGAGGAGGTAAGAGTTCTGACAGCAAAGGTGGAGTTATTACCGCCGCCGTGCTCTGCGTGAAGGATAAGACATTTATCAAGAAGTCTTGCTTCGTCGTGAGTGAACTTTCTGTCGTTACGAAGCATAGAAAGTATGTCCTCCGCCATGCTCAAACCGGGGATGGGAGAATGTAGGAAGAAGCTTTTGTTATCGTAATAACGCTTTTTAACGTGGTATGCCGCTGTCATTATCATAGGCATACGGGCGATAACCATTAAGGACTGACGAAGAACGTTTTCTATAGAAGTGTCATCGGGGTTTTCGTCATAGCTGTAAAGAGCGAGAACGCTACGCGCCAGCTTGTTCATAATATCGGGGCTGGGGGCGCGCATTATCATATCCTCGATAAAGCCCATAGGCGGATCGCTGTATTCGTCCATTATGGTCTGATAAAAATCAAGGTCGTTTTGTGTGGGCAAGCCGCCGAAAAGCAACAGCCAGGAAGCCTCGGGATAGCAGCAACGGTCGTTACGGTCGGCAGCGTTGATGATATCGTTAACGTCGATACCTCTATAACGAAGCTCGCCCTCGCAGGCTACCTTTTCGTATTCGTTAATTACATAGCCGTGAACGTTACTTACACGGGTGATACCCGCAAGTACACCTGTACCGTCGGGATTACGCAAGCCGCGTTTTACACCGTATTTAGTGTAAAGCTTTTCATCGAAAAGCGCGTTGCCCTTAAGAGCACTGCTCAACGCCTCCACGTTTATTTTATTAGGCATAAAAGCCACATCCTTTCTAAGAGGAGATAGATTTCGAAAGATATACAAAAATGCAACAAAAACAGATTTGTTGCATTTTTTGCGATATTAACAACCGCATTTTGCAACTTTTGTAAAATCGGTTGCGATTTATTTGTTTGCAGGGGTTGCCGCAGATTCGGCAAGAAGCTGTTTCATAGAATAGAAGCCTGCAGGCTTTGTAACGATATATTCAGCCGCTTTTATTGCGCCGTCGGCAAACAAAGCACGGCTTTCTGCGGTGTGCTTAAGGCTTATGGTTTCGCCGTTACGGCTTAACAAAACCTCGTGCTCGCCAAAAATACCGCCGCAACGAACGGCAGAAATGCCGATTTCGTTTTCGGGGCGAACCATTCTGCGAGAAGAACGGTCGGTAACAAATTCGGTATTTTCGGGCATAAGCTCGGCAATACCCTCGGCAATCATAAGCGCGGTGCCGCTGGGGGCATCAAGCTTGTTGCGGTGATGCTTTTCGATAATTTCGATATCGCAATCGCCGCCCAAGGCGATATATGCACTGCGGCAAAGGTCGATAAGAAGGTTTACGCCCAAGGACATATTGCGGGAGAAGAACACGGGATATTCGGCAGAAAGGCTTTTAAGCATTGCCATTTCGCTTTCGGTGTGTCCCGTTGCCGCAACGATACAGGGTGTACCTGTTTTGCGAACGAAGTTACAAATTTCGGGTACAGCGGTGTGGTGGGTAAAGTCGATAACAACGTCTGCCTTTTCCTTAACGTCCTCTACCGAGGTGTAAAAAGGTATATCGCTGTTATCAAACTGTCCGAATTTATCAACCGCCGCAGCGATTTCAAAGCCTTTTCTGTTGGCGGCGGCAATAACCTCTTTGCCCATTCTGCCGCAAGCGCCGTTAACTATAATTTTCATTATTTTTACCTTCTCGTTATTTGAATTGACAATTATTTAATCAAGCCCTGTTCACGCATAAGAGCGAAAAGCTTTTCGTCATCAGCGGCATCCATAGGACAAAGGGGCATACGGAATTCGTTATTGCAATAGCCCATTTTTGCAACCGCAGTCTTAACGGGAATGGGGTTTACCTGCATAAACAAGCCGTTCATCAAGCGGAGATATTTAAGCTGCATTGCTGCGGCGGTTTTGAAATCGCCGTCAAGGCAAGCCTGCGCCATTTTGTGCGCTTCGGCAGGCATTATGTTGGAAAATACGGAAATGAAACCGATTGCGCCCATAGACATAAGAGGAACAACCTGCTGGTCATCACCGCTGTACATATACATATCGTTTCCGCAAGCCTCGAGAACCTCCATCATAAGAAGAAGGTTGCCGCTTGCTTCTTTGGTTGCAACGATGTTTTGATGCTTTGCGATTTGCTTGTAAGAATCAACGGAAATGCAAAAGCCTGTTCTGCCGGGAACGTTATAAACGATACAGGGGATATTTACGGAATCTGCAACGGTATTAAAGTGGGAAACGATACCCTTTTGAGAGCACTTGTTGTAATAAGGTGTAACCAAAAGCAAACCGTCTGCGCCTGCCTTTTCGGCAAAACGGGAAAGGTCAACGGCATATTGAGTGTTGTTGGAGCCTGTACCTGCAATAACGGGTACTCTGCCGTTTACCTTTTCAAGAGCAAATTCCACAACGCGTTTATGTTCGTTATCATCAAGAGTAGCGGGTTCGCCCGTAGTTCCGCAGATTATAAGCGCATCGATACCGCCTGCAATCTGGAATTCAATAAGACCTTCGAGAGCCTTGTAATCTACCTCGCCGTCCTTGAAAGGAGTGATGAGGGCTGTACCTGCGCCGGTGAAAATGGGTTTTTGAATAGACATAATAATTACCTCCGCGGATAAGTTATATAAATAAAGTTAGAAACATCTAAATAATTTCATTATATTTTATCACCGTTGCGTCTAAATGTCAATAATAAAAGCCGATTTTTAGCAGGTTTTTGGCAAGAAAATTACTCTTTTTGTTGCATTTTTCGCTTCCGAATTTTCACCCACGCTTTTACACATTTAAAATATCTCTACACCTTTAAAATATCAAAAATTGGCGTAGAACAGATGCAGAACAGAAAAACGGCATCCGCCGCTGTAGTAATCTACTGCAAGGATGCCGATTTTTTGTAGTTTAATTTATTAAACGTTCTGCGCTGTTATACGCTGATTTTGGGGTGCTTTTTAAAATGCGCCTAAATTCTCGTTCAACCTCTGGACGATGCAGAACGGATGCAGTTTGGAAAAACGCGAGCGAAGATGTAGTAACCTACTTCGAGGGAGTGTTTTTTCAAAATGCGCCGTTATGCAAGCACAATCTCTTTGTTCTGTTCAGAGGAATCATACATAGCCTGCATCATAGTTGCGGTGATGATAGCCTTGTCGATGTGAGAAGGAAGCTTTTCGCCGGTTTTGATGCAACGGATGAAGGAATCGATTTCGTTCTGGAACATATCACATTCCTTGAACTTGGGCTTACATTCCACAAGGCTGTCGCAAGCGGTAGTGTAAACAGTGAAATCGCCGCCATAGTTAAGACGTGCGCCTGCTTTTGTACCCAAGAAGTCAATATACATTTCGGAAACGCCGATATTCTGCGCCCACGCGCCGTTGAGAGTGATTGTGGGACCCTCGGTACGAACGAAGGCGGTAACAGAATCGTCAACGTCGTAAACACCGTTTAAATCCTTGGTTTCCTCGGACCACATACTGTTGTAAACGTAATTGGGCATATCAACGCCGAGCTTAGAGAAGGTCTTTGCAGAAACGGTAAGAGGTTTAGGGTCGTTCATACAATACATAACGATATCAAGGAAGTGAACGCCCCAGTCGATAAGTGCGCCGCCGCCTGCGATGGATTTATTTGTGAACGCGCCGCCGAGACCGGGAATAGAACGATGGGAACGGAAGGAAACGTAAACGTGGTATACCTCGCCAAACTCGCCCGACTGAATAAGCTCGCGAAGGCGGTTTACCGCAGCGTTAAAGCGGTTTACAACACCGATGTTTAAAACCTTACCCGTTTCGTGCTGAACGGCTTGCATTTCCTTTGCTTCGTCAAGAGTTCTTGCAGAAGGCTTTTCGCAGAGCACGTGTTTGCCCGCGCGGAGAAAATCGATAGTGATGGTGCTGTGCATTTTGTTGGGAGTACAAACCGAAACTGCTTCGATTTCGGGGTCGGTCAGGATTTCGTGATAATCCTCAACAGCAATACCGCAACCGTATTTTTCAACGGCGGCATCCGCCTTGGATTTGATAATATCGCAGAAATATTTAATTTCTACCTCTTCGTTCTTCATATATGCGGGAATATGGGCATTGTTTGCAATAGAGCCGCAACCGATGATTGCGATTTTCATTTTAGACATAAAAGCCTCCGATTTTTTATTCACACCCTAAGTGTTATATGTATTTTACCACAGCGATATTTGTTTTTCAACAGTTTTCCTCGAATAGTTTATTAAAAAATGCTTGACAAATACACTTTGTTAATATATAATTTGTGTCAGCAAAGGCTATGAAGGGGACAAAGTTTCCGAAATATACTTTTCAGAGAACCGTCGGTTGGTGCGAGACGGTAGGTATGTCGGTTACGAACTCACCCCCGAGCTGCCGTTCCGAAACCTTTTTGGGGTTGTAGGTTCGGTCGGGTTTCTCACCGTTATCAGGAGAGCGCGCTGTTGGGCGTGCACGATAATATTGATTTACCCAAGCTCTGTTTATGCTTTTTGCGTTAACAGACTTTTTTATTTTGTTAGGAGAATTATTATGAAATTATCCTTTTCAACACTGGCTTGTCCCGAATATAGCTTTTCGGACATTTACGCAATGGCAACCGACCTTGGTTTTGACGGAATTGAGGTTCGCGGTTTGGGCAGAGACATTTTTGACAACAACCGCAATATGCCCTTTGCAAAAGAGAACATCGGCGAAACCGCAAAAATGCTTGCCGGCTTAGGCTTGGAAATTTCTTGTCTTAGCTCGGACTGTTGCTTGCGCTATCCCGAGCTTTTCGAGGAAAACGTTAGAATTATTACCGAATATATCACTGCCGCAAAGGAATTGGGCACAAAATATGTTCGTGTCCTTGGCGATGACGGTCCCGAAGCGGTTGACGACGGTAACGACGAAGAGGTTATCAAGCAGCTTAAGGCTATTGTCCCTATCGCCGAAGAAGCGGGGGTTACGGTTATAATCGAAACCAACGGTGTTTACAGTGACACCTTGCGTCTTAAAAGAGTGCTTGACGAAATTCACAGCGACAATATAAAAGCACTTTGGGACATACACCACCCCTACCGTTTTGCCAAGGAATCTCCCGAAACCACTGTGCAGAATTTGGGTATGTATATCGCCCACGTGCACATTAAGGACAGCACCAACGAAAACGGCAAAATTGTTTACAAGCTTATGGGCGAAGGCGATATGCCCATTGAAGAGGCTATAAACGCTCTTACATCCATTAACTTCGAGGGTTATCTCTCTTTGGAATGGGTTAAGCGTTGGGCGCCTTATTTGCAGGACGCAGGTATTATATTCCCTAATTATGTAAACTATATGAGCGCCTTTACGGGAAGAAGCACAAACAACAATCATCTTATTGACGACTTGCGTGGAAAGGGCAAATATATTTGGCCCAAGAACAATCTTATAGACCTTACCTTCCCCCAAGTTCTCGACAAGGTTTGCGAATGCTTCCCCGACCAATATGCGTTCCGTTTTACCGAGGTTGATTATACAAGAACCTATCCTCAGTTCCGCGACGACGTTGACAAATTCGCCAGAGCGCTTATTTCCTTGGGCGTAAAGAGAGGCGACCACGTTGCGGTTTGGTCCACCAATTTGCCCCAATGGTACATCGCTTTTTGGGCTACAACCAAAATCGGCGCGGTGCTTGTAACGGTTAATACTGCTTACAAAATCTACGAAATCGAATATTTGCTTTGTAAATATGACACCCACACCTTAGTTATGTGCGACGGATATAAGGACAGCAATTACAACTCGATTATCCACGAGCTTTGCCCCGAATTGAACAACCACGAAGCGGGCAAGCCTCTTTATACAAAGCGTCTTCCCTTCTTGAGAAACGTCATTACAATTCAAAGCGAACAACCCGGTTGTCTTACCTGGGAACAGGCTTTGGAATTTGCCAACAACACTCCCATTGAGGAGGTTTACAGACGTGCATCCTTAATCAGCAAGCACGACGTTTGCAATATGCAATACACCTCGGGCACAACGGGATTCCCCAAGGGAGTTATGTTAACCCATTATAACGTGGTTAACAACGGTAAAAACATCGGCGACGGTATGGACCTTTCCACCGCCGACAGAATGATGATTCAGGTGCCTATGTTCCACTGCTTCGGCATGGTTTTGGCGATGACCGCATCTATGACACACGGTGTTACTATGTCCCCTCTGACATACTTCTCGCCCAAGCGCGCTTTGGATTGCATTAACAAGGAAAAAATCACCTGCTTCCACGGTGTGCCCACCATGTTTATCGCGTTGTTAGAAAACGAAAACTTTGATAAAACCGACTTTTCACATATGCGAACGGGTATTATGGCGGGTTCGCCCTGCCCCGTTAAGGTTATGCAGGATGTTGTTGATAAAATGAATATGACCGAAATCACCATTGTTTACGGTCAGACCGAGGCTTCGCCCGGTTGTACAATGAGCTTGACTACCGACAGTCTTGATGCAAGAGTTAACACCGTTGGCGGCGCTATGTTTGGTGTTGAATGTAAGATTGTTAACCCCGAAACGGGAGAAGAATTGCCCGACAACGTAGACGGCGAATTTGTTGCCCGCGGTTATAACATTATGAAGGGTTATTACAAAATGCCTCAAGCCACCGCTTTGGCAATCGACAAGGACGGCTGGTTACACACGGGAGACCTTGCAAGACGTACCCCCGAGGGTTATTTTAAGATAACCGGCAGAATTAAGGATATGATTATCCGCGGCGGTGAAAATATCTACCCCAAGGAAATCGAGGACTTTATTTACACTCATCCCAAGGTTAAGGACGTTCAGGTTATCGGCGTACCCGACGAACAATACGGCGAGGAAATTATGGCGGTTATTATCCCCAAAGAGGGCGAAACCATTACCGTTGACGAGATTAAAACCTACGTTAAGGAAAATATGGCTAAGCACAAAACCCCCAGATACGTTTCCTTTGTTGATGCCTTCCCCATGAATGCGGCAGGTAAGATTTTGAAATATAAAATGCGCGAAATGGCGGTTGAGGAGCTTGACCTTAAAAAGGCAGCATCTATAGAAACCGCATAGGCTTTTGTCAGAAAGGACAACAATGAGCGGAAGAAAGATTTTTGAGGATATAAAAAGCCAAGGCTTTGATTGCGCTTTGTTTCTTGATGAAATAAGCCAATATTATCTTTGCGATTATTACACCACCGACGGCGCGGTTATCCTTTCGGCAAGCGAGACAGCCTTGCTTACCGACAGCAGATATATCGAAGCCGCCGAAAACAAAAAAGCGGCAGGGGAATTGACAAACGACGTCAACCCTTATCTTTTCAAAAAGGGCCTTTATGAGGATATCGCAGATTATTTTGCAAACTGCGGCGCAAAAAAGGTTTGTTTAGACCCTGCTTTGGTTTCGGTTAAGCAGTTGGAAACACTTAAAAGCAAATGCGAAAACATCGAGTTTGGTTATCTTTCGGATATTTGCCTTAAACACAGACGAGTTAAGACCGAGGGAGAAATCGAAAAGATTAAAAAAGCGCAAAGCATTACCGACAAGGCGTTTTCCCATATCCTCGGTTTTATAAACGAGGGCAGAACAGAACTTGAGGTTGCGGCAGAGCTTGAATATTTTATGCGCTGTAACGGCGCAGACGGTTTGGCGTTTGATACTATTGCCGTTTCGGGCAAGAATTCTTCCCTGCCCCACGGCGTTCCCACCGAAAGCAAGCTTACAAAAAATTCCTTTTTCACTATGGACTACGGCGCGAAATTTAAGGGTTATTGCTCGGATATGACAAGAACCATCGTTTTGGGCAAAGCCGATGATGAAATGAAAAGGATTTACAACACAGTGCTTACCGCCCAAAGCGAAGCAATGAAGTTTATCAAGGCGGGTGTTTCCTGCTTTGAAGCCGACAAGGCGGCAAGAGACGTTATTGCCGATGCAGGCTACGGCGAATATTTCGGTCATTCCTTGGGACATTCTCTGGGTTTGGAGATTCACGAGCTTCCCTCCTGCTCACCCAAAAGCAAGGACGTTTTGGTTGAGGGCAACATCGTTACCGTTGAACCGGGCATTTACATCCCCGGCAAATACGGTGTGAGAATCGAAAATATGGTGCTTGTTACCAAAGAGGGTTGCATAAACCTTACAAACAGCGATAGAAGTCTTATTGAGCTGTAATATACTTTCTATATAGTGAAAAAAACCTTGACAAAATATGGGTTTTCATATAAAATAAGATAGTTAATAATATTTGTCTGAATTTTAGACATAAATTTAGGAGGAAATAATATGATTTCTGCAGGCGATTTCAGAAACGGTATTACTTTTGAAATGGAAGGCCAGCTTATGCAGGTTATCGAATTCCAGCACGTTAAACCCGGTAAAGGTGCGGCTTTCGTTAGAACCAAAATGAGAAACATCATCTCCGGTGCGGTTATTGAAACTTCTTTCAACCCCACTGCTCGTTTCCCTCAGGCTATGGTTGAGAGAAAGGATATGGAATATAGCTACAGCGACGGCGATCTTTACTACTTTATGGATCCCGTTACTTACGACCAGGTTCCCCTTAACGCGGACAAGCTTCCCGACAGCTTTAAGTTTGTTAAGGAAGGTATGGTTTGCCGTCTTTGCTCTTACAAGGACAACGTTTTCTCGGTTGAACCCCCTATGTTCGTAGAGCTTGAAGTTACCGCTACCGAACCCGGCGTTAAGGGCAACACCGCTACCAACGTTACCAAACCCGCTACCGTTGAAACCGGCGCTGAAGTTAAGGTTCCGATTTTCATCAACGAAGGCGACGTTATTAAGATCGACACCAGAACCTGCGAATATCTCGAAAGAGTATAATTATTCCCCCAAAAATCTTCGATTTTCGGGGACCCCGTTCGCTTCGCTCTCGATTAAAATGACAAGCATTTTAATCGGTTCTTAGGCGTTCGTACGCTCGCGCCGAATTGGTGCATAAATGTCCAAATTCGCGAACGCCATAGGTATAAAAATCAAGGCGCATGTCCTTGATTTTTATAGAAGTTTTATTGTATTTTAAATGAAAGTTAGTTGTATAATTTTCGTTCAGAAAACCAATCCTAAATTAAAAAAGGAGAAATGAAAATGACAGTATCCGAAAAGGCTGCATATATCAAAGGTCTTATGGAAGGTATGTCCTTGGACACCTCCAAGGGCGAAGGCAAAATTCTTGCCGCTATGGCAGATTTGCTTGAAGACCTTTCCCTTACCGTTCTTGACATCGAGGACGAAACCGCAACTTTGAGAGATTATATCGAAGAAATCGATGAAGATCTCGGCGCTGTTGAAGAAGAGCTTTACTGCTGCGATGATGACTGCTGCTGCGATTGCGATGACGATGATTGCGACTGCTGTGATGACGATTGTTGCTGCGATTGCGACGATGACGATTGCGATTGCTGTGATTGCTGCGAATGTCTCGAGCTTGAATGTCCCGCTTGCGGCGAACCCGTTTATATCGACGAAGACGACGTTGAAGACATCGACGAATTGGAATGCCCCTCTTGCGGTCAGGTTCTTAACGTTGTTGAAATCGGCGACGTTGAAGAAGACGAAGAAGAAGCAGAATAAGTTAAAACAAGCGAAAGATACGGCAGGAAAAACCTGCCGTATTTATTTGAAGGAACACAGATGATTACCAGAGAAGTTATTGACGTACATACCCACGTTTGGCCCGACAAAATTGCAATTCGCGCCGCGGACAACATCGTTAATTATTACGGTCTTCCCCGTCAGGGCGACGGCTCGATTTCGGGTATTTTCAATGGCGCAGAGGGTTTTGACAACGTAAGGTTTGTTATTTCCTCGGCAACGTTGAAGCCTGACAGAGAACACGCACAAGTGGGCAACGATTTTATAATTAACACTGCCAACGCCGACAACCGTTTTATACCCCTTTGCTCGTTTCACCCTTTTATGGGCTTTGACGAAGCAGTTTCGGAGTTAGAACGGGCAAAAAGCCTTGGAGCGAAGGGTGTTAAGATACATTCCGACTTTCAGCGTTTTTTCATTGACGATGAAAATGCCATTGAAATATACAAGGAATGCACAAGGTTAGGTTTGCCCATATTGTTCCACGTTGGAGATAAAAACACAGATTTTTCCACCCCGAAACGTGTTAGAACCGTTCTTGAAAAGGTCCCCGATTTAGACGTTATTGCCGCCCATATGTGCGGTTACGGTGTTTGGGACGAAGCCGAGGAATATCTTATCGGCGAGGGTGTGTTTACCGACACCAGCGAGGCTTTGTTGGGAATGGACGGAAAGCGGCTTTATAATCTTATTGAAAAGCACGGCGTTGATAAGGTTATGTTCGGCAGTGATTACCCTCTTTGGAACACCAAATTTGCATTTAACCAAATGGAAGAAATCGGGCTTTCCGAAAAGGAAAAGGACCTGATTTATTCCGAAAACGCAAAAAGAATTTTTGATTTATAATTTTATTTATAAAAGGGCTTTTTAAAAAGTCCCTTTTAACTTCAAAAACTTCGTTTTTGGAAAAAACACAAGAAGTTAAAGGTTTCTACCAAATTAAATCCTTTGATTTTTGTAACATAATCGAGATGCCGTAGGTGTGAATTCCCCTACGGCTGTTTTTTCTGTTGCTTTTTATTAAGAATTATATTATAATGAAGATGCAAATATAAACAACGAATAAAAAGTCAAACTTTTTTATAGACAAAAACAGTTTTAACGACATATATAATAGGATGTCCCCAAAAATTCGTTTTCAAAAGAAAGGACGAAAGCAATGAAAAAATTATTGGTTTTATTACTGTTATTATCCCTTTTATGTTCCGTTGCTTGCGGCGACAGCACTCATAAGATTCAAGGCGGAAGCAACACGGCTGCAGAATCGGACGAGAATTCTGCATCTAAAAAGCCAAACGATAATTCCAAGGATGAGGTTATATACAAAGAAACGGGATACGTTGAATTTGAAGAAGATCATTACGACCTTTTTTCTTTTGACACCGGTGAAGACAGAGACGGTTTTTTGCTCGACAGCTATACTGCCTTTCTTCAGTTTTCCAAGAAAAACGAATTTCCCGGCAAGGATGATTTCAACCAAGAGTTCTTTACAGAAAATGCACTTGTTGTCCTTCCCTTGGAAAGAGGCCGTATAAGCTATGATGTTTCGATTAAAACCATTTATAAGGATTATTCTACTCTTACCGTTACCGTCAACGATGCCAGAACGAAGGGCGGTTTTGACGCATTATTAAGAAGAACCTTGGTGGCAAAGGTAAAAAAAGCAGAGGTTTCTGACGTTACAACAATCAAATGTGTTTGTGAAACTCAAAGCGCAACAGAATGGGTTTATGACGAAACACCTCAAAAAACCGAGTTAACCACTGTTACCAACAGCTTTGACGGCAAAATTGAAAGCGCGTTTAAAGGAAATTTAAGGGATTACGCAAGTCATCGCACAAATTCTACGCGCGTGGAATGGTTGGAAATTGCAACCGACAAATATGAATTAGATAAACTCGCCGAAAGATATACCGCCCAGGACAAAACCAAATTTACAAATTACATCGCTACCCTTGGCGAAGAATTTTTCGAAGAAAAAATGCTTTTCGCGGTTTCCTGTTCGGGCAATTACAACAACACTGTTCTCGGAATGAAAGTTCTTTTAACCACCAGCGAGCCTCTACCCGAATTGGATATGACCCAAAAAGAGGTGTACAACCTTCAGATAGACGTTACAATTGACGAAACCGCCGCTACGGGCTATGAAAATTACGAAAAAGTGCTTGTTGCAGAGGTATCTAAAAAGGATATTCCCGACAAGGATATGTTCTATTATTATCTTAACTGCGTTAATACACCCTTTGATTTCAAGAGCAGACTTGAGGATATTCAGTTTACTCCCTATGTATGCAAGGTGCAAAAGTTAGACCCCGGCATTAAAAATGCGGCGTTGATCACCCCGTATTCTATCGACACTTGTTGTTGTCTTGACAGAGAAAGACTTGATAAGTTTGTAAGCGCAGCTTTGGAAAACAAAACCGACGGCGACGAATTGGATAATATTTTAAAGCAATTTGACGACAGCTTTTTCGAAACAAAATCGGTTTTAGTTACGCAAATTGCCGTTGACAAGGGCGAAGAAGTTTCTATTAAAAACGTGCGCCGTACAATATACGGAGACAACGGTTCCTTGGTAACCGACGTTTCCGTTAAGGACAGAGTTAATCCCTCTTCAAACGACAATTTGGATTATTATCTTTGCTTTGCGGTTATCGACAAAACCGAAACCATCGGCGGAAGCGGACCTTTTTACACCATAGTTCTTGAATGATTACAAATGCCGCCGATGAAACATCTGCGGCATTTTGTTTATTTACAGAAACATACAATTATAAAAAACGTTTGTGATATCACAGAAAGGACTATTACAATGAAAAAATTATTAGTTTTGTTACTGTTGTTATCCCTTCTCTCTGCCGTTTCTTGCGGCGAAAACACCCAAAATCAAAGCGACGTCAGTTTAGGGTTAGAATCAAGCGAGGGCACACCCGAAAGCACTGAAGATTCTTTTGAAAGTGAAAGCAGCGAGGTTATCGTGGATAACTTCAAGGCGGGTTATATAGATTTTGAGAGCGATTGTTACGGAACCCACTTTTATAATGAGCCCGAATCCTACGATGCTTACGATTCGTACAGATTCCCTCAGAGATTTTCCGACGGAAAAGCCATTGTATTTTTTGACGAATACAAGGATTTTTCGGAATACTGTGCAGAAACAGAGTTTTCGCCCGCCGAAAACTTTACGGAAGATTATTTTAAGGAAAACGCCGTTATTTTTGGATTTTTCGGCGACGGAAGTTCCACACCCGAGTTCGCAATAAAAAACATTTACGCCGATGAAAGCAGAAACGTTACGGTAACCGTCAGATATTTAACTCACGGTGGTGGCGATCAAGGTATTCAGAACATATCCTTGGTTGCAAAGGTAAAAAAATCAGACCTGAACAAGGTCGCAAGCATTAAGTGTGTTTGTGAAAGTGTTAGCGGTCTCGACTATTTTTATTGCTCCGAAAACAACGAAGGCGCAGAAGAGTTAGTCTTCAAAGCGCACAACTTTAGCGGCAAGATATCAAACATCAACAGGCAAAACTTATCAAACAATCCAATCACCGTAGAATGGATGGAGGTTGCCAAAGATAGCGAAGAATTGAGACAAATTACCCAACGATACAGCAACAGCGCTGACGACACGGACTTTACCGATTATGCGACAACGTTAGGCGACGATTTCTTTGAAAACAACATTTTAATTCTCACCTCTTATTCCTGCATATATAACAACAGCTTTGTTGAAATCGACAACGTCATTTCCTATGAGAACGGATTGGTTATTGACGTTGAAATCAACAGCACTGCCGCAACTGTATTTGAGGATTCCAATCGGGTAATAGCAGTTGAGGTTCCCAAACAGGAATGGTCCGAAAATATTGGATATACAATGCGATACAAGCATTATGTATATAAATACAACGGTGAGCTTAACAAAGTTAATTACACCCCCTACGTGCTCAAACTTGAAGTCGAACCGCAAGGCGGATCAAACGCAGCCCTCGACGATTTACCCGGAAATTTAACCACCTATGCGGCACATAACAAAGAGGGATTGAACAGAGTTTTTGAAAACGCATTGTTTTTTAACGACTTAAGTGAAGAACCGATTGCAAGTTTTTTAGAACAGTTTGACGATGAATTTTTCAAAGACAATGCACTTTTAATCGGCAGACATTTCTTCCTTGACAAGGGAGAAGACGTTAAAATCACAGAAGTAAAACGTGTCAAACAGCCATATATATCAAATATAGCTATGCATATGACAGTTGAGATCGACGACCGTGTTCAACCCTCATCCAACAAAAATATGGAATGTTATATATGCGTTGCAGCCATCGAAAAGAACGAGATGGTAGGTATGGAAACATCGGGCAAATTAACAATCAAATAATCTAAACAATTAAGCCAAGATATACAGTCTTGGCTTTTTGCAAACAAAAAAGCAACGGCAAAACCGTTGCTTTTATTGTATTTTGTTTTAAGCAAAATTGAAGCAGATATAATTATCTGAATTTGCGCTTACGAGCTGCTTCGGACTTTTTCTTACGCTTAACGCTGGGCTTTTCGTAGTGTTCTCTCTTACGAATTTCAGCCGGTACGCCACTGCGGAGATAAGATCTCTTGAATCTGCGGAGAGCGCTATCGATAGTTTCGTTTTCCTTAACTCTGATCTCTGCCAATTTTGTAACCCTCCCTTACATCGGTTTCCGAGGAAATCGCATCTAATGGGGACATTATATCAAAATTTTCGACATATGTCAACAAAAGAATTAAAAATCCGTTAAAATTTTAAACTAATTTTTGTAATTATTTACGCTTTAATTAAAGAGCTTTCTTTGCGGTTTCAACGAGCTGAGCAAAAGCAGCCTTGTCGTTGATTGCAAGTTCGGAAAGCATTTTACGGTTAAGTTCGATACCACTCTTCTTAAGACCGTACATAAAGCGAGAGTAGTTGATACCTTCGATTTTGCACTGTGCAGAAATACGGGTGATCCAAAGAGAACGGAAATCTCTCTTCTTCTGCTTTCTGCCGATGTATGCATAGTTGCCGCTCTTAAGAACAGCCTGTTTTGCCATTTTGAAATGCTTACTCTTTGCGCCCCAGTAACCTTTGGCGAGTTTAAGCATTTTATTTCTTCTTTTTCTGGTCGCGAGAGCGCCTTTAATTCTTGCCATCTTCTATTTACCTCCGATTATTTATAGGGGATCATTCTCTTGAGATCGTCGTAACGTGCGGTGCTTACGTAAGAAGCCTTTCTGAGGGCTCTCTTGGTTTTGCTGGGCTTCAAGCCGGTCTTGTGGCGTTTGCCGGGACGAGCCATTTTGATTTTACCGGTACCGGTGAAAGAGAAACGCTTCGCGGAAGCTTTGTGTGTCTTAATTTTTCCCATTGTTATAATTCCTTTCGGTTATTTTGTCTTTTTAGGTGCGAGTATCATTGTCATGTTTCTGCCGTCGAGAACAGGCTTCTTTTCGATAATTGCGGCTTCTTCGCAACCTTCGGCGAATCTGTCGAGAAGCTGTGCGCCCAATTCGGTATGCGCCATTTCTCTACCGAAGAATTTAACGATAACCTTAACCTTGTTGCCCTGAGCGAGAAACTTTAACGTATGATTAAGTTTAGTGTTGAAATCGTGAGTGTCGATACGGCACTTCAACTGGATTTCCTTAAGTTCAATAACCTGACGTTTCTTGCGCTGTTCTTTTTCGCGCTTTTCCTTTTCGAAACGGTATTTGCCGTAATCCATAATCTTACAAACGGGAGGAACAGAATCAGGAGAGATTTCTACAAGATCCAATTCCGCTTCGTTGGAAAGACGGATTGCTTCGGAAAGCTTCATAACGCCAAGCTGATTACCGTCTGCGCCTATAACGCGGACTTCGTTTGCTTTAATTTCTTCGTTAATTAAAGAAGTTTTAGCGGCGATGAGTGCCACCTCCAAAAACTGAATTTATACAAAAAAATATGCAAAGCAGACATCCCGCTTTGCACAGCCAAAGACCGACCGATAAAATAATACCGACCGAATGATATTGACCGTGCCCAGCCTATAGCCGCAGGGTGAGAGCAAAACTCTACTTCTTTGTGCCTAGTTATATTATCACAGAAATCTGCCTTTGTCAATACCTTTTTAGGATTTTTTTGCCTTTTGGTCGGTTTTTAATGTTACCTCCCTGCGCCTTTGTTCATATACTGATTTTGAAGGAGGAATTATTTATGCCTATGCTTTTTTTAAGTCCGTCTACACAGGAATTCAACATATATTACGACGGCAGCGGAAGTGAAGAATATTATATGAATCTTATTGCCGACTATATGGAGCCTTATCTTACCGCAAGCGGCATTACCTTTACCCGCAACAGTCCCGACGGCACTGTGGGAGATTCTGTAAGGCTTTCCAACACAGGGGATTACGCTTTGCATCTTGCTTTACATTCCAATGCTTCGGGTTCGGCAAATTACGGCAGACAAACCGGCAGTGATATTTATTACTACCCCACCAGCGTTAACGGAAAGCGTGCTGCCGAAATTATCGCCAAGAACCTTAAAATTATATACCCCAACCCCGAAAAGGTAAGAGCTATCCCCACCACAAGGCTTTATGAATTAAACAACACCCGCGCACCCAGCGTTTTGGTTGAGCTTGCGTATCACGACAACAAGGACGATGCCGAATGGATTAAGAACAATCTTCAGCTTATTGCCGAAAATCTTTCCCAATCGGTTGCAGACTATTTCGGATTGACCTTGGTTGACCCCAACCCCACCCAAAGCGGTATCGTTATAACCGAAGGCGGACGGCTTAATATACGCGAACAGCCTAATTTAGAAGCAAGAATCATCGGGCAAATACCCAACGGCGCGGCCGTGAGAATTAAAGGACAAAGCGGCGATTGGTATTTGGTTACCTACAACGGCATTGAGGGTTACAGTTACGGCGCTTATATTAGACTGGTTTAGCAAACCGCAAAAAAGAACTGCGTAAATGCTACTTCTCATAAGGATGTTAAAACCCCGACAGATATTTAAGTCTGTCGGGGTTGTTTTATTCTGTTCGATAAATTGGAATTTGTCAGTTTTCCTCATTATCCTTTTTACTGATTATAACAATTGAAGCAACAAGCAGAACAACACCAAGCGTGAAACACACACTACCAACAACTGTATTCAACTGATTTGCAAAGAAACCAATCATTCCACTACCTAATGCACAGCAAATTACCTGAAGAACCTTTTTCATAATATCACCTCATCAAATTCAGATTTATCTAACTAACTCTCTGAAAACCCTTGATTTTACTGGATTTTTCAGCAGTTTCATACTCATATTTAATGTATTTTCCCTTGTTTTTGCCCTTATGAGCGAAAACAAGGGAAAGTTTTGTTTT
>SVQU01000026.1 GCA_015065165.1 Oscillospiraceae bacterium | reverse complement strand
GGTTGCTTTGGTGGGGTAGGGCAAATATAATATCTGCGCTTATATTTTCAAAGCCCGCCATTTTCGCGTCTTCAAAACAACGCTTTGCCGTTTCAAAGGTGTGAATTCTGCCGATAGACCTTAAAACCTCGTTGTCCGCAGATTGAATCCCTATAGAAATTCGGTTAACACCCGCGCTTTTTAACGCCGCGAAGCCCTTTTCGTCAATGGTCTCGGGGTTGACCTCAACGGTTATTTCAATTTTTTCGTCAAAAACAAACCTGCTTTTTAATGCGCGGATTATCTCGCAAATTCTGTCCACACCCAACAATGGGGGAGTACCGCCCCCAAAATAGACAGTCGAGACCGTTTTATCGGTCTCGAACCTATCAATCTGATTTAACAACGCCTTAAAATAAGCGCCTTTAATTTCATCTGTCTGGGCAGGAAGTGAATAAAATGCGCAATAATCACACTTCTTAACACAAAAAGGGATGTGAAAATAAAGCGAAATCCTATTCGTCATCGTATTTAAGCACAGCCATGAAAGCCTCTTGGGGAACCTCAACAGTACCCAAGGTTCTCATACGCTTTTTGCCTTCCTTCTGCTTTTCCAAAAGCTTTTTCTTACGTGTAATATCACCGCCGTAGCATTTCGCAAGAACGTCCTTGCGCATAGCCTTAACGGTTTCACGGGCAATAATCTTGCCGCCGATAGCCGCCTGAACGGGAATTTCAAACAACTGTCTGGGAATGTTGTCCTTAAGCTTCTCGCAAATTCTTCTCGCTCTTGCATAAGCTCTGTCCGAATGAACGATAAAGGAAAGTGCATCCACAACGTCGCCGTTTAGAAGAATATCCAATTTGGATAACTTCGAGGGCCTGTAATCTTTAAATTCATAGTCAAGGGAAGCATAACCTTTGCTGCGGGATTTCAAGCTGTCAAAGAAATCGTAAACAATTTCGTTCAAGGGCAATAAATAATGCAATTCCGCGCGGTTCGTGTCGATATATTTCATATCGATATATTCACCGCGTCTGTCGTTGCAAAGCTGCATAATTGTACCCACATAATCGGTGGGGGTAATAATCGTAGCCTTAACAAAAGGCTCGCAAGGTGTTTCGATGGTTGCAGGGTCGGGATAGTTGGAGGGATTGTCAATGTAAACTACCTCGCCGTTGGTTTTGTGTATCTCGTAAATAACGCTGGGCGCGGTGGTAATAAGGTCCAACATAAATTCGCGCTCCAAACGTTCCTCTATAATCTCCATATGAAGCAAACCGAGGAAACCGCATCTGAAACCAAAGCCAAGTGCCACCGAGGTTTCAAGCTCAAAGGTAAAGGAGGAGTCATTAAGTCTAAGCTTCTCCAAAGCGTCCTTAAGGTCTCCGTATTTCGAACCGTCCGCAGGGTAAATACCTGCATAAACCATAGGCTGTGCCTTCTTAAATCCGGGTAAAGGCTTTTCACAAGGGTTGTCAACCAAGGTAACGGTGTCGCCCACGTCGGTGTCGGCAATGTTCTTAATGCTTGCGGTAAAATAACCAACCTCGCCCGCTTCAAGACAATCCTTCTTGTCAAGGGAGAAGGTAGATAAAGTACCAAGCTCTACAATTTCAAATTCCGCACCTGTGTGCATCATTCTAACCTTGTCGCCAAGCCTCATTCTGCCGTTTTTAACACGAATATAAACTACAACGCCCTTGTAGGAATCATAATAACTGTCAAAAATCAAAGCTTCCAAGGGTGCTTCTCTGTCCCCCTTGGGGGCAGGAACAGATTTTACAATCTGCTCAAGCACGTCCTTAATACCAATACCCATTTTTGCGCTTATGCAAGGCGCTTCGTCGGCGGGAATGCCGATAACGTCCTCAATCTCATGCTTAACCCTTTCGGGGTCTGCGCTGGGAAGGTCGATTTTGTTAATAACGGGCAAAATTTCAAGGTCGTGGTCTACCGCAAGATAAGCGTTTGCCAAGGTCTGCGCCTGAATCCCCTGTGTAGAGTCAACAATAAGCACCGCGCCCTCGCAAGCGGCAAGCGAACGGGAAACCTCATAACCAAAGTCAACGTGGCCGGGGGTGTCAATAAGGTTCAAGGCATATTCAATACCGTCGTCAGCCTTGTAATTAAAGCGCACGGCTCTCGCCTTAATGGTAATACCTCTTTCGCGCTCAAGCTCCATGCTGTCAAGCATCTGCTCGTCAAGCTCGCGCTTTTCAACCGCGCCGGTATATTCCAACAACCTGTCCGCCAAAGTGCTTTTGCCGTGGTCTATGTGTGCAATTATAGAGAAATTTCGAATTCTTTCAATTTCGGTCATTTTGTCTCAATCCAATACAATGAAAATGTCTTAATAAAACTTTTGCGCAGTCTTGAAACTGCACGCCTTGTTTAGGGAACGTAAAACTTTTTGCTTATTCAAGAAATGCTCGCTTCTGTTTCGAAACGAGCATTTCAATTATCAAATTATTTTGCTTTCTTTTCAGCCTTGGGCTTAATAACCTTGTTAAGGCTGTCCCAAAGCATACCCGAAAGGAATACCGAGGAGAACAAACCTGCAAGTATACCGATAATCAAGGGAAGTGCAAAGTCCTTAATGGTGTCAACACCAAGGATGTAAATCAAACCGATGGTGAGAAGGGTGGTGATGGTGGTGTTGATACTTCTTGCAAGAGTATCGTGAACAGCACCGTTAACAACTTCGCCGAATTCGCTCTTGCCGCCGTCCAACTTCTTGTTTTCACGAACACGGTCGAATACGATAATGGTAGCGTTGATAGAATAACCCAAAATCGTAAGGAATGCCGCAATAATGTTAGAGTTAATGGGAATCTGGAAGAGAGAATAAATAGCAAGCATAACGAACAAGTCGTGTGCAAGACATGCAACTGCCGCAATACCCGAATTAAGCTCGAAACGGAACCAAATGTAAGCGAGCATCAAAAGAACTGCGATAGAAACAGCCAAAATTGCCTTCTTGGTAAGACTTGCGCCAATGGTAGGCTGAATGGTAGTAAGCTCAATGTTGTCAACGTTTGTCTTGGGGTAAGCTTCTACAAGTGCATTTTCCAAAGTAGCCTGCTGTTCGGTATCTAATGCTGCGGTACCTGTACGGATAATCGCAACAAAAGAGTTTGCAGTAGATTTGGTGGTAGAAGAAACGTAATCACTGCCAATCTTGTCGGCGATAATGTCGTTAATGTTGTCGCAAACCTCTTTGGTAACTTCGGTGCCAAGGTCGATCTGAATTTCGGTACCGCCCGAGAAGTCGATGTCGATGTTAAAGCCTCTGATAAAGAAGGATGCCAAACCTACAAGCAAAACAACTGCGATAATAGTAAGGGTAACCTTCTTGTTTTTAATAAAGTGGAACTTGCTCATTATTTAGCCCTCCTTCCGATTGCTCTATAGCTTTCGGGTTTGGTAATACCCATAGCAACACAGAGATAAAGCAGAGCTCTGGTGATAACGAGTGCGGTAATAAGGGAGATAACAACACCCATAAACAAGGTGGTTGCAAAGCCCTTAATAGTACCCGAGCCGAGGAAGTAAAGAACGGCGCAGGCAATAATTGTGGTAATGTTAGAGTCGAGAATTGCAGCGAAAGCTCTCTTGAAACCTCCGTTAATAGCTGCCTTCGCACTCTTGCCCATATCAATTTCTTCTTTGATTCTTTCAAAGATAACAACGTTTGCGTCAACCGCCATACCAATCGAAAGAACTACGCCCGCAATACCTGCAAGGGTAAGGTTTGCCTGGGTGATAATAAGAAGGAAGAAGAACAAACCAACGTAAAGCGCAAGAGAAATCGAAGCCATAACACCGGGAACCTTGTAGTAAATGCACATAAATACAATTACCAACAAAAGACCGATAGCGCCTGCGATAACCGAGGTAGAGAGGGAGTTTTCACCCAAGGTAGCACCAACGGTTCTCTGTTCAACAACCTTAAGGTCATATTTCAAAGCACCTGCGTTGATATTGCCTGCCAACTGCTGAACTTCAGCAAATTCGGTAAAGCTGCCGCTGATGATAGCTTCGCCGCCGGTAATACCGGTGGATGCATACTGCTTGTCAACGCTGGGGTTGCTGATAAGATTGTTGTCCATATATATGCCGATAGTAGTACCGTTTGCAGCTGCAGTCTTGGTAGCGTCTGCAAAAAGGGTAGCACCTGCATCGGTAAGCTTTAACTGAACGCAAAGCTGCTGTGTACCGTCTTCAGCGGGGGCACGTGCAGGTGTTGCAGTCTCAACGTGTTCACCGGTGAGCACAACCTTGCCGTTTGCATCGCGGAATTCCAAAACAGCGGTCTGCATATAGTTTTCAATAGCTTCGTTAGGGTCGTCCACGTCAGGGATTTCAATGGTAATCATATCGTCGCCTGTACGGTAGCAAAGAGCTTCGGTAAGACCCTGGTTGTCCAATCTGTCTCTCATAACAGTCTGAACAGAATCCATACCAACGTCAAGAGTTTCACCTGTGTCGTCGGTTTCGGCTTGGAAGGTAACCACAGAACCGCCGGCCAAGTCAAGACCCAAACGGATGGTGCCGTCCTCAAATATGCCATTTAGCTTGGTATCATCGTTAATGTAAACACCGCAAATCGCAGAAGCGCAAACGAAAACGATTGCGAGAAGCAGCAATACAAAACGTGCGATACCGGAAGCGCGTGAGTAATTCATGAAAAATACCTCCGGAAAATCGTTAATTTTCTAACATATCAATTATACACATATAACACCCATTAGTCAAGCATTATTTTCCATAATACCGCCAAAAAGGATATTTAATAAATAAAATTCAACTTTCGTTTAACAACCTCAAAAGAAACCTTGCTTCTTTCTCCGCCGTTTTCTCCGTCCAAAGACCAGCCCTTCGGCGTGTCGGAGTAAATAATGGCTTTCTCTATCTTCTTGTGGAAAAAATATTTGCTGTTAAGGTTGGAATTAAAGAAATCGTTTGTCAAAGCAACTCTGTCGGTAATCTTGCTTGGGTTTTTAATCAATGTCAATTCAAAAAAACCGTCGTCAAAAGAAACCTCGTCCTTGGGCAGATTAAAAATACCGCCCGCCCGTAGTGTGTTGGAGATTCCCACGTATAAATAATCGTCCTCGGTAACTTCGCCGTCAAATTCAACCCTGTAATTTGTCCGTTGAAATTCCGCAAGCTCAAGAAATCCCTTTAAAACGTATGCGCTGTGCCCGATAGCGTTTTTCAATTGCTGAGAGGTCATATAAGATGCTCCCGCAAACAATCCTGCGCAAGCAATGTAAACGAAATATCTGTCGTCAAGTCTGCCAACATCTATAAATCTTGGATCACTTTCGCAAATACGTTGACATTCATTTGCAACGTTTTTCGTTAATCCCAAAGAAAAACCGAAATCGTTGGTAGAGCCTAAAGGAATATATCCCATAGGAACGTTGCTTTCGCTTTTAATAATTCCGCTGGCGACCGAATTTAACGTTCCGTCTCCGCCGATAGCAACCACAAGGTCAAAATTTTCAGCTTCCTCCTGTATCACCTTTTCGGTGCCTTTGGGAGAAGTGGGTAAAACCGTAACGCGATAACCGTTTTTTGTGAAAATATCCGTAGCTTCAAAAAGCTTGGTTTTGCCTCTGCCTTTGCCCGCAACGGGGTTAACTGTCAATAAAAGCCTTTTCATAATTTCACTTCCTTGAAAAATATTGTACCATAACCTTAAAATTATTGCAATATCATATTATATGTGTTAAAATGTAAAAAAATCGTGAAAGGAAATGTGAAAATGGCAAAATTCGTTTTCGGAAAACCTAAATCCTCTAAAATCAAACTCAAAAAATCAATGCTTTCAAAGCTTTCTTCGTTGAATATCGTTGATAAAAATGAAGACGGCTATAATTATCTCGATATAATCAATCCCCCCTTTGTTTTGGGCGGTCTTAAAGAACCCAAGGATAACTGCGGTGAATATTACCGCCTTGATGCTTCTAAAAAGGAAATCTATTCGGATGCAAACCGCGGTCTTGCGGAATGTACTGCGGGCGGTACTGTTCGCTTTTCTACCGATGCAGAAAGTATCTCTGTCCGCGTTTACCTCCGCAGTGCGTGTTTGGGTATGCACCATTTCTGCGATAGGGGCGTATACGGTATAGATGCTTACGTTGGCACAGGCACTGCCCGCACCTACGTTGGCGCAATAATGCAAACCTTTGCCGACAACCCCGAATTTAATACGGGTATTCTCCAACTTCCTCAGGGCGTAAAAGAGGTTTCCATAAACCTTCCTCTCTATGCGGGTATAAAGAAGGTCGAGGTGGGCTTCCCTAAAGGCTCCCGTGTTGGCGAACCTACCCCCAGAACGGTTGGTGCAATCGCTTTCTACGGCTCGTCTATCACACAGGGCGGCTGTGTGTCCCGTCCTGCAAACTCATATGCAAATATCCTTTGCCGTGTTTTAGATGCCGATTGCTGTAACTATGGCTTCTCGGGCAGCGGTATGGGCGAGCTTTGCGTTGCCGAGCATATTGCCTCCCGCGATCTTGCCTGCTTCGTTATGGACTACGATTATAACGCTCCGTCCCACGAGCATTTAAAGGCAACCCACGAGCCTTTCTTTAAATTAATCCGCGAAAAGAACCCCAATCTGCCCGTTGTTTTCGTAACCCATCCTTTCTTCGAGGATATTAAGGATTTTGATACCAAACGTATAGAAATTATCCGCGAAACCTACGAAAATGCCCGTAAGGCAGGGGATAAAAACGTTTATTTCGTAGATTCCACAAAGTTCTTCTCACCCGAAATGCGCGACCTCTATTCCGTAGATAACCTCCATCCTAACGATTTGGGACAAATGAATATGGCGCAGGTTATTTATCCCGTTGTAAAGAAAGCGCTTGGATTATAATAATCACCAAAAAGGAGTGTAGCTATGATAAGAGTTACGGTTTGGAACGAATACTATCACGAGAAATATGATAAAACCGTTGCCGAAATCTATCCCAATGGAATCCATAATGCAATCGCCGATTTTCTTGGATGTGAAGATATAGAGGTTAGAACCGCAACCCTTGACGAACCCGATTGCGGTCTTTCCCAAAAGGTTTTGGATAATACCGACGTTCTTATCTGGTGGGGACATATGCGCCATGATTTCGTCCCCGATGATATTGTGGAACGTGTGAAAGCCGAAGTTCTTAAAGGTATGGGGCTAATCTGCCTTCACTCCGCCCACCACTCCAAAATCTTCCGCTCGCTAATGGGCACAACCTGTAATTTAAGCTGGCGCGAGGATGGGGATTTAGAGCGTATCTGGACGGTTAACCCCGCCCATCCCATTGCCAAAGGCGTGGGTAGATATTTCGAGCTTCCTCAGGTAGAAACCTATGCTGAACCCTTTGGTATCCCCAACCCCGACGATGTGGTGTTTATGGGCTGGTACGAAGGGGGAGAGGTCTTCCGTTCGGGCGTTACCTTCCACCGTGAAAACGGAAAGATGTTCTACTTCCAACCCGGCCATGAAACCTTTCCTATCTTCTATAATCCCACCGTTCAAACCATAATCCGCAACGCGGTTCGTTGGGCAACTCCCACATATCGTGCCTCCGAACTATCCTGCCCCAACGTAGAGAGGGTTCATAATAAATAAAGATAAATAAGAGTTTGTTGAGGTGTGATGATGCAGGGATATAATGCAATAGTTGTATTTAATGAAAATGCCGATAGAATGTTGATGTGTAAAAGAAAGAGAAATCCATATAAAGGATTATCAAATTTTGTCGGGGGAAAGATTGAAGAAAATGAAAACGGATTAGATGCAGCATATAGAGAACTTGAAGAAGAAACTGCAATAACAAGAAACGATATTATTCTTTCTCATTTGATGGATTTTACATATTATTTGGGAAATTGTTATCTTGAAGTTTATGTCGGAAAACTAAATAAAACAATTAATGTTAATGGTGATGAGAACGAGTTGTATTGGTCAACATTGGACCATAACTTTTTTGACACAGCACAGTATGCAGGTGAAGGAAATATTGGGCACATTATGATGCATGTTGAATTGTTTCAAAAGGAATTATTAAAATAATTCAATGGCATAAATCCCAACTTATCGAATAGAAAAAGCACTGACAGACCTTAAAAATCTGTCGGTGTTTTTTAATAAACATCCTTATAAGAAGTAGCCTTTATCCGTCCTTTTAATCCGTAAAACCTTTCATAACAATCCAACGAGAGGGGAGTAACACCCCCCTCTTTTTTGCCGCAACCACATAATTCTTGTAGGGGACGGCGTATTTGCCCTAAAAATCTTTCGATTTTCAGGGAACCCATTTCCTCGACGTCCCGTTTAACGCTACCACAAAAAATCGGTTTTCTACAAGGAGAACGGTATTTTAATACCGTAGGGCGGGTGGCTCTGCTCCCGCCGAAATGTAACGTATAGTTAAAGCTTGCCTCTCAACCCAATACCCTCCAATCACACCGTAGGGGCGATTCACGAATCGCCCGTTTTTCACCTCCGCGATAGCGATAACCTAGCCCCCAAACCACAGCGTAGGGGACGGCGTATTTGCCCTAACAACGTAAAAAATCCAATGATATTGTAGGGGACGGCGTATTTGCCCTAAAAATCTTTCGATTTTCAGGGAACCCGTTTCCTCGACGTCCCGTTATGTAACGTATAGGTAAAGCTTGCCTTTCAACCTAATACCCTTCAACCACACTGTAGGGGCGATTCACGAATCGCCCACCGCCTCCAACCTAAACCAAAACCCAACAAAACAAAAAACATAACAAAAAAGGACGGAATAATCCGTCCTTTTTTATGTGTGTGGGGTCCCCGAAAATCGTAAGATTTTTGGGGTGAATTTAGGAAGTTTAAATTACTTAAGAGTAATCTTAGCGCCAGCTTCTTCGAGCTGAGCCTTAAGGGATTCAGCTTCTTCCTTGGAAACGCCGGTCTTAACCATCTTGGGAGCACCAACAACGATTTCCTTAGCTTCGCCGAGACCAAGACCGGTGATTTCCTTAACAGCCTTGATAACCTTAAGCTTAGCAGCTTCGTCGAAAGAGGTGAGCTCTACGTCGAATTCGGTCTTTTCTTCTTCTGCGGGAGCAGCAGCTGCAACAGCAGCACCTGCAACAGCTACAGGAGCAGCAGAAACACCGTATTTTTCTTCAAGAGCGCTAACGAGGTCTTTGAGTTCGAGAATAGTAAGAGAATCTACAAGTTCGAGAATCTGATTGATCTTTTCCATTATGATTTTTCCTCCGTAAAATTTAGAAATTAATTTTTAAAATGAATTATTCAGCAGCAGCTTATTCTGCAACTGCTTCGGTGGATTCTCCGCCTTCGTTCTTGTCGATAATCGCCTGAATAGCATAAGCGAAACCGTAAAGACCGGATTGGAGAGAGCCCATAAGTCTGCCGATAAGGACTTCTTTGGAAGGAGTTTCGGCGAGTTCCTTCACACCGTTTGCGTCCAGCAATTCGCCATCAACGAAACCTGCTTTAAGCACGTAGTTTTCGTGATCCTTTGCAAATTTAGCAAGAATCTTTGCGGGAGCGATAGGGTCGTCCGCGCAAGTAGCGAGAGCAGTCATGCCGGTAAGCTGATCTTTAAGAGCTTCAAAACCGATAATGTCGCATGCCTTGGAAGTAAGAGTGTTCTTAACAACCGTATATTCGACACCGGCTTTGCGAAGTTCGCTTCTGAGAGCAGTATCGTCGGTAACGTTAATACCTTGATAGTTAACGATAACACCGCCGGCAGCGTTCTTCATTCTCTCTGCGAGATCTGCAACAAACTGTTTCTTTTGCTCGAGAATGTTTGCGTTAGCCAATTGAATACCTCCTAATTATTTTTGTACGAAAAAATGCTCCTTTGCAAAAAGCCGCAAAGGAGCATACAAAAAGCATAGTTATGTTAAATAAGCTTTCTGACCCCTCGGCAGGCGGTTTGCAAAAACCATTATACTTTCGTACCTACTGTCTTTGGAAATCTGACTTAGCAAGTATATCACACAAAAATGCCCTTGTCAATAGTTTTCTTTAAATTTATTCTTTGTTTTCCTTTAATTTTTCGTTTATGGCTTTAATCTTTTTTTTGTTTCGTCTGTCGCCGATTATATAAAGGGGGATACTTAGCAAAAGGATGGCGCCTAAAGTATATATAAATGCCTCGGTTATTTCTTGTCTTTCAGAGAATACCCCGAAATAGGTATAGGAAAACACTATACAGCATGTGTTAAATAATGCACATATAATTCGCCTTGACCATAATTCAAATGAATCAAGCCCATCGCGAAGCATTAAAACTGCTGTTGCCGCTATGGGAATTAAGGCAACGATTGTTGATTTAAGACTGCTGGCTAAAAATTCGGGTTCGATTTTTGACGACAGTAAAACAAGAATTACCGAAGCCCCGCCTGCTCCGCAAAGATATGAATAAATAAATCGTTGTATCAATTTTTTTGCGTTCATAATCTACACCCCCAGTTTTTCTTTAATAGTGTTCAAATATTGTCTGGAAACTATAACTTTTTCGCCGTTGACTAATGTAGCGCATAATCTGCTGTAGGATTCTGAATTAATACACTTTACCTTTTTTAAATTTACTATCGCCGATTTTGATACTCTTGAAAAAGGGGTATTTAAAAGCTTTTCTTCTATTTGATATATTTTCATTTTTGTTTCAAAGGTCCTGTCGGATGTATAGAAAAATACTCTTCTGTCCACTGTCTCAAAATACAATATATCGGCTATGCGGATGAAATGTGTTTCGCCGTTGAGATTGCCTGCCATACGGTTGTCTGCCAGGCTGATGTATGTTAAAACATCTTCTAATTCATTGTCTAAATAACCGTATTTTACCGTAATTTCCGGTTCTGTAATGTTCGGGTCGTGCATTATAGTTATCTTCATATTAAGCCCTCCTTGCAAGATAATCATACACCATTCAAAACTGCGTTTTCAACCCTTTTTGCGCTAAATGCAATTTTAGTGTTTTGAATTGCAAAAATAAATTCCTTGTTGCCATTTTCTCTGTTTTCTGCTATAATATATAAAAGAGGTGATTTTTATGGATTTTATTAGAAATGCAACCGAATATCTTCAAGAAATCAACTATGCGTCAATTGTCCTGCGTATTGTCCTTGCCGTTGTTTTTGGCGGTATAATCGGCTTCGAACGTGGACGCCACGGCAGTCAGGCGGGTATGCGAACCCACATTTTGGTTTGCCTTGGCGGTATGATGACCGCGCTGGTCGGCGTTTATTGTAACCAAGTCCTCGGCTATGATAACGACCCCTTGCGTATCGCCGCGCAGGTTGTTTCGGGCATAGGCTTCCTTGGCGCAGGTATGATTATCGTTAAAAGCGATAAGATGATAACAGGTCTTACCACCGCGGCAATAATGTGGACAACGGCAATTATCGGTATCTCTTTGGGTATCGGCTTCTATAGCGGCGCGTTCCTTGCGATGCTTGCCTGCCTTTTCACCGCCGCGTTCTTAACACGTATCGAGCGTAAACGCAGAAAAACCTCCCGTATTTATATCGAGGTTAGCGATTTGCCCTCCTTGGGGAAGATAACCGAGCAAATAAAAATGCTTCTTCCCGACGATTGCCACGCCGAAATCACACCTCCCAAAAGCGGTATGGCAGGACATCTTGGCATCTACATAATCACTACCTCCCTAAAAGACGTGGAATCCTTCCGTAACGACGTTGAATCTATGAACGGTATCCACTTTATTATTTTTGAATAAACACAAAACCACAAAACAAAAGACGGTTCATCTGGAACCGTCTTCTTTTGTACTTTCGTTCAACAAAAAACAAAAACGGCTCAAACGAGCCGTTTTTATAATGCAATTTCATAAAAATCAAGGACAAGCGCCTTGATTTTTATACCTTGGAGTTTCGCAAGTTTGGACAAGGTGCATAGCGCCGCGCACAAACTTGACGCGAGTGCACGAAACTCACAAAAGACGAATGAAAACCGTGTGTTTTCATTCGAGTGCGAAAGCACTAATTAGTTGCCCAACTTTGCAGAGTTGATCTTAAGACCGGGGCCCATGGTAGAAGCGATAACGCAGGACTTAATGTACTGACCTTTCGCTGCAGCGGGCTTAGCCTTAATAATAGCGCCGAGAAGAGCATCGAAGTTTTCGCCGAGCTTTTCTGCGCCGAAGCTTACCTTACCGATGGGGCAGTGGATGATGTTGGTTTTGTCAAGTCTGTATTCGATCTTACCTGCTTTTGCTTCGGTAACAGCCTTAGCAACGTCAGGAGTAACGGTACCAGCCTTGGGGTTAGGCATCAAGCCCTTAGGACCGAGAACCTTACCAAGTCTACCAACAAGACCCATCATGTCGGGGGAAGTAATAAGAACGTCGAAGTCGAACCAGTTTTCGCTCTGGATCTTCTGAATGTATTCTTCAGCACCAACGAAATCTGCGCCTGCAGCGGTAGCGGCATCAGCCTTGTCGCCCTTTGCAATAACAAGGGTGCGAACGGTCTTACCGGTACCGTTGGGGAGAACGATCGCGCCTCTAACCTGCTGGTCAGCGTGGCGGGAGTCTACGCCCAAACGAACGTGTACTTCAACGGTTTCGTCAAATTTTGCTTTGGAAAGCTCACAAACCATGCCGAGTGCTTCAGCGCTGTCGTAAAGCTTTGCCTTGTCAATTGCAGCAGCTGCTGCGTTATAGTTCTTTCCTCTTTTCATCGTCAAAACCCTCCTTAGTCAACAACAAGAACGCCCATGCTGCGTGCAGTACCGGCGATCATGCTCATAGCTGCTTCGAGGCTGGCTGCGTTAAGGTCGGGCATTTTGGTTTCAGCAATTTTCTGAATCTGTTCCTTGGTGATCTTAGCAACCTTGTCGGACTGGGGAACACCGGAACCCTTTTCGATACCGCAAGCCTTCTTAATAAGAACTGCTGCGGGGGGAGTCTTGGTGATAAAGGTGAAGGAACGGTCAGCGTAAACAGTGATAACAACGGGGATAATCAAACCGATGTCATTCTTGGTACGCTCGTTGAATTCTTTTGTAAATACAGGGATAGCAACACCGTACTGACCGAGAGCAGGACCAATCGGGGGCTGGGGAGTAGCTTTACCTGCGGGGATTTGAAGCTTAATATAGCCTACAACTTTCTTTGCCATGCTAATAATACCTCCATGTGGTAATTTGATTTCGGGAATGAATCCCTCCCACTTATTTTGCGCGATTAAATCGCATTTGCCTTTCCGTTAATGGCAATAAATAACGGTTGGGCGCTTAAATTCTGCCTTATGCGTCTAAAGCAGTAACCTGGTTGCTGTTCAGTTCAACGTTAGTTTCTCTGCCAAAGAGGGAAGCGGTAACCTTAACCGTCTTCAAATCTTCGGAGATTTCGTCAACCAAACCGATAAAGCCTGCCAAGGGACCGTCGATAATCTTAACGTTGTCGCCAACGGCAAACTTAATCTCGATGGTTCTAACCTCAACACCCATACGTTCAACCTCTTCGTCAGTCAAGGGAACAGGGCGAGATCCGGGGCCTACAAAGCCTGTAACACCGGTAGTGTTGCGAATGATATGCCAGGTTTCATCATTCATAACCATCTTAACGAGCACGTAACTGGGGAACAGTTTTCTTTCGATTTCCTTTTCACCCTTCTCGGTGGTTTCAACAACCTTTTCGACAGGTACGTTAACCGCGAGTATCAGGCTTTCAAGACCGCGGTTTTCAACAATCTTTTCGATGTTTTGTGCAACCTTGTTTTCATAACCCGAATAGGTATGAACTACATACCAAAGCGGTGTGCTTTCCTGGGGTAAACTCATAATTAACCGTTCCTTTTAATTAAAAGATGTCAGCAATAAGCTTAACGAGATTGGTAAAACCAAAGTCGAGCACGCCTATTACAACTGCTGCGACAACAAGGAATACAAGAACAATACCGGTAGCCTTTGCGGTATCCTTGGGGGAGTACCAGGAAACCTTTTTGATTTCACTTGCATATTCCTTAAAGAATTTCTTGATTTTCTGACCGAGATTTGTGTTGGTGTTTGCAAGAATAATTGCGCCAACAACAAGAATCACAATAACTGCCAAGGTAATAACCTTTGCCCAGGGGAAACTGCTTTCCGCTGTGGTGCTTGCAGCATCGTCAGCAAGTGCGGTAACAGAGAAGGTCATCGCAAAAAGAATTGCGAGAACAACGGTGAGTGCTTTTGTAAACTTCTTCATACGTTGCCCCTCCTTATTTACTTTCCTTGTGAAGAGTGTGCTTGCGACAGAACTTGCAGTGCTTGTTCATCTCAAGACGGTCCGGGGTGTTAGTTTTGTTTTTTGCTGTGTCGTAGTTTCTCTGCTTGCATTCGGTGCAAACAAGAGTAACTGCAACTCTCTTTTCTTTACCCGCCATTTTTTCGGCACCTCCATATAAAATGTAACCTCCCTCGGCGGTTCGGGCTTTGCACTTCAGCGGAAATCGAATAAACCGAAGCATAACAAAAAGACCTCGAACAACAGAGGTGCATCCATTATAACAGATTGTCCGCCCTGTGTCAAGACCTTTTTATCATTATTTTATTGTAGCGCGGGGATTACTCCTGCTGTACGTACAATACCTTAATGCGACAAAATCAGAACTTAGATTCTGACTATACGCTCTAAGATTAAAATGTGTTCGTCCGAGGTGTAATTTAAACCTCCGCCAATGCCACCAATGCTTAAACTTGAGCTGTTATGCCCCAATTCGTTGGTATAGGAGCAACGAATTCTCCATCCGTATAATGCAAGTTCGTTCAATGTCTCTTGAATTTGTTCCAACGGTGCGGAGCCCTTGATGTCACTCAAACTAATGACCTTGTATTGATAATAACAATCCAAACCTTGTTGCTTCAAAGCTTCTATCTTTTCTTTAAATGCTTTGTCTTCTTGCTCCTTGATTTGTTCTGCTCGGGCTTGATCTTCTAAAGTTTGATTAGCCTGTATGTATTCATTAAGTTGAGCTTTTGTCCAAACATTGTTTTCTAATAGAATTTTAAGTTCTGTTTTTAATGATGCAAAATCTACGCCTCTGTCCAAAAGCTCGTGTTTGATTGTGGCAATATCTTGGGGAGAGTAGTGAGATGCATTTTCTTCCAAATTCTGCAAAATAGCGTCTGTGGGCTTGTTCTTTATTTTCAACATTGTCTTAATCACCTTGTAGTTTTTGCGTTCACAAAAATCGTGGGGGTATCGTGGGGAGACTCAGTCTTCCAACATGGCAACACGCTTTTCGTGTCTGCCGCCCTCAAATTCAGTGCTGATAAATATGTTTGCTAATTCAACGGCCTTTTCGCTGTCAATAACACGTCCGCCAAGACAAAGAACATTGGAATTGTTGTGTTTTCTTGTCATTTCAGCAGAAAAACTGTCCGAAAGAACGGCCGCACGGATACCCTTAACCTTGTTTGCCGCAATAGACATACCAATGCCCGTGCCGCAGCAAAGGATACCCTTTTCGCACTTTCCGCTGATAACCTCGGCGCAAACTGCCTTTGCATAAACGGGATAATCTACCGAATCGGTGGTGTTTGTACCAAGGTCGATAAATTCAATGCCCTTCTTTTTAAAATCTTCAATAATAGCGTTCTTAATTTCAAGTCCGCCGTGATCACAACCTAAAGCAATCATTTTTTATGTTTCCTTTCAAAATTAATACAAAATAAAAATAAATAAACGTGAAAATCCGCGACATGCGCGTGGATTTTTACACCTCGACGTCCCGCATCCTTCGATTAATATGACCTTTTCGATTTTTGCTGTAACGTCAAATTATATTAAAGGTGGATTCACGAATCGCTCGATTTCTCTCTTTCGAGTCTTTCTCTCTCCGCCTGGGGCATTCTTAAATAAATGGGCTGTAAGCTTTCGGGGTTAACCGCTAAACCTTTTTCAAAAAGCTCAAAACCGCATAAAGCAACCGAAACCGCGTTTTGGTCGGTCATAGCGTCCGAAGCAGGGAATAGGTTGCCCTCCTCGGCGCATAATGACAAAAACTTGTCCCTGCCGTCCCCGCAAATGGTAACCTCGGGTAAATCCTTCAGTTGATTTTTAATTTCCTCAACCGAAAGTGCGCTGTCCTCGGTAATTCTAACGCCGTCTTTAAACAATGCGGTGTAAAATTGGTCGCGCCTTGCATCCATAACGGGGCAAACGTAACCTCTGCCAACAGTTTTCGCCATAGCCTCCAAAGGTGAAACCCCAACGCAAGGCTTGTTCTCGGCAAATGCCAATCCCTTAACTGTGGCGGCTCCGATACGAACCCCGGTAAAAGACCCCGGACCTGCGCTAACCGCAAATAAATCCACGTCCTTTATTGTTGCGCCGTATTGCTTAAGGGCGTTTTCCAAAAGAGGTAATAAAATCTCGCTGTGTGTAAGCTTGTTTTTAACTGTAAAAACGCTGTATGTACCAAGCTTTCCGCCGTTGATTTCACAAATGGCGGCAGAAGCCGTAACGGCAGTACTGTCAAGAGATGCAATCAGCATAAGGTAAACCTCCTTTGGTTTTCGTCAATAACTTCAATTTTAAGCTTAATGGCGTTTTCGGGTATCTCTCCCTCAAAAAGCTCGGTCCATTCGGTAATAGTAAGTCCGCCCTGCTCGATGTAATCGTAAAAGCCCGTGGAATAAAGGTCGTCCTCGTCGGTAAGACGATAAAGGTCGAAATGAAAAATATCAATGCTCTTTCCGCGATATTCGTTTACAATCGCAAAGGTAGGGGAGTGCACTAAATCGAGACATTCGGGGCATAAAGCCTTAACCAACCCGCGAACGAACGCGGTTTTACCCGCACCCATTCCGCCGTATAAAGCCAAAAAACCGCCGTTTTTGCATTTTTCGGCAACCTTTTCTGCCACTGCCTCGGTTTCGGCAAGACTGTTAGATGTAAAAATTTCCATTTATCTGTCCTTTAAAAAATACATTTCATAATAATATTTGTCTTTTCGGGCTGACTGTCGCCAATGGTAACCGCCTTAAACAAATATTCCATACCCGCTTGGGCACGGTCGAGATCCTTTGCCTGTAAGGTAGCCAAAGCTTCGCCCTCTTCAATTCTGTCGCCAATGCGCTTGTTAAGTATAATACCCGCGCTGTGGTCGATGCTTCCGCCCAATTTGTCGCGGCCTGCACCTAAAATTGCGGCGGCTTTGCCAACACCCATAGCATCTATCTGTGTTATATAACCGCTTCTGTCGGCAACTAACATAGCGGTAACGTTGCTTTCTTCAAAAAGACTTGTGTCGTAAATATACCTTTTGTCGCCGCCCAAACGTTCAACTAAATCCGCAAGCTTTTTAAGTGCACTTCCGTCATAAAGTGTTTCTTCAGCCAAAGCAACGCAGGTTTCATAGTCCGCAACGTTTGCTACGTAAAGCATATGAGCCGCAACGGTAACGCAAATTTCGGTAAGCTCCTCGTCGCCCTTGCCCTCTAAAACGCGAATGGCTTCAATCAATTCAACACTGTTGCCCACCGCACGTCCCAAGGGCGCGGACATATCCGTAATAAGCGCAACGGTTTTCTTCTTTGCTCTTGCGCCGATACGTACCATAAGCCTTGCCAATTCCTCCGCATCCCTTAAGGTCTTGCAAAACGAACCGCTGCCGCATTTGATGTCAAGCACGATACATTCGTTTCCGGATGCAAGCTTCTTGCTCATAACACTTGCCGCAATCAAGGGGATGCAGTTGTCGGTGCAGGTAACGTCCCTAAGGGCGGTCATAACACCGTCCGCAGGGGCAAGACGCTTGCTTTGCCCCGCAATGCAAAAACCTATTTCTCTAACAATTTCTTCGAACTTTTCGGCGGAAATTTCGGTGTTCACACCTGCACAAGCCTCTAATTTATCCAAAGTGCCACCCGTAAAACCAAGACCGCGTCCCGCCATCTTGGGCACGTAAACACCCTTGTTAACAGCCGCAACCATAGGACCTACAATAAGCGAAACCTTGTCGCCCACACCGCCTGTGCTGTGCTTGTCAACCTTCTTGCCCTTAACCGATAAAAGCTCGGCGGTTTCGCCGCTGTCTGCCATATATTCGGCAAGGCAAATGGCTTCCTCGTCGGTCATGCCCTTAAACCAAATCGCCATAAGTAAGGCGGAAATTTGATAATCGGGAATATTGCCGTCGGTAACGCCCTTAACGAAAAATGCAATTTCCTCTTCGTTAAGCTCGCGCCCTTGCTGTTTCTTGGTGATGATGTCATGCATTTTCAACATGTCTGTCGCCGCCTTTCGTTACGGTTTTCAAAAAACTTTCTCCGTGGAAATCATTTTCGATGTTAAAAATATCACAAATCGTTTTGGCGATGCAGGTATATCCCTTAAAACCGCCTAAATCCATACTTTTAATGTTTCTTGCGTATGCAATAATAGGGATATTTTCTCTTGTGTGGTCGGTTCCTGCAGTACCGGGGTCGCAACCGTGGTCGGCGGTAATGATAATAAGGTCGTTATCTCTCATTTTGGAAATGAACTCGCCTAAAACGCCATCAAACTGTTCTAATGCCTTTGCATAACCCGAAATATCGTTTCTGTGCCCGTAAACCGAATCGAAATCCACTAAATTCACAAAGCATAAGCCCTTAAAATCTCTGTCAGCCATAGAAAGCAAAATTTCTTCTCCTTGGCTGTTTCCCTTGGTGGGGAATCTTTCGGTTATGCCGCGCCCTGCAAATATATCGCCGATTTTACCAACCGAAATAACGTCAAGTCCGCTTTCCTTTAATCTGTCAAGCAGAGTAATGCCCGTAGGCTCAAGTGAATAATCGTGCCTGTTTCCCGTGCGGTAATAATTTCCGCTGTCGCCTAAAAAAGGTCTTGCGATAACTCTGCCCACACCGTGTTCTCCCGCAAGAATCTCCCTTGCGCTTTCGCAAAGAGCATAAAGCCTCGAGAGGGGAATAACCTCCTCGTGGGCGGCAATCTGAAAAACACTGTCTGCCGAGGTGTAAACAATAGGTTTTCCTGTCTTAACGTGCTCGTCGCCGAAATCCTTAATAACCTCTGTGCCCGAATAAGGCTTGTTGCAAAGAATTTGGGTGTTGTTTTCCTTACAGAATCTGTCAATTATCTCTTTCGGAAATCCGTCGGGATATGTGGGTAAAGCCTGCTTCGAAATAAGCCCCGCTATTTCCCAATGCCCAACGGTGGTGTCCTTGCCGTTGCTTAATTCCTCGGCGAATCCAAAACAACCCTTCGGACTTTCAACCGCAAAATCTAAAAGCTCGGCTTTCTTAATGTTGAATAATCCAAGCTGTGCCAAATTGGGAAGCTTCGGTCTTGCGCTCATAACACTTTTCAAGGTGTGCGCGCCGCTGTCCCCAAAGTTTGCCGCATCCTCGGCGTGCCCAATGCCCAAACTGTCCAATACAACAATAAAAACTCTGTCAAACATAAACCGAAACCTCCTTCACTGTTATTTTATAGTTATTCACTGTTATTATACCAAATACAAATAATTAAGTCAATAATAAAAAAACGCCCGACGTGTCCGTCATACTCAGCAAACAAATCAATCACACTGCCACCCTGATCGCACACGCTTGCCCTCTTTTTTAGGAATCGTAGGGGACTCCTTTTCCTCGACGTCCCGTTTCGAAACAAATTTGCCGGAACTTTCTTGTTAACGCTGAAATTTTCAATTTAATTGTAGGGGGCGGCGTCCTCGACGTCCCGCATTGAAACGATTTGCAAAACTTTCTTGTTAACGCTGAAACTTTCAATTTGATTGTAGGGGACGGCGTCCTCGACGTCCCGCTTCAAAACGATTTGCTAAAACTTTCTTGTTGACACAATACCCTCCAATCCACCGTAGGGGCGATTCACGAATCGCCCGTAATTCTTTCTCTCGGCGCATAAAACCCTGCATCAACTCAATGCCACCTACCGAAAAAATTACCGTAGGGGACGGCGTTTTGCCCCGAAAATCAAATGATTCTCGGGGACCCCTTTTCCTCGACGTCCCGCTTTGAAACAATTTGCTGGAACTTTCTTGTTAACGCTGAAACTTTCAATTTGATTGTAGGGGACGGCGTCCTCGACGTCCCGCATTGAAGCAATTTGCTGGAACTTTCTTGTTAACGCTGAAACTTTCAATTTGATTGTAGGGGACGGCGTCCTCGACGTCCCGCTTTGAAACGATTTGCTGGAATTTTCTTGTTGACACAATACCCACCAACACCACCGTAGGGGCGATTCACGAATCGCCCGTTTTATCATTCGATATCCGAACAAATAAAAAATTGCCTCGGGAACAAACCCGAGGCAATTGATTTTTTGTTTTAGGAAAATGTGTATTGACCGAAGTAGCAGCGTTTAACAATCAAATAATCCATGGGATCAATTACGCCGTTTTTGTTAACGTCTGCGTTGTTCAACTGTTTCTCGTTAAGGGGATAATTACCGAAATAATTACGCTTAAGGAACAAATAAGACATAGAGCTAAGGCCTATGGTAATATCTTCGTATTCGAAAAGATCGGGGGATTTGTCGTGTGTTATATAGGGATGGAATACAACGTTCCCGTATTTCTTATCTATTTCATAAACAAGTAGTTTGTTGTTCTTTTGAGATCCGTTTTCGGGGATGTAGGTTGTGATATTCATACGCCAATAGGTTCCTTCGCCCTCGCATACGTCCTCAATATCTCCAAATATGTAGTCCAAACCGTACATAAACTCATTGTAAGGAACTACAACCAACACTTTGTTATCGAAGAAATTATCAGCCAATGTATCTACATATTCCTGGAAGTCGGTAGAATCGCAAACCTCTAAAAAGCCTTCCAATTCGTCTATATCGTTAATGGTAGCATAATCGAAAGCATCATATTTCTTCATGTCTTCATAGGAGATAAAGCCGTTCATATCGCGTGCAGTGTATGGAATACTTTCGTATTCGGTAACGTCTCTCACTATTACGTTGTATGCAGTAGTGCTATTCAATAACGCTTTGTCGATTTCTATAAGTGTGATGTAATAAACAAGTATACATTCATAGATTTCGGATTCGACAGTATAATAAATCTCTGTGGTCAATTCTCCGTAAGCTTTTGTAACAACCGCCCTCGAAAAGCCCTTGTTGGGTGCGCCACACTCAATAACCGATACCAATACTGCTTTTTCATCAAAGAAGCCATCGGGCAAGCTGTTAAGATAATCGCCTACATCAAGCCTGCTGTACTCTTCTTGAATGTTCAATGCGGCGAAATCATCCGCTTTTGCTTCGGTATCAATAACAAATAAATCGCCTTTGCCATCTGCTGCGACAGCATTTTCGAGATATTCTTCGGGGAAGTAAGTGGATGAGGTAATGTTAACGTTGGTTGCAAGGTTTTCTCTGGTGTCAACTGTTACAACGTTATAAGAGTCAATGCCATCAAGGTCGCTTCTTTCGAGAGCAATGAAAGCTGCGCAATAATCAATACAATCGGGATTATCCCGA
>SVQU01000004.1 GCA_015065165.1 Oscillospiraceae bacterium | reverse complement strand
TCTTCCGATCTAAGAATTGAGTTTAACGTTTTTTTCATTTTTTAAAATATCCTTTCCTTTTTACAAAAGGATAATAATAAAAGCACCCTTCAAGGAGTGCTTGCGAACAAAACAACGGTATCCTGCCCATACCGAAAGAAATCGGACCTTTAAACCCGATTTAACCGCAATCCCTCCATTTGCCCAAGAGACTTTTATCTGCCACGGAGCAGTAAGCATTCCGACTTAACCTGCCCTTTCGGACGGGAGATACGGTAATGGCTGTTGCTGCGGATTCCCACCGCGATTTCCTTACTCCCGAGCACAATTATTATTTATGCCCGACAACCGACAGAAAACTGCCGAGATGAACCGTGTTTATTCTTTTGTTTTCTGTATTGTATCACACGCGGTTTGTTTTTTCAAGAGTTAATTATTGACTTGGAAAAGCATAAGTGATAAAATGCATTAAAAATCACTATCGGCAGGTTTTTATGAAAAGCTTTGAACTTAGCAAAAAAGCAAAAAATGCGTTAACACTGGGCACGCTTTGCTGTGTGGCGTATCTTGCGGTTTACGTTGCAAGAAACGTATTAAGTACGGTTTCGCCCCAAATGACAAAGGACGGTATTTTCGACAAGGAATTTGTAGGAACGCTATCCTCGGCATTTTTTATTGCTTATGCAATCGGACAGCTTATTAACGGTGTTATCGGCGACAGGATTAAGGCTCGGTATATGATGAGCTTTGGGCTTTTGCTTTCGGGTATAACCAACTATATCTTTTCCTTTGTTACGGCAACGCCTGCGCTTTCCTGCTTGGTTTATGCCTTATGCGGGTTCTTCCTTTCGATGATATATGCGCCCATGACAAAGGTTATTGCCGACAGTATGGAGCCCATACACGCGGTTCGTTGCGGTGTAAGCCACACCTTTGCAATGTTTTTCGGTTCGCCCTTGGCGGGGCTTTTGGCGGCGTTTTTCGTTTGGAAGGGTGTTTTCGCGGTCAGCAGTGCCGTGCTTGTAATAATGGCGGTTTTATGCTTTGTACTTTTTGCCGTATTTGAGAAAAAGGGCATTATAAAGCATATTCGTATTGAAACGGCAGAAAAGGGTTCGGGCAATATAAAACTGCTTATAAAGCGACAGATTGTTAAATTTGCCTTTGTGGCGATGATAACGGGAATAATCCGAACCACGGTTATTTTTTGGTTACCTACTTATATTGAGGAATACCTTGAATTCCCCGAGCAGAAGGCTTTATTGATTTTTTCTGCGGCAACTATGGTTTTATCGGCTTCGGCCTTTGTTTCGTTATTTGTGTTCGAAAGGTTTAAACGGGACATTAACAAATCGGTGTTGTTTTTCTTCTCGGTTTCTTCCTGTATGTTCGCCTTGGTCTATTTAATCAAACAGCCCGTTTTTAACATAATTTTTGTTGTCTTGGCAATTATGTCGTCCCACGGGGCGGCATCGATTTTATGGAGTATGTACTGTCCCTCTCTTAAGGACACGGGAATGGTTTCGGGAGCGACGGGATTTTTGGATTTTATAAGCTATATTTCTGCGGCGGTATCCTCAGTTGTTTTTGCAAATGCCGTTGATTCTATCGGTTGGGGAAACCTTATTTTGGTTTGGTTCGGTCTTTTGGTATTCGGCGTTATTATTGCCCTGCCCTATAAACGCAAGGCGAGATAAAATTGATTATTTAAAAAGAAATTTACACATTTTTATACAGAAGAGGTTAGCTATGATCGCCCTGAAAAAGAACCCTAACAAAAATTTTGTTATACTTAATTTAACGGATATACAGCTTTCCTTTGAGGAATTCGACAAAAATCACCGGGCATGTAAAATTCTCGATTACACAGTAAATACCCTTATTGAAAGAACACACCCAGACCTTATAACTATTTGCGGAGACCTTTGCAGTGAAAACGAGGATGAGGGTTATAATGCGTTTGCGGAGTTTTTTGACGAGCTTGGGATTCCTTGGGCACCTATTTTCGGCAACCACGACAATATGAGTCCGCCCGAATTTTTGGACAAAATCGCCGACAGATTTTTAACCCACCCTTTATGTATTTTCGAAAAGGGCGACCGCGAAATGGGCAACGGAAATTTTGTTGTTGAAATTGAAGAAAACGGCAAAACCGTTTCTGCACTTATTATGGCGGATGCCCACGAGGTTACCCCATTTACCGACGAAAACGGGGACACAAAATACAGCTATGAAACCTTTTGGTCAAAACAATTTGATTGGTACAGAGAACAGATAGAGGCTTTAAAAAATAAGGGGTGCAAGGACAGCACTTTGATTTTGCATACACCTCTTTTTGCTTACCGTGATGCAGCAAAGGCGGCATATAAGAATTCTGTTGATTTAAAGACGATGACATGGGAGGAAAGCCTTACACAAAAGGTTTGGAACGAAAATTTTAAAGATTCCTGCGGCTTATATAAAGATGATATTTGCGCACCTGTTTTTGACGACGGTGTGTTTATGCTTTTAAAGGAATTGGGGCACACAAAAAACGTTATTGCAGGGCACGACCACAAAAACAACTTTATTATAAACTACAATGGTATTAATCTTGCTTATGCAACAAAAACGGGAATCGGTTGTTATTATGACAAGGACATAAACGGCGGAACGATTTTGGAAATAGGCAGCAATGGTGTTGAGCGCATTTATCAGGAATTGGTAGATATGACATCCTTCCTTTAATACAAAGAACGCCGACAGAGAGCAAAAAACTCTTTGTCGGCGCTTTTTTATTTGTTAAGATATTCGAGAATTTCGGATGCGTTTGTATCAGGCTTAACCTTGGGCATTATTTTTTCGATATTACCCTTTTCGTCGATGATAAAGGTTGTGCGAACAACACCCATAGAAACCTTACCGCACATTTTCTTTTCCTGCCACACGTCGTAGGCTTTTATTGCCTCGAGGTCGGGGTCGGAAAGGAGAACAAAGGGCAGATTGAATTTTTCGGCAAACTTTAAATGAGAATTAACACTGTCTTTACTTATGCCGATAACCTGCGCGTTAAGTTCCTGAAAGCCTTTATAATTTTCGGCAAAGGCGCAGGCTTGTTTTGTACAACCGAGGGTGTTATCCTTGGGGTAGAAATACAAAACCACCTTTTTGCCGAGAAAATCAGACAGTGAAACCTTATTTCCGTTTTTATCATTAAGGGTAAAATCGGGTGCTTTTGTGCCTATTTCTATCATTTTGAATGACTCCTTTATTTTGTTTTTATTTATGATAGCACAAAAATCCCGTTTTATCAACCGTTTTTATTTTCTGGATTTAAAATCTTCTGCGATTTCGTCGCTCCAACGGGAATCCAAGGATTTGTTTCGTCGCATACCGCAAACCGCTTTTGATACCGCTTCATAAACAACCTTTGTACCCTTGGAGTCGGCATTATAATTTACTGCGCGGTCCTCGCTTATGCCATATTTGGCGGCAGTTTCGATTGCATCGATATTTGCGCCTATGAAAAGAAATTCCCAACCGCGTTTTTCTTTTTGACGGCTTATTAACTTTTTAATTTCATCGCTTGAATAATGACGGCTGGCATTTTCCATACCGTCGGTGGTGATAACAAACATTGTGTTGGCAGGGATATCCTCTTTACGGGCATATTTGTGGATTTTTTCGATATGCTTAACGGCTTCTCCGACGGCATCTAAAAGCGCGGTGCATCCTCCAACGGTATAATCGTTATCGGTCATTTTAGAGATTTGGGAAAGACTTACACGGTCGTGAAGAAGTTGGGTTTCGGAATCGAACAGAAACGTGGAAACGTAACATTCTCCCTCCTGCTTTTTCTGTTTTTCTATCATGGCGTTGAAGCCGCCGATGGTGTCGCTTTCGAGCCCCGACATAGAGCCGCTTCGGTCAAGGATAAATACAAGCTCGGTAGTGTTATTGGTTTGGGTTGTTTTTTCGTTTTGATTTTTCATAATTAAAACCTCTCTTTCGTTTTCTGAATTTATTCTATCAGAACAAAAGAGAGGTTTGGTCGCATGGAAAGCGACATTTCTTTTATAAACTTTTAATCTAAATCAACAAGTACGGCTCTGCAAGGCGCGCCCTCGCAACCGCCCAGATTTAACGGGGCTGCATTTAGGAAATAGGTTCCCTCGGGAACTGCGGCAAGGCGTACACCCTCTAACAGCAGGATATCCTTCTGCAACAAAATTTTATGCACTGCCATTGGGGAATTTATTGGTCCTACCGATTGGGATTCGGTGGCTATAAGATAAATCCCCTCTTGGGCGAAGACATTTGCGGATTCTTCGGTGATAACGGCATCGCCCTTGATTAATATACGTTTTGCAGAATCGGGGTTTGAAGAAACGGCTTTATTAAGAATCGCCCGAGCAGTTTCGGCATTTATATCGCCGTTACATTGGGCAACATAGCAATAACCTATTGTTTTTTCGAGAGGGATTTTATCCACCGGATTGCCGTTTTCGAGAAAATGCAAGGGCGCATCGATATGTGTGCCGTTATGGGCGCACATTGAAAAGGCAGTCAGGTTGTACAAATCGCCGTTCGACATAGAGTTTATTTGCTTTTTTTCGGGGGCGGGGTCATTCGGGTAAACCTCACATCCGAATATTTCTTGGGAAATATCGTATATTTTCATTGAAACACCCTTTAAACGCTTAGAAGATTTTGGTCGAAGGCAAACAAGGCTTGGTTTATTTCGTTTATATCGTATTTTCCTTTAATTATGAAATATTCAATAATTATATCAAATTTGTTGCTGTGGGAAAGTGCATATCCCGCCTTTGTAAGCATTTCTTTTGTTTCTTCCAAAGAAAGCTCAAGGGCGATGGCAAAGGAAATTACCGTTGGCTTGCTGGGTTTATAATTTACGTCGCTGCGTATTTTAGAAAAGAGCTTTCTGTCGATATTTGCCCTTTTATAGCACTCTACGTCGGTCATACCCCTTTCGTCTATTTTACGAAGAAGCATTTGTGAAAAGCTTTCGTCAAGCGTTTTCAAACGTTCGTCAAGGCTGCCTTTTAGTTCCAAGTGAAATTCGCAGGATTTTGAAGAAGCTTTTATGCGGCTTCCATTCCTTTTAGCAGCAACAAGTTTGTCGGAATTTGTCGTGTCTGTTTGCGAAAAAGCTTTTGGAGGCTGCTGAATCGGCAGTGAGTGATGTTCGGATGCCGGTTTTTTCGAATCATCCTCTATCGCCACATTTTCTTTTGATTCCGCACTTATTTTAGATTGTGATGCACGAATACGATGATTATACTTAATTAGGTGTTCATCCAGATACTCTTGTATATCAAGGAAATGCTCATCTATATATTCTTCTATATCACAAAGAAGTTTTTCGCTGATTTTTTCTTTATTTTTCTTTAAAAACTTAAGCATTGCGTATAACCTCCTTTTTTCTTTCACTTTCACCATATTATATCATAACAACTTATATTTTACAAGTTTATATAACAGCATATAACAACCGTTTTCAAACTGTTAATATCATTTGTTAAAAACACACTAAATTGAACATAAAGATTTGTCAAAATGCCAATTGAAAGAAATAACATTTGATGATAAAATTATACAGTAATGCAGTCGTCAAATTAACGTTGCAAAAAACTTAATTTGAACAAATTTTTTATGGAGGACTTTATGAGATTTTTAACTTTACTCTTGACACTGCTTTTAGTATTTTCCCTTGTTGCTTGCGGAGGTTCCGATGAAAGCAGCACCCCCGCATTCTCTAATGCAAATTCCGCACCCAAGGAAGAATCCAAGGTTTCTTCTTCCACCGTTGAATCTTCTGTTGTTGAATCTTCCGTTGTTGAATCTTCTACTGTTGAATCTTCTACTGTTGAATCTTCTGGCGATGAATCTTCCGAAGAAGAAGAAGAACCCGAAGTTTTCGAACCCGTTGAATACGATGATTACGAAATCAAAAAGGCTCCCGGCGCAGTTGAAGTTGACGGTGTAATTTCCGCTGACGAATACGAAACCGTTTTCGAATTTGACGCAGACGAGCTTATCTGGAACATCGGTTCTACCGAAACCGCTGCAGACTATGAACCCAAGCTTTACATTTCTTGGGATGAAACCTATCTTTACACCGCTGTTTCTCTTGGCTCCGGCAAGCCCAGAACCTATGAAAACACCGACTATCTTACCGTTCGTCCTTACATCTTCGACAGAAGACACGTTATGAGCGCGGTTATTCTCGGCGATCCTACCGATCCCAAATACATTCCTCCCGTTGGCGCTTCTTGGGAATGGGGCGATGCTTACAACGCAGGCTTTGCAAGCGAATGGACCAACACTGCTCAACCCAACGGCGACAAAATTTGTGCTGACCACTTCGGCGCTGTTACCGCTGACCCTGCTTACAAATATGAAATCAAGCTCGGCGGCTTCGACAACGAAATTTACGAACAGGCAATTCCCTGGACTGCAATCGCAGGCGGTATCGGTTATGAAGCTAAAGCAGGCAACGTAATCGGTTATGCTTTCTCTGCTGCATGTGAAGAAGTTGACATCACCGTTGAACAGGGCGAAGACGAAAACGCTGTATATGCAGGCTTTGGCGCAGGCATCAACAACGGCAAGAACTTTGCTCACTACGTTGGCTTGACTCTCGCTGACTAATTAACGCAAAACAATTAATACGTAAAAAACACCGCAGAAAATTCTGCGGTGTTTTTTGTATGCTTTTTTAAAGGGGCAATTCGTAAAGCTCGTAATTGGCAAGTCCTGTATCTTCATAGAACATTTCTACGGTATCAACATAGACGAAGCCATGCTTTGGATAGAGTCTTTCGGCGGGGAGGTTTCCTTGGAGGACATCCAAGCGCAAAGCCTTGTGTTTTTTTGATTTGGCAAGGTCGATGGCGTGCTTTACCATTTCCGATGCGATTCCCCTGCCCTGATATTCCGGCTTTACACCAAGGGCGTGAATTAAGGTTATTTCGTTATCCTTTGCATCTACGTGCCATTTCACTTGGGAATAACCCTCGTTGGATGCGCTGTTTACCACCATTGCTCCCGCATATTCACCGTTGAGCTCATACACCCACAGTTCGTTTTTGGTTAACGCATCGGTTAATTCCTCGGGGGATGGGTAAATGTCCTTTTTCCATCCGGGGCCGTAGGGGACGGTATCAAGCCAATCGGTTATATGATGATAAAAGGCACGTATATTTTCGAATTCTTCAATTGTTGCAAGGCGTAAATTCATCACTGTGTTTTCCCTGTTTTTATTTATAGTTTTGTTTCGGTATTATAGCATATGCAGAATCCTTTTGCAACCGTCTATCGCAGTTTGACAAATTTCTGTTTTCTATTGCATTTATCTTTGTTTTGTGGTATTATGATTATGTTTGGATTAATATAATAGGGAGATGATGTTTTGAATAACGAAATGGACACAAACGTTTCGGAAACCGAGGTTGAAAACACCTCCTCGGACAACGAAATTGTAAACAGAACCTCGGGCGCAGATGATGCAAACGATGCTTCCTGTAAAAAAACAGAGGTTACAAACAAAGACAACTTGAAACCCAAAGAAAAATCACAACTTTCAAAAAAGCTTTCTGCATTATGGACAGACAAAAGAAGCTATCGAAAGCGTCTTTTGATATCTGCAGTGGCTATATTCGCCGCATGCTTTACCTTTATATTCTTCGGTCCTTTGGAATTGGTGGCTTTCAGCGGTGATTCCTTGGTGTTCGGTTATAAGGACATCGTATGGCTGTTGGTTACAACCATGCTGGCAGTAACGGCGGTTCTTTCGCTTCTGCTGTCGCTTTTAAAGGGAAAGATATTTAACTATATCGTCGGTTTTATTTTCTCATCTACCGTTGCGGCATACATTCAATCTATGTTTCTTAACGGTTCGCTGGGCGCACTTACGGGAGATGCCATCCCTTGGGCGGAAATGCGCAGCGAAATGATTTGGAGTGTTGCGGTTTGGTTTATCGTTTACGCAGCATTTTATCTTTTGATGTATCTCAACCGCAAAATGTGGACCAACGCAATATATTACGTTTCTGCGTTTATCATTTTTATTCAATTTTTCTCCTCTGTGGGTATATTCGCAGGGCTTTACGATATGGGCAACGTGGAAATGGAGGAGTGCCAGCTTACCACAAAGGGTATGTACGAATATTCCTCTAAAGACAACGTATTTGTTTTTGTTTTAGACAGATTGGATTTTGATTACATACAGCGCGTTCTTGACGAAGACCCCGATTTTCTCGAGCCGTTAGACGGATTTACCGGATATAACAACGCTATCTCTGCATTTGCAAGAACTCAGCCTGCACTTAACCAGATGTTGACAGGCTGTGAGGACCTTGCATATAACGTCCCCACCGAGAAATTCTATAAGGATTCCTGGAAGCAGGACGGCAAGGATTTGTTAAGAGACCTTTCGGGCGCAGGATTCACCTCTGAATTTTACACCGACGTTTATTCCCTCTTCTCCGACCCCGATTACGTTGCACAATACGTAATTAACTCTCAATCGGGCGCGCCCAAGGAAATTAACAAAAAGGTGATGTTAAGCAAATTATTGGAGCTTTCCGCTTACCGCTATTTGCCAATTAACCTTAAACCCTTCTATTGGGCAGACACCAACTATTTCAACCAAGACGTTTTGGTTTCGGACGATTCAAAAACCTACGTTTTTGCCGACCACGAATATGCAGACGGATTTAAAACCGCCGTTGCGGACAGAAATCAAAGCAACTTTAAGTTCTATCACTTTAACGGACCTCACGCTCCCTACACCTTGACATCGGAGGGTAAGTTAAGCGAAACCGAAACCTCGGTTACCGAACAGTTGATGGGTTGTATGAATATTCTTTACGCCACCTTTGACAGAATGAAGGAATTGGGCATTTACGATGATGCAACAATTATCATCACCGGCGACCACGGTATGCACCAAGGGGACAAGAAGCCTGTTTTGGCGGCAACAAGACTTGGTTTATTCTATAAACCCTCGAAAAGCTCGGGTACGAAATTGACCTGGTCCTCGGCGCCTGTTTGCACAGACAACATCCCCGCTACTCTTATTAAGAGCGTGGGCGGCGATTACAGCTTGTACGGCACGCCCTTGGACGAAATCGGCGAAAACGATGAAGTAGTACGTTATTATTACAAGTCGGCATCCTCCAGCGGCAGTTATGACGAAGTTAAGTATTACGTATATGAAATCATCGGCAACGCGGCGGATTTCGACAACTGGAAGTTAATTGAAACCCACGACATCACCGACGACAAGAATAAATTTTATTAATATATACAAAGAGGTTTTATTATGAAAAAAGCTTTATCTATCCTTACCTTTTGTTTGTTTTTCGTAATGGGTATGATTGCAATGGCGTTGACTGCCGGCGCATATATCGACCCCTCGGCTATGACCTACATCGTTCAGGTTGTGGTTGGTATCGTTGTTGTCAGCGGTGCTACTCTTGGTTTCTACTTTAACAAAATCAAGAGAAAGCTTCGTCGCAACAAGGACGAAAGCAAGCCTGTAGCACCCGTTGAACAGACCGAAGAAATCGACGACAACGGCGAATTTGATGATTTTGATAACGAAGGCGAAGAATAATTCTTCTGACAGACACCGCAAGCGTTTGAATCCGGAATATAAATTTTTGATTTTAGTTTCGGCGGCGCTTGCGCTTGCCTTTATATGCAGTTTTCTTCTCTTTCGACTTACCAGAGTTAGCGGGGATTCTATGTCCCCCACTCTTTCAGACGGAGATTTTATTCTGGTTTCCTCCATTCCTTATAAAAACGAAACGCCAAAGCGCGGAGACGTGATTGTTTTTCAGCGAGAAGCTATCACAAAGGGACACATCGTTAAACGTGTTATAGGACTTCCTAACGAAACGGTTGAGATTCGCGGTGGCAGAGTTTTTATAAACGGAAGCGCAATTGACGATGATTACTTTGTTTTTGACGAGGATGACAACTTCGGTCCGATTGTACTGACAGAAAACGGATATTTCCTTTTGGGGGACAACCGAGCAAAATCCAACGATTCGCGTTTTTGGGAAAAACCCGAAGTGGAATTTGAAGAAATTTACGGAAAGATGATTTTCGGATTTAATTGATTTTTAAAGTGAAGGTTAATTATGGATTTTATCAGTAATCTTTTGGGTACTCCTTTGGGATACCTTATGAAATTTTGCTATGATATAATTAAGAATTACGGTATTGCTATCATAGTTTTCACGTTGCTCACAAAGGTGATTCTTATGCCCATTAACATTTTGGTGCAGAAGAATTCCATTAAAATGATTAAAATGAAGCCTGAGCTGGAAGCCTTGAAGTATCGCTACGTTGACGATAAGGACGCTTTTATCGATGCACAGAGCGAGCTTTATAAAAAGGAAAAATACAGCCCTATTATGGGTGTTATTCCTCTTTTGATTCAGTTGCCCTTGATTTTCGGTCTTATCGACGTTGTTTACCGCCCGATGAAGCATATACTTCATTTTCCCCAGCATGTTATTGATGCTTTTGTTAACAAAGCGTCGGCCATTATGGGCACAACCGATTTGGGTTCTTCCCCCGAATTGGTGGCTATGCGTTTAGCGGCGCAGAGCGAGCACAAGGATGCATTTTTATCCTTGCAGAGCGATGCCCTTTCGGGTATGGACGTTGGCGGATTCCTTGAGCAAATGAACTCTATTAAGATGAATTTCTTGGGAATCGACCTTTCTGCTATTCCCCAGTGGGGTTTAACCCTTTTGTTCCTTGTACCTGTTTTTGCGGGCTTAAGCGCGCTTATAATGTGCATTATCCAGAACAAAATTAACGTTCTTCAGATAGAGCAAAACGCGGCTTCTCAATGGGGTATGACAATTTTTATGATTGCCTTCTCCGCTTACTTTGCTTTTCTCGTTCCCGCTGCTATCGGTATTTACTGGATATTCGGTAACCTCTTTTCTATCCCCGTTATGTATCTTATGAACTGGATGTACAGTCCCAAGGAATACATTGATTACGACACGTTGAACAAAATGAAGGCGAAAGCCAAGGAAAATGCAGAAATTGAAAAGCAGAACAAAAAGCTTTCAAAGCAGCATTACAAGGAATTGTGCAAGGGCGACACTTTGCAAAAAATGAACCTTATGTTCTATTCCGAGCAAAGCGGTTTTTATAAGTATTTTGAAAATATTATTAAGGCTTTGCTTGAAAAAACCGACGAGCCTATTTATTACATCACAAGCGACCCCAAGGATAAGATTTTCGAATGCGGTATTGACCAGATTAAGCCCTATTACATCAGCGGCAACCAATTGATTGCCTTGATGATGAAGCTTGAATGTAAGATGGTGGTTATGACCACACCCGACCTTGAGAAATACCACATCAAGCGTTCGAAAATGAATCCCAACATCGAATACGTTTACACCGACCACGGATGTACTTCGTTGAACCTTACCTACAGAACAGGTGCATTTGACTACTTTGACACCATTTTTGCGGTTAGCCGTCAGCAGGGTGTTGAGGTTCGCCAGATGGAACAGCTGAGAAACACCAAGAAAAAGCGTATTGTTAAGATTGGTTACGGTCTTATCGACAATATGATTGCCGCATACGAGGGAAGCGAAAAGAAGGAGAACGAAAAGCCTACCATTTTGGTTGCACCCTCCTGGCAGTACGATAACCTTCTTGACAGCTGTCTTGACGATATGCTGGAAAGCTTGATTTGCGACAAATATCGCGTTATCGTTCGTCCTCACCCCCAGTATATCCGCAGATTCCCCTTGCAGATAGAATCTATTATTGAAAAATACAAGGACAAGTTTGGACCTGACTTTTCCATCGAAACCGACTTTTCCTCTAACGTAACCATTTACACAGCGGATTTGGTTATCACCGACTGGTCGGCGATTGCTTATGAATTCAGCTTTACCACCAACAAGCCCACCTTGTTTATCAACACCGAAATGAAGGTTGTTAACAAGGATTATCAAAAGATTAAGCTTAAGCCCTTTGATATTACCGCAAGAGATACCATTGGTATTTCCATTGAAAAGGACGAAGCAAAGAATATCGCAAGCGTTGTTGACAACTTAATTGCCAACAAGGACAATTATTACGAGCAGATTGATGAATTGAAGCACAGCTATTTCTACAATCTTGGTTCCAGCGGCGAGGCGGCGGCAGATTATATTATCGAACGTCTTAACCGCAACAATATCGCTTCAACCGAAAGCGAAGCAAATGACAACGCAGACGGCGAATAATTGAACAAATAAAACCCTTAAGACAAATCACAAAAGCGTGATGAGTTTTAAGGGTTTTTGTTTTATATTAAAGAAAAACGAACGCAGTTTTAACAAGAAAATGATTTTTATAGTGAATATGCAACAATTCAATGTTCAATCCACAGTGTTTTTGAACAATAATACATTTTTGTGTCATCACCCTTGACTTTGTTCATTTTTTGATGTAAAATAAAGCATATTGAACAAAACACAAGAAAGTGAACAGAGATGTTACAGAGAAAACAGTTCGACGTACTTACGTTTATTGAAAAAAACGGAAAGCTTACCCAAAGAGCCATTGCAGAAGGCACAAATATGTCTGCGGGCACGGTCAACAAGGTTTTGGCAACCCTTGGGGAAAGCGGTTATATTTCCGACAGTGGAATCACCGAGGAAGGATATAAAGCGCTTGAGCCTTACAGAGTAAAGCGCGCAATTTTTATTGCGGCGGGGTTTGGCTCGCGACTTATTCCTATAACCCTTAATACTCCCAAGCCTTTGGTTCGTGTTCACGGCACCAGAATGATTGACACTCTTTTGGATGCTGTTGTGGAAGCGGGAATTGAGGAAATTTATATTGTCAGAGGTTATTTGGGCGAGCAGTTTGACCAATTGCTTTACAAATACCCCAACATTAAGTTTATCGACAACAATCTATACGGTGAAGCAAACAACATTTCCTCGGCTTTGCTTGCCCGTGAATTTATTAAAAACGCTTACGTTATGGAAGCGGATTTGGTTTTATACAACAAAAACCTTATTTCCAAATATCAGTACACCTCTAACTATTTAGGAGTTCCCGTTGAAACCACAGACGACTGGTGCTTGGAAACCAAGAACCGTATTATTACAGGTCTTAAAATCGGCGGTACAAACTGCCATCACTTATACGGTATTTCCTATTGGAACGAAGACGACGGCGAAAAACTGTATGAGGACATTAAAAAGGTTTATGAAATGCCCGGCGGCAAGGAAAGATATTGGGACCAGGTCGCTTTGGAATACTGCGCAGACAATTATGCCGTTGAGGTTCGCGATTGTACCTTTGATGACATTATCGAAATTGACAGCTTTGCAGATTTAAAGAAATTAGATAAAACATACCGTTGATTATAACCGAAAAGAGTTGTGTAAAATCCTACACAGCATTATCTTCGGTAATAATACATAAAAAAACAGAGAGGTTTATTATGAAAAACAGACTTTCAAAATCCTTGGCGTTGCTTTTAGTATGCGGCATTTTGCTTTCCGTTTTGCTTTGCGGTTGCGGCAGCAAAAAAGAAAAAATCATCATTTACACCAGTATTGAAGACTACGTTGTGGAAGACCTTTCCGCAAGTCTTAAAGAGAAATTCCCCGATTATGACATCACTATTGAATATATGTCCACCGGTAACCACGCGGCAAAGCTTCTTGCCGAAGGTACAGGCACCGAATGCGACATTATTTATGACCTTGAATACGCTTACCTCGCACAGTTGGACGAAAAGAAGATTCTTGCAGACCTTTCCTCTTATGACAAGGGCATTTATTACAACGATTTGATTGAAAATGAAAACTATATCCCCCACCTTCGCAGCGGCGGTGCAGTTATTATTAACACCGATTTGTTAAAGCAGAAGGGTTTGGAAGAGCCTAAGAGCTATGAAGATTTGCTCAAGCCCGAATTTAAGGGTCTTATCTCTATGCCCAACCCCAAATCCTCGGGTACAGGCTATATGTTCCTTAAGAGCTTAGTTAACAATTGGGGCGAAGAAAAGGCTTTTGATTATTTCGATAAGCTTACCGAAAATATTCTTCAATACACCTCCTCCGGTTCCGGCCCCGTTAACGCTTTGCTTCAGAACGAGGCTGTTATCGGCTTGGGTATGACCGCGCAGACGGTTATTAAGATTAACGAAGGCGCACCCTTTAAGATTGTTTACTTTGAAGAAGGCTCGCCCTTTACCATTTACGGTCAGGCTATGGTTTCCGGCAAGGAAACCAGAGAATGTGTTAAGGAAGTATTCGATTATATGGTTAAGGAATACGGATACAGATATAACGAAAAATTCGGTCCCGAAGCACTTTTCAAGGACAAAGCTTATAAAATGGAAAACTTCCCCACCGATATTAAATACAGCGATATGAGCAACAACTCTATTGCCGAAAAAGACAGACTTTTGGCTATGTGGAAGTATTAATTCAGATTTAGACGTATTGATTTATTGAACTCCCCGAAAGGAACTTTTAGTATTAATATGACAGATACAAAATTGATTATTAAAGATTTGAAGATGGTATTCGACGGAAAATGCACCCTTAACAGTGTTAATTTTGACGTTAAGAACGGCGAATTCCTTTCTATATTAGGTCCTTCGGGATGCGGAAAAACCACTATTTTGCGTATTTTGATTGGTCTTTTAAAGCCCACAAGCGGCAACGTTTTTAAGGACGGCGAGGACATAACCTATGCACATCCCTCGAAAAGAAGTATGGGTATCGTTTTTCAGAACTATGCCTTGTTTGAAAATATGACGGTTCTTGAAAACGTGGAATACGCTTTAAAGATACGCAAGGAAAACAAATCGAAATCTGCCCGCGCAGAGGTTAGGCAAAAAGCCTTGGCGGCAATTGAAAATATGGGCTTGTCCGAGCACACGGACAAGCTCCCCACCGCACTTTCGGGCGGTCAGCAGCAAAGAGTTGCTATCGCAAGAACCTTGGTTATGAACCCCGAAATCATTCTCTTTGACGAGCCTATGTCGGCTTTGGACGTTGCCACAAGACTTTCACTTCGCGATGAGCTTAAGCGTATTCAGGCTGAGTTCGGCACTACTATGATTTACATCACCCATGACCAAGAGGAAGCCTTTGCTATGTCCGACAGAATTATGGTTATGAGAGAAGCAAACGTGGAACAGCTTGACACTCCCGAAAACATCATTTCCAACCCCGCCAACGATTACGTTGAAGAATTCGTTTTGAACAACCTTAAGACCAAAATCGATTCTTTGGCTAAATACGTGAGGTCTTAAATATGAATTCTAAGGTTATTTCAAAGGGCGGCGGAAAGACAAAGCGAGGCTCGGATTTAACAAAGCTTTTGCTTTCGGCAGTATTTATCGCCTTGGTATTTATCCCTCTGTTAAGAATGTTTTTATATCTGGACGGAGAGAGCATTAAAAAGGTTGTAGATTCCCCTGTTTTTGTTCAAGCTATCATAAATTCACTTACATCGGCTTTGGTTGCAACGGTTATCACAATTGTTATCGCTTTTGTTCTTGCTATCGCAATTCAAAGAACCAAAATCAAGTTTAAAGGTCTTTTCGGTATAATCCTTACCCTACCGATGCTGATACCCTCTATTTCAAGCGGTATGGGTTTAATTATACTTTTAGGTAACAACGGTATAATAACACGTTTGTTGCATTTAGAGGGCAATATTTACGGTCTGTGGGGCATTGTTATCGGTTCGGTGATATATGCCTTCCCCGTAGCTTTCCTTATGCTGTCCGACGTTATACGTTACGAGGACGGCTCGCCCTATGAAGCCGCAGAGGTTTTGGGGATTCCAAAGGCAAGACAGTTTACCGCTATCACACTTCCCTATTTACGCAAGCCTCTTATCAGCGTTGTATTTGCGATTTTCACACTTATCGTTACCGACTATGGTGTGCCCCTTATGGTTGGCGGTAAATATACCACCGTTGCCACCGTTATGTATCAAGAGGTTATTGGTCAGCTTAACTTCGGCAAGGGTGCCGCTTATGGTTGTTTATTGCTTATCCCCGCGGTTATCGCATTTATTATTGACTTTTTGAACAAGGACAAGGGCAAATCCACCTTTGTTACAAAGCCCTGCAAGCAAGCGGACGGATTTTTTGCAAAGCTTTGCTCTTATTCCTATTGCGGTATTGTTTCACTTTTAACCCTTCTTCCTATTGTTGCTTTTATTATTTTAGCATTCGCTAAAAGGTATCCTCAGGACCTGACCTTTACCTTTGACAACATTGTTAAAACCTTAAATTTAAAGGCAGATTCTTATTTATTCAACTCGGTTATAATTGCTTTGGCATCCGCCGCAATCGGTGTTTGCATTGCGTTTACGGCGGCTTATCTATCGGCAAGAATGAAATCTCCCGCATCGAGATTTTTACATCTTTCCGCTATGACTTCTGCCGCTATACCCGGTGTGGTTTTAGGTCTTTCCTACGTTTTGACCTTTAACAAAACACCCATTTACGGTACGATTATAATTTTGATAATGGTTAACATTATCCACTTTATTTCTTCGCCCTATTTGATGATGTACAACTCGTTATCCAAGATTAACGAGAATCTTGAGGGCACGGCGCAAACCCTTGGCATTAACAGAATTCATTTGATCAAGGACGTTTTGATTCCCCAATGCAAGGGCACGATTTGCGAAATGTTTTCTTATTTCTTTGTTAACTGTATGATGACTATTTCGGCGGTATCCTTCTTGGCAACCACCGCAAACAAGCCGGTTTCGCTTATGATTAATCAATTCGAAGCTCAGATGCAGATTGAATATGCCGCTGTGGTTTCGATTATTATTCTTGCAATCAACCTTATTATCAAAACCGTTGTTTTCTTTATAAACAGAAAAGAACAAGCATAACAAAAAGCCCCGCAAATAATTGCGGGGTTTCTTTTATGAGACGAAGTACATTAATAAGACGCTGCACACAAAAACCCCTGCTTGTAACAGTATAAGACAAAACCACCCGAAGAAGAGAAAACAAAACTCTTTTTCGGGTAGTACCTTTTATATAGTGATATTCTGTGCTTTACGCACAGAGTGATATTTCCCTTTCGGGAAGTGATATTGAAATCTTGCGATTTCAGTGATATTTCATTCGCCATTAACTGCCGAAGGCAATATCACTTGGACTTTAGTCCAAATATCACTGCGTAGCAATATCACTCGCCGAAAGGCGAATAAAACTGCCCAAGTGTCCTGAAGGACACTTGGGCTAATCGCAGGGGTTCGTTTTAATTTAGATTGATTATTTAACTGTAACGGTTACAGTGCAATCTTCGGACCAAGAAAGCATTTCGTTATAGATGAAGCTGAAGGAGGTTTCACCCTTGAAATCCTTTGCAGGGTAGAACGCGAAGCTGCCGTCGTTACCCATAACTACAGTGCCGTTTTCAGGCAATGCGGAGATCTGGATTTCGCACCTCTTATCTTCGGGAAGTTCAATCTTGCCAAAGATAGGCTTGTTTGCTTCGCCCTCGTAAGCAATACCTTCCATTGTGTCGGGAACGTTCTTGAGGTCGCCCTTCATAAAGTGGTAGGTGCTATCGTAGATAGTACGTCCGAAGTAGGTACCGGAATGTGCCGCGCTATAGAACACGGTGTAATCCTGATAGTACATAAGAACGGTGTCGTCCATATAACCAAGCTCTGCGCCCAAGGTGATATATTCCATATAGCGTTTGAAGTAGGAATATTCCTTAAGGCAGCCGCCGTGAAGTTCCATTTCAACGCCCATACCAAGTTCTTTGGTATACTTATCAACATTGTAGATGTTGCTGAGAGGTGCTTCAAGGTTAAATACGTAGTTGGGCTGTAAGCAAGCAACGTCGAAGCCCAATTCTTCCCATCTGTCATAGCCGTTAGAGTTGAAGTAAGGAATCCAGGTGTAGTCGTAATCGAGAGAGTGAATGTAATCGCCCAATTCTTTGATAAGCTTTACGCTGTCGGGGTCGGATTCGTCATCGATTTGTTCGTGCCACCAGTAGTAGCCGACAAGCTCGATGTTTTTGAAGTTTGCTTCATCAAATCTGCGGGCAACTTCGTCAACAAACCACTTGCAGACCTTCATACGGTTTGCATATACGGTAAGGTCTTCGCTTACGCCGTCGCCGTCAACGTCGCCGAAGTTCTTTTGATTCTTGTGAGGATAGTTGATAGAAACGGTAATCTTATAGGTGAAATCATCGGCAAGGTTAAGGGCCGCTTTGGTTTCGCCTGCAGCCTGCTCGAGAGCGTTAAGGTTGATGTCTTCGCCGAACAGGTCGTCGATACACCACTGCCAGTCGCTCTTGAAGTTTTGGCTGTAAGGATATGCGCCACTGGGCATATTTGTATTTGCATAGAGGAAGAGGAAGCTGTCGAACATAGTGTCTTTAATTTCCAAATCCTCGTTAAGATATGCAACGTAGGGTAAAAGTTCTTCTTTAGTATAACCGGTGTTGTTGCAGTTTTGATACATCAAGCAAAGGTCTTTTGCGCCGTCAAGCAAATCTGCAGAAGGTTCGATTCTGGAACCGTTTACGGAATCGCCGCCTGCAAGACCGAGACCGGAATCTGCAAGAGCTACGGAATTAGCGATTGCTTCGGTACCGTAGGCTTCCAATTCATCACAACCTACCCACTGGCCAACTGCAAAGGTGAACACTACATAGCGAGCCTGAACAGCCTTTTTAAGCTTAAGTTCGCCGCGAACGATACCGTTATACTGAGTTGCTGTCAAAGCGAAGGAGCCTGCGTCGTACCAATCCTCGCCGTTTGCGGAAAGAAGAACCGAAACGGTTTCGGGTGCGCCGATACCCCAGGACTGTTCTTTACAGAAGCTGCCCTTGAAACAATCTACTGCGGACAGGTTTTTCAAATCGTAGATGATGTAACGAACATCGCCCGCATTGAATTTGAAGAACTTGCCGTTGTGAATATCATATGCTTCGCCAACGGTAGAGAATACGCCGTCGGTAAGAACAGGGTTGTTTGCCTTAGAGTTGTTTTCAGGCTTAGCGTTTTCGTTAACGGGCATAAAAATCATCTGAGGCTGCTTAAGAATAAGGTTTTTATAATCGGAAGTAGCGCCTTCTTTTTCAGCGGCTTCGCCCTTTTCGATGATAACCTGAGGATACAAAGAGCTTTGTTCCATAGAATCGCGGTAGGAATATACCGAAATTTCTTCGATAAAGTGCTTCATACCGTCGATGGTTTTAAAGGAAAGCTCGATATATCTTGCAGAAGCGGTTTTCTTAAGAGGAAGCGAGAAGGTGAAACCGCCGATTTGCTCGATTTGTGTACCATAAAGCACGCCAAGGTCGGTACGGTTGTTAGAAGCATCGATAGCGGTAACCGTTAACGAAAGAGGAAGGTGGATACGGGAGGTGGGATTGTACATAAAGTTAGCTTCAATCGCACCAATATCAGCGGCCTCCTGACCTAAATCGATGGTGATTTTTGCGGTTTCGCCGTTACCGATGAAACCTACATAAGAACCGAAAACATAATCGCCGGGCTTGTTACCATCGGTCAAAACGGTGTTAACGTCGGGATTATCGGTTTCGATTTTAGCATCGAACTTATAAGTGCAGCCCTTGGAAATAAGAATCTTGTTGAATTCTTTATTAACGTCAGTGCCGTTAGTAGGGGCGGTTACTGTGCCAACGTTTGTATATTCCTCGTATACTCTGTCAAGGTAGCTGATGCCTGCCTTGGGTTCAACGTCAGCGATAACTTCGAGCTCGGAAAGGAATACCCAGCTTTCGTTACCTGTAACCTTAAATCTTACGTAACGACCGCTAACGTAAGAATCCTTAATAAATTCTGCACGGTTAACCTTATCAAGTTCAGGTTCTGCGGTGGTATCATAGAACGCATAGGGAGTCCATTTTTTGCCATCGGAAGAGCTTGCAACGTCAATCTTAAGGGTTTGGCTTAAGCCTTGGCCGTCGTGGGGGAAATAGGACACAGCAGCGCCGTAGATTTTTTCGCATTCTTCACCAAGGTCGATAACGATGGTTACGGTTTTCATCTGGAAACCGGAAAGGCGAGAATCGTTATACGCCTCTACGTCGGAGGTGTCGACACCGTCGGTCAATTCTGCACCGAAGCTGTCGGCGTGGTTATCCGAAGCGGGAGATGCGGCTGTATAAAACGCGCCGTTGGAAATCACTGTGGTTTTTCTGTCTGCAGAAACTGTGCCGCTTTGAGATTGTTCGGCAGAGCTGTTTGCAGAGGAGCTTTCGTTACCGTCGGTTCCACACGCGGTGAGAACGAACAAAACAGAAAGCAGGATTGCAATTAATCTTTTCATAATTTGTCCTCCAAATTAATTATCTTTTATATTATATATGTAATTATATACTGTGTCAAGGGGTAAAACCCAAACTGAATTATATTTATGAATAATTAACAAATAGGAAAAATGTTTAAAAAGCAAAAAACGGTTTGGGTTTTCTTTTACCCAAACCGTTCTCCTATTTAATTTCGTCGAGAGCTTTTAAAAACAATTTCGCTTCATCAAGAGTATTGACTTTACCCAAGGAAAGACGCACACCGCCCGTTTCGAAGGTACCGAGCGTTCGGTGAGCATGGGGCGCACAATGAAATCCCGCCCTCAGCGCAAAGCCCTTTTCTGAAAGGATTGAGGCGACAGTTTCGCAATCTAACCTTTTTTTGTTAAACAAAATAACAGGAACGTAATTTTCAGCAGAGCCTTCCGCATGAGCTCCGTGCAACGTTATGTCAACCCGATTGTCCATTTCATTTACAAGAAACGAATAAATGTCTTTCTCGGATTGGCAAAAGTCGAATTCGTCCAACGCCGCCGAAAAGCCTGCTATACCGCAAACGTTAAGGGTACCCGCTTCCAAACGTTCAGGGTAATATTCCGGCATATCAAGGGATTTTGAGTTCGTTCCCGTTCCACCCTCTATAAGCGAATCGATTATTATATCGCTGTAAGGATTGATAATCAACGCCCCCACCCCCATAGGTCCGCAAAGTCCTTTATGGGCGGGTATGCACATTATGTCAACCCCGAGATCTATTATATCCAAGGGTATATGCCCTGCGGTTTGTGATGCATCAAGGATAAATACAACCTCATTGTCCACAAGAGAGCGCATTTGTCGCACAGGGAGTATTCTGCCGCAAACGTTTGAAGCGTGGGTTATCACCACCGAGGTTGCCGACCGCGAAACCGTCGAAAAGTTATCAAGTGTTCTCGCATCGCTTTTTACGTCCACCAAAAACTGCCGCAAAACAGTTTCGCCCAAGCGGCGCAAGGAATTCAGCGGACGGAGAACCGAATTGTGCTCCATCGAAGAAACAACGGTAACACCGCCGGGGCGGTTTGTTCCTTTTATGGCTATATTTAACGATTCCGTCGCGCCCGAAGTAAAAATTACACATTCGGGGCGGGTGTTAAACATTAATGCAAGTTTTTTGCGGCATTCATATATTATTTCGGCGGATTTCATTGAATATACATGACCGCTTCGCCCCGGATTTCCGCATATTTCAAGCGCATTTTTCATAGCATCGGCAACAGATTTTGCTTTTGGCAGTGCGGTGGCGGCATTATCGAAATATATCATTTTTCTTCGGTGCTCCCAACAATCGGAATACCCGCGGCAACCAGAATCCCCTTTGCCTTTTCCTCGAGCATTTGGTCGAACTGCAAGCCATAACCGCATCCGCGGATGCCTCTGACAGCCTTGGAACGGGTTATATTGGCGTATATTCCGTTATTTTTCAGTAATTCCTGAGCCTTGAGAGCATAGGTTATTGAGGAAAGTACGATTACTGTTTTCATAGTTTTTCACTCCCTGTTACAGAATATGAAAAGCGTTGATTTTTTGGCACCGAAAACATAAAAAAGTCGGAGTCAAAATTGACTCCGACAAAGGTTTTATATTATTTAACTTTTAAAGAAGGCAGCACAAGCGCGGAACATTTCGTAGATATCGTATTTGGATGCAAGCTCGGTTATAGAGTGCATGGAAAGTATGGGCACACCGCAGTCGATAACCTCTATGCCGAAATGAGCGATTTCGGAGGAAACCGTACCTGCACCGCCTTGGTCAACCTTGCCATATTCGCCAACCTGCCAAGCAACGTTTTCAGCATCGAACATAGTGCAAAGCTTTGCCAAGGTTTCGGCAGAAGCATCCGAGCTGCCGCTTTTACCGCGAGAGCCTGTATATTTACTGATAACAACACCGCGGTTTATATAGCAGGAGTTATTTGCCTCGTAAGCATCGGCAAAGCAAGGGTCATAAGCACCTCCAACATCGGCAGAAAGGCAAACGCTGTTTCGCTTGCAGGCAAGATAATCGGCACCCGTTGAATCGCAAAGGGATTTTATGAAATCGGGGTAGGTTTCGCTTCCCAAGCCTGTTATGCCATAGGAACCGATTTCCTCTTTATCCGCAAGGATAACCACAGCAGTATGCTGGGGAATTTCAAGATTAAACAGCGCGTTGAAGGAGGGATATGCACAGATTCTGTCATCGTGGCCATAGGCGGCGATAAGAGATCTATCGAACCCAACCTCGCGGGACATTATTGCGGGAACTGCTGTAAGCTCGGCGGTTATAAGGTCGCGTTCGGTTATACCGTACTTTTCGTTAAGGATAGAAAGAACCTTTAATTTAACACCGCCGTCGGCATCGATAGGCATAGAACCGCTGATAATGTTCAAGCCTTCGCCTGTAATTACCTCGGAGGCAACCTTGCTCATTTGGTCCTTGCCGATATGGGGCATAAGATCGCTGATATAGAACACCGGGTCCTGAGGGTCTGCGCCGATGTTGATATCTATACGTGTTCCGTCCTGACGATAGACAACGCCGTGAAGCTCAAGAGGAACGGTTGTCCATTGATATTTTTTAATTCCGCCGTAATAGTGAGTTTTGAAATATGCGATATCGCTGTTTTCATACAAGGGGCGGGGCTTTAAATCCAAGCGAGGAGAATCTATATGGGATGCCACGATACGTGCGCCCTCATCAAGAGGCTTTTCACCGATAACAGCCAAGATAAGGCTCTTTTCGTGGTTTACATAACATATTCTATCCCCTGCCTTAAGCTTATCGCCGAAGGTATAGGGCTTAAAGCCCGCGGCGATAGCCTCGCCCTCGGCATAGCGGGTTGCGGTTCTTTCGGTTTTTGCGTTATCGATAAAGTGGCGGTAACCCTTTATAAATTCGTCAACCTTAACCTGCTCTGCCACGCTTTCGGGGATTGAGCTTTTTTGTTTATATTGCAATTTTTCCGCATCTTTTCTTTCCATTTTTAATCGTCTCCTTTATAATAAAGCTTTATGTATTCTTTTTCTGCTGAAAAAACTCGGTTTACATAATTATACGTTTCTGTTATCGGAATATTTTTAAGGCTTTTTCCGTCATCAGAATATCTGCTGTCCAAAAGCCAATTTGCAACCTTGTTAGGACCTGCGTTATATGCGGCAAGGCAGGTTTGCCAATTTTCGAACCTTTGGTAGAGATAATTTAGATAGTAGGTCCCGCATTTTATATTGGTTTCAGGGTCGGTTATATCTAAATTCTCGAAATCCACATCTATACGTTTGGCGATCCATTGAAAGGTATCGGGCATTAATTGCATTAATCCCATCGCGCCCACCGAGGAAACAGCATCCTTATCGAAGCCGCTTTCGGAATGAATAACCGCATAAATCAAGTGTTCGGGGACATTATATTCCTTCGAATAAAGGGTTACGTATTCGCTGTATTCTCTTGGATACAAGTCCTTTTTTATATAGGGAATTATCTTAATTGCCGCAACTGCAAATATAACAAGGGCAATTATTCCTATTAAAATTCTGCTGCGTTTTATCACTGCATCAACTCCTCTAACACTTCCTCGGAAGCGGTTTTGAAATCGGTCAGCGTGGTTTCGTTATAAATAATTATATCGCAGTTTTCAAGGAAAAATTCGGTTGACTTTTGGTTTGAAAGTCGTTCTAATGCTTGGGTTTCGGTAAGATTATCCCTTTCCGTAATTCTCGACACACACGCTTCGTCCGAGGCGGTGATACCTATAATAAGCTCGCATCTATCGGAAATTCCGCTTTCGAAAAGGGTGGGCGCATCAAGAAGCACCACAGAATCCTCGGCGCAGGTTGAAAGAATTTCATCCACACGGTCAATTATATGCTTATGGGTGATTTCGTTTAGAAGAGCAAGCTTTTCGGCAGAATTAAACACGATAGAAGCAAGCTTTTTGCGGTTTAACGCGCCGTTTTCGATTATATCGTTCCCGAAGGCTATTTCAAGCTCGGCAAGGCATTGGGAGGGCTTTGAAACAAGCTCTCTATAAACCTTATCGCAATCTATCACCACCAAGCCTTTTTGGCGGGCGATATCGCAGAAAATGCTTTTTCCGCAACCGCTTCTGCCGCATACACCGATTAATCGCATTCGCCAAGCACCTCCGAAACCTTTTCTTTGGGGAAAGAGCCGAGGCGAAGTATTTTCGCCTTTTCCCCTACCAAGGAAACAATGGTGGATTCTAATCCCAATTCACATTCGCCGCCGTCGATTATAACGTCGGCAACGTCCGAAATACTTTTTAACTCCTGAGCACGGGCAACGCTTTTTTCACCCGAAATATTTGCGCTTGTGGCGGCAATAGGTTTGCCAAAGGCTTTGGATATTTCGAGAAAAATTTTGTTCGAGGGAAATCTCAACCCCACTGTGTCGCCACCCGAAACAGCAATTGACGGAAGAACAGGCTTTCGTTTTACCACCAAGGTCAACGGACCGGGGGTGTATTTTTTTATAAGATGGCGGGCATTATCGTCTAAAACCGCGATTTCCTCTGCCATTTCAAGGGAGGAAATATGCATTAACAAGGGTTTATCGTAGGGGCGTTGTTTCTTTTCGTAAAGGGATTTTACCGCTTCTTCATTTAACGCATCCACCCCGATACCATAAACGGTTTCGGTGGGAAACACGGCAAGACCGCCGTTTTTTAATGCTTCTACACATTTTGACACTGCGGTTTTTATATTTTCGGAACTATCACAAGCATACACTTTTCCCATATTTCTCACCTCTAAAAAGCATTGTAGCACAATTAACCTTTATTTTCCATAGTTTAAGCGAAAAAACTATTGAATAAACGCTTTTTCTTTGGTATAATCTATAAGACCGAAATCCAATGGAGGTTTAAATATGCCTATTAAAATACCTATGGCTTTGCCTGCGGCAGAGGCTTTGATTAAGGAAAATATTTTCGTTATGGACGAGGCGCGCGCAATCAGACAGGACATCCGTCCTCTTAAGATTGCCATAATGAACCTTATGCCCACGAAGATTGTTACCGAAACACAGTTTTTGCGTTTGCTTTCAAACACACCCTTACAGATAGATATCACTTTATTGAACACCGCATCCCACACCTCTAAAAACACCAGCGAAGAGCATTTGGCGACCTTTTACAAGACCTTTGACGAGGTTAAACACGAAAAATTTGACGGCTTGATTATTACGGGTGCGCCCGTGGAATCCCTTGAATTTAAGGACGTTGATTACTGGGACGAGCTTTGCGAGGTTGTTGAATGGGCGCACAAAAACGTTTATTCCACAATGTACGTTTGTTGGGGCGCTTTTGCAGGGCTTTATATCAACCACGGCATTGAAAAGCAGAACCTTGAAACAAAGGTTTCGGGGGTTTTCAGACACAAGAATTTACGCCCCGAATATCCCCTTGTAAGAGGATTTAACAAGGAATTTTCCGCGCCTCACTCAAGATATTCGGGTGTTAAGCGCGAGGATATTGAAAAATGCGAGGATTTGATTATTCTTGCAGAATCCGACGAAGCGGGTATTTATCTTGTGGCAAACAAAAACGGCAGAGAATTTTTTGTTACGGGACATTGCGAATATGATTTCGACACGCTTCGCACCGAATATCAGCGCGACCTTGCAAAGGGCATTAACCCCGAAATTCCCAAGCATTACTTCCCTGACGACGACCCCACAAAAGAACCTATAAGCACTTGGAAAGCCCACGCCCATTTGCTTTATGCAAACTGGCTTAACTATTTTGTATATCAAAATACACCTTACGATTTGAACGAAATGTTGAATTAAAAAGAAACGAGCAGGAATCCTGCTCGTTTTTTTCATTTATTCAGCGTATTCGGTTCCTAAAAGTGCCGCGCCGATTATACCGCCGTTGCTTTGAAGTGTGGTTACCTTTACGTTTGCATTAGGCAAAAGGTGGGGTTTGATAAGGTCTAACAGATTATCGCCTTGGTTGGAAACACCGCCCGAAAGAGCGATTACCTCGGGTTGGAAGATATGGATAAGACTGTTTAGACCTGCGGCGAAAATACGACCGTATTCGGAAAGAAGCTCGGTTGCAACGGGGCAACCCTTTTCTTTTGCATCAAAGGGAGTTTTTCCGTTTATGCCGTTTTTAGCTTCAAGGGCAAGAATACTTTCGGGATTATTTTTAACCGCTTCTTCGGTTTGCTCGATAAGCCCCGTTGCGGAAGCATAACGCTCGAAGCAGCCTTTTAAACCGCATTCGCATTGTATGCCGTCCATTTTAACGATAAAATGTCCTAATTCACCCGCGCGGTTTTCTCTGCCGCGGATAAGTCTGCCTTCTAAAAGTATTGCACCGCCGATGCCTGTACCTATTGTGATTATAAGTGCATCCTGACAGCCCTTACAAACACCTGCGGCGATTTCACCGATAAGGGCGGTATAACCGTCGTTATCGATAAACACGGGCACACCCAAAGCAGTTGATACCTTTTCTACGACAGGCTCGTTACGGAAAGGCAGGTTACCTGCCACAACCACCGTGCCCGCCTTTTGGTCTACCCTACCCGCCGAGCCGATACCGACAGCAGTTATAGGATAATCTTCCATAAGTGTACGGCAATTTTCGATTATTCCGTCGATTATACCTTGGGAGGTAGCTTCTTCCCCTGTGGGAAAGCGAAGTTTGTTTATAACCTTGAAATCGCTATCCACAACGGCAAGCTTAACACTTGTACCGCCTATATCAACGCCGATTCTGTATTCCATAAATTATATCCTTTTGCCGTTTACAAACACGGCTTTTATATTAAGTTCTTTATCGCAGACGATTAAATCTGCATATTTGCCTATTTCAATACTGCCCGTTTCGTTATCAACAGCAAGTGCTTTTGCGGGATTTAAAGATGCCATTACGGAGATTTCCTCCAAGGGGATACCCATTTTAAGCAGATTTCGTGCACCTGCAAGCATACTGAAGCAGCTACCCGCAATTCTTCCCTCGGTGTTACGGCAGATTCCGTCCTTTACGGTTCGTTTTTTACCGTTTACAATAAATTCTCCGTCGCCCAAGCCCGACATAACACCCGTATCGCTTATTAGGGTTAGGTTTTTATAGCCCTTGGTAAGATACAAAACTTTTATAGTTGCTTCGTCGAGATGAACCAAATCGCAAATCATTTCGCAATTTATTCTTTCATCGGTAAGCACCGCGCCCAAAACACCCGTTTCGCGGTGAGAAAAGGGGCGCATAGCATTAAACGCGTGGGTTGCGCGGGTTGCGCCTGCGTTAATTGATTCCATAGTGGTTGCATAGGTTGCATCGGTATGTCCGATAGAGATATTAACGCCCTGCTTTACCGCTTCTATAATCGTTTCGGTTGAATTTTCACGCTCTGGGGCGAGTGTCATTATCTTTAACATACCCTCCCCTGCCGAAACGAATTGGGTAATCCAAGAAGGTTCGCAGGTGATATCGGGAGGTACCATAACCCCCGATTTAGATACGAAAGGACCCTCGATATTAATACCGCAAATTTTTGCGCCAAGGCAATCTATCTTCGACTGGCGAACTATATTCTGCTCGGCACTAATTATATCCTCGGGCGGAAGCGAACGTATTGTAGGCGCAAAGGCGGTAATACCCTCGCTTGCGAGCCATTTACGGGATCTCTCGAAGGATTCGTCCCGTGATGCAAATTCATCACCCACACAGCCGTGGATATGGGTATCGATAAATCCGGGGATAACGAATAAACCCTCGGCGTTAAATACTTCATCGGAGGCTATATCGTTAGTGAAAGACAGGATTTTATCGTTTTCTATCTCTATATTTACTTGTTTAAATGAGTTTTCGGCACCGCATAAAACGGTGCCGTTGATAATTTTCATCAATTATTAACCCTCGAGATCGCGAATCATACGTTGGAGGTTTTCTATACCGATGGAGATACCCTCGATAGTATCCTCCATACCTTCGAATTCAAGAGAAACGAATCCGTCGTAACCCGAATTTTTAACAGCGCGAAGAATCTGGAAGGTAGGAACGTCGCCATGGCCGAAGATTGTGCCGCGTCTGTAATTACCGCCACGGGAAGAATTAAAGCCTCTGCCGGGGTTATAGGACATACCCGAACGGGTGAAGCAATCCTTGGCGTGAACATGCACGATAAGGTCGAGAAGGCTGGAAACAGCGGTAGCGCAGTTTTCGTCTACACCGCCGAAGTTACCCATATCGCAGAGGAAGCCGTAGTTGGTATTGTTTACAGCAGTAAACAAATCTACCATTCTTGCGCTATCCTGAAACAATCTGCCGTGGTTTTCAGAGCAGGTTTTTACGCCCTTGGATTTTGCATAATCCGCAACCTTGGAAATATAGGGAGCGATAATTTCGATAATCTTTTGATAGGTCTTTACGCCCTCATATTCGTTATGATAGCTCCAGGTTACGTCGTGGCGCATAAGGGGAATTCCGCATTCGGAAGCGATATCGATATGCTTACAAAGACGTTCTACCTCGCGTTCGGGGTCGGTAGGCTGGAAGAAGTTTGCACCGGTGGTGTAAATAGGTATTTCCAAGCCCTTTTCCTTTGCATGCTCGGTTAAATTCTTTGCAAATTCCAAAGGAGTGCTGCCATCGGGAGTGGTATCGTCAAGGACGAATTCTACACCCTCGCAACCAAGCTCTTTGGTTTTGTCTATTGCATCAAAATGGGTAAAGCCGTCTTTACCGTAAAGCTTATGAAAACTGTAAGTGCTGATACAACTCTTCATATTATTCACCTATAATTATTTCCTTGCCGGATTCTGCAGAATCGTAGATAGCCTGAAGAATTCTCTGCATATCTACTGCCTGCTCGATAGGATAATTGGTATTGTGATTGTTATTAAGAACGCAATCGGCAAAATGCTCGATCTGAAGCTGCATTTTATCGTTATTCTGAAGAACGGTAACCTTATCGTCGGAGAGATAATCGTTACGTTCGCCATAGATTACAAGAGGTTCTACGGTTGCGCCTGCTTTAGTACCAACGATGAGAGTTTCGCTCTTATCGGGAGCGTTCATTGCCCAGCTTGCTTCGAACACCATAGTTGCGCCGTTATCGAAATGGATTACACCTGCGCCGGAATCTTCACAGTCGAACTGATTATCGGGGCAGGATTTACCGTGCCAGCGTGTAACACCCTTGGTTTTATAATCACCGTGAGGATTGAACACGTTTGCAGAAACACGAACGGGCTTGGGGTTACCCATAAGGTACCAAGCGGCATCTATACGGTGAACGCCGATATCGATGATAGGACCGCCGCCGGAGGTCTTTTTATCGGTAAACCAACCAAGAGGAGTACCACGGCGACGAACGTTAGAGGTTTTTGCATAGTAAACATCACCCAATTCGCCACGGTCGAGCAAATCGCGAAGATACATATTTTCATAGCCGAAGCGAGAAGGAACAGCAAGGTGGAAAATAACATTATTTTCCTTAACAGCTTCTTCCATTTTAAGGGCATCGTCAATATTCATTGCCAAGGGCTTTTCGCAAAGCACGTGTTTACCTGCTTTTGCCGCCGCGATTAAGCAGGGGCAGTGAGCATTATTCCAGGTGCAGATATCAACAGCCTGAATGTCTGCCTTTTCAAGCATTTCTTCGATAGATGCATATACTTCGGGAATACCGTTTTCTTCTGCAACACGTTTTGCACGTTCGAAATCGATATCACAGATAGCAACGGGAACAGCATTTTTACATTTTTTGTATGCGGGAAGGTGGCCGTAAGCCGAAATATTACCTGCGCCCACAACGCCAATTCTCAATTTTTCCATAACGAAAAACCTCCAAAATTTACATTTTTGACATCAAATACACCATAGCACATTTGAACCGTTTTGTCAATTGAATATAGAAAAAACAGAGTGCATTTTCATACACTCTGTTTAAATTTAACACTGAATTATTCAGCAGCAGCTTCTTCCTTTTTGGGAGCAGCTTTCTTTGCAGCCTTCTTAGCAGGCTTCTTTTCTTCAGCCTTGGGCTCTTCCTTCTTTTCTTCAACAGTGGTGAAGAGAGATTCAGCACCAACGAGTTCGATGATTGCCATTTCAGCACCGTCGCCACGTCTGGGACCGATTTTAAGAACACGGGTGTAACCGCCGTTTCTTTCATCATAGAGAGGAGCGATCTTGGTGAAGAGTTTATAAACTACGCTTTCCTTCTTGAGGAATGCGATAGCCTGTCTTTTAGCGACAAGGGTATTCTTCTTGCCGAGAGTGATCATTTTATCAGCAAGTGCGCTGACTTCGGCAGCACGGGTAACGGTGGTTTCGATTCTTCCCTTTTCGAGAAGGAAGGTAACCATACCTCTGAGCATAGACATTCTATGTGCAGTAGGTCTGCCTAATTTTCTTGTTCCGGGCATTTCCTTTGCCTCCTTATTTTAATGGTACGCCGATTTAGTCATCCGATTTTTTAAGCGACAAGCCGAGAGACTGAAGCTTTTGGATAACTTCTTCAAGCGATTTTTTGCCGAGGTTTCTGACTTTAATCATATCTTCCTCGGTTCTGTTGGTAAGATCTTCAACAGTATCGATACCTGCTCTCTTCAAGCAGTTGAAGCTACGAACAGACATATCGAGTTCTTCGATAGTCATTTCGAGAACCTTTTCCTTCTTAGCCTCGGGACGGTCTACAAGAATTTCTCTGTTCTTTGCTTCGTCCGAAAGGTCGATAAAGAGGTTGAGGTGTTCGTTAAGTATCTTCGAAGCGAGAGATACAGCGTCTTTTGCATCGATGGTACCGTTTGTGGTAACGTCGAGCTCGAGCTTATCATAGTCGGTAATGTTGCCGACACGGGTGTTAGATACTGTGAAATTAGCTTTAAGAACCGGGGTGAAGATAGAATCGGTGTAAATGGTGCCGATTACAGGGTTTTCAACCGCGGCTTTGTTCTTCTCCGAGGAAACGTATCCTCTGCCATGTTCGAAAGTAATCTCCATGAAGAAGGGCGCACCGGTTTCTACCGTTGCAATGTGGTGATCGGGATTTAAAATTTCAATATCCGAATCCACCTGAATGTCGCCTGCGGTTACTTCGCCGCCGCGAACATCGATAACACAGGTCTTGGGCTGTTGGCAATACAACTTTGCCACAATACCTTTAACGTTAAGAATGATTTCGGGTACATCCTCGGTTACGCCGGGAACGGTGGATATCTCATGGAGAACACCATCGATCTTTACGCTGGACGCTGCCACACCGGGAAGCGAGCTGAGAAGTACACGACGGAGAGAGTTACCGAGTGTGATGCCGTAGCCTCTTTCAAGCGGTTCTACAACGAACAAGCCGTGTTTTCCGTCTTCGCTGAGTTCGGCAGTTACGATATTCGGTCTTTCGATTTCGATCATTCTGTTTTCCTCCTCTTATAGTTGAGACCTCTGCTATGCAGAAGTGATTATTTCGAATAGAGCTCGACGATGAGGTGTTCCTCGAAGGGGAAATCTACATCTTCTCTCTTAGGAAGTTCCTTGATGGTGCAAACAATGTTCTGCTTGTCAACTTCCATCCAGGAAGGTACTGTCCTTGCGGTGATATTCTCGATAAGCACCTTGAACTTTTCGCTCTTACGGCTAGCGTCCTTAAGTGCGATTACATCACCCTTACGTACTTCGTAAGAAGGAATGTTTACCTTCTTGCCGTTTACGGTGAAGTGTTCGTGAAGTACGAGCTGGCGAGCTTCCTTACGGCTGTCTGCCATACCCATACGGTAAACTACGTTATCAAGTCTGCGCTCGATCATAGTGAGAAGGTTCTCACCGGTCTGGCCTTCTTTTCTATCGGCCTTTTTAAAGTAGTTTTCAAACTGCTTTTCCAGAATGCCATAGTACCTTTTAGCTTTCTGCTTTTCGCGAAGCTGAAGGCTATATTCCTTGACTCTTCTTCTACCGCTGCCTGCGCCGTGCTGGCCGGGAGCCTGAGCTCTGCGGGAAAGTGCGCACTTATCGCTGGTGCATCTTTCACCCTTGAGATAAAGCTTGCAGCCTTCTCTGCGGCAAAGGCGGCAGGAAGGTCCAGTATATCTTGCCATAATTTCCTCCGTTTAATGTTATACGCGACGTCTCTTAGGCGGTCTGCAACCGTTGTGAGGGATCGGCGTAACGTCTTTAATAAGTGTGATGTCGAGACCTGCAACCTGAAGCGAACGGATTGCGGCTTCTCTACCCTGACCGGGACCCTTAACGAAAACTTCAACAGTCTTCATACCGTGTTCCATAGCGGCCTTTGCGGCAGTTTCAGCAGCCATCTGTGCTGCAAAAGGAGTGGATTTTCTCGAACCTCTGTAACCAAGTTCACCAGCAGATGCCCAAGAAATTGCATTACCCTTGGTATCGGTGATGGTAACGATGGTATTGTTGAAGCTAGACTGGATATGAGCCTGGCCTCTTTCGACATTCTTTCTTTCGCGACGTCTCTTGACAGCTGTCTTTTTCTGTACTTTTGCCATTGTTCGATATCCTCCTTTACTTCTTCTTGTTTGCGATGGTCTTTACAGGACCCTTGCGAGTTCTTGCGTTGGTTTTGGTTCTCTGACCGCGAACGGGGAGACCTGCTTTGTGTCTTTTACCGCGATAGCAATCGATTTCAACCATTCTCTTAATGTTGAGGGCTACTTCTCTTCTGAGGTCGCCTTCTACAACGTAGTCGTTTTCGATAACGTCACGGAGTTTTGCTACATCTTCCTCGGTGAGGTCCTTAACACGGGTATCAGGGTTGATACCGGTTTTTTCAAGGATCTCGTTAGAGCGTGCTCTGCCGATACCGTAAATATAGGTAAGGCCGATCTCTACTCTTTTAGCGTTGGGAAGATCTACACCGGAAATACGAGCCATATTTTACTCTCCTATCCTTGTTTCTGCTTGTGCTTGGGGTTTTCGCAAATGACCATAACTTTGCCCTTGCGCTTAATGATTTTGCACTTTTCGCATATTTTCTTTACGGAAGGTTTTACTTTCATTTTTTACCTCCATTCAAATTACTTTGCTCTGAAAGTTATACGTCCCTGAGACAAGTCGTATATTGATACTTCAACAGTAACTTTATCGCCGGGAACTACTTTAATATAGTTCATACGCATTTTTCCTGAAATATGCGCTGTTACTATATGTCCATTTGTAAGTTTTACTTTGAATACGGTATTGGGCAGTACCTCTGTAACAATGCCCTCGCATTCGATTACATCGCTTTTAGCCAGAATAATTCCTCCTTTGTCAGACCGTTTCCTGCATTGCCTTATATTCGTTCACTGCTTCGCGTATAAAGCGGTTTGTGAGCTTTTCGGCAGAGAGAGGTGAACAGTCAATCGGTTTAAGGTGTTTGAGTTTTTTCTTCTTTGGAGATTCAACCTTGCGGATTCTTCCGTCTGCTATGAGAACGTAGCCTTCATCATCGGAAATTCCGACGACAGCACATACGCAATCCTTATCGCGTCCTGCCAAAGAAACGACCAAATGTCCTAACAAGTCATTCATTTAACAACCTCTTTAAGACGGATCCGTCAATATCAGGACGCCGTTGGGGGTTATAGCTACGGTGTTTTCGTAATGGGCAGACAGCGAACCGTCTTTGGTTACCACCGTCCATTTATCCTCCAACACACGTACCTGCCAATCGCCTGCATTGACCATGGGCTCGATCGCTATTGTCATTCCCTCGCGGAGGCGCGGGCCGTAGCCTGCCTTTCCGTAATTGGGAACCTCGGGGTCCTCATGGAGGTTCTTTCCTATACCGTGGCCGATATATTCCTTAACCACTGAGAAGCCGAACCTTTCAACATAGCTCTGTATTGCGAAACCTATATCGCCTATACGAGCGCCCTCGCCGATAGCGGCGATACCCTCGAAGAAGCTTTGCTTGGTAACGTCAACGAGCTTTTTCGCTTCCTCTGTGCCTGTACCGACAATAAACGTTGCCGCGCAATCGCCGTGATAGCCTTTATAATAAGCACCAACGTCGATTGAAACGATATCACCGTTTTTCAGCACCTTGTTTGAGGAAGGGATTCCGTGAATGATCTCCTCATTTACACTGATACACGCTGATGCCGGAAAGCCGCCGTATCCGAGGAAGGACGGTTTTGCTCCGTGAGACAGGATGGATTTTTTTATCTCGCGATCGATCTGCGCGGTGGTTACGCCCTCTTTGACGTATTCACCGCCGATCTCACGTGCGATCGCAGCAATCCTGCCGGCATCGCGCATACGGATGATTTCCTCACCCGATTTCAAAGTAATCATATTCCGAGAACCTTCTTTACAGAAGCGGTAACTTCTGCAGGTGTTTGCTGTCCATCGACAGTTACGAGAAGATTCTTGTTTTTATAGTAACCGATAAGCGGTTCGGTTTCGGCGTGATAAACGCCCAACCTATGCTGAACAACCTCGGGAGCATCGTCCTTACGAAGTGTAAGGGGCGCGCCGCACTTATCACAGTTTTCGCCGTCTTCAGAGGGGTTAAACTTTACGTGATAGCTTGCGCCGCATGCGGAGCAGAGTCTTCTGCCACTCATACGTTCGACGATTGCTTCATCGGGAACCTCGATATCAAGAACGATATCAATTTTGGTACCCATTGCATCCAAAGCTTCAGCCTGAGGAATCGTGCGGGGGAAGCCATCAAGAATGAAGCCTCCCTTGCAGTCGTCCTGAGCTATTCTTTCCTTAACGATGCCGATAACGACTTCGTCGGATACCAACGAGCCTGCTTCAATAGCGGACTTTGCGGCAAGACCCATAGGAGTGCCTGCCTTCATAGCCTCGCGGAGCATTGCGCCGGTGGAAAGAGTAGGTATTTTCATTTCGTCGGATATGATATCCGCCTGGGTGCCCTTACCCGCACCGGGAGGGCCAAACAGAATGATATTCATAATTCGCGAACTCCTTAATCAAGGAAACCCTTATAATGGCGCATCGTGATTTCGCTTTCAAGCTGACGTGTTGTTTCGAGGGCAACGCTGACAAGAATTATCATCGAAGTACCGCCGAACACCAAGTAAGTGAGAGCGTCCTTACCTGTCCACGCGAGGAGGACGGGAAGAATTGCCATAAAGGAAAGGAATACCGCACCCATAAGGGTAACTCTGTTCACTACCTTCTTAATATAGTCGGAAGTGGGTTTACCGGGACGGTAACCGAGGATTGTACCACCGTTCTTCTTAAGGTTGTTTGCAACTTCAACCGCATTGAAAGAAATGGAGAGGTAGAAGTATGCAAAAGCAATGATAAGAACGAACAAGGTGATTACATAGAAGGGATATTTAGATGTTGTAGAGAAATAATCTCTAACACCTGCTTCCCACGAGGGGAATATCATTGCGAGTGTTGCGGGCATCATAACGATCGCATTTGCGAAGATGATGGGCATTACACCGCTCATAAGAACCTTAATGGGAAGGTTTGTGCTTGTACCACCGTACATCTTACGACCAACCTGACGCTTTGCGTACTGAACGTTAAGACGTCTTTCGGAGTTGGAGAAGAATACGGTAAGGGTGATGATGAGGAGCATTGTGATGATTGCCACTACAACCCAGATGATAGAAGAAAGAGCAGTACCAGCGGCAAAGCCTTCTTTAATGAGGGTGTACATAGTGGTAAAGAGGGATGCGCCTCTGGAAACGATATTGGCAAAGAGTATCATAGAGATACCGTTACCGATACCCTTTTCATCAATCTGTTCACCGGTCCACATTACCAAGGAAGCGCCCGCTGTAAGACATACAACGATAACGATTGCGGGGAATGTGCCAGCCTGAATGAGGCCGGGATAGGTATTATTGATGGTGATATAGTAGCCATAACCTGTGATTACTGCAAGTACAACAGTTATCCAACGAGTGATCTTGCTGATCTTTGCTTGACCTTCAGGACCGCTCTTAGACATACGTTCAAGAGCAGGGATTGCAATGGTAAGCAACTGGATAACGATAGATGCTGTAATGTAGGGGCTAACGCCGAGCGCGAAAATCGTACCCTGTGAAAACGCATAACCGGACAACATATTGAAGTAGCCGAAGAGCGTTTCACTATTCTTTGTCATCATTTCAGAAAGTGCATCACCGTTAACGTAAGGTACAGGAATGGCAGAGCCAATTCTGTACAATACGATAACTAAGATGGTGAAGAGAATCTTCTTCTTAAGTTCGGGTATCTTCCACGCGTTACCGAATACGCGAAGCATTATACCACCTCAGCCTTTCCGCCTGCTGCTTCTATCTTCTCTTTTGCCGAAGCCGAGAAAACAGCTGCTTTAACGGTAAGTGCCTTGGTAATTTCTCCGTTGGCGAGGACTTTGAGTCCATCGAATTTGTTTTTGATAACTTTATCATTGATGAGAGTATCGATATCGATCACTGCACCATTGGCATACTTGTTCTCGAGAGTTTCGAGGTTAACAATTGCATACTGCTTTGCAAAGTGATTGGTAAAGCCTCTCTTGGGGAGTTTTCTGTACAGCGGAAGCTGTCCTCCCTCGAAGCCGGGTCTGACACCGCCGCCGGAACGAGCGTTCTGACCTTTGTGTCCTTTACCTGCTGTCTTACCGTTACCGCTACCTGCACCACGGCCTTTTCTGAAGTTTGCCTTGGTGGAGCCGGCTGCCGGAGAAAGCTCATGAAGCTTCATAACTTTATCCTCCTAATCTTTAAAATTATTCGAGTTATTCAGCATCTTCGACACTGATAAGGTGAGAAATGAGACTGATCTTGCCTTCGATAGCAACATCCTTTTCAACGATCTTGAAATCGTTGATTTTCTTTAAACCGAGCGAATTAGCGGTAAGAATATGATTCTTCTTACGGCCGATAAGGCTCTTTTTAAGAGTGATTTTGACTTTAGCCATTTTTACACCCTCCTTAGTTCAATGCATCAACGCTGATACCGCGCATTTTTGCAACTTCTTCTGCGGTACGAAGTTCCTTAAGAGCTTCGAAGGTCGCCTTAACAACGTTTGCCTTGTTACCGGAGCGAAGAGATTTTGCACGGATATCACGAATGCCTGCACTTTCGAGGACAGCACGTACTGTACCGCCTGCAATGATACCGGTACCGACAGCAGCGGGCTTGAGAAGAACTCTGCCTGCGCCGTACTCGCCGATAACTTCGTGAGGAATAGTTGTACCTTTGAGGGCAACCTCTACAACATTCTTCTTAGCGGCTTCGATTGCTTTGCTGATTGCATCAGGAACTTCTGCTGCCTTACCAACGCCGTAACCGATATGACCTGCACCGTCGCCTACCACAACCAATGCGGAGAAACGAGCAATACGACCGCCTTTTACGGTTTTAGAAACTCTCTTAGTATCAATGAGGGTTTCTTTAAGTTCGAGTTTGCTGTAATCTATCTTCATAATTCCCTCCTTAGAACTTAAGGCCAGCTTCTCTTGCAGCTTCTGCGAGAGCTTTTACACGTCCGTGATAGAGGTAACCGCCTCTGTCGAATACGACTTCGGTGATGCCTTTTTCAAGGGCTCTTTCAGCTGCGAGCTTGCCTACTTTTGCTGCTGCTTCAACGTTACCGCCTTCATTCTTATCGAATGCCTTTTCGGTGCTAGAAGCAGTTACGAGGGTGTTACCAACGGTATCGTCGATAACCTGAACATAGATGTTATCATTAGATCTGTAAACGCAAAAGCGAGGTCTTACGGGAGTACCGGAGATTTTGGCTCTGACTCTTTTATGTCTGTAAAGTCTCTTTGCGTTCTTATCTGCGCGACTTACCATGTTAATTTACTCCTTTACCCTTATTTACCTGCTTTGCCGGCCTTACGACGGATCTTTTCATCAGAATACTTAATACCCTTGCCAAGATAAGGTTCGGGAGGTCTCTTTCCTCTGATTTCGGATGCCAACTGGCCAACCTGCTGTTTATTTGCGCCGCAAACGATAATGGTGTTTGCATTGGGAACCTCGAAGGTGATACCTGCGGGTTCTTCGAAAATAACGGGGTGAGAATAGCCAAGACCGAGTTCAAGCTTGTTGCCGTTCTTAGCTGCTCTGTAACCAACACCGTTGATTTCGAGCTGCTTCTTGTAGCCTTCGGTAACACCTACAACCATATTGTTGATAAGGGTTCTGGAAAGACCGTGAAGCGATTTGTTTTCTTTAGAATCATCAGGACGCTTAACAGTGAGAACTGCGCCATCATTTTCGATGATCATCGCAGGGCTGATCTGTTCGGAAAGCGTACCTTTAGGACCGGTTACGGTTACGAGGTTAGCTTCGCTAACTTCGATTTTTACGCCCGCGGGGACGGTAATTGTCATTCTTCCTATTCTGGACATGTCGTTACCTCCTTACCATACGAACGCAAGTACTTCGCCGCCGATGTTCTGCTTACGAGCTTCTTTGTCGGTCATAATACCCTTGGAGGTAGAAATGATCGCTACGCCGAGGCCGTTCTTTACCTTGGGAAGATCCTGACTTGCCGCATAGATACGAAGACCGGGCTTGGAAACTCTGCGAAGACCTTGGATAATTCTCTGTTTGTTTTCGCCATACTTGAGGGCAACCTTGATGATGCCCTGCTTGCCGTCATCAATAACTTCAAAGGACTTTACATAGCCTTCGTCAAGAAGGATCTGTGCAATTGCCTTTTTCAAGTTGGAGGCGGGGATTTCAACAGTTTCGTGCTTTGCTGTATTAGCATTGCGGATTCTGGTTAGCATATCTGCTACTACATCGGTAATCTGCATTTTTCTCTCCTCCTCTTACCAGCTGGCTTTCTTCACGCCGGGAATTTCGCCCTTATAAGCGAGTTCACGGAAGCAGATACGGCAGATACCGTATTTGCGGAGATATGCGTGAGGTCTGCCACAAATTTTACATCTGTTATATTCGCGGGTGGAAAATTTCTGTTTTTTCTGCTGCTTGAGCACCATTGCTTTCTTTGCCATCGTTATTCTCCTCCCTTATGCTTTTGCGAAAGGTGCGCCGAGAAGCGTAAGCAATTCCTTAGCTTCTTCGTCGGTCTTCGCGGTGGTTACAAAGATGATATCCATACCACGGATTTTGTCGATCTTATCATATTCGATTTCGGGGAATATGAGCTGTTCCTTAAGACCCATAGAGTAGTTACCTCTGCCGTCGAAGGCGTTGGGGTTGATACCCTTGAAGTCTCTTACACGAGGAAGTGCAAGGTTGAAGAACTTATCAACAAATTCGTACATATTTTCGGATCTGAGAGTTACCTTTGCACCGATTTTCATACCAGCTCTGAGCTTGAAGTTGGATACCGACTTCTTTGCGAGAGTGGGGATTGCCTTCTGACCGGTAATGATAGAAAGATCATTGATGATGTTATCGATAATCTTGCTGTTATCCTTTGCTTCGCTGTCGCAGCAGTTGATAATTACCTTTTCGAGGCGGGGAATCTGCATAGGGCTCTTGTAGTTGAACTTTTTCATCAACGCAGGAGCAACATCGCTATTATAGAATTCTTTAAGTCTGGACATTGTTTAACCTCCTGCATTAAAGATTTGCGCCGCATTTAACGCATACACGGCTTCTTTCGCCATCAGCGTTACGTACGTGCTTAACACGACGACCTGCTTCGCAGGTGGGGCAGTAAAGCATAACCTTGCTGGCGTAGATAGCGCCTTCGGTCTTAACGATACCACCGGTTTCGCCCTGTCTTCTGGGTTTAACGTGCTTGGAAACGATGTGTACGCCTTCAACGATAACCTTACCTTCAGAGGGGGATACGCCGATTACCTTACCAACAGTCTTTTCCTTGCCGTTTGCGTATTTACCGGAGATTACTACTACGGTATCGCCGGTCTTTACATGCATTTTACTCATTGTCTACTGCCTCCTTAAACCACTTCGGGCGCGAGGGAGAGGATTTTCATATATCCTTTTTCACGCAGTTCTTTAGCAACCGGACCAAAGATACGAGTACCTACGGGGTCCTTATCCTCTTTTACGAGAACAGCTGCATTGTCGTCGAAACGAACGTAAGATCCGTCGCTTCTTCTGGTGGGCTGTACGGTTCTAACAACTACTGCTTTAACAACGTCGCCCTTCTTTGCTACTCCGCCGGGAGCAGCCTTTTTAACGGAGCAAACGATAACGTCGCCAACTCCTGCATAGCGTCTGCCGGTGCCGCCAAGAACTCGGATGCACAACAATTCTTTTGCGCCAGTGTTGTCAGCTACCTTAAGACGGGACTCTTGCTGTAACATTGTGTGTACCTCCTAATTACTTAGCCTTCTCGATGATTTCAACGAGACGCCAGTTCTTGTCCTTCGAAAGCGGACGGGTTTCCATAATCATAACCTTATCGCCAATGCCGGCAATATTGTTTTCGTCGTGCGCTTTGAAACGAACAGTTCTTTTAATGATCTTTTTATAAAGAGGATGCTTTACGTTATCGCGGATTGCAACAACGATGGTTTTATCCATCTTGTCGGAAACAACGATGCCGACTCTGGTTTTTCTAAGTGCTCTTTCCATTGTTCGTTATCCTCCTTATGCTTTTTCTGCGAGTTCTTTTTCACGGAGAACCGAGAGAAGTCTCGCAATAGTCTTTTTGGTTTCGACAATCTTCATGGGATTATCGAGCTGGTTGATAGAATGCTGGAAACGAAGGTTGAAGAGCGCTTCCTTCTGTTCTGCGATATTCTTCTGCAGCTCGGAAATCGGCATTTCTCTGATTTCTTTAATATTCATAATTATCTTCTACCTCCTATTTCTCGAGGTCAGCCTTAGTGGCGAACTTACATTTGAGAGGAAGCTTGTGCATTGCAAGACGCATAGCTTCGCGAGCCTGTGCTTCTTCAACGCCGTCCATCTCGAACATTACTCTACCCGGTTTAACAACTGCTACCCAGTATTCGGGAGAACCCTTACCGGAACCCATACGGGTTTCAGCAGGCTTTTCGGTAACAGGCTTATCGGGGAATATCTTAATCCAAACCTTACCGCCACGCTTAACGTAACGGGTCATCGCGATACGGGCAGCCTCAATCTGGTTGCTGGTAACCCAAGCGGGTTCCATAGCTACGAGACCGAAAGAACCATTGCTGATCTTGTTGCCTCTGTAAGCTCTACCGGTCAATCTACCTCTTTGTACGCGTCTGTATTTAACTCTTTTAGGCATTAACATTAGCGCTTACCTCCTTCGCGTGCCGAGGAACGCTTAACTTCGGGGAGAACCTCACCCTTGTAGATCCATACCTTGATACCGATCTTACCGTAGGTGGTGTTTGCTTCCCAGAAGCCGTAATCGATGTCGGCTCTAAGAGTCTGAAGGGGAATTGTACCTTCATGATAGTGTTCGCTTCTTGCGATTTCAGCACCGCCGAGACGGCCGGAAACGCAGATTTTGATACCCTTCGCCTGAAGTCTCATGGTTCTACCGATGGACTGCTTCATAGCACGGCGGAAGGAAATTCTCTTTTCGAGCTGTGCTGCGATATTTTCAGCAACGAGCTGAGCGTTGAGGTCGGGCTGCTTAACTTCGATAACCTTAACGTCAACAACAACGTTTGCGGGAACCTTAAGGAAATCTGCGATATCCTTCTTAAGCTTTTCGATTTCAGCGCCGCCCTTACCGATAACGATACCGGGCTTTGCACAGTAAACGATAACTCTTACACGGCTGTTGTCGCGTTCGATTTCGATAGAAGGAACGCCGGCCTGCATAAGGCGTTTTTTAAGGTACTTTCTGAGATTGTAGTCAGAGACGATGGTATCGCCGAAGGTTTCATCCTTGGAATACCAACGGGAGCTCCAATCTTTGATTATACCAACACGGAGACCGTGAGGATTAACTTTCTGTCCCATTGTTTACGCCTCCTTTTCTCTGAGTACGATAGTTACATGAGAGGTTCTCTTAATAACGCGGAAGGCTCTGCCCTGAGCGCGGGGACGAACTCTCTTCATATTTTTAAGAATGCCGGGGGTTACGAAACATTCTGCAACATAGAGCTTTTCAAGATCCATGCCGTAGTTGTGATCGGCATTAGCAACAGCGGATTTGAGGAGCTTTTCGATGTCCTCGCATACCAACTTGTTAGTGTTTTTAAGGATTGCAAATGCTTTTGCAACGTCTTTGCCTCTGATGAGGTCGAGCACTATCTTAACTTTTCTCGGTGTAACACGGAGCTGTCTGAGATAAGCTCTGGATTCTCTATTTTCCACAGTTAATTCTCCTTTCAAGCCCATTAGTTATTGGAAGTCTTGGATCCGGAGTGTCCGGGGAAACGTCTTGTGGGAGCGAACTCGCCAAGCTTATGTCCAACCATGTCTTCTACGACATATACGGGCACGTGTTTCTTTCCGTCGTGAACAGCGATCGTATGACCTACAAATTCGGGGAAGATAGTGGACGCACGAGACCAGGTTTTGATAACTCTTTTTTCGCCCTTAGCGTTCATGTCTTCGATTCTAGCGTAAAGCTTAGCTTCGACAAAAGGGCCTTTTTTAACACTTCTGCTCATAGTTATTTATCCTCCTCTTATCTGTCATTTCTTCTCTTAACGATAAACTTGTTGGTGCGAGCCTTCTTGTTTCTCGTCTTATAGCCAAGAGCAGGCTTACCCCAAGGGGTAACAGGACCGGGACGACCGATAGGCGAACGGCCTTCACCACCACCGTGAGGGTGGTCGCAGGGGTTCATTACAGAACCGCGAACGGTAGGACGAATGCCCATGTGTCTCTTCTTACCGGCTTTACCGATTTTGATGTTTTCGTGTTCGAGGTTACCTACCTGACCGATTGTTGCACGGCAGTCGAGGCGAACCAAGCGAACTTCGCCGGAAGGAAGTCTTACCTGTGCCATTCCGTTTTCCTTAGCCATAAGCTGAGCTGCAGCACCTGCGGAACGAACGAGCTGTGCGCCGCGGCCAGGATAAAGCTCAACAGAGTGGATAATGGTACCAACGGGAATTGCGCTGATGGGGAGAACGTTACCGGGTTTGATATCGGCATGTTCACCGGAATAAAGGAGAGTGCCAACGGTAACTCCATCGGGAGCGAGAGCGTAGCTCTTCTTGCCGTTTTCATCCTCGAGAAGCATGATATAAGCGGTACGGTTGGGGTCGTATTCGATACCGATAACCTTGCTCGCTTCGTTCTTATATGCACGCTTGAAGTCGATAATTCTGTACTTCTTTTTGTTGCCGCCGCCGTGATGACGAACGGTGATTCTACCCGTATTATTTCTACCTGCGTTTTTCTTCAGGATAGTAATAAGAGACTTTTCGGGAGTCTTCTTAGTGATTTCCGCAAAGGAGGGAGTAGCCATATTTCTACGGGAAGGTGTAGTCGGTTTATATGTCTTTACAGCCATTTCTACTTGGTCTCCTTTCTTACATCAAGCTATCGAAGAATTCGATGGTCTTAGAATCTGCGGTGAGCTTAACAATAGCCTTCTTCCATTCGGAAGTTTTGCCGATGTGGTAGCCAACGCGCTTTGTTTTTCTCTTCATGGTGATGGTGTAAACCTTTTCAACCTCTACCTTGAAGATTTCTTCAACTGCCTTTTTGATTTCCACCTTGTTTGCATCAGCGGGAACCTTGAAGGTGTATTTTTTATCCTGCATATTCTTGATAGAGGCTTCAGTGATAACAGGTTCTCTGATAATGTCGTAAACTGTTTTCATTATGCATATACCTCCTCGAGTTTTGCAAGAGCATCCTTAGAGATAACCATTTTGTCATACTTAAGGATGTCGTAAACGTTAATAGTGTTTACAGGTGCGGTAATTACACCGGGGATGTTAGCAGCGGAACCAACCACGTAGTTGTTTACGTCTGCAGTAACGATCATTGCTTTGCCTTCAACGTTGATAGCCTTAAGGAAGTTGATCATGTTCTTGGTCTTGTAGGAATCGAGTGCGATATTGTCGATAACAATCAATTCATCCGAAACTACTTTAGAAGTGAGAGCCGAGAACAAAGCAACCTGCTTAAGCTTCTTGTTGATGCTTACACGATAGCTTCTGGGCTTGGGACCGAGAGCGATACCACCGTGGGTCCACTGAGGAGAACGGATAGAACCTTGTCTTGCTCTACCTGTACCCTTCTGACGCCAAGGCTTCTTACCACCACCGCGAACTTCGCTTCTGGTGAGAGTAGACTGTGTACCCTGACGCTGATTGAGCAAATATGCTCTTACAACGGAATGCACTGCTGCGTTATTGATTTCAGCAGCAAAAATCTTTTCGGAAAGCTCAACTGTACCGCAAGCCTTTCCTTCCATATTGTAAACATTTACTGTAGGCATTTCTTACTCCTCCTTCCGCTTATTTCACAGTGCTGCGGAGGTATACGATTCCGCCCTTTGCACCGGGAACCGCGCCCTTAACAGCGATAAGGTTGTTGTCGGGGTCAATCTTGATGATCTCAAGGTTAAGCATGGTAACCTGTTCGTTACCGTACTGACCGGCCATCTTCTTGTTCTTGAAGATTCTGGAAGGATCGCTGTTCGCGCCCATAGAACCAGCCTGACGGTGTACAGGACCTGTACCGTGAGTCATTCTAAGTCTGTGGCAGCCCCATCTCTTAATTACGCCGGAGAAGCCATGACCTTTTGTGATACCAGTGATGTCGACCTTTTCGCCGGCTTCAAAGGTGTCTGCTGTGATTACGTCGCCAACGTTCATAGAAGCGGAATCGTCAAGGCGGAATTCTTTAAGATATCTCTTAAAGCCTACCTCTGCCTTAGCGAAAACGCCTTTCTCGGGCTTGTTAAGCTTTCTCTCGGGGATGTCCGAGAAGCCGAGCTGAACTGCTTCGTAGCCGTTCTTTTCGTTCGTTCTCTTCTGAACGACAACGCAGGGACCTGCGTTGATGACAGTTACAGGGATAACCTTGCCCTTATCATCAAAGAGCTGGGTCATACCGAGTTTTCTGCCGATAATGCCTTTTTTCATATTATCCTCCTTAGGTCATTGGTTGACATGCCCTTTGCACATCAACGTAACCTTAATTTGATACGATGTGAATTAGAGCTCAACGTTGAAATCAACGCCGGCGGGGAGATCGGTGCTCATAAGTGCTTCAACACAAGCCTTAGAGGGCTTAATGATGTCGATAAGACGCTTGTGAGTACGGTATTCGAACTGTTCGCGGCTGTCCTTATACTTGTGAACTGCGCGAAGGATGGTTACGATTTCCTTATCGGTAGGAAGAGGAATGGGACCGGAAACGGTAGCGCCGTTACGCTTTGCGGTTTCAACGATCTTTTCCGCTGCGCGGTCGATAAGGGTGTGGTCGTAGCTCTTAAGACGAATTCTGATCTTGTCTTTCTTTGCCATTGGTTTTTGCCTCCAAATATAATAATGTAATGTTTTGACGGCAGTACTGCGGACACTGCGCCGGGTGTTTCGTATAACACCCTTAAAAAATGCCCGAAGCCTGCGCCCGATTTTCGGACATACTCTGTCATAGTTACCTGCCAAAAAGCAGCAATCTATAACTTCATCGCACACCAAGCGAATCGATTGTAACACATTGTACAAAAAAAATCAATAGAAATTGTTGAAATTGATTTGTAAACAAATTGTGAACAAAATATTCATTTTTATTAATAATTGTTGATTCCCCTATTCGTCATATATAAAAAATATGTTTTTGAATTTTTTTCCAAAAAGGGATTTACAAACGCAATAAATTCGTTATAATTAATACGTGCTGTATATATAATATAAAGGAAGGTTTTTTTGAATGAATATCACCAGAAAGAACAGCGGAACCTGTTCGAGAAGTGTCAGCTTTAACATAGACGACAACAAAATTATCACCGGTGTTTCCTTTGAAGGCGGCTGTAACGGTAACCTTAAAGGCATTGCGGCTTTATGCGAAGGGCAAAATGCAGAAGATATCATAAGAAGATGCAAGGGCATACGCTGTGGCTTTAAATCCACCTCCTGCCCCGACCAATTGGCATTGGCGTTGGAAGAAGCATTGGAAAAATTGCAGACTGCAAGGGTTTGATTTTTAATCAAGGAGAATAGATTATGAATAACGAATTTCTCAGATGGCTTAATTCGGACAAGCTTGATGAAGCTTCCAAAAGCAGACTTAACAAAATTAAGGATGACGAAACCGCTATTGCGGAAAGATTTGCTATCCCCATGAGCTTTGGTACAGCAGGGCTTAGAAGCACTATGGACGTGGGCATTTCTAAAATGAACGTTTACACCGTTGGACAAACCACCCAAGGCTTGGCAGAACTTATTATTTCTGCAAACGGCGCAGAAAGAGGCGTTTCGGTTTGTTATGACAGCAGAAACAACTCGGAATTGTTTGCAAAAACAGCGGCAAGTGTTTTGACCGCTAACGGAATTAAGGTTTACCTTTTCGACGGTATGCGCCCCACACCCGAGCTTTCTTTCTCTATACTTTACTACAACTGCATTGCAGGTATTAACGTTACCGCATCCCACAACCCCAAGGAATACAACGGATATAAGGTTTATTGGGATGACGGCGCACAGCTTCCTCCCGAGCACGCAAGCGTTGTTTCGGAAAAGGCGGCGGCAACCGACATTTTTGACGGCGTTAAAAAGATGTGTCTTGAAGAAGCCAAGGAAAAAGGCTTGTTGGTTATGATCGGCGAGGAATGCGACGAGGCATTTCTTAAAGCCGTTTTGGATTGCAGATTGGATGCCGAAAACACAGCCAAATACGGCAACGAGGTTGGTTTGGCATATACCGCGCTTCACGGAACGGGTTATAAGCTTGTTCCCGAAGCTTTAAAGCGTTGCGGCATCGACAAGCTGATTACCATCGACAGCCAGATGATTCCCGACGGAGACTTCCCCACCGTTGCATCCCCCAACCCCGAAAACAGAGAATGCTTTGAAGAAGCAATAAAGAAAATTGACGAATTGGGTGTTGATTGCGGCGCAATTATTGCTACCGACCCCGATGCGGACAGAATCGGTCTTGCGATTAAGAACGACAAGGGCGAATTCTTTGCCCTTAGCGGTAACCAGATAGGCGCACTTCTTATCGACCATATTATTAAAATAAGGAAGAAAAACAATTGTCTTCCCGAAAATGCCTGCGCTATCAAATCGGTTGTGTCCTCTAACCTTTTCGATGCAATTTGCGAAAAGAACGGTGTTAGACACATAAGCGTTCTTACCGGCTTTAAATACATCGGCGAGAAGATCAAGGAATGGGCGGCTGACGGCAGCAACACCTTTATTTTCGGTTACGAGGAAAGCCAGGGCTATCTCTCGGCGGGTTATGCAAGAGATAAGGATGCCGTTGGCGCAAGCGTTTTGGCGGCTGAAATGGTTTGCAGACATTATGCTGAGGGCAGAAGCGTTTATGAAGCGTTGCAGGAAATCTACCGCGAATACGGTATTTTCCGCGAAAGCGTTTTGAACGTTAAGATTACCGGTATTGACCCCATGGGACTTATGGGTGAGATTATGGCGGGAATAAGAAGCACCGCTATCGATACAATCGGCGGAATGAAGGTTACCGCAGTGCGCGATTATTCCACCGGAATTATCAAATATGCTTGCGGACAGGAAAAGGGCACGGGACTTCCCACAAGCAATATGCTTTATTACGAGCTTGAGGGCGGCTCGGCGGTTATTATACGTCCTTCGGGTACAGAGCCTAAAATTAAGGCGTACATACTCGTTCGTGCAGAAAGCGAAAGCGATGCAGAAGAAAAGACATCAAAGTGCATTGAAAGCTGTAATTTATTGTTGAATAAATAATTTCAAGAGGCGGATTTTCATAAATCCGCCTTTTTTCGTTGTTTCAAGCTTAAAAACACGGTTATTTTTAGAGTTAAAGCAAAAATGTTTACAGTTTATTAATTGACAGAAAATTGGCAAAAATATATTATATAATGTATTAAGTTGTTTTCACGGAGGAAAATATATGCTTCAGCTTCGAGATATCAAGAAGTCGTATGCAATCGGCGACACTGTTACCACCGCTTTAAAGGGCGTTTCGGTTAGCTTTCGCAAAAGCGAATTCGTCGCTATTCTCGGTCCGTCGGGTTGTGGTAAAACCACGTTACTTAACGTAATCGGCGGTTTAGACCAATATGACAGCGGCGACCTTATTATAAACGGACGCTCTACAAAGGAATATAAAGATTCGGATTGGGATTCTTACAGAAACCATTCTATCGGCTTTGTTTTCCAATCCTACAACCTTATTCCCCACCAGACGGTTTTAGCCAACGTTGAATTGGCTTTAACTCTTTCGGGCGTAAGCAAAAGCGAAAGAAAAGCAAGGGCTTTGGAGGCATTGGGGAAGGTTGGTATCGCAGACCAGGCGAAGAAGAAGCCCAATCAGCTTTCGGGCGGACAGATGCAAAGAGTTGCCATTGCCAGAGCTTTGGTGAACAACCCTGATATTTTACTTGCCGATGAGCCCACGGGTGCTCTTGATACCGCAACCAGCGTTCAGATTATGGAGCTTTTGAAAGAGATTTCAAAGGAAAAGCTGGTTATTATGGTTACCCACAACCCAGAATTGGCGAACGATTACGCCACTCGTATCGTTAACCTTAAGGACGGCGAAATTATTTCGGATGCCAACCCCGTTATTATAGAGGAAATCCCCGAAGAAAAGCCGAAAAAGGAAAAGAAAAAAGGCAGAAAGACAGCAAAAACCTCGATGTCCTTCTTCACCGCCCTTTCTCTTTCTCTTAACAACCTTATGACAAAGAAAACCAGAACGGTTTTGACCAGCTTTGCGGGCAGTATCGGTATTATCGGTATTGCATTGATACTTTCGCTTTCCAGCGGATTCAAGGCTTATATAAACAAGGTGCAGGAGGATACCTTATCCACCTATCCTATACAAATCACCTCGGAAACCCTTGATATGACAAGCGTTTTAACCGAACTTACGGGCGCAAGCGGTGAATATAACCACGAGCTTGACAAGGTTTATGCGCGCCCGATTTTCGGCAAGCTTATTAATACTATGATGTCCGAAATTCAGAGCAACGATTTGAAAGCGTTTAAGAATCATATCGAAGATAACAAAGAAACGCTTGATCAATATATCACCGACATCAAATATACCTACGGCGTTAACCTTGACGTTTACTCCAAGGACACCTCCAAGGGTGTTATAAAGGTTAACCCCATGGAGGTTTTCAACGCCATGATGGGCGGTACCGACAGCAGCGCCATGATGATGGGCGGAATGAGTTCATCCAACGTTTGGAACGAGCTTCTTGACAACCGAGAACTTTTGGATTCGCAATACGATATCGTAGACGGTAAATGGCCCGAGGCTTATAACGAGGTTGTACTGTTTGTAGACGAAAACAACGAAATTAACGATTATATCCTTTGCGGTCTGGGTTTGATAGACCAAGGCAGTGTTTATCAGATGATGAGTGATATCCAAAACGGCAAACCCGTTGCCGAGGAAATGACCAGCTATAGCTATGAAGAAATTCTCGGCTTGGAGTTTAGCTTGGTGCCCGCTTCGGCTCATTACGTTAAGAATGAAGAAACGGGAATTTGGGAAAACAAAAGCAAGGACGAGCTTCATATGAAGAATAATATCAACAAAGGCGTTGATATTAAAATCGTAGGCATTATGCGTCCCAAGGAATCCGCAACTGCCACCAGCGCAACAAGTATGATCGGTTATACCCACGCACTTACCGAGCATTGCATTACCCTTAACAACGATTCTCCCATTGTTAAACAACAGTTAAGCGAAGAAATCGACACGCTGACCTCGAAAAAATACGGTGCGGAATATAAATTCTGCGAGGTGGATATCTTTACGGGAATTCCCTTTGGATACACCCCCGAAACCAAGGATATCACCATCGAGGACGTCCACGCATATATCGCCACCCTACCTGCCGAACAGCAACAGATGCTTGCACAGCAGATGGGACAGATGACCGACGAGCAGATTATTGAAATATTCAGCAAGGAGCTTAATAAAAACACCGAAACCACCATGGCAACGCTAAAAACCAACCTTATTAAGCTTGGCGCGGCGGAATTGGACACCCCCAATACCATTAATATCTATGCAAAGGACTTCGAATCCAAGGATTCCATAGCATCCTTTATAGACGATTATAACAAAGCGGCGGAAGACGGAGGAGAAGAAGAAAAGGTTATTCGTTACACCGACCTTATCGGCATTATGATGAGCTCGATAAGCACCATTATCGACGTTATTTCCTACGTGCTCATTGCATTCGTTTCCATTTCCCTTGTGGTTTCCTCCATTATGATAGGCATTATTACCTACATTTCGGTTTTGGAAAGGACCAAGGAAATAGGTATCCTTCGCGCCATAGGTGCTTCCAAGAAGGATATCACCCGTGTGTTCAACGCAGAAACCATTATTGTGGGATTTGTGGCAGGTGCTTTGGGTATTTTGACAACAATTTTGCTTAACTTCCCCATAAACGCTGTAATTTACGCCTTCGGCGACATACAGAACGTTTCGAAGCTGCCTATCTGGGGCGCAATTGCTTTGGTTGTTATCAGTATGGTTTTAACCTGGTTTGCAGGACTTATCCCCTCGAGAGTGGCATCCAAGAAGGACCCCGTGGTTGCATTAAGAACAGAATAAGCATTTTAGAAAAGACGGTTTTACCGTCTTTTCCTTTTTGGTTTTGTGAATTTCCACTTGCTAACGCTTGGCAGCGAAAATAATTTGTGCAAAAATATTGATTGACAGTTGACAACATCTATGATAGTATTATTTTCGAGGGAAATCGCAAAAAACGACGAAAGTATTCCGGTTTGCGATTATCATCCCACAGCCGAAGCAGTCTTCTGCCGGCCGTTAAACCCGCTTTGAAGAAATTAAGAAGCGAGATGACAGACAGGAGAAATTTTTTTCGATGGGTATTATTGAAATCATCACCCTAATCGGCGGCGTCGCATTTTTCCTTTACGGTATGACGATTATGTCTAACGGTTTGGAAAAAATGTCGGGCGGCAAATTGGAGTCAACACTTAAGAAGATGACCTCCAACCCCTTTAAGAGCTTGGCTCTTGGCGCGGGTATTACCATTGCTATCCAATCCTCCTCGGCAATGACGGTTATGCTGGTTGGCTTGGTTAACTCGGGAATTATGAGTCTTAACCAAACCGTTGGGCTTATTATGGGCTCCAACATAGGTACAACCCTTACCGCTTGGCTTACCTCTCTTATCGGTATCGAAAGCAGCGGAAGCGGTTTTAGCTTTACCGATTTGCTTAAGCCTGCAAACTTTTCGCTTATTTTCGCTTTGGTTGGCGTTTTGCTTGTTATGGGCAAAAACAAGAAAAAGCAAGATATCGGTAACATTCTGGTAGGTTTTGCCATACTTATGTGCGGTATGGGCCTTATGGGCGATTCGGTTAGCGGTCTTGAAGAAAACGAGCAGTTCAAATCTATGCTCACCGCCTTTAACAACCCCATTTTAGGTGTTGCGGTTGGCGCTATCTTCACAGGTATTATCCAAAGCTCGGCGGCTTCGGTTAGTATTTTGCAGGGTATATCCCTCTCGGGCGGTCTTACCTACGGTATGGCGTTGCCTATTATTATGGGTCAGAACATCGGTACCTGCGTAACTGCGGTTATTTCCAGTTTTGGCGTTAACAGAAATGCAAAGCGCGTTGCCGCGGTACATATTTTGTTTAACATCATCGGTACGGTTATATTCTTAATCGTATTCTACGGTTTAAATGCATTTTTGCACTTTTCTATCCTGGCAAATACGATAAACCCCGTTGGTATCGCTCTTTGCCATATGCTGTTTAACCTCGCAACAACGGTTGTACTTCTTCCCTTTTCGAATACGCTTGTTACCCTCGCCAACAAAATTGTTACCGATAACAAAGAAGAACAAGAAAATGAAATCCTGTTGGACACCCGCTTGTTGGACACACCTTCCATGGCAGTTGCACACTGCAACAACCTTACCATTAAAATGAGTTCTCTCGCCAAGGATGCTCTTATTCAATCTCTTGACGTGCTTGACAGCTATAACAAGGAGCTCGCAGTGCAGGTTGAAGAAGCCGAAGGCGTGGTTGACAGATACGAGGACGAATTGGGCACTTATCTTGTTAAGCTTTCCGGCGCGGGAATTAACGAAAAAGACTCGCAAAGCGTTTCTACAATGCTTCACTCCATCGGCAACTTTGAAAGAATAAGCGACCACGCGGTTGAAATTGTCAAGACCGCCGAAGAACTTCACGACAAGAAGCTTAGCTTCTCGGCAGAAGCACAAAAAGAGGTTGCTGTGCTTGAAGGCGCGTTGCGCGAAATTATCAACATCACCTTTACCGCATTTGAAACAGGCGACACCGATTTGGCAAGAAAGGTCGAGCCTTTAGAGCAGGTTATCGACGGCTTGGCAATTCAGATGCGCGCAAACCATATTTTAAGGCTTCAGGCAGGTACCTGCACCATCGAATTGGGCTTTATTCTTTCCGACCTTATAAACGGTATGGAAAGAATTTCCGACCACTGCTCGAACATCGCCGTTACAATTATCGAGGTTGCCGAGGGCGCCTTTGATACTCACAAATATCTTAACGATATTAAAAGTGGTAACGACGAAAGATTCCGCAGAGAATATGAAGAATACAAAACCAAATATGCTTTGGCTTAATTAGTAAAAATAAAACAGACTTTTCCAAAAGATAAGTCTGTTTTTATTTTATATTAAAGGATTTGTTATTGACTTTAAGCAGAAAAAATCGTATAATATAGGTTAGATAAATTTATCCGTGAGGTGAACTTCTATTGGATGCAATCAGAATTTTGAGAAATAAATTCAAATTTGACAAAGAAAGCCCTTGGTACTTTTACAGAAAGGTTCTTTTGTGGTCTTTCGTGGTTTCGGCTTGTATTACCATTCCCTTTATTATCGTGGAATGGATCAAGACAGGATCTGCTATATTCTTATACTACGGCGACTATAACGGACAGCAGATTCCTTTCTACGAGCACTGTGTAGCTATGGTACACGACGGTAACTTCGGTTGGGACTGGGTTACCGATATGGGCTCGAACTTTGTGGGAAGCTATTCCTATTATATGCTGGGAAGCCCCTTTTTCTGGATAATGTGTCTTTTCCCCTCTACCTGGATACCTTATTTGATGGCTCCTATGTATATGGTAAAATATATGGTTGCCGCAGTTTTGGCGTATGCTTATTTGCAACGCTTTGTAAAGAACAAGAATTACGCCGTTATCGGCGCCTTGCTTTATTCTTTCTCGGGTTTCCAGATTTACAACACCTTTTTCAACCAGTTCCACGACGTTGTTGCATTCTTCCCCTTGCTGCTTATAGGTATTGAAGAATACGTTCAGAACGACAGAAGAGGTTTGTTTGCAATTGCAGTTACCCTTAACGCAATGATAAACTATTTTATGTTTGCAGGTCAGGTGGTATTCTGCGTTATTTACTTCTTTGCAAGAATTTGCTGTAAATCCTTTAGAATCGATTTGAAGAAGTTTGCAGGCTTAGCCTTCGAGGCTGTTATCGGCTTTGTTATGGCGTGGTTTATTTTCTTACCCGCCGCTACGGCTTTGATGGGCAACTCACGTATCGAAAGGTCTTATTTATCTACCCTTAGCGATTATTTTGAACAGCGCGCTGCAGGCGAAAAAGACCAAGCCTTTAAGTCTATCAGAAGCTTGTTTGTTTGGAGAAGCGGCAGTAATTATTATTGGCAGCGCTACGGACAGATTTTTGAATCCTACTTCTTCCCGCCCGATATTCCTTCCCGCGTGAACTTCTTCGACGGACATGCAACACGCTGGGCATCTATTTCTATGTATCTTCCCATGTTTGGCATGGCGGGTGTGTTCTCGTTGTTCACGGTTAAGAAACGCACCTGGCTTAAGGTATTAATCGGTATATTAATACTTTCTTCATTCGTTCCGATTTTAAACAGCATGTTCTTCCTCTTCAATTCATCCTATTATGCAAGATGGTTGTATATGATGATTTTGATGTTCTCCTTGGCGACTACGGTTATGCTTGAGGACACACGGTCGAATTGGAAGATACCCACGGCGTTAATGACCTTCTTCTGTACCGTTGTGGCAGTTCCTTTGGGCTTGGTTTGGCACGAAAACGTAGATTTATCCGAATTGATTGAAAAGAAGGATACTCTGAATTGGTCAGAGGTATTGGAATTGGGTTATCCCCCTTATAGATTAAGATTCTGGATTTACGTTGCGCTTGCGTTCCTTGGCATTATGCTTACCGCATACTTGATTCGCAAATACCGCGGCACAAAGGTGTTCGAAAAAGCAATTCTTTTGGGTGTTTCGGGTATGATTATTCTCTATGCCTGCATCCACATCTCCAACGGTAAGCAATACGGCGACGACAGTAAATTTTTGGTTGACCAGGTTATCGAAGGCAGAATTGAGCTGCCCGACCCTCACGAAGAATTTTACCGAATCGACCAGTATAAGTCCAACAGCAAATCCACCGTGGACAACCTTGGTATTTCTTGGGATTATCCCACTATTCAAAACTTCCACACCGTTGTTCCTCCGTCCATTATGGAATTTTATCCTCACTTGGGCATCACGAGAAACGTTGCTTCGAGAGTTTTGAGCGAGGTATACGGATTGCGCGCGTTTACTTCGGTTAAGTATTCCGTTATACCCACCAACAAGAATCAGGTTAAGACAACGGTTAACTCAACCGACCCTGAAACAGGAAAAACCTCAAAGGTTACCAAGTATACCGAGGCTCACAACACCTACGGCTTCGAAAAAATCGATTCTCAGAACGGATTTGATATATACGAAAACACCAATTATATACCTATGGGCTTCGTTTATACCGAATTTATGACAGAAACCGATTTTGAAAAGTGCTATAAAGAAGAAGACAGACACATTGTTTTGTGTAAATATCTTGTTGTTCCCGACGATAAGGCGGATTATTATTCTCAGTTTATGACACGCGTTACCGACGGCGCGGCAACCACAAAGGCTATGTTTGAAAAATCGGTAGACGATCGCAAGTCTATGTGTTGCAGCGATTTCAACTATACAAGCCAAGGCTTCGATGCAAAAATCACCCTCGACAGCCCCAACGTTGTATATTTCAGCGTTCCCTATGAAACAAACGGCTGGAGTGCAACCGTTAACGGCAAGGAAACCGAGGTTTTGAAGGTAACCTTCGGCTTTGTGGCAGTTGAATGTGAAGCAGGCGAAAACGAGATTGTATTCGATTACAGCACACCCGGCTTTAGAGTTCCCTGCGAGCTTACCGTTGGCGAAACTCAATTTAGTATGCCCGGCGGTCTTTGGTGGTCTTTGGGCGCGCTTGTGATTTTCATCGGCTATATGTTCTTTGTATTCAAATACAAGAAGCACAAAGCAAGATGCGATTTCTTCAGCTTTGACGATTACGACGATTGCGGTGCGGGATTTGATATGCCCGTTGCTTGCCAAACCAAAGCAGTTGAAGCTTCAGAGATTTCAGAATCCGAAACCGAAGTTACGGATACTGACGAGCAAGCGAATAACTAGTTTTTAACTACAGAAAACCCTGCGGAAACATATTCTCCGCAGGGTTTTGGTTTTATATTATGATTTATATTAGGAATTATTTGCCGAGCATTTCTTTTATTTGGTTTTGGTTCATAGGAGTTTCGAACAAATCCTCTGTACAACGGTAGGCAACACCGCCGCAATCGAACCTTACACCGGTGTGGCAGGATGCCCAAAAGCCTTCCTTACCAAGGCAGTCAAGACCGTAAGGAGTAGCAAAATGATATTTACGCTTGATTTCCTTGAAATCGTGGGAAACGCAAAACAGCATTTCTTTTGCCTGATAGGGTTCGGACGCGCCGTAGGTAGTAAACCAAAATTCTTTGTTTTCCCAATCGTAATCGAGGTTTTGTATGCCGAAAACCGTATTTCCCGTAGGGATGTGATATTCGGTCTCATACTTACCGTCCATAGTAAACTGAAGAATAATTTGGTTTGAATACTTTTCGCCGTTATAAAGAGCGCAGGCAACAAAAATTCTGTCTTCGCCCGAAACAGGGTCGGGGGCAATTGTAACGCCGTCCACCGCTTGGAAGCCGCGGGTATCCTCGGGAGTGCAGGTGATGCGCTTATATTCATCGCAGATATCAAGGTTGATTATATCGAGAACCCTCAAATCCTCTGCATCGAACACGTAAAGCTTGAAGCTTGTCCAATCGTTCCAATCGTGGCCGGGAAGAGCGTTTCCAAGGTAGGATGCGTAAATTTTACCGTTGTGATAATCACAATCGCCAAGGTGTCCGCCGTGAACCTCAACCTGAGCCTTCATTGTGCCCGTAAGCGTTGTTTTTGCAAGAGCCGTAGTGAAAGACCAATACATATTTTCTTTGCTGCTTGAAAAGCCTTGCATATGTGCATACTGATGAACAACCTCGATATTTTCCATAATTTAAAAACACCTCTGTTTTTTTATTTTTTACGTTGATTCATACGTTTTGCACATTATAGCATAAATATATATACGGTTCAACAGATATTTAAAATTTTAAAATAAAAAAAGAGGGAGTTTCCTCCCTCGTTGTGTTTTCAACGTTATTTACAATTTTTTTCGCAGCAATTGCGGTTATTCTGCTGACAGTTATCATATTTGTTATCACAGCGGTCGTCGGCATAGGGATAAAATTCGGATACAGGGAACTGCATTTTGCCGAAGATAGAGCAGGGATCATCGTTACCGCAGGGCTTACTGTCCTTTTCGGGGAAACAGAAGTTAGCCACGGGAAGCATAAGCTGAACACGGCGTTCCATACGGATAACCGAGAACACACCGATGGTAACGTAAACGTTGTTAACGCCTACATCGTCCACAAAGTTGCCGTCGAATCTTGCGCGGATTTTTTCGGGAATTGCATCGATACACATACAGCAGTTACCGAATTTGCGGCAACGCTCTACGATTTTGCTGTCGAGACAGATGGGAGAAGCCACCTCTACCACAACGGTAGGCAAAGTGGACTCGCTGTTGCAGCGAAGGTCCTGCTCGTCAAAGCAGAAGCTGTTTTTCTCGGGGTCAGAGGTGAACACCGAAACGTTCTTTTCGCTGCCGTACAAAATAATTTTTTTGTCAAACGCAGCAAGACCTTTAACCTCTTGAACTCTGCCGCCGCATACGCATGCTTCCAGAGTTATACAGAAATAATAACGGATAGTTACCTGATAGAAGCCTTTGTTAAAGGGCACAGGCTCGATATTGATATTGGTGTTTATAACTTCAACGCATTTACATCTCACGGCGCTGGCTTTATCGATGATTTCCTGCGCCATATCACAAAGGTGAACACGAACGTCTTCGAGACAATCTTTATCACGTGCGGAATCAAAAACTTTATCTACGCTTACACAGCAAAGCTGTTCGGATTTGTTACCGCAAAGTCCGCCCAAAGGGCTGTTTCTTTCAACCATTGAAATTCCTCCTTAATTGTTTGGATAACACCGTTTTTTGTACGATATTATCAATAGTATTCTATGCACAGGATGAAAATAGGTGAATTTTTGTGTAAAAGAACCATTTACAAACACTAAATATAGTGGTATATTAAGGTGAATTAACTCGGACGGTTGAATATAATATACTCGAGGTGATAAGTAATAGAACGCAGAAAGACAAAAGCGATGCTTATTCTTTCCCTTGCGCTTATAGTTATGATTGCCTTTTCTGTTTTGGCAATTCAGCTTATTTTATGGCAAAGCGCAGATATCTCGGTTAGCATCGTCAGCGAAAGCGACAACGGTAAAAACGAAGTTACCATTTCGGTTCTAAATACAGCAGGCTCTACCCTTTTGTTTTATGAAAACGCAGAGGTAGCCGGCAAAATCGAATATTTAAGCGACAGCGGTTGGGTTGAATATTGCGACGTCAGCTACACCGCATATAATACAGGCGCATTTTCTTCGGAATACGGCGGTACCTTTGCCGAGCTTCAGCCCGGTGAAAATTGGAAGGTTTCCGTTCCCGAAGATAAAATTGCAGGTATGACAAACGGCACATACCGCATCAAAATGACCTATATTACCGAAAAGAATTACAACGCTTATCTTAACGAGGCGTTTAATAAGAATAACGCCGAAAACAGCAAAATCCCCAACGTAAAGCCCGAAACCACACCGAATTCCAATACTAACGGTCTTAAGCCTATTGTTAATTCGGAAATCAGCGAAACCGAAGAGGTTTCTATGGAGGAACGTTTCCTTGCAGAGGGATTAAGCGAAATTTACGTTGAAACCTTCGAATACTTCGCGCCCGAAGATTTTGTCGGCGAATTCAGCATTGACGAACGCGACATCGAAAATTCGGATTACAGCGCAACCAAGGCAAGAATTATTGTCGATTAATAAAAAGCCCCCTTTTGTTTGGGGCTTTTTTCTTTAAAAGGTGAAAAATGACACTTAGAGACAACATTATTTATCAGTTGGAGAAAAAACGCGGAAGCTTTATTTCGGGACAGGAAATTGCAAAATCGGCAGGTGTTTCGAGAAATGCGGTTTCGAAAGCCATTCATTCTCTGAAAAACGAAGGATTTTTGATAGAATCGGTTAATAATTCGGGGCACCGACTTTTGGAAAACAGCGATATTCTTTCGGAATTTGGCATAAGAGCATTTTTGAACGACAGCGTTGACCTTGAAATTAAAACCTTTAAAACTATTGATTCTACCAACAACGAAGCAAAGCGCGCCATTGCCGAAGGTATGACAAAGGACGGCATCTTTGTTGCCGACCAACAAAGCTCGGGCAGAGGCAGGCGCGGAAGAAGCTTTTATTCCCCCGAGAAAAGCGGTTTGTATTTCACCGCAGTATTACATCCCGACGTATCTTTAAGTGATTCGGTGGGGATTACAGCCTTAACGGCGGTGGTTGTAGCAGACGTTATTTCGGAGATAACAAAAAAACACCCGAAGATTAAATGGGTGAATGATATTTTTATTGATAACAAAAAGGTTTGCGGTATACTTACCGAGGCGGTTTCGGATTTTGAGGCAAACCGTGTTGAGGCTGTTATCGTAGGAATCGGCATAAATTTAACCACCGACCTTTTCCCCGAAGAAATTTCTGAAATTGCAGGCTCGGTGGGAAGCATTAACCGTTGTTATCTTACGGCGGAAATATTCAAGCGCCTTAAAACAGGCTGTGAAAGTCTTGCAGATCGAAAATTTATGGACGACTATAGGAAGTATTCTTTAGTTATCGGAAAAGAAGTTGAATTTTCCCGAAACGGCAGAGATTATATCGCTACGGCAAGGGATATTTCCAACGACGGAAGTCTTTTGGTTATTACCAAAGACGGCGAAGAAATCGCCCTTAACGGCGGTGAGATAAGCGTTAAGCTTAATAATTAAATTAACCGTTTTAATTTTTCAGAGGTTACCCTTGCCAGGGTAACCTTTATTATGTCAGGAATCACATAAGGAAAAACGCACACCGAAAGGGCGGAAACAAGACCTATTTGTCCTTCGGCAGAAACGAAAAGCATATACCACGCCGTACCAAACGCATAACACGCTCCAAGACAAATATACGGCAGAGCAATATCCAACATGCGGTTTTTGTTTAAAATCGAATTTACGGCGAAATAGAGCGCTCCTGCGAGGGCAAACCCAATAACGTAACCACCCGTGGGACTCAACAGCGCAGAAATACCCGATTGAAAGCCCGAAAACACGGGCAAGCCCAACAAACCGAGGGCAATATGAATGAAAACCGAAACACCCCCGATTTTGCCACCAAAAGCGCCGAGAACGAAAAATAAAGCAAAGGTTTGCATTGTAAAGGGGATGGCAAAGGGAACGGTTATCCACGAACCGATGGTTAGAAGCACTGCGCCGAGAGCCGCATAGGTAATTTTCTTTGTTTTTTCTTTCATTCCCTACCCTCCTTTTGTTTTTTACAATATAGCATTTATAAACAAAAATGTCAACCCCGTTCATCATCGGGGTTGACATTTCTTTTTGGGGTGAAATATGGGGTCCCCGAAAATGAGGAACGAATTTTTGGGGTAATTATGGGGTCCCCGAAAATGAGGAACGAATTTTTGGGGTAATTATGGGGTCCCCGAAAATGAGGAACGAATTTTTGGGGTAATTATGGGGTCCCCGAAAATGAGGAACGAATTTTTGGGGGTAATTTAATAGTTTTCGCAGTTTATGGAAACTGCAATTTCCAAAATATCCGATTCGAAGCTTTTTGCCTCGGCATAGCACCAAAGGGATATTCCGCGGTCTATAAGCACGTTGGGGAAAATGCTGTGAGCAGAGGGAATTTTTCCGATTTCCTCGCTGTTTTCGCGGTAGACCATCAAAGGCGGAAAGCTATGCCTTGGTCCATCAACCTGCTTGACAATTAATTTTTCGCCGATTTGCAGAGATTCGTAAATCTCCTTTGAATTTTCACAAAGGAAGGAGCCCTCAAGAACGGCAAGACCGATAAAGGTATCTTTATACGGTTTTGCTTTTTTAAAGGTTTTGGTTGCGCGGTCAGGATAATCCCTTATGTAAGAAAAATCCAACGGGTAATCCTTGATTTTTCTCATTATACGCTAACCTCACCGCCCAAGGCGAAGGAATAAAGCAAAACCTCTTTAACCACACTGCCCGTCATACGCTCTACGGCACGGCGGTAGCAATCAAGTTGGATGCCGTGGCGTTTTGCAAGCTCGTCAAAGCTTTTTACTCGGTCGGTTTTATAGTCCACAACGGTATAACTGCCGTCGGGGTTTTGGAAGAAGCAGTCGATTACACCTTGAACCAAAATCGATTGGTTATCGCCGAAAATATCCTTTACCGAAAACCTTTTTTCGCGGTAAACCTTTTTCGATTCTTTAATACGCATATAAAGGTTACTTGCGAAAAATTTGCTCAAAGCCTTTTCGTCAAGCATTTCTGCCTGTTTTTGTGAAAGCATTTTAACCGACACAAGGCGGGATATTTCAGCATTGATATCCTTTTCTGCCAATGCAAAATCGCAAAACTGCATAAAAAGGTGGTTTGCAGTACCTATATCGGTAGCACCAACCAATTCCTCTCCTGCAAAGGAGGGTTTTAAGGAAACGCGTGAGGTGGGCACTGAAAGATAGGTGCGGTTATACTCATCATCCTCTAAAAGTCCCTCGCGAAGCTCGGAAACCGAAACCTTTGCCGCGGTTTTTATAGCTGTTTCGTAAGGATAACGGAATTTGATTATATCCTTCATTTCCTCGGTAGGTGTAATGTATTTCTTCAATTCGGGAAGAAGATAGCCTTGCTTACCCTCTGCCTCGGTGATGGTTATTCTGTCGGCAAAGGAGCATTCACCCTTGGAATCTACGTAAAGAAGCATTTCCAGCCAGCTGTTGGAATTCATCGGAGTGTAGGTAGATTCTAATTTATCGGGGGACACACAGCCTGTTATATAAAGCCTTTCCTTGGCGCGGGTAAGTGCAACGTAAAGCTTTCGCAATTCCTCGCCGCGCATTTGCTCGGCTTCCTTTTCAACTGCGAGTTTATTGCAAATGGGGTTATAGGTGGTTAATCTTGCTCTATCGCGAAGCTTGAAATACAACCCCTCGCCCCTGCGGAAATTGATATTTGACGCATTGGAACGGAATTTTTTATCCGTACCCGCAAGGAAACACACCTTAAATTCAAGACCTTTGGATTTATGAACGGTTATAAAGGAAATCGCGTCATCCTCGCCGACGTTGGCAACGTCCGCAATCTCCTTGCCCGAAGAAGCAAGTTCCTTTAGATAATCCAGAAATCCCGAAAGACCGTAATTTACGGAGTTTTCGTAATGGGTTGAATATTCGTAAAGCAAAAGCAGACTTGAACGTCCGCCGTCGGCGGCAATACGAAGTAAACCCGAGGAAACCAAGAAGTTTTTTATAAATTCGCTACAGGTTACACCAACGCTTTCCTCACGCCACAGGGCAAGAATCTTTAAAAATTCGCGGCAACGAACAGCAAGAGTGTGGTTGGGGGAAATTCTCTTTTTAAAGGTGAATTTGCCCTTGATTTTCCCTTTCGCCTTGGGCTTTGAGATGGAATAACTGCAAAGAGCGTTATAAAATTCGGTATTTAACAAGAAGTTGCGTATACGGTAAAGGTCGTTGGAAGAAAATTTACCGATAGGACTTCTTAACAAAGCGCAAAGGGATATATCGTCTGTGGGGTCATCGATGGTTTTTAATGCCGAAACCGCAAGGCTTACTATGGGGTTATCCAAAAAGCTTGAGGATACGGCGGTTTTATAGGGCACGCCGAACTTTTTAAAGGCTTTTTCATATTCGTAGGAATAACCCTTCATGGCGCTCATCATAACGGCGAAATCCGAATATTTAAGAGGTGTTCCGTCGGCTGACGTTTCGGTTCGCACAAGACGTGTTATCTCCCGGGCGATATATTCTGCCTCGTTACGGCGAGCCTCCTTTGCCTTGTCCTTTTCCTTTTCGGCAATTGCCAAAATAACGGGAAACTCACGAAGTTTTTTTGCTTCTTCTTCGCCTTTTTCGGGATAAATAAGCCATTCATCCTCGTATTCATCTCTAAAAGGTGTGTTTTCCGTTACAGTTTGGAAAACGTGGTTTACATAATTTATAACCGTTTTAGAGCAACGGAAGTTTTCGCGAAGGAAAATACAAGCGGTTTCGCTATCCTCTGATTTGGATATTTCGGGGAAAGCCTTTTTATAGTTAAGGAAAATACCGGGGTAGGCATTTCGGAAACGGTAAATACTTTGCTTTACGTCCCCAACCATAAAACGGTTGCTTTTACCCGCAAGCAGGGCAAAAAGCTTATCCTGCAAGGGGTTTACGTCCTGATATTCGTCAATAAGAATTTCATCGAATTCCTTTTGCTTTGTGAGGCACAATTCAGTGGGGACCTTATTCCCCTTTTCGTCGGTGGTTTCAAGCAATTCCAACGCCAAAAGCTCGAAATCGGCATAATCCAAAGCGTTAATTTCAAATTTAGCCGCTTTGAATTCTTCTTCCATTTCGTTTATGAATTTATTGACGGAATATATAATTTCGGCAGTTTTTTCGAAGCTTTCAGCGATAAGTGTTTCACTGCCACAGCAATAGGCGGCGCAGTATTTTTTAAGCGCATCGGCGATATCGCTTTTCACAACCTTTATATATTCGTGGGTTTCCTTATCGCACTTATACTGATAAAAGGTGGGAAGCTTACAAGAATCGTATGCCGCCGAGGTATAGTTTACATAATCTTTATCGATGGCGTTGCACACGTTTTGACACTTATTGTAAAGTGTATCAAGATTTGCTACGTATCTGTCATCTCCGCAGGTGCAGCCAAGGTTGTATATTTCCTCGGCAGAGGCAAGAAGCTCGTTATATAGAAACGACATACGTTCTTTTAGTTCCTTGCCGAATTCGCTTTGGAAAAGACCTTTATTTCGGATGATTTCGGCATCAGAAATTAGTTTTTCGGCGCAATTTTTAAGCAGCTCTTCCCTGTCCAAAACAACCTGCAGAGTTTTAAAAAGGTTCATCATAACGTCTGCAAGCTTTTCGTCGTTTTTATCACCCGTAAAGTTATCCGCAAGCAAAAGGAAGCTTGGGTTTTCTTCATCATAACCCTTTTTAATAAGTCCGTCGGTTACACGGCGAAGCATAACAGCGCTTTCGGTTTCATCCAAAACGCGAACCTTTGGAGATATACCCAAAAGGGCAAAATTTTCTTTAACAAGCCCCAAGCAATAGGAAGAAATCGTGCAGATATTCGCCTCGGAAATAAGCTGAGTTTGGTTATAAAGATGTTTGTTTTCAGGGTCTGCCGCAAGTTCCTTTAGAAGTGCATCCTGAAGCTTGGCTTTTACGTCCGCCGCGGCGGCATTCATAAAGGTAACAACCAAAAAACGGGTTATATTTCCGCCGTTTTTAACGTAATCGATAAGGCGTTTTGTAAGAACGGTGGTTTTACCGCTACCTGCGCCCGCGCTGACAAGGAGAGTTTTTTCTTTTGTTTCGATAGCATTAATCTGCTGTGTCGTAAAGTTCACTTTCATCTTCCTCCTTTACAGCTTTATTGCGGCAAAATTCCCCAAGAGGGCAATATTTACAAGCGTCGGCTTTGCCGTCGAAATCGTTGGGATTTATATCCATATTTCCGCAAAATACGTTGTTTGCAAGGCTTTCCACCTGTGTTTTCAGGTTTTCGGACAAGTCCTTAAACTCTTCCTCGCTACGCAAGGATTTGGATTTTAATCTGCCCTCGGTTTTATTATAGGTTACAGGTACAAAGGACAAATCGGGGCTCATTGCATAAACAATTTCCTCGTTATCCAAAACGATACCGTTGCGGGTGAGTTGTTTTTCCAGTTGTTTCTTTATATCTTCTTCGTTTTCATAGCCGCTTATATTTACGTTGGGTAGAGTTACGGTGTAATACAACGCGCCCGCAGGCATTGAATTTGTTTTGTCGCAATAGGCGAAAAGATAATGGAGAAGCTGGGTATCGATTCCGTATGCCACCAAATCGGCAGAGAATTTTTTAGAATAGGTTTTATAATCCACCACGCGAACATAGGTTATTCCGTTTAATTCATAGGTATCTACCCTATCGATAGAACCGCGAAGGTAAACCGTTTTGCCGTCGACACTATACTGAATGGCGGGGATATCGGTATCCTTACCCATTCCTATTTTAAACTCGAAGCCCTTCGGCGTAAATTTACTTTCGGAAAACTCCTTGCAAAGGCTTTCGGCAACGTAATCGACGGTTTTAACCATATTGCCGTAAATATGCATAAACTGTTTATCCGCCATCGCTTCTTCGCCTATATAATCGGTAAGATATTTCTGCGCCAAGCGGTTTACGGTTTCTTTGCGTTTTTCAGGCTCTAATGCCACGAATTTACCCGTAGAAACACATTCGCGCATAAACATATCCAAAATTTTGTGAACGAAATTACCGATTTCGGACATTGAAAATTCGTTATTCTTTTTGGTTTGAAGCCCTAAAACGTATTGACCGAAGAAGGAAAAGGGGCATTTTATATAGGTTTCGAATTTAGAGGGCGAAAGCTTTAAAACATCGTCCTTATAATCCACGCGGGATTCTTTATCGGTTATTTCGGGGATATCCTTAAAGAAAGGCAAATTGTTCTTAATAAGTATTTCTTCGATTTCGTTCTTTAGGCTACTATCCGAAAGCATAGGGAAATTGGAAGCAACCGCATCGGCGAAATAAAGCAAATCCGATTCTTTAAAATCAATTTCCTTTATATCGGGCAACATATTTTTAACCGATAGCCACGCGGAAGAAGGGCGCAATTCACCGCCTGCCAGCTCGGCGCGGGGGCAAAGCAACACCAACCTTTCCACAGGGGCGGAAAGGGCGGAATAAACGAAAAACCGCGCTGTGTTAAGCTGTTTTCGCATTGTATCGGCAAGTACCAAATCGATATCCTCCAAGGCAACAGCCTCGGCAGAATTAAAGAGACCACCCTTGGACACGGCGGCGGGAAATTCCCCATCGCAACAGCCGAGAATTACCACCATTTTACTTCCGCCCGCGCGTATAAGTGATGCCGAGCCGAAGGTTACGGAATCTGCCGAAGGCGGAATCGCGCCCAGGGAATAACAATCGCACATTAAGCGCATTAATCCCTGCAATCGTTTGGGGGTTATCTTCCAATCTCCGCAAAGAGTATGCAATTGGTCGAGAAGATTTACAATATGCTTCCAAAGCTGGATTTCTCTTTCGCTGTCCTCGCGCCTGCCTTCGTTAAGAAGCTTTTCGGCTTTAAGGCGCAGTTTTTCGTCCGCCCCCATAGAAATAAGGTGGGTATACAAGGCTTTTACCGCCATTGAAACGGTAAGCTCCTTTGATTTTAGGGTTTCTTTTAGTGCCGTTAAAGGCTCTACAACCTTATATCTCGCCCGGTTTGCCGTTTCAAGCTGTTTTTGAGAACGGGCAGTCATATCTCCCTCGCGGTAACCTGCGGGGTCAAGCGTCCAATCGTTTTCGGAATACCAGCTTTTACCCCTTAATTTCCAAGAGGTGGCGTAATTTAACAAAGCGTCGCTTTCGGCAGAGGTAAGGTCGGTATATCCGCTTTTTATATAGCTTTTCACACTGCGCAGAGAAAAATCCTCGATGATAACCGAAAGGCTCGAGAACAAGAAGGAAAACAAGGGTTTTGTAACCAGTGATTCCTTTGCAGAGGTATAACAAGGAATTCCCCCGCGGGAAAACACCGCATCCACGATAGATGCGTATTTATCGGTATTATTGGTAAGAATTGTTATATCTCCAAAACGGTTGCCCTTGCGAACAAAATCGAGAATTTGGGAAGCTGCTGCCTCTACCTCGTCAAAGCGGTTTTTAGCGCAAACAAGGCGGACAGAACCGTCATCATTATTTAATTTATCGGTGTGGCTTTTCCATATATTACGCTCTATAAAGGCAACGCTTTGGGATTTTGTGCGGTTAGGCGCATTTGTTATGTAATCGTCAAAATTACCTCTTGCGATTTTCCCGATACGCTCTGCACACTTTTCATTTTCCTCGAAAAATTCCCGTTGCTGTTCGTAGGTAAAGGAAATATAAGTTTCTTCGCTTTGGTCAATAATATGCTTTATAACGGCATATTCCTGCTGGGTAAAGGTATAATATCCGTCGATAAAAACGGTGGTATTTTCGAAAAATGGCTTTTCGGGAAGTTCTTTGGAAAGACGTGTCAGCGCATCACGGGGGTCTAAAAGCTCGTTGCCGAAGGTTTTTTCATATTCACCGTAAATAAGCGCGATATCGTTAAGCTTCGACACCAAACGCGTATTTTCGGAAATAGTAGGGTTATTTGCCCCATTTAAAAGCATTTCGGGGGTTATCATAGCCATTTTCATACGGGAAATCAACCCGAACAGAGAAACGGCAAAATCCGTTTCGGTGGCAACGGCGGAATATTCCTTAAGTTTCGGCTTTAAGGATTCCGCAATAAGGGACAAGAGGGCGCAAGCCCCCCCTTTATCTATATTATTCACCGCAAGCCCGCCGAATTCACGGGCAATACGGTTTGGCAATCTTTCGAAATTAAGCACTTCGCAAAACAGATTTACTCTGTCTCCAAAGCGGTCGCAAAGGATTGATTCGTAATCAACAGATTGCTGTTCGGGCACGATTAAATAGCAGTTTTTGCCCTTTTTTATTGCTTCGCCCAATTTGGAAAGCATATATTCGGTTTTTCCGCTGCCCGAGCAGCCAATTATACGATGTAACATAATATCACCAAAACAGTTCAAGCAATTTGAACCTAAAAATATATTTTCTGTTTGTAAACACAGATGAATCCTTTTCGTTTATATCCGCCGCAGTTAAATTCTCACCCGATGATGCGCCTGTGCATAACGGCGGAAAAAGAACGCACCACCAATTGTTACCCTCTGCATCGCCCAAATCAAGGCGCAGTGAACGGTAGGTCCCTGCGGGAAGTGTGAAGCTTTCGTAAACCCTTGTGGGGTATTCTTCATATCCCCAGCAAGCCTTTGCGGTATATTCCATACCGTTTTCTTTTAGAACTCGGTTGGCTACCGATTCGATTTTCGGCATATTTTCCTCGACTGTAGCCGATGCGGAAATCACGTCTCCGCATTCTGAAAACATATCGCCGCATTCTTCAAGAATTGCATCCCTAACGAGAAGCTTTACGCTTTGTGCCTCTTGGCTGTTATCGTTTGCCAGAACGTGCAGACGTATTGCGTTGTCAAATATGTTTGCCTCGCTTCGAGGGATAAGCATATCCACGGTGTTAAGCAGTATAAAGCAGGCACAGAACAGACAGATTAATTTTGTTTTCATATAAGATTCTCCTTTTCGTGATGACTTGATTATAGACAACGAAAAGGAGAATAATTCATTTATTTAACTTTTAATTTAAGGTTTCGCAAACATACGCCGAATAGCCTTTGGCTTTCAATGCTTCTGCCGCTTTTATACCTTGGTCTTGGTTTTTAAAAATGCCATAAACCGAAGGTCCGCTTCCCGACAAATGAGAAGCAAGCGCACCGCAGGACAGCATTTCATCACGAAGTGTTTTCGTTTCGGGTGCTAACACTTCGGCAACGGAGGTAAAGGCATTACCCATAGAAGCGACAATGTCTTCTTTAATTCCATTGCCCAAGGCAGAAATGAAATTATCGGTATCATTTCTGACGGGCAGATTCATAGAATCGTACTTTTTAAACACCTCGGGGGTGGGCAAACGTCCATCGCCGATAGCGATAACCACAGTAAATATGGGAACATCCTTTAGGGGTGTAAGAATTTCACCCCTACCCTCGCAAAGGGCGGGTTTACCCAACAAGCAAAAGGGTATATCCGAGCCAAGACTTGATGCGAGAGCAAACAAATCTCCGTTTGTCAAGGGGTTTCCGTAAAGCTCGTTCATCCCCCTTAGCACTGCCGCCGCATCCGAGCTGCCACCGCCCAATCCCGCAGGAAAGGGTATATTCTTTTGCAATTTAATCACCACACCGCCGGTTATATTTGCTTTTTGCAAAAAGGCGTTTGCGGCGCGGACACAAAGGTTATCGGGTGTGGAAATAGATTCCACATTGCAGAAAAATTCGGTTTTATCGGATTTTTCCAAAGTGATTTCATCACAAAGGGACACAGGTGCCATCACCGAGCGCAGGGCGTGATAGCCGCCCGGCAGAATACCCGTTATATCAAGAGTAAGGTTTATTTTTGCAAATGCCTTAATTATCATAAGGTTTTAATAAACGCCTCGATACGCTCGATAGCCTTATTTATATGCTTGGGAGAATAAGCATAAGAAATTCTCGCAAAGCCTTTTCCGCTTTCACCAAAGGCACTGCCGGGAACTATGGCACAGCCTTTTTCATCAAGAAGTCGCTGACAGAAGGTTTCGTCGTCAAGACCGAACTTTCTAAGGTCGGCAAACACATAGAACGCGCCGTCGGGCAGGAAGGTATCTATACCTATACGGTTAAGTTCGCTGACGATAAGGTTTCTGCGGGCTTCGTATTCGCCCTTCATATATTCGATATCAGGGTCGCCGTTTTTAAGTGCTTCTATCGCCGCATATTGGCTTGTGGTGGGGGCGCACATAATTGCATATTGATGGATTTTGCCCATTTGAACCGTGAAATAATCGGGTGCTAAGGTATAACCCATTCTCCAACCCGTCATTGCATAAGCCTTGGAAAAGCCGTTGGCAATAATCGTGCGCTCACGCATACCGGGGAGAGATGCTATGGAAACGTGCTTTTCACCGTATGTAAGCTCGGCATAGATTTCATCGGAAAGTATACAGATATTGGTTTCTCTTATAACCTCTGCGATAGCCTCCAAATCCTCCAAACGAAGAACCGAGCCCGTAGGGTTATTGGGGAAAGGAAGCACCAAAAGCTTGGTTTTTTCGGTTATAGCCGCCTTTAACTGTTCTGCCGTAAGGCGGAATCCGTTATCGGGGGACAAGGCTATGGGCACAGCCACACCGCCTGCAAGAGTTGCTATGGGGCTATAGCATACGAAGCTGGGCTCGGGAATTAAAACCTCGTCGCCATGCTCGATAACCGCGCGCATAGCGATATCGATAGCTTCGCTACCGCCAACGGTTACGATAATTTCCTTTGCAGGGTCGTAATCCAAGCCGAAGCGGCGTTTTTGATATTTTGCGATTTCCTGACGCATTTCTATCATACCGTTATTTGCGGAATAATAGGTTAATCCCTCCTGCAAAGAACGGATACCTGCATCACGGATATGCCAAGGAGTTACGAAATCGGGCTGACCTACCGTTAGACCGATAACGTCCTTTCGTTCGTTCAAAATCTCGAAGAATTTTCGTATACCCGAGGGCTTTATTTCTGTTATTGTAGCCGAAAGGCTTTTTGTAGGATCGAATTTCACCAGTTGTTTCCTCTTTTATCAACGATTTCAGTGCCGTAAATAACACCGTTTTCTTTATACTTCTGAAGTTCGAAATGGGTTGCGGTTGCGGTTACACCCTCGATGGTTGCAAGCTTTTCGGCAACGAAGAAGGCAACCTCGCGCATAGTTGTACATTCAACTGTGATGGCAAGATCGAAGCCGCCCGACATAAGACAAACCGATTTAACCTCGGGGAAGTTGCAAACACGCTCTGCCACAGAATCGAAGCCTTTATCTCTCTGGGGAATGGTTTTAAGCTCGATAAGTGCGGTAACGCTTGATTTACCCGCCTTTTCCCAATCGATAACGGTTTTATAGTTCATAATTGTTCCGTCGGCTTCGCATTCTTTAACGATTGCCGAAACCTCGGCTTCGGTAACGCCAAGCATAGTTGCGATGTCGCTGTGGGACATACGGGCGTTTTGTTCGAGATAGGATAAAATTCGTTCTTTCATTATATTTCCTCCGTTAAAGGGTTTCATAGTTTTTATTGCGGTTTTCAAAATAGGTTTGATATTTAAAGCCTATGGATTTGAGCATTTCTGCGGCTTCCTTAAAATTCGCGCCGATATCGCGGGAATGGTGCGCATCACTGCCAAGAGAAATTTCCCTACCCCCAAGCTCGTAATAGAAGCTTAAAAGGTCTTGGTTGGGCAGACATTCGCCAAGAGGCTGTCGCAAGCCCGAGGAGTTACATTCCAAGGTGATGCCCTTATCTATTAGCGCTTTCAACACGGGCTCGAAATATTCCCTACCCTTATTTTTAATATCGGGAAAATCGGTTATACCGTGTCGGAGGTAATAGCGTTTGGGATAGGTTAAATGAGTTAAAATATCAAACTTACCCCATTTTATGGTATCAAGCATTTCTTCTATATACTGATTCCACAAACCAACGTAGACGCTTTTTTCCATTTGGCTGTAATCCAGCTCGTGGAAATCTACTATACCGCGAACAGCGTGGACAGAGCCGAGAACTATATCGTAGGGGTATTGTTCAAGAAGCTCTTCGGATTCAACGGGCATATGGGTTGCCTGACCTAATTCGATGCCGTGAAAGACCTTAAGTTTTCCCTTAAACTCTTCCTTTGCCTCGAGGATATCGGTCATAACCGATTGGTGGTCCAGCGGTGCAAAATGGCCGTCGTAAACACCGTCGATATCAAAATGGTCGGTTATGGCAACACCTTTAAGACCGAGGTCTAACGCTCTTTGACATATTTCGCGAACCGAACTTCCTTTTCCTTTTGGGATATCGCAGGAATATTGTGAATGTGAGTGGTTATCGTACATAGTATTTGCCTTCTGACTTGTTTTAAAACAATGTAATTTGGTCGGATTCGGGGATATTCCCGAAGCATTTGTTTTGATGAAGAAGATCCATTATGGACTTATTTACTGATGCCTTTGCTCGGATTTCTTCGATTGTGGTTGCTTCGCCGTTTTTAACAACCTCTACGATTTTTTCCGCCACAGATTCTCCCAACCCGTTGAGAGAACACAAAGGAAGGCGGATTTTTCCGTTTTCGGGGACAAATGCTGTCGCTTCGGACTTACCGATTTCCACAGGGAGGAAGGAAAAACCGCGGGCGAGCATTTCCAAAACGATACGAAGAATGATTATATTACCTTCGTCCTTTGCCGAAAGGGACGGCGCGGCGCGAAGTGTTTTCAAGCGTTCTTCAATACGCGCTTTGCCCTTCATAATAAGCTCACCGTCGAAGAAATCACGCTTTATGGTGAAATAGGTGGCATAATAGGCGACGGGGTGATAGATTTTAAACCAGCTTAATCTGAGGGATGCTATTGTATATGCCGCCGCGTGAGCCTTGGGGAACATATACTGGATTTTATTACAGGATGCTATATACCAATCGGGAACGTTCTTTTCGCGCATGGCGGCTTCCTGCTCGGGCAGTAAGCCCTTACCCTTTCGGGTACGCTCCATAGAATCGAAAGCAACCGCAGATTCAACACCCATATGCATAAGATAGGTCATAATGCTGTCGCGGGTACCGATAATTTGGTCGATGGTACAAGTACCGCTTTCGATAAGGTCCTTACCGTTACCAAGCCATATACCCGTACCGTGTGATAAACCTGCTATCTGCACCAAATCCGCAAAGCCTTTGGGTTTAGCATCCAAAATCATCTGTATGGAATAATCCGTACCGAATTCGGGAATACCCATTGTTCCTATAGGGCAACCGATTTGCTCGGGAGTAACTCCCAAGGGTTTTGTAGAAGCGAACAGCTCGTAAACGTTTTTGTCGTTCATAGGAACGTCGCGCACGTCTATGCCCGTATAGTTTTGGAAAATGCGATAGTAGGTGGGCACATCGTGGCCCAGTATATCAAGCTTTAAAATTGTATCGTGAAGATATTCAAACGCAAAGTGGGTTGTGATTACACCGCTTGATTCTTTATTTGCGGGGTATTGAACGGGGGTAAAATCGTAAATTTCATATTCCTTGGGGATAACGACGATACCGCCGGGGTGTTGCCCCGTGGTACGCCTTACACCAACGAACCCTTGGGCAAGACGAGCCTGCTCGGCACGTGTGAGGGACATTCCCTCCTCCTCTAAGAACTTCTTTACAAAGCCGAAGCAGTTTTTATCCTGCAAGGTACCAACGGTACCTGCGCGGAAGATATTTTCTTTACCGAAAAGAACTTCGGTAAACTTATGTGCCTCTGCCTGAACGTCGCCGGAGAAGTTAAGGTCGATATCAGGTGCTTTTTCACCGTGGAAGCCAAGGAAGGTTTCGAAAGGTATATCGTGGCCGTCGGGGCGCAAGGCAGTGCCGCAATGAGGACAGCTTTTATCGGGAAGGTCAAAGCCCGAACCGATAGAGCCGTCTGTGAAAAATTCGGAATATTTACAGTTAGGGCAGGAATAGTGAGGGGGCAGAGGGTTAACCTCGGATATTTTTGCAAGAGTTGCAACAAAAGACGAGCCAACCGAACCGCGGGAACCAACGAGATATCCGTGTTCCTCACTGTTTTGAACCAAACGTCTTGCGATAACGTAAAGCACCGCAAAGCCGTTGGCGATAATGGAAGAAAGCTCTCTATCCATACGGGCGCGTACAATCTCGGGCAATTCGCCGTTGAAGCCGTACATATCCATAGCGGTTTGCAGGCAAAGCTCTTGAAGCTCTTCTTCTGCGCCTTCGATAGTGGGGGTATAAGTTCCGTCGGGGATAGGCTTTATACTGTCGAAATCCTCAATGATTTTTTTGGGGTTATCCACAACAATGCGTTTTGCCTCCTCCTCGCCGAGATATGCGAATTCGGCAAGCATTTCCTCGGTGGTGCGGAAGTATATCTTACATTCGCGCATTGCATCGCGGTAACCCATACCGCGCATCATTATTTGGCGGTAGATTTCATCCTCGGGGTCCATAAAATGAACGTCCCCCGTAGCAACAACAAGCTTTCCTTGCTTTTCGGCTATGGAAATTATTGTGCGTACGTTATCGTGAAGCTGTTCTACCGTTGCTTTATTTTCATCAAGAAGATAGCCGTTGTTAGAATCCGGCTGAACCTCTAAATAATCGTAAAACTTGGCAATTTGCTCTAAGGTGCTCATAGGCTTATTGTCGAGTATAGCATCATAAAGCTCACCCGAGGAGCACGCCGAGCCCACCACAAGTCCCTCGCGGTATTCCGAAAGAAGGGTTTTGGGGATACGGGGATGGGAATGGAAATAATCCAGATTTGACCTTGAAACTATCTTATAAAGATTTTTCAAGCCCACGAGGTTTTTAACAAGAATTACCACGTGGTAATAGGGCAAACGCTTTGGGTCTGCACTGCCCGCCATTGCCGCGTTCATTTCGGTAACGGTGAGAATACCGTTGGATGCAAGCTTACGCACCATACAGGCAAAAATCTTCGCCAGCATTTCGGTATCCGCATCCGCCTTATGGTGGTCGAACTCGCCAAGATTATAATATCTCGCCAAAGTATCGAGAGTGTGTTTATTTGAATCGCTGTTTATATATCGGGACAGCGCAACAGTATCGAGATATGCGTTGGTAAAGGGGATATCGTTATCTGCGGAAACGCGAGTGATAAAGGAAATATCGAAATTGGCGTTATGGGCGACCATCATTCTGTCGCCGCAAAATTCAAGGAATTTTGTAACAGCTTCCTTTTCGCTTGGGGCATCATGAACCATTTGGTCGGTTATGCCAGTTAACTCGGTTATTTTTTCGGGGATAGGCATACCGGGGTTTACAAAGGTTGAAAACTCGCCGATTATATCGCCGTTTTTATATTTAAGTGCGCCGATTTGGGTTATACCGCAGTTTTTAAAGGAAAGACCTGTGGTTTCTATATCGAAAATTATAAATTCGCTTTCGGCAAACTTAACATCAGAAGCATCGTCATAGCGGAAAACCGCGCGGGCGGTATCGTCAACCAAATATCCCTCGATGCCGTAAATAGGCTTTACGTTGGGATATTTCTTCGCCGCCTTTTGAACTATGGGATAAGCCTGAAGGGTACCGTGGTCGGTAAATGCAACCGCGGGCATTCCCCATTTAGAGGCGCGCGCCATAATATCCTCGGGGTCGGACAACGCATCCAAAGCAGACATATTGGTATGTAAATGAAGCTCTACACGTTTATCCTCGGCATTATCCATTCTGCCCACATAACCGCATTTACTTATCGCCTTAACGTTTATGGTAAGCTCATCTTCCTCTACCATTTGTCCCAAAGCGCGGTTAAAGGTTTTTCTATGCTCTGCCCTACCCGAAATCAAAACGTAAGCGGGAGGCTTGGGAAGCTTTGGCGCTTCGCTTTTAGGACAGGTGAAGCGCGCAGTGATAGATGCCGCAAGGTCGGTTATATAAAGAGTATAAGTGATTTTATCTCCCTCGTAATTTTCTTTGCTTTCGGTTTGGAACAATTTACCCCCAACACAAACGGTGGTGCCGTTTTTAACGTTGGAAATTGGGGTTAGGTTCCATCCCTTACGCTCGCCCATTACAGGCTCGGGAGAAGTAACGTCAAGAGTCAGATTGCCCACCTTTACCAAAAGCTTTTCGCCGTTTTGGTTATATTCCGCATCCCCTACCTCAACGTTGGCAAAGGAGGCACGGGGCGGTTCTTTTTCTTCGGTAGGTTCGTTGGAAATTTCGAATTTTTGGTTGCGTATGCTTTCTTCCAGCGCAGATTCTCTTTCGTTTTTATATTCAAGAACCTCGAATTCGGGAGAAACAAACTGAACCTCCAAGGAAACACCGAACTGCTGATTAATACATTGCTCTATAAAGCTTTTAGCGCCGTTAGCCTCGGGAATATCCGAGGTGATAAATCTGGGCATAACGATTTTCAGTTTGGATTCGTATTTTATATACTGAAATTCCGCATTTGCGAAAAAACCGTAATCCAACTGAGAAGCGCGACGCAGGGTATCGATAATTCCGCCCATATATTGCGCTTCGAATTCTATATTATATTTGGGATAAATAGCAACCTTATTAAGGCCATACGCCTTTTTTATCACGTCTTCTATCTCGAAAAGGTCGGCAGACTTTACATAGCAAGAAAGCTCTGCCATAACCGCGATAAAAAGCTTTTCGCGGTCCACCTTAACAGAGAAGGAATCGAATTTTGATATGGTGTCCTTGGATTTTTCGGAAAAGGACGCTTTTTTGAATTTAGCAAGAAATTCGTTAAGCATTTATAAGTTCCTTAATTTCGTTAAGCAATGTTGAAACAATTTCATTTTCGGGGATTTTTTTAATAACCTCGCCTTTGCGGAAAAGCAGACCTTCGTTTTCGCCGCAGGCAACACCTATATCGGCGTGTTTTGCTTCTCCGGGGCCGTTTACCGCGCAACCCATAAGGGCAACGGTAATTCGTTTTTCGGTTTTGATACTTCTTGTTTTTTCCTCTAATTCGGCAACCAAGCCGATAAGGTTCGAACGGGTTCTGCCGCAAGTGGGGCAGGAAACTATATTTATTCCCCCGCCGATACCGCAGCAAAACAGAATATCTCTTGCGGCGGCAACCTCCAACACAGGGTCTTCTGTAAGCGAAACGCGAACGGTATTTCCTATACCGTCCAACAAAAGCGAGCCTATACCTATGGCGGACTTTATACTGCCGCGGCGAACGTCCCCTGTTTCGGTAACGCCGATATGTAAAGGATAATCGCAGCTTTGCGAAAGAATACGGGCGGCATCAACCATCGTTTTCACATCCGAGCTTTTTACCGAAAGGACGATATCGTTAAAATCGCACATTTCAAGCATTTTCGCGTTATTCAACGCACTTTCGGCAAGAGCCTCGGCAGTGGGACCGCCGTATTTTTCAAGCACTGATTTTTCGGCACTGCCGCCGTTTATACCTATTCTTATAGGTATATTACGTGCTTTGCAGGCGTTTGCAACCTTACGGATATTTTCTTTATTGCCGATATTGCCCGGATTTATACGGATTTTGGATATGCCTCTTTCAGCCGCCGCTAAAGCAAGGCGGTAATCAAAATGGATATCCGCAACCAAGGGGATATTTATATTTTCTGCGTAATAAGGTATCGCTTCTGCCGCTTCCATATCGTTAACGGTAAAGCGAACGATATCACAGCCTGCCGATGCCAGGGATTTGATTTGGGATAGCGTTGCTTCCCTATCGGCAGTTTTTGTATTTGTCATAGATTGAACGGCAATAGGATTATTACCGCCGATTTTTATATTTCCGATTTTAATTTCTCGTGTTATTTTCATAATTAAAATAATCCTGATATATCATTACAAGCTACAAACACCATTAATCCCAATAAAAGAATCATAAAGAATGCGCTTATATTTTGTTCGATTTTAGGGTTCAAAGGCTTTCTGCGGATTGCTTCGATTATATAAAACAGCAATCTTCCGCCGTCAAGCACGGGAATGGGCAAAAGGTTAAACACACCCAAGGACACCGAAATCATAACCAAAAAGGTGCCTAACCTATACAAGGTGTCCCCAAAGCTTTCGCTTTCGCGGATAGTGTTATTAATCTCCTCGCCCACGGCAATAGGACCGCCAACCGCCTCGATACCGTATCTGCCCGAAAGGGTATCCACAAGAGAATCCACGGTTATATAAACGTTGGAAACCGATTGCCAAAATGATTCGTAAACAACACTTTTAAAGTTTTTCTCTTTGGCATAAACGCGAAAATCCATAACGCCCATTTTAACGCCCTGTTCGGTTTCGGTGCCGAAAACAACGTCTTTCAAATAGACCGTATCGCCGTTGCGTACCACGGTGATATCCATAGGATTAATTCCATCGGACATAACCTTATATGCCAAATCGCTGTAGCATTTGATATTTTTGCCGTTTATCTCGATAATTTTATCGTTAATCTGAAGTCCGTATTCCTGAGAAACGCTGTTTTCAACGAAATCTCCCACCACCGTAGAGCCGATTGCCTTGCTTGTTACAACCAAAACAGCCATAACGATAAATGCAAGAAGAATATTCATCAAAGGTCCTGCTATAACGATAAGTATGCGCTTCCAAACGGCGCGCTCGTTAAGAGGAATTTTATATTTATGCTCATCGGGAATTTCCTCGTCGTATTCCCCAACCATATTTACAAAGCCGCCGATCGGTATAGCGCGCAGAGTAAAATCGTTATACTTCCCTTTCCAGGTGGCAATTTTAGGTCCCATACCTATGGCGAATTCGATAATTCCCACGCCGAAGCAACGGGCAACGATATAATGACCGAATTCGTGGACGAAAATCAAAATCCCGAACACTAAAATTGTAACGATAAGGGTAACCAAGGTTTCAAGCATTAAGTTCACTCCAAATTATATATGAGAAGCCACGTATTCACGGGCGGTTTTGTCGGATTGTATTATATCTTCAAGATTCGGCTCTGAAATAAAGCAAGCATTTTCGGTTGCGTTTATAACAAGGTCGAACAGCTGTGTAAACCCGATTTTATGCTCTAAAAACAGTTTTACGGCTTCTTCGTTGGCGCCGTTCATTACTGCGGGAATATTCCCGCCCTTGCTTATTGCCTTTTTTGCCAAGGCAAGCAGGGGGAAGGTTTCTTCATCGGGCTTTAAGAAGGTAAGCTCCTTGCCGAACAAATCCAAATTATTTGCGGGGGACGGTAATCTTTCGGGATAGGTTATGGCATATTGAATACACAAGCGCATATCAGGTGTGCCCATTTGGGCAATTATCGCGTTATCCTCGAACTCTACCATTGAATGAACGATACTTTGAGGGTGAATAACAACCTCAACCTTTTCGGGTTCAACGTTAAAAAGATGAACCGCCTCGATAAGTTCAAGCCCCTTATTCATCAAGCTGGCGCTGTCAACCGAAATCTTTTTTCCCATATTCCAACGGGGGTGTTTAATTGCCATTTCGGGGGTTACGTCTTTAATATACTCCTTACTTTGTCCCAAAAATGGCCCACCCGAGCCTGTAAGGAGAATTTTTTTAATTTTTGTGCCGCCTTGAATACATTGAAAGATAGCCGAATGCTCGCTATCAACGGGCAAAAGCACAGCACCGCCCTTTGTAACGGCATCGGTAACAATTTTACCGCCCGCCACAAGAGTTTCTTTATTGGCAAAGGCAATTTTCTTGCCCTTTAATGCGGCGGCAACCGTCGGGCGCAAGCCCTTCATACCCAAAACCGCATTAACCAAGGTTTCGGATTCGTCGGTTTCGGCAAGCTCTAAAACGCCCTCATCTCCGCAAAGAATTTCAACCTCCGTATCCGACAAGGCGGTTTTAAGTTGACTGTAATATTCTTCACCGATAGAAACGCGCTTTGGTTTGAATTCACGGGTTTGCTGTTCCAACAGCTTAACGTTGGAATGTGCAGAAAGCGCAGTAACGCGAAGACCTAAGTTTCGCGCTACGTCAAGAGTTTGTGTACCTATTGAACCTGTTGAACCCAACAAAGAAATAGATTTATTCATTATAACACCCACACAAAAATCCAATAACCCAAAAATATCATTGCGGTAACTATTGAAACGGGAATGATGCTATCGAATCTGTCAAGCACACCGCCGTGTCCGGGGAAAATTTTGCCGTAATCCTTAACACCGAAGCGACGCTTTATTACAGATGCCGCAAGGTCGCCCAACTGGCTTATTACCGAAAGCGGCAGAGCGCAAAGGGCAAAAACAGGGCTTACTCCGTTAATAACGAAAACAAGCACGCCGATAGCGGTGCCGAAAATTGTACCGCCGATTGCACCTGCAATAGTTTTTTTGGGTGAAATTTCGGGGCAAAGCTTTCTTTTGCCGAAAAGCATACCCGAAAAATATGCAAAGGTATCTGTACCCCAAGCAACACAAAGGACGAATGCCACCGCCCACAAGCCGTAAATGATATACAACGCGGACAAGGCGGTAAAGCCTGCGGTTATATAAACAGTTAATCCAAAGCAGGTAAACAATCTTTCTACGTCCACAGATTTGTGAGCGAACACCGACACGCCCAAGAAATAAATCAAAGCGCAGATAACGCCCGAAAGCATTACAGCCGCCGCGGCAAATAGACGAAGTCCAAACAAGCCGGGAACAAAAACACATATCGCTGCGCCCAAAATCGAAGGCACTGCAACAAAAATATTCTTATTCAAATTACAGCAGCCGAGCATTTCATATACAGATACTGCGGCGATAAGCGCAAACACCGAGGTAACAACGATGCTTCCGCCCCAAAGAAGAATGGGAACAAAAAGCAACAAAGCCACTATTGCGGTAACAATTCTTTTTAACATAACTACCTCCCGAAGCGTCGTTCGCGCTTTGCATAGGATTCAATTGCCTTTTCAAGCTCGGATTTATCAAAATCCGGCCAGAAAACGTCGGCAAAATAATATTCGGAATATGCCGATTGCCACAAAAGAAAATTGGATATACGATATTCACCGCTGGTGCGGATTACAAGGTCGGGGTCGGGAACGCCTGCGGAATAGAGGTTTGCCGATATATCCTCGGCGGTTATTTCGGTTTTCCCCTGCTGTGCCAACAAATTAAAGGCACGGACAATTTCCTGCCTGCCCCCATAGGAAAGACAGATACACAAAGTCATACCGCTGTTTTTAGAAAGTCTTTCCTGAACATCCAAAAGCGGTTTGCGGTATTTTTCCTCGAAACGGTCTATATCCCCCATTAATTTAAGGCGGATATTTTTACGAACCATTTCGGGTTCATATTTGGTTATTCCACGGCTCATAAGCTCCATCAGCGCGGTTACCTCGGATGCCTCCCTGTTCCAATTCTCCGAAGAAAAGGCATAAACGGTAAGATATTCTATACCCATATCGCTACAGGCATCAACCGTATTTACAAAGGTATCCAAGCCAACCTTATGACCTGCCGTACGGGGCAGCAGGCGTTTTTTCGCCCAACGTCCGTTACCGTCCATTATAATGGCGATATGACGGGGCAGTGCCGATTGAGACATATGTAACCTCCTGAAGGGAATATCAGATTTGAAAAATGAAGTTATTTTTGAAGCGTACCCCCAAAACTTTTATGCTTTTGGGGGTATCAAAACAAATTTATCTTCTGTGAAGGATTAGATTTCCATAATTTCCTTATCTTTACGTGCAACAGCAGAATCAACCTCTTTGATAAGCTTATCGGTTACGTCCTGAATGGTCTTTTCTGCAGACTTAAGGTCATCCTCGGTAATTTCGGAATTCTTCTTTAAAAGCTTAGCCGCATCGTTTGCTTCGCGGCGGATGTTACGAATTGCAACCTTGCAATCCTCGCCCATTTTTGCGGTTTTCTTGGTAAGCTCTTTTCTGCGTTCCTCGGTAAGTGAGGGGAAAGAAAGACGAATGCTTTTTCCGTCGTTAGTGGGGGTAATACCAAGGTCGGAGGCAAGAATTGCCTTTTCGATTTCCTTGCACATATTAGCTTCCCAAGGGGTGATAAGAAGGGTTTTTGCATCGGTAGCTTTAACGGTTGCAACGCCTTCGATACCTGTAGGGCTGCCGTAATAGTCAACAGTGATTTTATCGAGAACCTTAGCGCTGGCTCTGCCCACACGGATAGTGCCGAAGTCCTCCTCTAAAACTGCGATACTCTTTTTCATTTTTTCTTCAAAGGGTTTCATTTCAAACATAACGGTTACCTTCCTTTTGTTTTGATGTATTTTTTATTTTTATAATCAGTTATAAAGTATTGTGCCCAAATTCTCACCGTTGGCGGCGCGAATTATATTTTCGGGGTCGGACAGAGAGAACAATACGGTTTTAATTCCGCTTTCTTCACCTATTGCGGCTGCGCTTTGGTCGATAGCCTTTAAGCCGAGAGAGAGCATTTCGGAATATTTAAGAGTTTTAAAGGGCTTTGCATCGGGATATTTTGCAGGGTCTTTATCATAAACGAACGCAACGTTTTTAGCAGAAAGAACTGCATCGCACTTTAATTCCGCCGCGCGAAGCATCATACCCGTATCGGTGGAGAAATAGGGATAACCCACACCGCAGGCAAGAATAACGATTTCGCCCTTTTCCATATATTCGATAGCCTTATACTGAGAATAGGTTTCGCAGAACTGTTGCATTTGAACCGCGCTCATAACACGGGCGGTTGTACCTGCATTGATAATATAATCCTGCATTGCTATGGAATTGATAAGGGTTGCAAGCATACCCATATGGTCGCCGCGTACTCTGTCGATAGTCATACCGTTTTGACGCGCGCCGCGCCAGATATTACCCGCGCCTATAACAACACACACCTGTGTGCCGTCCTTTGCAAGACGGGAAAGCACCTTTGCTACGTGCTCAAGCATTTCGCCGTTGAGGATATGCTTACCCTCGCCGGACAATGCCTCGCCGCTGAGTTTAACAAGAACGCGTTTGAATTCACCAGCCATTTGTTTTTCCTCGCTTTTTAATTATTTTCTTGGAAGAAATGTTTTATAAAGAAAATTTAATTTATCGGTGAAGCCGCACATATATGCGGTTACGGGGGAGATTTCAACCGTTGTTAAATCCTTGGTAACGGCAAAATCGTTGGGGAAATAAAATTTATAGAGAGCTTCTGTATATTTATCCGCCCCATCCTCGCCGCGGAGGTCTGCGCCGAGCAGGCAAAGAACCGATTTATAAATATCCAAATCGGTAACCGAAGCGCCCGTAAGGATTCTTTCGCCGAAATAAAGGTCTTTTTCCTCGGTTTTATCGAAAACTCCCACGGAAAGCTCCATATCGTTTTTCGTGCAAACCACAAAGAAATAATTGTCGTATTTTGACAAATCCAAATCAGTATTATCGCGGGCGAAATTTTCCAGAGTGCCGAAGGTGGTTTGGGCAAGCATCATATCGAAATCTATCGCCCTGTTTCCAAGCGTTTTTTTATGCTCGAAATAGGTGGATTCATATTCGAAATCGGGTGTTATACCAAACTGACTTAGGTCTTGTGTCAGACTTTGCAGCGCAGATTCGATTCGTTGATGGAAAAAGGTTTCGTCAGCAGGAGTAATTTCGGTATCCTTATCCGAAACGAAAAGCTTGATAACCAAGGTTTTGCCCGAAAGGTTTTTAAGCGAGCCCACGTTGGTCTTACCCCAAGGGGATTCGGTATAATCGGTTTGCGGAGGGTTCAAACGGTAAATTCCCTTTTCCAAAAGCCATTTTCCGTCCTCTTGGAGAAACGCCTTGACCGTTAGCTCTTTACCCAACAGTGTGGAAAAGGAAAGCTCCTTTACCTTTTCATCATCGGTATCTAAAACCGAAAGGGTTGAATAATCGGCATAATCGTTATAATTGCTGCCGATATGACAGAAAACCGAGGTTTTACCATCTTGAGAAACAACAGACGGTTCTTGATTTTCGGGATAAGACATAAAAAATTCTTTATCACCGCTATCCTGCAAGTAGGTATTGCCTATTAGCTTTTCAATTTCCGAAAAATCGGCATATTTATTATCTGCAGACACCAAGGTTCTTTCTGCTTTGACGCTTGTTACGTCCCGCAGATAATTGCAAATAAAAATCTCGGTAAGCAATTTATCCTGCTCTAACAGTTGTTCGGCTTGTTTAACGGTAAAAGCCGATTGTTCCGACGAACTTTCGGTTTGAGCTTCACTGCTTTCGTCAAGGCTGTCTTCCTCACCTTTGTTGCAGGAAGAAAGCCCCAAAACCAAGGCAAGAAGAAGCATAAAAACTATTAACTTCGTGAGAGGTTTTAATAAATATTTCATATCATTATGATTATACCAAACAATCGCCCCGATATCAATAGAAAATTGCTTTAAAAATCAATATTCTCTCGAACTGTGCGGACTAATTTTACCTCATCGCCCAAAAACGCGGCGATATACGCGGGATTGAGATAATCGTTACCCGCCGCGTTTAGTTTAAAACGGGCAATAAGACGGTTTGGCTCGTTATATGCAGATACAAATTTCAGCATGGGAGATATGTCTACGGTTTTATCTCCTTTTTTAGAACGTTTGGTAACAAGCATTTCACCGCTTACCCTTTTTTCAAGTTCACTTACCGACATTTGGGTTTCGAACTCCAAGCGCCAAAGGGCGGTTTTGGTGGTTAGCTTACCAACCGCAAGGGACACATCCAGAATATCCATACCGGGGAACGCGGATTCTTGTAATTTTTCTTTAACGATATCTAAAGAAATTTCCTCGGTTAATCTAAAATCAAAAAATTCTCTTTCTCCCTCTTGATAAATAGAAAGGGGCAAAGCTATGTTCAATCTGGGATGAGGGTTAAAGCCCTCGCTGTATGCAATCGGCAAATCGCTTCGGATTAACATACGGGCAACGGCACGTTGAAGGTCAAGGTGGGAAATATATTGCAGTTGTCCCATTTTAGAAAAACAAACTCTTATATCAGCCATAATTTCAACCTCCGTTACAAATACATTTATCGTTGCAAAGGCTTGCTGCACCGCAACCCGAGCATTTCGTACGGCAATCGGGGGTGGTAATTTCCTTAATTGCCTTTTCGTATTCAAGCCTCATAAACTTTTTAGTTACGCCGATATCGATGAAATCCCAAGGAAGAAGCTCATCCAAATCAAAGGCGCGGTTTGCATAAAAGGATGCGTCAAGACCAACAGATTCGATTGTTTCTATCCACTTATCATAGCTGAAATATTCATCCCAGCCGTCGAGCATCATATTGCGGTTATATGCCTCGTACAAGGCCTTACCCAATTTACGGTCGCCACGGGCAAACACCGCCTCGATACGGGAAACTCTCGCATCGTGATATTTATATGAAATTTTCTTGGTTTTTATTTCACTCTTAAGAAGCTGTTGTTTACGCTCCAATTCCTCCAAGCTGTCCTGTGCCGCCCATTGGAATGGTGTGAAAGGCTTGGGAACAAGGCAGGAAACGCTTATGGTTACGTTAACTCCCCTGCCGCCGCCCTGACGTTTTTTGGAATAATATGTATCCACGATATTCTGACCGAGCTTTGCTATGCCCTTTATATCCTCGTCGGTTTCGGTGGGAAGCCCGTTCATAAAATAAAGCTTAAGGCTGTTTCTGCCGCCATCGAAGGCTTTTGAAACCGCTGTTATTATTTCTTCCTCGGTAATGTTTTTATTTATAACGTCGCGAAGGCGTTGTGTGCCTGCCTCGGGGGCAAAGGTAAGGCCGCTTTTGCGCACCGAGGAAACCTTTTCCAAAAGCTCCTCATAGAAGTTATCTATACGCATAGAGGGCAACGAAAGATTTACCTTTTTATCATCAGTCCAGCTTAAAAGCTTATCGATAAGCTCGCGCAGATGGGTATAGTCGCTTATGGACAAGGAGGTAAGAGATATTTCGGGATATCCCGAATGTTTTATGGATTCCAATGCATCGGCGTTTAACACGTCGGGAGATTTTTCGCGGTAAGGACGGTAAATCATACCCGCCTGACAGAAACGGCAACCGCGGATACATCCACGGAAAACCTCAAGCATAACTCTGTCGTGAACCGTCTCTAAAAAGGGAACGGCACATTTACGGGGGAAGCAAACGTTATCTAAATTACTGATTATACGCTTTCGAACCGTTGTAGGAACACCCTCTCGGTTGGGAGTAAAGGATGCCAAGGTGCCGTCGGAATTATAGGTTACGTCATACAAACACGGAACGTAAAAGCCGTCCAAAAGAGAGGCTTTATAGAGAATTTCTTCTCTTTTCATGCCCTGTTTTTTGCAGTTATTAATCAATTCCGCAAGCTCAATAAGAGCTTCTTCCCCTTCGCCGATAGAGAATATATCGATAAAATCCGCCATAGGCTCGGGGTTATAGGCGCAAGGACCGCCCGCGATAACTATAGGGTCGGTTTCGGTTCTGTCCTTTGAAAGAACGGGAATATTACCGAGACCGAGCATTTGCAAAACGTTTGTATAGCAAAGCTCATATTGCAAGGTAAAGGCAACTATATCGAAAGCATTTAAAGGATCGCCGCTTTCCAAGGCATACAAGGGCATTTTGTGGGAAACAAGCTGTTCCCGCATGTCGGGCCAAGGCATATAACTGCGCTCACAGCTGATATAACCCGTTTTATTAAAGCAGTTTTGAAGTATCTTCATACCCAAATTGGACATACCGATTTCGTAGGTATCGGGAAAGCAGAAGCAAACGCGAAGGTCGGCATTTTCGGGGTTGGGTATTTCCGACCCGTATTCACCGCCCACGTATCTGCCCGGTTTTTCAACCTTTTCCAAAAGGGGCGCGTATTTTTTATAATCTTTCATTTGGATTTCTCCTGAATTATAAGTTTTTAAGTTTATCTCTTAAATAAAATCCCGTATAACTGTTTTCGCTGGCGGCAACCTCCTCGGGCGTACCTTTAGCGATAACTCGTCCGCCCGCATCGCCGCCGTCGGGACCAAGGTCGATTATATAATCGGCGGTTTTGATAAGGTCGAGATTATGCTCGATAACCACAACGGTATTTCCCGCATCCACAAGTTTTTGCAACACAGAAACAAGCTTATTAACGTCGTCGGTATGCAAACCTGTGGTGGGCTCGTCAAGAACGTAAAGGGTTTTGCCCGTGGCACGTCTTGCAAGCTCGTTGGCAAGCTTAACGCGTTGCGCCTCGCCCCCCGAAAGGGTTGTGGCAGGTTGACCTATTTTAACGTATCCCAAGCCAACGTCGCACAAGGTATCCAAACGGCGTTTAATAGAGGGATAGTTTTGGAAGAATTCTCTTCCCTCCTCGCAGGTCATTTCCAAAACGTCATAGATGGATTTACCCTTATATTTTATTTCAAGGGTTTCGTGGTTATATCGTTTACCCTTACAAACGTCGCAGGTTACGTATACGTCGGGAAGAAAATGCATTTCTATGGTTAACGTACCGTCGCCCTTGCAGGATTCACACCTACCGCCCTTTACGTTAAAGGAAAATCTGCCGTCGGTATAACCGCGGGCACGGGCATCGGGAGTTGATGCGAACACCGAACGGATATCGTTGAACAAGCCCGTGTAGGTAGCAGGGTTCGAACGGGGGTTTCTGCCTATGGGGGATTGGTCGATTTGTATAATTTTATCTATTTCATCCACACCGATAATTTCGCGGTGTTTACCGGGAATTACCGAGGCTTTTCCCAATTTACGTGCGAGAGTATTATAAAGCACCGAATTCACCAAGGAGGATTTACCCGAACCAGAAACACCCGTAACGCAAACGAATTTGCCCAAGGGGAAGGTTACGTCTATATCCTTAAGGTTGTTTTGCTCTGCGCCCACAACGGTGATAAATTTACCGTTACCTGCGCGTCTTTTGGCAGGTACGGACACACTTTTCTTACCCGAAAGGTATTGACCTGTTATGGAATGGGCGCACTTTTTAATCTGAGCAGGAGTACCGGTAAATACAACCTCACCGCCGTGAATACCCGCGCCTGGGCCGATATCAACCACAAAATCGGCTTCTTCGATGGTTTCTTCATCGTGCTCTACCACGAGAACGGTGTTTCCGATATCGCGAAGCTTTTTAAGGGTTGAAATAAGCTTTTGGTTATCTCTTTGGTGCAAGCCTATGCTGGGTTCGTCAAGAACGTACATAACCCCCACCAAGGCGCTGCCGATTTGGGTTGCAAGACGAATACGCTGTGCCTCGCCCCCCGAAAGGGAACCCGCTTTTCGGGAAAGTGTTAAATATCCCAAGCCAACGTTTTCCAAAAAGGAAAGACGGGCGTTGATTTCTTTAAGAATTTCTCTTGCGATTTCCTGTTCGGTGTTGGAAAGCTTTAGAGTTGCAAAAAACTTCCTTACGTTGATAACCGACATAGCGCAGAGAGATGAAATATCCATACCGCCCACCGTTACCGAAAGAGATTCGGGCTTTAAACGCTTACCTCCGCATTCGGGACAAGGGATATAATCCATAAACTGCTCGTAATATTCACGCGCTTCATATCCGCCGCCCATTTTATAGCGGTGCTCTATCATATTGATTACACCCTTAAAGGAGGGTTCGGAAACCGATTTGCGCTTACGTTTATTACCGTACATAAGCACGTTATAGGCTTCTTCGGAATATTTATCTATGGGAGTATGAACGTCGAAGCCGTGATATCTGCCCACCGAGTTAAGCATTTCGGCGAAATATCCGCCGGGCTCGGCACTTTTAAAGCCGTTGCAAACTATTGCCCCCGCGAAAACCGAAAGGCTTTTATCGGGGATAAGCTTTTCTTCGGAGAAAACGTTATTTTCACCCAAACCGCCGCAAGCCTCACACGCACCCGAGGGGTTGTTAAAGGAAAACATTCTCGGTGTGAGCTCGCCCACGGAAACACCATGGGTTTTACATGCGTAGTTTTGGGAAAAGAGGATTTCGTTATCGTCATCGGCCTCGTCGGGAAGAAGTATTTTTATCATTCCTCCCGCCAAATTAGAGGCGGTTTCTATACTTTCCGCAAGGCGGGAACGGATTTCACCCCGCATAACAAGACGGTCTACAACCACGTCCACGTCGTGCTTTATATTTTTATCTAAAGTTATGGTTTCGGAAAGGTCATACATTATACCGTCAACGCGAACACGCACGTAACCGCTTTTTTTCGCATCCTCGAAAACCTTTTCGTGCATACCCTTTTTTGCCGAAACAACGGGGGCAAGAACCATAAAGCGCGTGCCCTCGTCAAAGCTGCAAATTCTTTCAACGATTTCATCAACAGATTGCTGGTTTATAGGTTCGCCGCAAATGGGACAGTGAGGTATACCGATACGGGCATAAAGCAAACGAAGATAATCGTATATTTCGGTAACCGTACCCACCGTGGAACGGGGGTTGCGGGAGGTAGTTTTTTGGTCGATGGCTATGGCAGGCGAAAGACCTTCGATAAAGTCGACGTCGGGTTTATCCAACTGACCGAGAAACATACGGGCATAGGAGGACAGCGATTCCACAAATCTGCGATGTCCCTCTGCGTACAGAGTATCAAAAGCAAGGCTGGATTTACCCGAGCCCGAAAGACCCGTGAACACAACCAATTTATCACGGGGAATTGTTACGTCTGCATTTTTAAGGTTATGGACTCTTGCGCCCTTAACAACAATTTTATCTGACATTTTATCACCTTACATCAAACGACGGATTTTATCACGTATAAGCGCCGCGGTTTCGAAATCCAAATCCTTGGCGGCGCGCTTCATATCTGCGGTAAGCTTATCAATAAGCTTCTTCTTTTCCTCTCCGCCAAGCTTTTTAGCCTTTTCTATCTTTTCGGCTTCCTTCTTGGAGGTTATCTCGATGGGAGCGCGTATATCTTTAACAATAGTTTTGGGAGTTATGCCGTTTGCTTTATTATAAGCATCCTGAATTTTGCGTCGGCGGTTGGTTTCGCCTATTGCCTTACGCATAGATTCGGTTTCGCTGTCGGCATACATAATAACCTTACCCTCGGCATTACGGGCGGCACGGCCGATTGTTTGAACAAGGGAAATTTCGCTTCGCAAAAATCCCTCCTTATCGGCATCTAAAATAGCAACCAAGGAAACCTCGGGAAGGTCCAAGCCCTCACGCAGAAGGTTTATACCCACAAGCACGTCGAATTCGCCCGAACGCAATCCGCGGAGTATATCCATACGCTCCATAGTGTCGATATCATAGTGCATATATCGGCAACGAATACCCGACAGTTCGAAAAACTCGGTTAAATCCTCTGCCATTTTTTTGGTTAAGGTAGTAACCAAAACCCTCTCTTTTTTCTGTGCGCGAATTCGGATTTCGCCTGCAAGGTCGTCGATTTGACCTTTTGTGGGGCGAACCTCAACCTCGGGGTCAAGCAGACCCGTGGGACGGATTATCTGTTCCACAAGGCGGGTTGACAACTGTCGTTCGTAATCCTTTGGGGTTGCGCTTACGTATATAGTTTGTCCGCGTTTATCGTTAAATTCATCAAAATTCAACGGGCGGTTATCATAGGCAGAGGGCAAACGGAAGCCGTAATCGATAAGATTCTTTTTTCTTGCTCTGTCCCCGCCCCACATACCGCGAACCTGGGGAAGCATAACGTGGCTTTCATCCACGAACATAACGTAATCCGAGGGGAAATAATCAAGCAAGGTATAGGGCGCACTGCCCGGTTCTCTGCCCGAAAGCACGCGGGAATAGTTTTCCACCCCCGAGCAAAAGCCTATTTCGCGAATTTGCTCTACGTCGAACATAGTTCTTTCGCGGATTCTTTGGGCTTCGATGAGTTTATTTTGGCTCTCGAAAAATTCAATTCTTTCATCAAGCTCGGCGATAATTTCATCCAAGGCCTTTTTACGTCCCTCGGCAGAGGTAACGTAATGGGTTGCGGGATATATCGCCACGTGGCTCATATCTGCAACAGCCTCGCCGGTTACAACGTTTATTTTACAAATACGGTCAACCTCATCACCGAAAAATTCCACACGGATAGCATCGGTATCGGTATTAGATGGGAAAATATCCAAAACGTCCCCGCGGACACGGAAATTATTTCTTTCAAAACCTATATCACTTCTGCCGTATTGCAAAGCAACAAGGCGTTTTATAACCTCATCTCTGGGAAATTCCGCGCCGCGGCGGATAGAAAGCACCTGTTCGGCATATTCCGAAGGGTCGCCCAGAGAATATATACAGCTTACCGAGGCAACGATTATAACGTCCCTACGTTCGAAAAGCGCGCTGGTTGCGGAATGGCGAAGCTTATCTATTTCGTTATTTACCGCTGCATCCTTTTCGATATATATATCCTTACCCGGAACGTAGGCTTCGGGTTGATAATAATCGTAATAAGAAACGAAGAATTCCACCGCATTTTCGGGGAAGAATTCCCGCATTTCAGAGCAGGTCTGCGCCGCAAGGGTTTTGTTGGGTTCTAATATAATTGCAGGGCGGTTCAGGCGGGAAATTACGTTTGCCATAGTAAAGGTTTTGCCCGAACCCGTAACACCTATAAGCGTTTGGTCTCTATCACCGTTTTTTACCCCGTTTACAAGGGCTTCTATTGCTTGGGGCTGGTCCCCCGTGGGGGCAAAATCCGACACGAGTTTAAAGTCTGCCACCTAAAAACGCCTCCTTTTTATTCGTTCAATCATTAAGTGTTATATTATACCACACTACAAGAAAAAATAAAAGGGGTATTGCCGAAAAACTACGCAATACCCAAGATTTTTTACATTTATTTCACATCCTATATTAAAGCGTTGCTTATTGCAGATGCAATACAAACCGAATTTCTGCCATATCGGGAGCGAATTGAATCTACCGTTGTTTCCAAGGAGTATTTTTTTTGGTATTTTTCCTCCCACGAATCAGAAAAAAATTGTTGTTGCAAAGCACATTCCCCTGCCCTCGATAGTTTTTCTGCGTGGACGGTAACCGAATATATATCGCCCCCTTTATGGTTTTGCGAAATTATATCCAACGCCGCTTTGGAAATTTCGCTGTAAAGACAGGTTGGGTGTGAAAGGGCGGTTTGTCGGTTTATGCTTGATTGGTCGGGGGTACGCAGAGTTACCGCCACGGTGTTACAGCAAAGAAAATGCTTTCGTAAACGCTCGGCAACCGACATTGAAAGATAGGTTACGGCAAAGGAAATATCCTCCTCCGACACCAAATTGGCGCGAAAGGTCATTCCGTTAGATACAGATTTCGGTTGGGGCTCATAGCCCATTGGCGTAACCTCTGCATAATCTCGCCCAAGGGCAAATTCCCGAAGCATTACGCCGTTTTTTCCTATATATTCCGAAAGAAATTCTTTATTGGAAACTGCAAGGTCGCCGATGGTTTTTATGCCCACGCGATAAAGAGTCCGCGCGCAGGAATCACCCACGAAAAGCAAAGATGACACAGGCAGATTCCACACCACCGAGGCGAATTTATCGGGCGGAATTACGCTTGTGGCATCGGGTTTTTTCAGGTCGCTGCCCAATTTGGCGAAAACCTTATTAAAGGAAACGCCCACCGAAACGGTTATGCCAAGCTCGGTTTTTACCCGTTTTCTTATATCGTCGGCTATATCCTTACCGCTACCGAAAAGCTTTAGAGAACCGGTTACGTCAAGCCAGCTTTCATCTATACCGAAGGGCTCTACAAGGTCGGTATAATCATAAAAAATACGGTTCATTTTTTTGGACATTTCCTCGTATAAACCATAGGTTGGGCGAACGATTAGAAGCTGTGGGCATTTTTGCTTTGCAGACCACACTGTTTCGGCGGTTTTTATATTATATTTTTTTGCAAGCTCGTTTTTTGCAAGGACTATGCCGTGGCGATCCTCTACACTTCCGCACACCGCCATGGGAACGGACGCATATTCAGGGTGCAGGGCAGTTTCGCAGGATGCGTAAAAGGAATTTGCATCCACGTGAAGAATGGTTCTGTATTTGCCATTATTATCGTTATAATTGCCTTTATTTTCACGGAAGTTAGAGTTTTTCATCAATTGACTTCCGTCGGACGGACCCATATACATTTCTGCACACCTCCCCTGTCGTTTTTTAGGCTCGGTATACATTTTAGCACCCGAACGTTTGTTTGTCAAGAACAAATGTTTGGTATTCGAGAAAAATTAAAACCCCTCGCGCAGAGGGGTTTTGAATTTATATTATGTACGCATTACTCTTTATCGTTGTTACCGGAATTACCCTTGCCAACCTCATCGATGGATTTGGAAACGCTGTGTTGGATAGGTGTCCATTCTACCTTTTTGAAGAGCGCGGCAACCGCAATAGGTGCATAAGTAAGCATAAATATAGGGAACGAGAAAAGATACTTAATGGTCTTTTTCGGAGGACAATCTATAACGTCCCATTCTGTAACCAGAGTTATAAACCCGACCACGAAAATAAGCATATAGATTATGGACGAAAAATAAACCAAGGGCAACACACAGAAAAGCATAAGGTTTGAAAACGCAGGGTTTTCAACAAAAACGGTGATACCGTAGATACATTCACCGATACAGCACAATACCGAAAGAACGGTGAAAATAAGCGCTGGGAAAACCGTCATAAGCATATCATAGCAAGCGAACTTGCCACTGAAGATACCCTTGAAAAGCTTTTTGCCATAGTTACCGAAAACCTGATAGAAGCCCTTGGACCAACGCAAACGCTGGTTCCAGGATTGCTTAAAGGTTTCGGGCTGTTCATCGTAAACAACAGAGCCTGCACTGTAGCCGATCATTTCGCCGCGAATCGCCATATCTACCGAAAATTCGATATCTTCGGTGAGAAGATGATATTTCCAACCGTTGTTCGCCTCGATAATTTCGCGGCTTAGGCAGAAGCCTGTACCCGAAATAGCACAAGAGGTGCCAAGGCGCATTCTCGCATTGTTAAGATATTGCGCCTCACGGAGGAACCAAAGAGAATAACCCGCGGAAATCCAGTTAGTTTCGTAGTTTTTAGAGTTACGATAGCTTGTGAGAGCCTTATAACCTCTGTTGAAGTTTTTGTTCATTTCTTTAACGAAATTCTTATCAACAAGGTTATCCGCATCGAAAACGATATATGCATCGCAATCGTCCTTTTCGGCAAGAAGCTTTTTGAAAAGGAAATCCAAGGCATAACCCTTACCCACAAGGTCTTTATTATTACGTTCTAAAACAATAGCACCGTGCTGTCTGCCAACGTCAGCCGTGTTATCATCACAGTTATCGGCAATAAGGAAAATCTTTATAAGCTCCGAGGGGTAATCCTGCTTATTAATACTTTCAAGCAGGTTACCTATAACAGCCGCCTCGTTACGGGCGCTGATAACAACACCGAATTTATTAAGCTTATCGCTTTTTATGGGTTTGGATTTATCCTTGCCGATGAAAACCCAGAATATATAGAAAAATTGATATAAGTAGCAGATAATAAATGCCGCAGTAAGAATTAAACTGCATATAGTGAAAATTGTTTTAATTTCCACTTCTACACCTCCCTTTAGGGGATTAATGATTTATAAGATTATATACCATTTGTCCCCAATTGTCAATAGTCGAAAATTGATGAAGAAACGCCGTTGAAGCTCATTATTTTATGTCATACGAACAATAGTATATATTCCGATATTGTAAAAGAAATGATTTTTGTTTTTAATTTCTCTTGTAAATTAAGGGCAAAAGCGTTATAATGCGTAAAACGGATTTTTTAGGAGTTGCTTTTATGAAATGCTTGGAATTATTTCACAAAATAGACGAGCTTAACGAAAAATACATAAAAATGTGGGAGGACGTTTGCAACATCGAAAGTCCCACAATTTTAAAAGAAGGCGTTGATGCCGTTGGAGATTATTTTATAAAGAAGGCAACCGAATTCGGTTGGAAAATCGAGGTTTTAGAGTTAGAAACCGCAGGTAACGCAATTTGCATTACCATGAACCCCGAAAGCACCAAGGAAAGCGTTGTTTTTTCGGGACATATCGACACGGTTCATCCCGTTGGACTTTTTGGATATCCCCCTGTTAAGTTTGACGAAACCAACATTTACGGCCCCGGTGTTACCGATTGCAAGGGCGGTGTTGTAGCATCCTTTATGGCTATGGAAGCCCTTATGCAATGCGGTTTTACAGACCGTCCCGTTAAGCTTGTTATACAAACCGACGAGGAAACCAGCAGTAAAACCAGCGGCAAGAAAACTATTGAATTTATGTGCAACCACGCAAAGGGAGCAGTTGCCTTTCTTAACACCGAATATGCCGTTGGGGACACCGCTGTTTTAATCAGAAAGGGCATCGTCCGCCACAAGCTTTTCGTTCACGGGGTTGCCGCCCATTCCTCTCGCTGTACCGAGGGAAAAAGCGCTATCGCCGAGGCGGCGCACAAGATTTTGAAGTTGGAAGAGCTTAAGGACGACAACGGATTAACCTGCAGCTGCGGTGTTATTCAGGGCGGTACCGTTGCTAACACCGTTCCCGCGGAATGCAGTTTTATCACCGACATTCGTTTTGGAAACAAAGAGGAATACAACAAAGCCATGGCACTTCTTAAGGAGGTTGCCGAAACCTCTTATATCGGCGGTTGCACCTGCGATATAGAAGAAATAAGCTATCGCCCCGCAATGCCCTTAACCGAAACCAACCTTAAATTCCTTGAAGTTATGAACCGCATTTACGAGGAAAACGGTCTGCCGAGGCTTGAGGTTAAAGCAAGCCGAAGCGGCTCGGACGCGGCATATATCACCGAAATCGACGTGCCCTGCGTTGATGACGTAGGCGTTGAGGGCGGCGACATACATTCGGTTCGTGAATTTGCCCGTATCACTTCCCTTGCTGAATCGGCAAAGAAACAAGCGGCAATTGCTTTTTGTATTTAAATATTTCGATTCACTCTCACAATCCCTCCGTCATTTTCGAAAGAAAATGACACCTCCCTTTACACAAGGGAGGCATTTCGCGGTCTTAACCGCCACAACTTATATTTAACGGCAATATTTTGAACGCAAAAAACGGAAGCGCAATGCTTCCGTTTCAGTCTGTAGACAAAGTCTACAGACTGAAGCAGAGTGAGAGAAATGAGGTTAGTTTTGAAGAAATGCGAGCGTAAGCTTACAATGGTAAGGTAGTCGAGCATTTCTTCAAAGTCCTTGAAAA
>SVQU01000003.1 GCA_015065165.1 Oscillospiraceae bacterium | reverse complement strand
AAAGCGTAACAAAAAATGAGGCAGTCGGGACTAATGAGAATAATGGAGATAAATAAGGCACGAAAAACAGCCGAAAAAATAATCCATAACACCACAGACCAACCACCTACGAAAGAGTGGGAATAATAATGTACCTAAAAAGCCCTTATTTTAAGGGCTTTTTTAGCAACGAAATATAACACTGACTACACTTTAGAAATGATATAGGAAATGTAAAAGGGGTGAATTATATGGATTTGAATGTGAGTGGTATTGAGTTTGAAAATATATGCCAGACTCTTGTTGAAAAGATGGGCTTTACTTCACAAACAACAAAAGCGAGCGGTGATGGTGGAATTGATTTAATTGCATTTAATCATCAACCCTTGCTTTCTGGCAAATACATTATTCAGTGCAAACGATATTCTGGAAGTGTTGGAGCCCCAATCATTAGAGATTTATATGGTGTAATCACATCAGAAAGAGCCAATAAAGGCATTCTTATGACTACTGGATGCTTTACAAAAAGTGCGATAGAATTTGCGGATGGAAAGCCAATAGAATTGATTGATGGAGAAATGTTGAAAAAGCTCTTGTTGCAATATGGATTATTAAATGATGAGGGTGAAGATGTTGGCATTTCTATCGAGAAAGCTTTTGGCAAGTATTATATGATAGATGAGTATAATGATTTTTTATCAAAAAAGGCCATACTCTATAATAATGACGATGAAGAAAAAAGAGCAGAGTTTATAAACGAAATGCTAAGCTGGACAATGAGTTTAGGGAATGTTGTTAGTGACCTTGCGCACAAATTGCCATTTTTCAAAGAAATCAAGGAACAAATTTCACTCTATCTTCAATACAACAGAAATGAAAAAAATAAATATTTAGCTTATATTTATCAAATGATATACATTCAACTTTCAATTCTGCAAGGTGAATTCAGAGAAGCAGTTTCTATGTTCTCTAAACTGATGGAAAATAAAGAACTACAATTTACTATAGATGAATCAATTGAACCCAAATATACAGCAGCTTTATGGAAAGAACATATAGGGATTTTTTGGAGCATGTATTGCACATTTTATGATATGGTGCAAGTGTCTGTTATTGTTGATGATTCAAAGTTACAAGAGCAATTGTTGTTTGACGAGGAATACTATGGCTATCCTTTTTTGGCAAGAGGCGTTATGTATGAAAGCTCAACTCAACAACAAAAATCAGCAGATTATATTAAGTTTTGGGAAGGCGAATTAAGAGCGTCGGAAAACATAGAAAATATTACCTGTTTATATTTTTTGTCGGATTATGAGGCAAAAATGTATTTTAATTACACTTACCGTGGAGAATCTGTTAATACCAATATATTAGATAGATACAATATATTGGTAGAAAATAATACTTTGAATGTTGAAAACTTCGGTACGATTCAAAATCTTCAAGGAAAGATAAAAAAATATTGGGAAAAATAACATTTACTTGAACGGGTATGACTACACTTTTGGCTACAATTTTCCTGTGTAATATAGAAAACTATGAAATTAGAAAGAGTTTATTATATAAAAACACACGAAAAATACCCTGCTTCACAGTATTAACAGTATAGTCAAGCGAGTGGGAATAAAAAATATGTAATTTCAAAAACGGCATGGTCCTTAATTGGGCGATGCTGTTTTTTTATTTAGGTACTTTTCAAATTCCGTAATTTATGATATACTGATTTGGAAAATACATTTAGGGGATAAAAATGATAGAAAAAATAATTAATACCACAAACGATGCCCTTTACGGCTATGTGCTTATAATAGTTTTGGTGCTGGGCGGTATATATTTCACTGCTCGTACACGCTTTGCCCAATTCAGGCTGTTGGGCCAACAGTTTAAATCGGTAACCGAAAAAACCGACAAAAACGGCGTTTCTTCCTTTCAGGCATTAATGGTTTCCACAGCGTCCCGCGTGGGCACGGGAAATATTATCGGTGTGGCAACCGCACTTTGTGTTGGCGGCTTCGGAAGCGTTTTTTGGATGTGGGTTATCGCCATAATCGGCGCAGCATCGGCTTTTGTTGAAAGCACCTTGGCGCAAATATACAAAAAACGTGGTAAGGACGGTTGTTACGGCGGGCCTGCATATTATATCGAAGCGGCAACAAAGCGAAAAGGTATAGCAATAATTTTTTCTGTTCTTTTGGTTTTAACCTACGGCTTTGGCTTTAATATGCTTGCCTCCTATAATTTGCAATCCACCTTTTCTTCCTATAGCTTTTACAACGAAAGCACAACCCCTTGGATTATCGGGCTTATAATCGCCCTTCTCGTTGGCTATTGTCTTATCGGCGGCGGTAAACGATTGGTGTCGGTTACAAGCTTTTTGGTTCCTGTTATGGGTGCGGTTTATATTGTGGTTGCGTTGGTGATAACGGTAGTGAACGTAAAAGCACTGCCCGACATTTTCAAACAAATTTTCGCCCAAGCCTTTGATTTCAAGGCGATTTTCGGCGGCTTTGGCGGCTCTTGCGTTATGTACGGCATAAAGCGCGGTCTGTTCTCCAACGAGGCTGGCGTGGGCTCTGCCCCTAACGCATCGGCTTCGGCAGAGGTTTCTCACCCCGCAAAGCAGGGCTTGGTTCAGGTTTTGTCGGTGTTTATCGATACTCTGCTTGTATGTACCGCAACCGCGTTTATGTGTATGAGCTCGGGGGTTACTCCTCCCGAAACCAGCGACCAAGCGGCGGCATACGTTCAAAACGCGCTGGGCGCAACTTTGGGCGAGGTTGGGCCTGTATTTATAACCGTGGCGATGATTTTGTTTGCATTTACCACCTTGCTTGGTAACCTTTTCTACGTGGATAAAACCATAAATTATCTTTTTGGCAAAGAACCGTCGAAAGCCTTTAGAAATATTTGCTACGTAATAGCCTCCCTCGTTATTTTTGTCGGCGCGGGCTTAAGCGCAGATTTACTTTGGGGCATTGCGGATATAATGATGGGCGGTATGACGATTATCAATATGCCTGTAATTATATATCTTGGCAAGTATGCAATTCGCGCCCTTAAGGATTACGAAAAGCAGATTAAAAACGGCTCGGACATAACCTTTAATAAAAAGGATATCGGCTTGACCGAGGAAACCGATTATTGGAATTGAATATGAAAATCACACCCTTGATTTCGCTTAAATCCAAGGGTGTTTTTTCTTTTTCGATTTTGTAAAGCACTTGCAATTTGGGGTAATTTCGCGTATAATGGATATAATAAGAAACTATCTTTCGAAACAGGTGAAATCTCTTGAAAAACGATTTTGTTTATATCCACGGCGCAACCCCTTGCTATAAAAGTCGGTTGTTTATGGAAAACGGAATATCTCACGCCTTTTTCACCCGAAAGGGCGGTGTAAGCACGGGCCCCTTCGAAAGCCTGAATTTTGCTGTGGGCATCGGCGAATTGCAGGATGACGAAGCCAAGGTTATGCGAAACTATCAAATCGCGGCAGAGGTTTTCGGGCTGAATAAAGAGGATGTCTGCCGTACCTATCAAACCCACACCTCGGTGGTGGAATGGGCAGAGGAAAAGGATAGGGGCAGAGGCATTTCAATTCCGCCCTATGACCATGGCGTGGACGGTCTTGTTACCCGCGAAAGAAATTTGCTTTTGTCGGTTAGAACTGCCGATTGTGTTCCTGTTTTGCTGTGCGATAAAAACAAAAGGGTTTGCTCTGCGGTCCACGCGGGTTGGCGAGGTACGGTTGGGGGAATCACTAAAAATGCCGTTGACGAAATGGTTAAAAGCGGAGTTGAGCTTTCGGATATATTGGTAGCGATAGGCCCTTGCGTTGGGGATTGCTGTTATGAGGTAGGGGGCGAGGTTCGCGATGAATTTCTTGCCATTTCTAACGAATGTGATAAGTTTTTCGTACCTAAAAACGGCAAATATATGCTGGATTTGGTTGGTGTAAACGAATTTATACTTGTTATGGCTGGCATAAAGCCCGAAAATATTTCCTCGGCAAATTTGTGTACAAAATGCAACGAAGCCGAATTTTTCTCCCATCGCCGCAGTGGTTCCGTGCGCGGAACCATGAGCGCGTTTATTCATATATAATTAAAGGAGCGTAAAATGGTAAAGGTATTACACTGTGCGGATATACATCTCGATTCTCCCTTTGTTTTGTTTTCACCCAGAGAATCCGAAAAGCGCCGTAACGAATTACGCGCCGCTTTTACCTCGGCGTTGCTTTATGCCCGTGAAATGAAGGTGGATTTGTTTATAATAAGCGGCGACCTTTTCGACGGAGAATACGTAACCCGCGACACTTGTGAAATGCTTGTGCGTGAGTTCGCAAAGGCGGGCAATATGCGTATTTTTATTTCTCCCGGTAACCACGACCATTTGGGCGCAGGCTCGCCCTATGAAACCTTGGAGTTCCCCGAGAACGTCCACGTTTTCGGTAGGGAGAGGGAATGTGTCCACCTTGATGATTTGGGCGTGGACGTTTACGGCTTCGGCTTCGATTCTAAAAACTGTCTTTCAAGCCCTGTTGTGGGTTGGCGCGGTCTTGATAAAGAAAAAATAAATATTTTGGTGTGCCATGGAGATATGTCGGCGGCTAACTCCACCACCGGACCTATAGCCAAAAACGATATTGCCGAATCCGGCTTTGACTATATTGCGCTGGGGCATATACATAAATCTACGGGATTGCAACAGGAAAACGGCGTGTATTACGGATATCCCGGCTGTATCGAGGGCAGAGGCTTTGACGAAATCGGCTATAAGGGCGCCCTTTGCGGTGTTATCGAAAAGGGCGAGGTGAAAATGCAGTTAAAGCGTTTTTCCAAATCCCGTTATGAGGTTTTAGAGGTGGATATTTCGGGCGCCACAGATAAAATGCAGGTTTTGGATATTATCCGAAACAAAATCCGCCCCTATACCGAGGATACCGCCCTTCGTCTTATTTTAACGGGCGAGCTAAACCGCGCTGTTGTAATTTTGCCCAACGAAATAGGAAAAGGCTGCGAATATCCCTATTATATCGAAATTATCGACAAAACCACTCTTGTCCCCGATTTGGGCGAGCTTGAAAAAAGCAATACCCTAAAGGGTGTTTTTTGCCGAAATATTCTTTCCGAAATGAGCAATTTTGACGAGGACAGCGAGGAATATAAGGTGTTGTCTGCCGCGCTGAAATACGGTATTTCGGCGTTGGAGGACAGAAACGTAATTGATTATACGGGAGGCGGCAATAAATGAACGTTGTTATAGAAAGAATCGAAATACTTTCTTTCGGCAAGCTGAAAAATGCCGTCGTAACCGCAAATTCGGGGATAAATATCCTTTCTGCCCCTAACGAAAGCGGAAAATCTACTCTTGCGGCGTTTATAAAGTTTATATTTTACGGCTTTTCGGGTACAAGAAAGCAAGCGCTTGCGGATAACGAAAGAGAGCTTTATACCCCTTGGGACAGTGATATTTCCGAGGGAAGCATATATATAACTGCCGATGGCGAGAAATATAAAATAAGCCGTAAATGTGTATCTTCGGGCAAGGAAATTTGCGAAATTACCCGAAAAAACACCGGCAAAGCCGAATTTATCGGCGAAGTCCCCGGCGAGGTTTTCTTTGGCGTAAGCGAAGAAATTTTCGCAAGAACTTTGTTTTTCCGTCAGTTAACTCTGCCCCAATCCAAGGACGAAATCCTTGCGGACAGGCTTAGAGATATCGCAATAAGCGCCGACGAGCAGGTTAGCACCCAAAAGGCGCTAAAACGCTTGACCGATGCGAAAAACGAGCTTAAAAGCAAAATGGGCAACGGACTTATTCCCGATTGCGAAAAGATTATCGAGGGCTTGGAGGAAAAAATAACCGAATCCGCATCTCTCCGCCGTGAATCGGCGCGTATCGAGGAGGAAATCGAAAAGCGGGAAAGGATTATTAAAAACGCCGAAACTCAGCTTGCCAAGCTTCGCAGGGAAAGACTTAATATAGAAAAATACGATGCTTACCTTCGTTTGCGTACCATAAACCGCCTTACCCTTGAGGAAAATCTTGCCCGAGAGGAATATGAAAAAGCCTCGGCAGGGTTGAAGCAACAGGCGGACGCGGGGGCGTTCGGCGAGCTTTCGGCAAAACAGGCAGAGCTTGTTGCCGAGCAACGCACCTGCGCCAATATAAAGACTGCGCTTGAAGAAGCCGAAGCCGAATTAGAGGAAATTAAATCACAAATGCCTTTGGATACCCACGAGGCAAAAAAGGCAAAAAGACTTATTAAAAGCGCGCAAAAGAATTCTAAATTAATGTTTATTCTGGCGGGTATATGCGCAATAGCCGGTCTTTTGGTATATTTTGCCGTGCCTACTCCCGCAGGGTTTGTGGGTGTGGCGTTGGGTTTGATACTTGCCGCCGTCGGCGCGGTTGTTTTGGGCAAGCCTGCCGCTTATGCCAAGGAATTGGGCTTGGATAACGCGCAGGAATTAAAGCAAGCTGTGGAAAATCTGCCCGCTTTGGAGAAACGCTTGGCAGATGTGAACACAAAATTTGAGGATATAACCGATAAATACACACAAAGCCGATTGAATTGCGCCCGATTGAAGAAGGATTTGGACGAACAAATTGCGCTCTATGCCGATATGGGTGATGAGGATAACTATTCCGAAAAAATCAACCGTATTCTTTCCGCCTCTACGGCAAGCGGCGAAAAGCTTGCGGTTTGGCGCGCAAAAAGGGAAGAATACGAAAAAGCGGTTGACGGGGTTGACGTAGCCGACCTTGCAAATCAGGCGCAGGGCGCAGAACAGCCCGAACGTGAAAAGAACGTGGTTGACAGAGAAATTAATTTCTATACCCAACAAATCAACCAGCTTTCCGAAATAAACCAAAAAGACCGTTTGGAATGTGCAACCTTGGAGGGCAAAAGCGGCGACCCTGCCGCCTTGGTTGGCAAGCGGGATTCTTATTTGCGTATGCTTGAGGAATATAGGCTGAAGCATAAGGCTTACGAAACTGCAATCCGTATGATAAACGAATCCAGCGATTATATGAAAAGTATGGTTGCGCCCCGAATCGGAGAGCGCGCCGACGAATATTTCAGGGTTGCAACCGGCGGAAAATACAGCTCGCTTCAGGTTGACACCCGCATGTCAATGAGCTATGGCGAGGAATTCAACCGAAGCTGTGAATATCTTTCCGCAGGCACAAGGGACAGCGCATATCTTTCGCTTAGATTGGCTTTGGCGGATATGCTTTTCGGCGGCAGCGGCGTTCCTGTTTTACTTGACGATGCCTTTGGCAGAATCGATGATAACCGATTAAGAATGATGTCGGGGGCTTTGGGTGAAGCCTCCAAAAAGCATCAAATATTCATTCTCACCCATGGCGACCGCGAAAGACTTGCTCTTGAGGATATAAACGCGGAATACACCGAAATATCCATAAAAACAATTTGAAAGGAAAAAATAAATGGCAGTACGTCTTACACTTGATACCTCTGTTAAGTATATAAAAGGCATCGGCGAAGCCCGTGCTGCCGCTTTTTCCCGTCTTGGTGTAGAAACGGTTGGGGACCTTTTGGAGTTTTACCCCAGAGGATACGAGGAAAGGGGCAGAATCGTTCCTGTTGCAGATACCCTTAACGGCGAACTTTGCGCGGTGGAAATTACAATTTCCGAAACAAGCGCGCCCAGGTATATCCGCGGTAATTTAAGCGTTTTTCGCTCGAAGGCTGCGGACGAAAGCGGAAGTATGGAGCTTGTGTTTTTCAACACCCCTTTTATGGCGAAATCCCTTGCCAAGGGACGTAGGTTCCGTGCTTACGGCAGAATGAAGATTGGGGTTAGGGGCAGAGAAATGGTGTCCCCTAAATTAGAACCGATCGTTGAGGGCAAGACTCTGCCTTATTACGTCCCTGTATATAAACTTGCGGTGCCGTTAACCCAAAAGAATATTTCCTCTGCCGTTGCCGAGGTGTTGCATTTGTGCGACGGTATCGAAGAAATCCTCCCCTTGGAGATAACCCAAAATATGGGCTTGATTTCCCGCGGCGAGGCTATCAAGCTTATGCATAAGCCTGCTGATAAAAAAGAGCTTTCCCTTGCCCGTAAAACCCTTGCCTTTACCGAGCTTGCGGTTTTCCGTCTGGCTCTTTCGGGTATGAGAAAAAACATACACAAGGAAAAGGCGTTTCCCTTAAAAATGGCAAACACGGGGATAAAAAACTTCTTTTCGAAGCTGCCCTTTGAATTAACGGGAGCGCAAAAGCGTTCTGTAAAAGAGATTTTTGCCGATTTGGAAAAGGGAACTCCTATGGCACGTTTGCTTCAGGGGGACGTTGGCAGCGGAAAAACCGCCGTTGCCGCCGCGGCTATTTATCTTTGTGTCAAAAACGGATTTCAGGCTTGCCTTATGGCGCCCACCGAAATACTTGCGGCACAGCATAAAAAAACCATGGATAAATTCCTTTCGCCCTTTGGCATAAAAACCGAGCTTCTAATTTCGGGCTTGCCCGCTTCGGAAAAAAGACGTGTCAGAGAGGGAATAAAGGACGGAAGCGTAAATTTGGTAGTGGGCACTCACGCCCTTATCACCGATAATACCGAATTTCATAAATGCGCCCTTGCCGTTGTGGACGAACAGCATCGGTTCGGTGTTAGGCAAAGGGCGGCTTTGTTGCAAAAAAGCGAAATCGACGGAAGCCGCGCCCATATGCTGGTTATGTCCGCAACACCTATTCCGCGTTCGCTTTCCTTAATAATTTTCGGCGATTTGGATGTTTCCTTCCTTGACGAATTACCGCCCGGACGTCAAAAAATCGAAACCAAGGTTGTGTCGGGGGATGATACCGAAAAGGTATATTCCTTTATACGCAAAGAAATCGAAAAGGGTGGCAGGGCATATATCGTTTGCCCGTTGATAGAAGAAAGCGAAAGCGGTGATGACGACAGACGCGCCGCCGAAAGCTATTATAAAGACATAACCGATGGTGCGCTTAAGGGCATCCCCGCGGGGCTTTTACACGGAAGAATGAAGCCTGCCGAAAAGGCGGCGGTTATGGAGGATTTTGCCCAAGGTGAAACGAAAATCCTTGTTTCCACCACGGTTATCGAGGTGGGAGTTGACGTGCCCGAGGCAACGGTTATGGTGATAGAAAATGCCGAAAACTTCGGTCTTTCCCAGCTTCATCAGTTAAGAGGCCGTATCGGCAGAGGTAAAAACCGTTCGGTTTGTGTTTTGGTAAACCGAAACGGCGGCAGCGACGGTGTAGAGCGTTTGCGCATTATGCGGGATACCTGCGACGGCTTTAAGGTTGCCGAAGCCGACCTTGAAAGGCGCGGTCCCGGTGATTTCTTCGGTGAAAGGCAAAGCGGCGAATTTTCCTTTGCCTGCGCGGCAATCGGCGATATGTCGATGCTTGGCGAAACCGATTTGTTGGTTAAACAAATCCTTGCCGACAGCGAAAATCCCGTTTATACGGCTGTTTTCCAAGCGGCAGATAAATTTTTGGAAAGGACAGGCGGAGGCCTGACCGTTAACTGATATATGAAAATAGGTAATTTGGAATTTCCCTTGGGCTTGTTTCTTGCCCCTATGGCAGGTATAACCGACCATCCCTTTCGCTCGGTTTGTGTTAAATGCGGTGCAGAGGGTGTAACAAGCGAATTAATAAGCGCCAAGGGTGTTTCCTACGGCGATAAGAAAAGCAAGGTTTTGGCAAAAATATATGATGACGAGCACCCCGCGGCTATACAGATTTTCGGCAGCGAACCCGAAATTATGGCAAACGCGGCAAGAATCTTAAGCGAAATTTCTCCCGAATATTTCGATATAAATATGGGCTGTCCCGTTCCCAAATTGGTTAAAAACGGAGAGGGAAGTGCATTAATGCGCTCTCCCGATTTGTGCGAGCGTATAGTTTATTCGGTTGCCTCTGCGGTGGACGTGCCCGTAACCGTGAAGATACGTAAAAGCTGTGATGACGATAACCCCAATTCTGCCGTTGAGGTGGCAAAGGCGTGTGAACGCGGGGGCGCAAAAGCGGTTTTCGTTCACGGAAGAACTCGAAGCCAGATGTATTCGGGTTTGGCAGACAGGGAAATAATAGCTAAGGTTAAATCTGCTGTCAGTGTTCCCGTTATCGGTAACGGCGACGTGGCTTCTTACGAGGATTTCCTTTCTATGAAAAAGGAAACGGGCTGCGACGGAGTTATGATTGGCAGAGGCGCCTACGGTTCCCCTTGGGTGTTTACCGAAATAGTAAAAAAATCCCGCGGAGAGGAATATCAAGAACCCTCAAATGCCGAGAAAAAGGAGATACTTTTAAATCAGTTCCAAATGGTTGTAGAGGAAAAAGGCTTTAACGGCATAAAGGAATTCCGCCACCATTTGTTGCAATATTGCAAGGGATTTTCGGGCTCGGCAAGGCTTCGCAAGGAAATTTCCTTGCTTACCAGTCCAAAATCGGTTTTAGATGCTATTGACACTGTATTTGGATGAGTATTGACATTTAAAGTTAAATGTGCAATAATGTAAAACAATAGGTATATTAATTTGTAAATTCGAAGGTAAAAATATGTTTTTTTCGGATATACATACACATCTTCTTTACGGTGTGGATGACGGCGCAACCGATAAAAATGAAATGATTTCTATGGTTGATGCGGCATATAACGACGGAACACGGCTTATCTGTGCAACACCTCATTGTTGTCCGGATTTGTTTGGGAACAACCGCGAAAGCATAGATCTGGCTTTTAAAGAACTGACGGATTATTGCGCCAACAAATATCCCGATTTAAAGCTTATTCTCGGCAGCGAGCTTTTTTATGGCGGCGACGGAGTGATGTGGCTTAAAAACGGTCTTTGTAAGCCCTTGGGTGGCACAAAATACGTTCTTGTGGAATTTGGCGTGGATGAATCCGAAGCGTCTGTTTTAAAATCTGTAAACGAACTTTTCAACAAAGGGTATATACCTATTATTGCTCACCCCGAAAGGTATATTAAGTTAAGCATCGGAAAGCTTGGAGAGCTTCGCAAAAACGGGGTTCTTGTTCAGGTTAACGCCGCAGATATGCGAAAAATCCCTTTTTGGCAAAAACTAAGGCTGAAAAAATTGCTTTCAAAAAGGCTTGTTAATTTTGTGTCTACCGATACGCACGGTTTGTATAACCGACCGCCTTGTATGTCTGTATTTTATAAATACGTTTCCGAAAAATACGGCGAATCTTATGCCGATGAAATTTTTTGTTTGAATGCAGAAAAGCTTTTCGGAAGCATTTCGGAGGAATAAAATGAACGAAAACAAAACCAATGCGAAAATAATAACCGTTAAAGACTTATGGAACGTTCTTCGCGGATGCTTCGTCTTTGTGTTGGTAGCTGCCATACTGTGCACCGGCGCAGGCTATTTCTGGGCGAAAATGAATTACGTGCCCCGATATTCATCCACCGCTACCATAATTTTGGTGGGCGATTACGAGGGCGAATTTAACGTAAACGAATTTGCCGATGACTATAACGTAGCGTTCAGAATTATCGAAGAATGCGTTATAATGCTTAACAGCCGTACCGTGCTCGATGCGGTGGGCGAGGATATCGGCGTGAAAAACGGATATGCGAACCTAAAAGGTTCTATAACCATTAACAATCCCGAGGAAACCCGCGTTATAAACGTTACCGCCACTGCCGAATCACCCGAAAGGGCAAAGCAGATTGTTGACAGCGTTTGTAAATGCGGCGCCGAGGCAGTAAACGACCTTTTCAGATATAATAAGTTTAAGGTTTTTGAGGAAGGTTCGCTTAACACTTGGCCTATCAACGGTTTTAGCGTTCTCAGCTATGCAAAATACGGCATTATCGCCGCGGCGTTGGTTTATATTGTATTCTTCGCTATGTTCCTGTTTGATAACTATATTCATACCGAAGAGGATATCGAGAACTATTTGGGCGTGAAAATCATCGGCGATATTCCCGATGCCAACGCCCCCGATAAGCGCAAAAAGAAATACTCGAACTATAAGGGCTATAAACCCGGCGAAAAGCCCTATGTTCCAAGCACTAAAACCGACAAAAACGAGAAATAAGAAAGGGGAAACAGTATGGGAATGGAGCCTATTAAATTAAAGCTTCCCGGTGAAAACGATTTCTTTACCGAAGAAGCGTTTAAGGTTTTGCGTACAAACCTTCAGTTCTGCGGTCAGGATATTCGCGTTATCGCCGTTACAAGCTGTAACGAAAACGACGGTAAAAGTACGGTTTCCTTGCGTATTGCAAAAAGCTTTGCCGATTTGGACAAGCGCGTTCTTCTTATCGACTCGGATATGAGAAAATCGGTTATGGCGGGTAGAAATACCACTGTTCAGGAGCATAACGGTCTTTCTGAGGTTCTCACGGGGATGTGCTCTGTAACCGAATGTCTTTATCCCGTTGTAAACACAAAAATGCATATGTTGTTCGCAGGGCAGTATCCCCCCAACCCCGTTGAGCTTTTAAGCGGTAAATATTTCGCAACGCTTATTGCCGAATGTCGCAAGGTTTATGATTATATCATTATCGATACGCCTCCCCTGGGACAGGTTATCGATGCCGCGGTTGTTGCCGAAAAGTGCGACGGCGCAGTGCTTGTTATCGGTAACTCAAAGGTTCATTACAGAACCGCGCAGGACGTTGTTGAGCAGATAAACAACAGCGGATGTAAGATGCTCGGCGTTGTTCGTAATAACAGAAGAGTGAGCAAGCGTAAGTATTATTACCGCAAATATTACCGTTACGATGCCTCCTCGAAATACCGCGTAAAATATAAATAAGTTATAAAAATTCAACAAAAAACTGTCGTGTTTTCACATACGGCAGTTTCTTTTTTTGTGTGTTTTTGCGGTATTTACAAAACGGGTACAATGTGTTATCATAATAACGTTAAAGGCTAATTTTAAAAAGAGGTGTACTTATGAAAAAAAGCTTTAAAAAATTAGTTTCCCTTCTTCTTGCCATGGCACTTTTGGTGCCTATGCTTTCCGTTTCTGTAACTGCAGAACCCGAAAGCCAGGCGTTTACATACGTAAAGGGCGGAAACGACGTTTCGGAATCTTACAAAAACAGTAAGTTCTATGATTATCTCTCTCGTGTTAAAATCACAGGCGACGGCAGAACCGACGTTATTGCCGTTGCGCTCACCCAATCGGGTTATATGGAAAGCGATATCCCCGGCGACTTTGCGGGCACTTATGTAGGCGGTTGGAAGGATTTCACCGAATATAACTACAATATGGGCGACTGGGGTGCAGGCTACGGTTATGATGAAAGCATAGGCGCGGCTTTGCACTGGTGCGCATCCTTCGTTTCTTGGGCGATATTGCAGTCCCGCGTTTATACCCTTCAAAAGGGCAGTATAAGCGACTGGTGCCGTAAGCATAACGGATTAAACGGCAACACCTATGATGAATCCTATATCTGGCGTGAGGTTGGCGTTGGCCACTGGGCGGACCAGGTTAAGCGCGCAGGTTATTTTAAGGACCCCGGCGTTAAGGGAGGTACCTATAAGCCTTTAACCGGCGATATTATCTACTTCACCTGGGACGGAACCACTCGCGACCATATCGGCTTGGTTGTATATTCCGATGAAAATTACGTTTACACCGTAGAGGGCAACACGGACGATTCTGAATTTGCCGATAACAGCGCTTGCTGTGCGGTTAAATCCTATCCTCTCGACAGCAAATATATCTACGGCTACGGCGCGATGCCTTACGAAAGCGTTCCCTCTGCCGCAATCGATTTCAGCGGTAAGAACAGAACTACCGGTTATTATATGAACACCAACGGCGCACAGACCGTTTATGCCGATAAGGATTGCCAGGGCACTATCATCGGCAAAATCGTTCGTAACACTATGTTCGGCGTTGTTGAGGTTTGCGATAACGGTATGCTCAAGGTTGTTTCCGAGGTTTACGGCGGAAGCGTTGTAATGGGTTATATCAATCCCAACACAACCCGCACTCTTCAGATTACCAACGAACCTATTACCACCAAGAGCAAGCTTCAGATGCTTACCGACAGCGTAATGGGCGTTTATTACAAGGAATACACCGAAGAAACTCTTGCAAAAATCAGAAGCGCATATATCGAAGCAAAGGCAGTTTTGGCAAACACCGCATCTACCGATGCCGACTATAACGCAATGTACGAAAAATTGAATACCCTTTTGGCAACCAAGGGAACCAACGCCGCAACTGCAGGCGCACGTGTAAACTTCTTTGACCAACGTATCTCCAGCGGTATTTGTACAATTCTCACCCCCGATTTCAACAACGGCGTTGTTACCTCATCAGGCGCTAACCTTACCTATGCTTCTGCATTAAAGGCAAAATGGGACAGCACCGAAAACGCATATAAGGTTGTTGGGGTAATTGCAACCGGCAACGGCGTTCCCATTGAAACCACCATCGCAAGCGATGAAATTGTTATTGCCGCCCACGATTGGGAAACCGGCGTAACCGAAGACCCTGTTTTGGGTAGCGCTACAAACTTTAAAACCATCAAAAACGCAAAATCCGGTCAGTTTATCAGAATGTACGGTATCGACATGGAAAACAAAACCTTTGCTCCCGGCGCATATATCAGCATCGAGGGCGAAGGCGACGGATTGCCCGTAGCTCCCGACCTTAAAAACCTTGTTCTCGGTAAAGATGGCGGCGTAAAGGGTTACGGCAGTTATACCGCAAATCTTACCGACGGCGTTGCTGCCGGCGAGCTTACTTATGATGACAGCTGGTTCGCGTTCTATTACAGAACAGGCGGAAATACCTCCAACGGAGTAGGTACTCTTGTTTACGACCTCGGCGCGGTTAAGGGCGTTCATTCCTTGATGGTTAATGCCTTTGTCGGCAACGATTCGGGTATTGTTGCGCCTACTCGCATTACTGCTTATATCGGTCAATCCGCCGACGGCCCCTTTACCAAAATGGGCGACTTTACCTTTGGTACTGCCTATAATAACGTAGCTTGGGCAAGCTTGGAGAAAACCGCTAACGGCAGATACGTAAAAATCGAGGTTCAGGGCTCCGACACCGATCCCTTCGTGTTTATAAACGAGGTTATGGTTTTGGGTAATGACGATAAGGTAGAAAATCCCGATATTCCCGACCCCGATGACGTTATGAAGGGCGATATCAACGGAAACGGCACATTAGACGTTATGGACTGCAGCCTTCTTAAGCGTGCATACTTCGGTATTTATGCGTTGGATAACGCTGAAGTTGGTGATATAAGCGGAAACGGCAGTATCGATACTATGGACTATCCTCTCCTTAAACGTGCATATTTCGGCGCGTATACTATTTCTTAATTTGCAATCGACTTAAAATATGTGTAAAAACGGCGATTTAGCCGTTTTTACCTTTGTATGAGGTGTTAAATGAAAGGTCTTAAGATAGGTTCTTTAAAATCCTTGTTTTGCTTTATTATAACATTGGTTTTGTGCGCGCCCCTGCTTGTGGCTTGCGGTGCGGGCGTTAATACGTCTTCTGCTTCCGAGGATAAATCCGATAACGGCTCCGAGAGCAAAGCCGAAACCGAATCCGAGAGCAATTCTCAGACCGAAACCGAAACGCCAAAGGGTATACTTCCCGAAAAAAGTGAATATAAACTTTTGTTTATCGGCAACAGCGCAACCTATGTTCACGATATCCCCGCAACTCTGGCATCTCTTTGCCAAAAGAAGGGTATAACGATTACGCAGTATCAAATCGTGCCTGGGGGATGCACCCTTGAACAGCATGCCGCGAATCCTCAGGTTTTCGCCGAAATCGAAAAGGGCTACGATGCGGTGTTCATTCAGGAAAACGGAAACTCTATAGTCTCCGAGACAGAGCGTATAAAAAGCTTAGACGCTTGTAAAAAAATCGGTGAAGCGGTTAATAAAACGGGGGCGAAGTTTTGCTATTATGTCAGACCGCCTTACGGCATAGACCTTGGGGGCTATAAAAACTTTGATCAATGTAAGCTTTTTGACGACCATTTCACCCCCGCTGCAAAAGCGTATAACGCATCTTGTGTCTATGTAAACCGCGCTTTCGCTTATGCAATTAAGAATCTTAATTATAACCTTTGGGGCGAGGATAACGCTCATACAAGCACTCATGGTGCCTACCTTGCGGTATGTACCTTCTATGCAACTCTTTTCGGTGAATCTGCAACAACTCTCGGTTCTGCTTACGGGTTGCCTTTGGCAGAGGCGGAGGAATTGCAAAAAGCAGCGGACAAAATAGCGTTCGAGAACGTAATTCCTTGGTCTTGATTTCTTTGATATCCATTTGTGCCGTCGCTTTTGGCACATGTGTCTAAATATCGAACAAAAGCAACAAAAAGAAAGGCGTTATTTCCGCCTTTCTTTTTTGATATTTTGTGCATAACGCCGAAATGAATTTATTTCAAGATTGATTTCGAATAAATGTTTACAAAAAAGGAAAAAAGTGATATAATCGTCTGCGATAGGGAAACTTTGCGCATTTTTAAGTGCGCGCATACTAAAAAGGAGAAACATTATGAAGAAAACATTAATCAGAGTATTTTCGCTCGTATTGGTTATGTCTATGTTGCTTTCTTGCATTCCGTTTACCGCTTCTGCGGCTGAATACAAGGTTGCATACAAAAACGGCGCCTCTTCATCATACAAATCGAGCAAATACTATCAAAACTTCCAAAAGATTCAGCTTACGGGCGACGGCCGTACCGACACCGTAGCGTTGGCTCTTTCTCAGATGGGTTACCACGAGGGCTCTTCCACCAGTGATTTGTCGGGTAGCTCCTCCAGTAACGGTAACTACACCGAATATAACTGGAACCTCGGCTCTTTCATGACCGGCGGTTATAACTACGAATGGTGCGCTACCTTCTGTTCTTGGGCGCTTTTCCAGGCAGGTCAGGTACCTCACGGCACCGGCACTAAGGATCTTTGCCGTTATCACAAGGGCGAGGCTAACTACATTTGGCGTGAAGTTGGCTGCTCTCCTTGGGTTTATAACCTTCAGAAGGCAGGCCGTTGGAAATATTCCAAGTATTACGGCGGTTCTTATACCCCTCAGCCCGGCGACCTTATCTTCTTCCGCAGTGCGGCACATATAGGTATGGTTGTTTATGCCGACAGCAGCTACGTTTACACTATCGAGGGTAACACCAGCGACGCTCAGGGCGTTGAACCCGCAGGCGGCGGCGTATTCTTCAAGAGCTATTCTCTTAGCTCCAGCTCTATCGACGGTTACGGCGCGCTTCCTTATAAAACCAACGCGTCCGCTAACAAGGTTGACTATTCCGGCGCAAACCCCACCCCCGGTTACTGGATGACCAACGCTAAAAAGTACATCTACAGCGACGCTGCTTGTACTGTTGATACCGGCACGAGAATTCCTCGTTTCACTATGATCGAGGCTACCGCAGTTGCACCCAGCAGAAAAGCAATTAAGGTTACCTACAACGGTGTTACCGGTTACGTTGCTCTTAACTCCGACAGAGTTGTTCAGCTTACCTCTTCCTCTACTATCGACCCTGCAGTTCAGGCTGCAAGAGATAAATTGCAAACCCTCGTAAATACTGTTTCGGGCATTTCTTACAGAGATTACACCGATGACAGACTTACTACTCTCCGCGCTAAATATTACGATGCTCAGGTTGTTCTCTCCAACGAGGATTCTACCGTAGCACAGTATGACAACGCATACAACGCACTTAACACCGCATATAACAACAAGAGCGCAAACCCCGCCCGCGGCGTATACATTACCGGCGTAAACACCCGTGTAACAAACGGTCAGGCAGTGTTGTTTACCTCTAAATTCGGCACAATTACCGCTGAAAATGCATCCCATAGATGGACAGCTAATATGCGCGCTAAATGGGACGACAGAGCAAACGGCTATGTTGTTGTAGGTGTTGAAACCGGTATCGGCGACGAGACACCTCCTATCACCCTTGCAAACGATGAAATCTTTATCGCAGTTCACAACTGGGAAACCGACGTTCCTGCCAGCGAAAGCCCCGTTCCCGGCAGTGAACAAAACTATCTCAACTCCTGGATTCCCGAATACGGCGGATATAAAATCAACTTTAACGGTGTAAATATCGAAAACGGTATTTTGGACATCGGTGCATATATCTCCTTCGAAGAAGTTGACAGCAACGTTACCGTAGACGGCAACATCGTTTATAAGAAGGGCTATACCACCAGAGGTCTTTATGCCGAAAACGGCGCAGTTCTCTGGCCCGATGAAAACGGCGTAACCCTTACCAACGGCTTCTTGCCTCTTAATACCGCAGGCTTTGACGACCCCGGCTTTGCAGGCTTCAACGCTAACAGCGAAGAATATATCGCTGACGGTTTTGCATCTATCACCGTTGACTTGGGCGGCAACTTTGAAATCAACAGAATGATGGCTCACGTTGCAACCAAGTATAACTCCAGCGCAGGTATCTACGCTCCCAGTGTTGTAGAATTCTACGTTTCTGCCGACGGATCTTATTGGCACAAGGCGGGCGAGGTTACCCCTGTTGATGATGCTTCTGTAAGCACTATGCCCGTAACTCTCGAGCTTAGCGAACCTGTTTACGGCAAGTATATCCAATATCGCTTTAAGACCAACAACAGCTGGATTTTCGTTTCCGAGGTTGAGGCTTACGGTACTGAATCCGATTACGATCCCGGTTATGGCGAAACCGACATCCAAAAGGGTGATATCGACGGCAACGGCAGCATTAACTCTATGGACTACGTAATGCTCAGACGTGCGTTCTTCGGTATCTTCGGTCTTTCTAGCGAGGCAGTGGGCGATATCGACGGCAACGGTAGCATTAACTCTATGGACTACGTAATGCTCAGACGTGTGTTCTTCGGTATTTACAGCCTTTAATTGAATATTCAAATAACCCGAAAGACAGAGGCAAACACCTCTGTCTCAGAGAGAAGACAAATGGGTTATTTACGTCCTTGAAAGAATAAATAAGACAAATAACGAGTTTCATTTTAATATGAAGCTCGTTATTGTTTTTAAAAGGAATATTAATTTTTATTGTATTTTCAAGGACTTTCACAAAATCCTTCGACTGCTGTACCTTTGTACAGCGACGCTCGAATTTTGTGAAAACTAACCTCATTTCTCTCGCTCTGTCTTTTTTTGTAAAAATTCTATTTTCTTGACAATTTTGCTATCTCGGTGTATAATTTGTATTTAAGGAATTACAGAAACATCCTAACTGCTTTAAGGAATTTAAAAATGATAAAGGACCGCGACGGAAATATACTTCAGGGCGATGCCCAACAAGAGAAAACCCTTGGGTTTTTATATAACAATCCTTTTGGTAAGGTGGTTTTAAAGCTTCTTTGCCGCAGATTTATTTCCAATCTGGGTAAAATGTATATGGAATCCCGTTTTTCAAAGGGACGTATAAAAAAGCTTATAAAACAACATTCTATCGATATGTCCCAATATGAACAGCGGGAATTCACTTCGTTTAACGACTTTTTTGTTCGTAAAACCGTTGAGGGCGCACGTAAAGTAGATATAAACCCCGATTCTTTAATTTCTCCCGCCGATTCAAAGCTAACGGTTTATGATATTTCCGAGGATGCGAAATATAATATAAAAAACTGTGTTTACAGTATAAATCAGCTTCTTGGGGGCGATACACAGCTTGCCAACGAATTTCTCGGCGGTAAATGCCTTATTTTCCGCTTGAGCGTTGATAATTACCATAGATATTGCTTCACCGACAACGGAAAAGTAGTATCAAACCGTTTTATCCCCGGTATATTGCACACGGTAAATCCCTTGGCTCTTGAAAAGCATGACGTTTACGGAAAAAACTGCCGCGAGCTTACCCTTTTGGAAAGTGAAAGCTTCGGCAGGGTTGCATATATCGAGGTCGGCGCGATGATGGTTGGTAAAATTAATAACCATAACGTGGAAACCTTTAAAAAGGGCGAAGAAAAGGGGTATTTCTCCTTTGGAGGCTCTACAATTATAATGCTTTATAAAAAGGGAAGCATCCAAATAGATAACGATATTGCCGAAAACAGCAAAACCGAAATCGAAACCACTGTATTATACGGCGAAAAAATAGGAACTAAAGCAAGGTGAAAATTATGAACTCCTCTGCAACAAAAACCACTGTTAATATATTTAATATTCCTTTGGGCGAAATCGCAAAAGAAGAGTTTTATCCTTACCTTGCCTATATAAATCCCAAGGGAGATGCCGACGGTTTGATGTTCGAAAACTTTGTTTTCGATCTTTCCTCGGGCGATACTCTTGCCGATTGGGAGTGTAACTTAAGCCGTCTTTTTGCTAGGGACGGGGGTGTTACCGCCCTTGATTCTGCGGCGGCAGAGGTAAAAACTATTTTGGGCTTATCTGCGGATAAAACCTTCGGTGTTTATATAAAAGCACCTCTGCCCAAAATTTCTCTGACACCCTTTGGCGATATAAACCGCGATGGTATAACCGAAAAACTTTTGGACGTTGAGGATTGCCTAAAAGCATTTTCTGTTTTTGTTTCTGATTTCAACCGTAATATGGTTATTTCCAACCCGAAAAATCTTGAAATAAAAGGCTGGATTTTCGAAAAAGACAATAACAACGAAATTCTAACCGCTTGCGAAGGCTATCTTGCCGAGCAGGGATACAAATCCTATAAAAACGGGGTGGAAAGCCTTGAAATAACGGCGGAAACCGATTTTTCAAGGGTAATTGCAGATTCCCCCGAAATCAGAATTATTTCTGCGTCAACTTCCGAATTTATCATAAACTGCGCCTTCTCGCAGAAGAACGAGCTTCGCGACGTGTATGATTCCTTGTATATACTCTTAAATCCCGAAAAATTCATTTCCAAAAAGGCTTGCGATGGTGAAATAGCGCATGAAATCCCCTTGGAACCCTCCGAGAACTTCGCAGATGATTTTCTTGAAGAATTGTTCAGCGATATTCCCGATACCCAAGAGGAAATCATAATACCAAAGGAACCCGAAGTTTCCGAAGAACCCGAAGAATCCGAAGTTTCCGAAGAAGCGCCTTGTGTGGAATCGGCTTCCGATGATAAAATCGTTGATGAACCCAAAGCCATAACCAACGAAATTAACCTTGAAATTTCCATAACACAACCCGAACCCGAGGAAAAGGAATGTCCCTGTACGGCGAAAAAATGTCCGAAAAAGGATAAGCTTTCCCAAAAGCAAAAGCGCACACTTCTTGGCGCAGGTGTTGCCGCCGCGGTGTTGGGATTGGCATATATCCTGGGGAAGGCCGCAAAGGATTAAATTTGCGGAGAGTTTAACAAAAAAGTCTCATAAGTTTAAGGTAAAAGGTCTGTATTCGCGTGTTTTTCGCAAATGCAGACCTTTAAATGTGTGGAGAATCAGCCAACCCAACCCGTCATAAATGCAAAAACGATTATAATCGCCGCACTTACAAGAGCCCCTCTGAACATACCGTTAAGAAAACCGTCGCGGTTGGTTGCCGATTCCTTTGCAATACAAATTAATTCTTTCATATTTATTTTCTCCTTTGTTTTGTTTTCGTATGTATTCTAACGAAATGTGTGTACCATAAAACGGACAGTGAAAATATTTTTCAAAAAAAGAAAAACCGCCAAAATTATGACGGCTTTCTTTTTACGATTTTTGAAAAATTCCAAATTTTCCGTTATACCGAAAGGGGCTTTATTCTTTCGGCTGCAGAAGGAGGAGAAACTGCCATAACGGAATTGGATAGGAAAATATCAACATCTTGATAAATTTCAATCCGCTTTGAGTTTCTGTCCTTCAAAACAGAAAATAGAAAGGGCAAATTAAAATTGCGTTTTCAAAAAATCATTTTGTCCCAAATTTATTGGGAGGGTTGTTTTACAGGTCGTCCGCATCCTGAAGAGGCACTCCGCCATCTTTTGGCAAACCGGTGTATTGACCAAAGGGGTCTGTGTCCGAATACATATCGTTTTGATAGTTTTGGGAAGATATATCAAAATATCTTGTACCGTTTAGTCCAATAGCGTTTGCTTGGGGATGAGGGTGAAGATTGTGGCGGAAAATTCCGTCTAATCCGTTAATGCCTTGGGGAAACCTGTATTTCTTTCGTTTTCCCATTTTTGAATGCTCCTGTCCGAACGAATCTCTTTCGTTCGACATTAGTATTGCCCGTGTAAACACTTTTATCCCTATAATCGGTTGACAAAATTTGTAAAATATTTTATAGTTGTAATGAAATGAAAGAGGGTAAATATATGAAATATATCGGAATCGATTACGGCGATGCCCGCGTGGGTATTGCCACAGCCGACGGAACGGGATTTCTCGCTTCGGCAAACTGCACGCTTAATGTTTCGGGTATGCGCGATGCCTGCCAAAAAACCGTTTTAAAAATTAAAGAGCTTGGCGGAACTGCGGTTGTTCTCGGTTTGCCCAAAAATATGGATGGAAGCGAATCCTTCCGTGCCGAAAAAACCTATGCCTTTGCGGAAATGCTTAAAAACGAGCTGGATATCGAAATTATTTTCGTTGACGAGCGTCTTTCCACAGTTCAGGCATATACCTATTTAAATATAACCGAATTCAACGGAAAAAAGCGCAAAAAGGTTATCGACGCCCTTTCTGCCCAAATTATTCTCCAATCCTTTTTGGATAAGAAAAATGCAGAGAAAAAATAGAAAAGGCTTTTGTGATTCCTAATACAACACCGTAAAGGTTTTGCAGGTTGGATATCTTTTAAAGGAGCAGGTAATATGGAATTCTATACGCAAAACGGAATGAAAAGACCCATACGCTTGTGTGAATCCACACGGCAATTTGCTTACGATTCCTTAAACAGAAAATACGGATTAGATACTCAAAGGGTCGAAGCCGTCAAGTTAGATAACGTTGAAAACTATACCCAATTGCCGCTTATTCACCGATATGACGTTGCGATTATGAAAATTGCAACCGAAGCACCTATTCGTATTTGCAACGGCGAACGTATAAGCGGTAGCGCCACATTGGGAATGGCGATTACCCATAAAGCACCCGCCACCTATCTGGGAAAGAGTACGTTTGGCGGTATAAGCCATCTTACCGTGGATTTCGAAACGGTATTAAAGGGCGGCATAAATGCGATTAAAGCAAAAGCGGAAAAGGCATACGAAAAATATAAAAGCACTTCCAAAGAGCCTTTTTTGAAAAGCTGTCTAAACTGCATTGCGGCGTTTGAGCAATGGCACGGGCGTTATCTTGCGGAATTGAAGGATAAAGAAGAATATAAAGCGAATTATAACAATTTAATGCGCGTACCCTTCAATCCTGCCCAAAACTTTTACGAGGCGGTGCAGAGCATTTGGTTTACCTTTGCTTTTCTTCGTCTTTGCGGAAATTGTCCGGGAATCGGGCGTATCGATTATTTGCTTGGTGATTATCTGAAAAAGGATTTAGAAAACGGAAGCATTACTATCGATGAAGCACGAGAGATTTTGGCGCATTTCTTTATCAAGGGGTGCGAATGGATAAACGGCAGTTCGGATGCTCCATTTTATGGCAGCGGTGATGCACAGCATTATCAAAATTTGGTAATTTCAGGGGTGGATAGTCAGGGTAACGACGTTACCAACGAGGTTACTTATCTTGTACTTGATATTATAGAAGAACTGGGCATCGGCGATTATCCCACAACCGCGCGTATTAATAAAAACACTCCGCAACAACTGATAAGGCGTGTTGCCGAGGTTATAAGATTGGGCGGCGGAATAGTTGCGGTATATAATGAAGACACGGTAATAGAAGCACTTAAAAATGACGGATATGACGAAATCGAGGCAAGAGGCTTTGCCAACGACGGCTGTTGGGAGGTTCAAATCCCCGGCAAAACCTATTTCAGTTACGTGCCCTTCGATTCACTTCAGGTGCTTCAAAAGGAAACCCTTGGCGAATATGCCTCGGAACTTAAGTTTAACAGCTTTGAGGACTTATATCAAAAATATTTGTCCCACCTGCGGTTGGCTGTGGAAAAAATATATCTTAGGGAAACATCTCAGGAGCATTCGGGTTGGAAATCTGAAGAACCCTGCACGGTTATTTCGCTTTTCGAGGAGGGTTGTATCGAAAAAGGGCAATCCTATATGGACGGAGGCCCGGTATATAACACCATATCTCCTCATATTGGCGGTGTTGCCGATACGGTAAATTCCCTTTATGCCATAAAAAAGCTTGTGTTCCAAGAAGAAAAGGTTGAATTTTCCGAATTTATGGAAATTCTCAAAAACAATTGGCAGGGCTTCGAGCCGTTAAGACAATATGTTTTAAACAAATATACCTATTATGGTAACGATAATGACGAGGTTGACGATTTGTACGTCCGTTTGATTTCGGATTTTGCCGATATTTGCGTTTCCTTCAACGGAAAATGCCGATATAACTTCCCTGCGGGAATAAGCACGTTCGGACGTCAATTAGAGTGGGCGTCGTCGCGCCTCGCATCCCCTTACGGGCGTAAGGAAGGGGAAGTGCTGGCGGCAAACTGCTCGCCATCGCCCAACACAGACAAGGCGGGTGCAACCGCTATTATCAAATCCTATTGTAAAGCGCCCCACGTCAAGCTCGCCTCGGGCTCTGCTTTGGATATTCGACTTTTGCCGTCGGTGGTTTCGGGCGAGGATGGAATAGATGCGCTGGCAGGGTTGTTGCGAGGCTTTTGCCTCTTGGGTGGCTTCTTTATGCAGCTTGACGTTGCGGATGCATCGTTATTGCGAGAAGCGCAGAAGCATCCCAACGAATATAAAACCCTTTCGGTTCGTGTTTCGGGCTGGAACGCCAGATTCATAACCCTTAATAAAGAATGGCAGGATATGGTGATAGAGCAGAATGAGCATTGAAACGAAACTGAGGGTAACCGAAATACAACGCTTTTGTATGCACGACGGACCGGGCATTCGCACCACGGTGTTTTTAAAGGGTTGTCCCCTTAATTGTCAATGGTGCCATAATCCCGAAGGTCGAAAATCTTCCCCCGAATTGCTTTTTTACGAATCGAAATGTATTTATTGCGGCGGCTGTGCCGACGTTTGTAAAAACGGCGTTCATATAATTAAAAACGGTCATACACTTTCCCGAAATATGTGTACCTCCTGCACCGATTGTGTGGAAATATGCCCAACCTGCGCGCTGGAGATATGCGGAAAAGAAATGACGGTGGATGAGATACTTGAAATTGTCGAAAAAGACCGCCCCTTTTACGGCGACAACGGCGGTATAACTCTTTCGGGCGGCGAACCGTTTTTCCAAAAAGAAACAATTTCGCTTTTAAAGGCTTCCAAGGAACGTAATTTAACAACGGTGGTTGAAACCTGCGGTTATGCCGATATGGATATTTTGCGTTCTGCGGCGCCCTACGTTGATTTGTTTTTGTGGGATTTAAAGGATACCGACGAAAAACGGCATATGGAATATATCGGGGTTTCCGACAAGCCAATACTTTCCGCCTTGGATGAGGTTAATAAGATGAACGGGCGAATCCGTTTGCGCTGTATTCTCGTAAATGGAGTGAATACCATTGAGGCCCATTATAAAAATATTGCAGAAATTGCATCGAAAATAAATAGGCTTGACGGTGTAGAACTGTTGCCTTACCATGCCTACGGCGGAAGCAAGATGGTTTCTCTGGGATATGAGGATAACGGTAAAAAGGATTGGGTTCCTTCAACCGATACAATAGCTTATGCAAAGTCTGTATTAAAAGAAAACGGCGTGTCCGTAATTTAGAAAAAACATTGAACAACAAAAAAAGACGGCGTGAGCCGTCTTTTTAAAATGCAATTAAATCAAAACCGTTACGATAGAATGAGCATCCATCATAATCTTTGTGCAAACCTCGTTATGTCTTACGGTGGCGGGAAGTTGTCTGTCGGCAAGGTTCATAATAACCACAACCAACTTTCCGTCGGGGTTTTTAAATGCGATAGTGCGAATGTTTTTGTTATATTGGGTGGTGGCAACACGCTTTGCCCCACGGCATATATATTTGGAAAAATGCCCGATGTAATAGAAAATCGGGGTATAAACAAGCTTTTTGCTTTCGGTATCATAAATAACGGGTGCATGGCATCCGCAAGACTTATCCTCTAAAACAACCCCCGCGCAAGCGGTGGATTTTTCGCTTCGGTTGTGGAAAGGACCGCCCTTGTCGCTTAACATCAAGTTCCAATCGCAGAAAGCCGAGGTGAAGTTTGAAAAATCACCGAAAATTTCTTCGCCGTAACGCTCTGCAAGATAAACGGGGTCGTCATGGATAGTACCGCAAATTTCCGAGCTGATAAGTTCCTTGCCAAATTGCTCGTGAACAAGGCGCAATCCCTCGAAATGGTCGCCCGAATACCAATGGTGTCCAACACCCCAAACGCGGTTTTTCACCTTTTCCGAGGTGAAGATACGTTTGCTTCTGTCGTAAACACGCTCTTTGTTGTGGTCCCAAACAATTATTTTAATGTCGCCTAAACCTTCTTCTTCAAGAACAGGGTCTAAATAAAGCTCAATAAAATCTCTTTCGTCCTCGGGAGAATAACTGCAGCTTTCCCAGGATTGCTTTGCGTTGGGCTCGTTCTGAACGGTGATGGCAGAAATCTTAATGCCTTCCTCCGCCATAGCCTTTATATATTTGGCATAGTATCTCGCCCAAACCTTCTTATATTCCTCCTTCAATTTGCCACCGCGTATAGGACTTTCGTTTTCCTTCATATATGCGGGCGGACTCCAAGGGGAGGCAAAAAGCATAAGCTCGTCGGTGCAATATTGCAAAGCATCCTTAATAAAAGGGATAATATATTTACGGTCGCGGTCTATGTTAAAGGTGGATAAATCGGTGTCGCCGTTTTCAACGTAGGTGTAAATGTCAAGGGAGAAGTCGCAGGAATTTATATGTGTTCTGCCAAAGTTATATCCAATACCGTCCTGGCGGGAGAAGGTCTTTTTCAAAAAGTCCTGCTTTTGCTCATCGGTAAGCTGGGCATAGTTATATGCCGCCGATTCGGTAAAAGCACCGCCAAATCCCAAAACCGTCTGGTATTCGATTTCGTCATAAACGTTAACAATGCCAACCTCGGTAACGTTGTTTACGTTGCCGTCTTCGATAATACTTTCTTGGAAATATAGGTTTTCGTATGGTACAGATTTGATTATTTTCATATTAAACCTCGTTGTGTTTTTGATTGATTAAATCATAACATATTTTTTATAATTTTTCAAGTTGACATTGTGTGTTTTTTAGTGTATAATACACGGGTGCTTGAATAGGCATTGCAAATTCAATAACGGGGTGTGGCTCAGTTTGGTAGAGCGCGTCGTTCGGGACGACGAGGCCGAAGGTTCGAATCCTTTCACTCCGACCAAAACAAAAAGACGGTTTTCCGTCTTTTTTGTTTTGCTTTAGTTAAGCTTAGCAAACCAATTATATTTTCTTGAAATAATTTAAAATGTGTGTTACAATGAGTCGAAATATTAAAACAGCGGTGGATTATGCTTATAATTTTAAAACAGCTTTTTATTCTCTACATATTTATATTCCTCGGGTGGCTGTTTGGGAAAATCAACCCAAAACAGACCGACCACACGGGAATTTTGTCCTTTTTATTGGTGAATTTGTTTTTGCCCTGCAAGGTTTTTACAACCTTTTCCAAAAACTTCACGGTTTCCTATATAACCGAGAATTACCAAACCATTTTTCTTTCTACGTCGCTTTTGCTTATAATCGTTATAATTTCAAAGCTTTGCGCTCACGCAATAACCAAAAATGAATATGAGCGCAAGGTTTACCGCTATTCCTTAACCTTATCCAATTATGCCTATATGGGTTATGCCCTTTGCGAATGGATTTTCGGCGAAAGCGGTCTTACGGATTTGATTCTTTTCTGTATCCCCTTTGCCATTTACACCTACACCTTCGGCTATGCAATGCTTACCGGTAAGGGAAACGTAGCAAAAAAACTTTTAAACCCTCTTACGCTGTCCATACCCTTGGGTATGATTGTTGGGCTTTCACCCTTTAGTCTGCCCGATATTTTTGGTTCGGTGCTGTCCTCCTCCTCGGCGTGTGTTGCCCCTGTAAGTATGCTTTTAACGGGCATGACACTTTCCACCTTCCCTATAAAATCTCTTGTTACCGATATAAAAGCCTATATACTTGTGGCAATAAGGCTGGTGTGCTTGCCCTTGGCGGTATTTTCGGCTTGCAAATTGCTTTCCTTAGATTCTATAATAATGCCTGCAACCCTTATGGCTTGTATGCCCTGCGGACTTAATTCCATAGTGTTTCCCAAGCTTATCGGCGAGGATTGCTCGTCGGGTGCAAAGCTGGCAACGCTTTCCCATTTGTTCTCGGTTTTAACCATTCCCGTGTGGATTTCCCTTATTCAATAAAAAATCGCAAAACCTCTCGACAAATTAAAACAAAAGGTATATAATACACCAAGAATTTTTTTAAACCGAGGTTTTTGTTTTGAAACGGTATAATTATAAAGAATATATCGCCCATATTTTCCCCTGTATATATTACGGCATTATTTGCGGTGCAATTACGGGCGCATTGATATTTTTGTTTAAGCTTTGCGCCAAAAAGGCAGAGGAAATTTCCCATTATCTCTATAACCTTGCGTCAAATTCGCCCTTGACAGTGGCTTTGACGTTTGTTGTGCTTATACTTTGCGGTCTTTTAATGTATGCTTTGCATAAAAAAGTGCCCGAATGTATGGGCGGCGGCATCCCCCGAAGCGAAGGGGTGCTTCGCGGTGTGTTGTATTTCAGACATATCCCAACCCTTTTTGCCACATTTTTCGGCAGTGTTTTAAGCTTTCTTTGCGGTCTGCCCTTGGGTAGCGAGGGCCCCGCTGTGTTAATGGGCACTTGCGTGGGTAAGCTTTGTGTTTCCAACAAACAGTCCACCTGGAGCAGATACGTTATGACAGGCGGCGCAGGGGCGGGCTTTGCCGTTGCTACGGGCGCGCCTCTTTCGGGTATTTTGTTTGCCCTTGAGGAAATTCATAAACGCTTTACACCTATGTTGGTTTTAAGCGTTTCGGCTTCGGTAATAACCGCAACCTATACAAACCGCGGTCTTTGCCAAATGTTTTCTATGGATGCAAACCTGTTGCATATAGAAAATATCGGAGAATATAGCCTTGAACACGGCGGTTATCTGTTGCTGTTGGGTGTTATAATCGCCCTTGCGGTGGGTATATTCGATGCATCTATTTCGATTTTCCGCAATATAACCTCCAAATTCAAGCGTTTTTTAACCCCTGCGGTAAAGCTGGTGGCTTTGTTTGTTCTTACGGGTGTTCTTGTGTTCACTTTTTCAGAATCTGTATATAGCGGACACCACACAATAATTGAAATCGCTTCCGAATATAAACCATGGCTGTTCCTTGCGGCGATTTTTGTGGTAAGGCTTCTTATGATGCTTTTCATAACCGACAGCGGCGCAACCGGCGGTATATTTATTCCCACCCTTGCCATAGGCTGTGCGGGTGCTGCTTTGGCGGCAAAGCTGCTTTGCAACATGGGTATGCCCCGCGAGCTTTTTACCGTTACTGTAATTTTGGGTATGTGCGCTTTCATCGGCGGTACTTTACGTGCGCCTTTAACCGCATCGGTTTTGTTTTTAGAACTTACGGGCGAATTTACAAACCTGCTTTTCGTGGCGTTGGTAATTTTTACGGTTTCCTTTATAACCGAAATATTCAACCTAACTCCCTTTTATGATATTGCTCTTGAAAATATGGAGCATAAGCAAAACCACGGCAAACAGCCTGTTATCGCCTGCTTTGAAATGCGGGTTGCCCCCGATGCTTTCGTTGTGGGCAAAACCGTTAGAGATATAATGTGGCCCCATTCTTCGGTGGTTATCAGCGTGAAACGCGCCGACGAATCCAACCAAGATATGGATAATGACGGCGAGAAAAAGCTTTATTCCGAGGACACCGTTGTTGTACGTGCCAAGTTTTACGATGAAGATGAAATCCGCAATCTTCTTAAAGGTCTTGTGGGCGATAAATACGAAATTAAGAGAACCGAAGTTTAATTAAAATTCAAAAGGATAGAATCGTTGCGATTCTATCCTTTTTTTATCATACCTTTAAGTTCCGAAACCGCATCGCCCAATCCGCCAACGCTGTCGATAATACCGTATTTAACCGCTTCTTCACCGTCGATAACCGTACCGATATCGGTGGTCATATCCGCCGTTGCCGTCATAAGCTGTCTAACCGTTTCGCCGTCGGCTTTTGAATTTCTGACGATAAAATTAATAATCCTTTCCTGCATCTTTGCAAGGCTAACAAAGGTTTGGGGAACTCCGATAACAAGACCGTTAAGCCTTACGGGGTGCAAGGTCATTGTTGCGCTGGGTACGATAAAGGATTTTTTCGCCGAAACGGCAAGAGGCACGCCGATTGAATGCCCTCCGCCCAAAACCAAAGAAACGGTGGGCTTTTTCATCCCCGCAATAAGCTCTGCGATAGCAAGACCTGCTTCGATATCTCCCCCGATTGTGTTGATAAGCAACAAAAGTCCGTGGATATCGTCATTTTCTTCAACGGCAACGATAGAGGGAATACATTGCTCGTATTTTGTGGATTTACATTGTGGCGATGCCGAAAAATGCCCCTCTATTTGTCCGCCGATAACCATAGAATGTATGCAAATCCCGTTGCCGACGGTTGTAATGCTTCCGTTGGGAAAAAGGGTTTCGGGCTGAGGCTCGCAGGGTTGTTCTTCGTTTTCAAATTCGTTGGTGTAATCCATAATTTATCCTCTTGTTTTTTTGTTATTATTACAAAGCTTCGTTTTTTTATTCGAATAAAAAACTTCCAAATGCCGATAATAAAGGAAAATATGAAATTTCAGGGGTTATTATGGCATTGTCATTAGGAAGAAATTTGAAAAAATCCTATACGGTTATATCCAAAAACCTTTCCAAGGCGCAAACAAGCGCATGGCTGGTGGATAATTTCTACGTTATAGATAAGCATTACCGCGCCTGCCTGAAAAATAAAAAGGCGCTTAAATGCGGTGAGTTTTACAAAATTTTAAAGGCATATTGCCAACGAAACGATTATATTTCCGACCCAAAGGGCTTAACCGCTTATCTGTTAAGCCGAAATAAGCATTTCGGATATACCGAGCTGTCCTCATTAAAGACCTTGTTGGCGGTTTGCGCCATAAATAAGGTGGCGGAAATTATTTCTTCGCAAAAAGAGGGATTTTTGCTGGCAAACTCCATAAAGCTTCTTATATCTCTTTCCGACCCTTTATATGACGATATTATAAAATCTGTTTGGGCGCCCGAAAGGACTATCGCAAAGTACGAAGAAAATTACGATAATTTTGACAGCGAAACAAAATCTCTCTACCGCGCCTTCATATCTAAATATATAGTAAACGGAGATAAAACCGAATTTTACGGCGGAGATTTTATAAGAGATATTAAATATCTGCTTATGCTGGATTCGGATACCAACCTTTCTGTGGAAAGCGTGCGCGAGCTTCTTTCGGTGGCTTTGCACCCTGTGAACCGACTTGTGATTAAAAACGGAAAAGCAGTTTCGGGGTACGGTATAATTCAACCCGCGGTGCGAACCGAGCTTTCGGGGGCATACAAAACGGGGTTTTCCCGCCTGACCTCGGGGGCAGGGGGCGCGGACGTTTATTCAACTGCAACCTTTCACCGTTCTCAAACCCTTTTCGGCTCGGGTAACTTTTGCGGAAAGGGTCTTATAGACGTTTCGGCTTTCCAAAGCCTTGTTTCGGATAAAATCCCCACGGGGTTGGTTTTAAGCCACGATGCGGTGGAGGGAAGCATACTTCGAACCCTTTGCGCCTCGGATATAACCCTAACCGATTCTACCCCCGGCAACACGGTTTCCTTTTTCAGGCGACAGCACCGTTGGATGCGGGGCGATTTCCAAAACCTTTATTTTTTAAAGGGGAAAGCCTTGTCGACGCTTTCTAAATGGCGGTTGCTTTTAACCTGCTTAAAACACACTTTGCCCGTTTTTTCGGTTGTTGCGATTTTGCTTGGCGGATTTCTTGAAAACACAAGCGGGTTAGTTCTGTTTTTGTTGGCATATTCCTATTTGTTTTTCCCTTGTGTGATTTCCTTTGTAATTTGGATTTTCTCGGGGGCGCGTTTCGGCGCTGTTCGTTTTTTCTCCAAGGCATATTCAATTCTCACACAAACCGCAATAAGGTTGATTTTCGAGCTTTCTGCCTCTGCCCGCAAGGCGGTGTTAACTCTTCACGCCTATTTCCTTGCACTTGTAAGACTGTTCACACGGCAGAAAACCTTGGAATGGACCACCGCCGCCCAAGCCGAAAAACTTTCCTCGGGGCTGGGTAAATACGTTATGGACAGCCTTTCCTCGGTGGCTTTGGGACTTATAATTTTGATTTTCGCAAACCCGCCCTTTGTCAGATTTTGCGGGGTGATGTATTTTGTTTATCCTCTTGTTTCGGCAGTGCTTTCTAAACGGTTGGACGGGGGCGAATTGGCAAAAACTCACCTAACCGAGGAACAGAAAAAAACTCTTACCGCCCACGCAAAGGATATGTTTGCCTTTTATTATGACAACGTGGGGGAAAAAACCAACCATCTGCCCCCCGATAATATTCAGTTTTCACCCGTTTACAGTGTGGCAATGCGAACCTCGCCCACGAATATCGGCTTTTATCTGGTTTCACTTCTTGCCGCCCGCGACCTTGAATTAATCGATTCTGCGGTGTTATTTTCGCGGTTGGATTCTTCCTTGACGGTTATCGAAAAGTTAGAAAAATATCACGGCAATCTTTACAATTGGTATGATATATCTAACCTTTCGGTTATCGGGGACAGATTTGTTTCTACGGTGGACAGCGGTAACTTTATCGTTATGCTTTCCGCTTTAAAGGAAGGGCTTAACGACTATTCCCACCAAGAACCGCGTTTGCACGAAATCGTAAGCCGTATAAAAAAGCTTATAACCGACACCGACCTTTTGCCCTTGTATGATAAAAAACGCAATCTGTTTAAAATCGGTGTAAACGCTAACGACGAAACCAACGAAACCGGTTGTTATGACCTGCTTATGAGCGAAGCCCGTATGACGGGTTATTATGCCGTTGCCACCTCTGCGGTAAGCAAAAAGCATTGGGAAAAGCTTGGCAGAACGTTAACACACAAATCGGGATATATGGGTATGCTAAGCTGGTCGGGCACAGCCTTTGAATATTTAATGCCCCAGCTGTTTTTGCCCTTATACCGCGATTCCTTTATGTTCGAAAGCATAGCCTTTGCTTTGATGATACAAAGGGCAGAATCCGACCCTTGGGGCATAAGCGAAAGCGGTTTTTATTCCTTCGACAGCGAAATGAATTATCAGTATAAGGCAAACGGTATACAAGCATTGGCGTTAAGGCGCATTTCCAATGACGAAAATATATGCTCGCCCTATTCAACTTATTTGTCCCTTTGCCTTTTGGGTAACGCCGCCGTTAAAAACCTTAACACGTTGGAATCCCGCGGGATGTACGGTAAATACGGTTTATATGAAGCATTGGACTTTAACAACCAATCGGGCGGGGTATGCGTTAAAAGCTATATGGCGCATCACGTGGGTATGAGCATTATCGCCGTGTTAAATGCGGTTAAGGATAATATTTTCGTTAAACGCTTCCTTTCGGATATACGTCTGTCCTCCGCCTGCGAGCTGTTGCAGGAAAAAATTCCTGTGGATGCCCATATTTTCGAGGATGAATACACCCGCCCCCGTAAATATAAAGCTATACAGCGGTTTGCCCAGCGTACAGAGAAGACAAATCTATCCAACCCATCGGCGGCATTGATAACCAGGGGGGATATGACAGCGGTTATATCGGGCAACGGCCACGTGGGGTTAAATTGCGGTGAGCGTGCCCTTTGTAACACTGTTTTCGATAAATATTCCTTGGGCTTCAGCCTTGGGGTAGTGTTCAAAAAGGGAAATTCGGTTTACGGCTGTACACCCCTTTGCGACGGAGATATAAATTACACCTTCGAGAGGGGAAACAGCTTTGTTTCCCATATCGCGTCAAGCCGTGATTTTTCCGCCCGAGTTAGATACAGTATGGCAAAAAACTGTAACTGCTTTATTATAAGCACAAGGGCAGAGGCTTTGAAAAAATATGATATCTCAATTGTTTTCGAGCCCGTTTTGGATTCTCCAAAGAATTTTCTTTCTCATATTTCCTTTTCCCGCCTTTTTATCGAAAGTGAATATGATAAAAACAAAAGAATTCTTTATTTCCACCGCCGAAGCCGAAATGACGGAAGCCATATTTTCACCCTTGCAATCGCGCCGAAATATAAGGATATGTCCTTTTCCTTTTTAACCACAAAGGAAAATTCAGTAATTCCCAAGGCGGATTCTCCCTTGGATTACGGCTTTTGCGAAACCGACAACAAAACGGGGGCGTGTATAACACCCCTTTGCCTTGCAAGGTGCGAAAATGCCGAGGGGGGTAAAAGCGCGTTTTTAATAACCTGCGGTGAAACAAAAGGTGAATGTGAAAGAAATATACGGCTTGCCCGTAACGATAAGGGCGAAACCCAATTGCCCGATTATAACGAAACAATTGAAAGCTTATTGCCATCTTTGTTATTCGGCAGGGGGGTAAGCCCAAAAGAAGCCTTTTCTGTTTGCGATATAAACAAGCTGTGGGCGAAATCCATTTCGGGGGATTACCCCTTGGCGGTTATCGAGCTTTCAAAGCCCGCCCTAACCCGCACCGAGGAATTGTTAAAGGCGTTTTTAACCCTTTCAAACGCCTGCATTCGGATGGAATTAGTGTTTATCGTCAACGATAACGATAAATATAACCGTCCTGTGGAGAAGGCTCTAAGAGATTGCTGTGCCCGTGTGGGCGCTTCACGTTATATCGGCAAACGGCAGGGGATATTCTTCCTTTCCAAAAGCGAAATCGACGGCGATTTGTATTCTGCCTTAAAGGATTCATCCCATTTTTATTTGGATTTTGAAACCGATTTTAAATATAGCGATGAAGAGGGAGACGGTGAGTTAAAGGGCAATATAATCACCGATTTAGGGGATAAAACACCTCTCGCGGTCCCCGAAAAAGGTATTTCCGCCCCAAAGGGATATTTCCTCCCCGAGGGCTTCGTTGTGGATAAAAGCAATATCTTCGATTCGCCCTATTCCTTTATCCTAACAGGTTACAGATTTTCTACGGTGGTAACTCAAAACAGCCTTGGCTATACCTTTTTCGATAACGCCCGCGAAAGACGCATTTGCTCGTTCTACGGCGATAACTATTTTTCGGATAACGGCGAAAGGCTCCTGCTCTCCCTTGAAAACAAATTCTATGACCTTTGCGCTGTTTCCAAAAAGGTAAGGTACGAAAAGGGTTTTGTGGTTTACGAGGGGGAAATAAAGGGCAACGCCTTTTCGGTAACGGTTGTAATACCGCCTAAATACCCCGTAAAGCTTATTAAAATAAAAAGCGATTTTCCCATATCGGTGGATTTTTTGTTAAAGCCGGTTATGGGAGACAGCGTTTCGCCTATTAACGGAATTGAGGTTTTAAATTACGAAAAGGGAAACAACCAATGTCTTCTTTTTAAAAATCCCTTTGGTATGACCTTTCCCGAGGGTATTGGCTTTGCAGGGGTCTGCGGAGGTAAAGCGAACCCGAAAAATTGCTCTTTTCACGGAGAGGGCAACGAAATTCTCTTTTTTCTGGGTGCTTGTCAAACCCAAGCGGGGGCGAAAAACGTTGCGGCTTGTGTGAATTTTGGTTTCTTCCAAAACGAATTCACAAAGGCTGTGGATTTTGCAAATTCATTCCTGCCCCCCATTAAGGTGGAAACCGAAAACCAACTTTCCGACAGAATGTTTAACTTTTTCCTGCCCTATCAGGTTTCGGCTTGCCGTTTTTATGCCCGCGGCTCTTTTTATCAAAGCGGCGGGGCATACGGCTTTCGCGACCAATTGCAGGATTGCCTTGCCCTTGTGTTTTCAAACCCCTTGGCGGTGCGTACCCATCTAATAAGATGCTGCGCCCACCAATACGAGGACGGAACGGTGATGCACTGGTGGCACACCCGAAACTTTAATAAGGTTAACCGAGGTATAAAAAGTAAATGCTCCGACGATTTGCTTTATCTCCCCTTGGTTGTTTCCGATTATTTAGAAAAAACCAGTGATTTTTCCTTGTTGGAAATTCCTGTTTTCTATTTGTCCTCGCCCCCGTTGGGGAACCAAAACGAAAGATACGAGCAACCCCAAAGAAGCGAAATTAAAGAAACGGTCTACCAACACTGTAAAAGGGTTTTCCGCGGTGGATTAAGGCTTGGTAAACACGGCTTAATCCTTATGGGCAGCTGTGATTGGAACGATGCATTTTCCTTGGTTGGCGAAAAGGGAGAGGGCGAAAGCGTTTTCAGCAGTATGCTTTATATCCTTTCCGCAAACCGCTTTGTTCCCATTTGTGAAAGAATGGGCGATACCGAAACCGCAGAATTTCTTAAGGATACCTGCAAAAAATTAAAGAACGCCTTGGAGGCTCACGCTTTTTACGGGGATAGATACGCCCGTGCCTTTTGTGATGACGGAACCATTCTGGGTGTTGAGGATAGCGAGGAATGTAAAATCGATATCCTTTCCCAAGCCCTTGGCGCAATAGCGGGGTTGGATGAGGAAAGGGTAAAAACAGGGTTAACCACCGCATTTTCAAAGCTTTATGACGAAAAATACCGCATATTCAAGCTTTTTTCACCGCCCTTTGCCAACGGAAAAGCAAGGGTTGGCTATATCCGCGGCTACGTTGCGGGTATAAGAGAAAACGGCGGTCAATATTCCCACGGCGCACTTTGGGGTGCGTTGGGATGTATAAAGGCAGGGATGTATAACGAAGCCTTGGCAATTTTAGATTGCATTAACCCAACCTCACGGATGAACGACAAAGCTCTTGCCAAAAAATACAAGGTCGAGCCCTACGTTATTTCGGCGGATATTTACAACGGCGAATTTGGGGGCAGGGGTGGTTGGAGCTGGTATACGGGGGCTTCATCTTGGTTTTACAAAATTATGTTGGAATACGTTTTCGGCATAAGGATTGGAAATAACCAAATTCTTTCCGTAAACCCGATTGTTCCTTATAATGCCCAACTGAAAATAGGCCGGGGAACGGTTAAAATTACCGCATCAAAGGATGTAACTGTTCCGAAATTCAACGGCAACGCCGTAACCTTCCCATTGGAAATTCCAAAGGGTGAAAACAATTTAGAAATACCGATTTTTTAAAAAAGATATGCTTTGCGCCACGGCAAAGCATATCTTTTTGTATGTGCTCTTGCTTTTTCGGTGTTAATTTGATAAAATGAAATTAACAGGAGGAGATAATTATGAAAAAAATAATTTTAAAAGCAAATGCATTTTTACTTGCGTTTGTTATCATTTTCACGGCGATACCTCTGCTTGCTTCTTCCGCAGAAGATTTTACCCTTGAATATCAATTCATCGGCGATGAAGCAAAGCTGGCAGGCTTCGCGCAAGGTCTTATAACAATAACTCCTGCCGATTCCTCGGCAAAAAGCGGTTATTATCTCGTTTATTACACCAACGGTTCAAGCCTTCTTGCAGGCTATGACGAACTTGCGTCCGCACCTATCACCGGCGGTGCCGTACGCATAGAAGTTAAAGACGGCACAATGATTCCTCAGGGCGCAACGGGTATTGCGGTTTTCGAAAGCAATACAAGTTATTTAGACAACCCTCCCGCAATTTCCACCGCTAAGGCAAAATGTGATATTCCTGCATCAAAACAGATAACCCTTTCGGGGGCAGAGCTTGTGTTCGGTCTTGCCTCCGACGTTCATATGAACTATGAGGGTACAGGCGCGGGCGCACACCAAAAATGGGCAAACGCTCTTAGCTTCTTTAAAAACAACGGCGCAACTCATATCGTGATTACAGGCGATATGACGGGTGATGCCAGCGACGGCGATTCTATGGGTGAAGAGTTCACCCTTGAAAACCAATATAAAAAATATATGTCCTTGGTTACAGCCGCGGGCTATACCAAGGAAACAGCGATAGAATGCATCGGTAACCACGGTAATACCACCGCCGACAGAGGCTTGTTTACCACCTACACTTCGGGTGCAAACGAGGTTCACCCTTACGAGGGCTCGGCATATTACTATATATTGCTAAAGGGCAAAAACGGCGCAAAGGATAACCTTTTTATCGCTTTACAGCAAGAGCTTGATGCAGCATCGGGCGGCTATAAGGCAAGCCAATCGGCAAACGTAGATAACTTCTCCAAGGAACAAATGGATTGGTTCGAAAACCTTCTTACCACCTACGGCAACGATGAAAACACCAACGTTTTTGTTCTTTGCCATTCTCCCTTCAGAAACTACGGCGCAGGCGAAAAATACAACGGTACCTATTCGGCTCTTCTTACTTTTAAAGACGAATATCCTCAGAATATGCGCTTTAAGCATCTTTTGGAAACCTATAAGGACGTAACCGTTTTTTCGGGACATACCCACCAAAGTCTGTATGATGCTCTTAACTATTCTGATATGGGCAATACCTTTGCACATACCGTTCACGCTCCCTCCACCACTGCGCCCCGTGCTTATAAAAACGGCACCAATACCGCGTGGTACGATACAAGAAAGGGAACTGACAAAACCTACGGTTCCGAGGCTTATATCGTAAAGGTTTATTCCGATTATGTGGTTTATATGGGCTACAACGTTTCTACGGGCAAATATATCCCCGAGGGATGCTTGATTGTTCCCACAAAGCGTTCCGCAACCCCTTCGCCCGACGATGTTTTTGAGGGCTCGGGTACCGAAACCGACCCATATCTTATTCAGAACGAGGGCGATTTCCTCGCTTTAACCAACGGAATGAACGCCGCAACCTCCGAAAGTAATAAATACGGCGACGGCAAATATTTTAAACAAACAGCAGATATTAATATGATAGGCATCGAATCCTATATCGGCACTCACGCCAACGGCGGTGTTTACGGTACGGGCGATGCAAGATGCTATTTCGGCGGTAACTATAACGGTAACGGCTATGAAATAAAGGTTACAATTCATGCTCCCGATCAAAGATCGGTGTTCCCTTACGTTTACGGTAATTTGACCAACCTTGTAATTCGCGGTGATATTGTTGCGGATTACACCGCGCAACCCATAAGAACCAACCGCGGTAATATCATTAACAGTATTTTCGATTGCTATCTCAGCGCGCATATTGCCAACGGTATTGCTTATTCCAACTATACCTATCTTTATAACGTTTACGCCTCGGGTATGATGAACAGCACCAACAAAAATCCCGTTTCCAACGGTACTGTTGACGGCTCTGTTTCTCAAAACGTTTACCACCACTTTATCGATGCAAACGGTAACGCAATTACGGGCGCTGTTGGTACAAGAACCGCAGATGCTTCTGCGATCGCAACTGCCTTTAACAACCGCAGCTCGGCAAATTATGCCGCCGCAAAGGCTAAAATCGGCGCAACCGAATTTTGCGACGCGGTTGTAGACGAAACTATTCTTAAGTTTTCCCGCGAGGGCGATTCCCAAAGCAAGGTTAATATCGCTTATGGTAAGCCATTCTCGCCCAACGGATTCTATACCCAAAGCGGCGATTGGCCCGCAAGCTACCGCGCGAATCTTACCGACGGTGTTGTTGCCGATACGCTTAAATATGACGATTCTTGGTATGGTTTCAATGCCAACCCCAGCGACAACGGCGTTTCCAACGTAAAGGACGGCGTGGGTACGGTTGTTATTGACCTTCAAGGTTTATATGATATCGATTCTGTAAAAACCCACCTTTTCGTCGGCTCGGAAAGCGGTATAACCGCGCCTTCGTTTATACGCGTTTCCGCTTCTTCGGATGGCATAAGCTATTCTAGTTCGGTGGATATTACCGTTCCCTCTTACGGTGTGAATAATATCGCCTGGGCAAGCCAAGACCTTACCCTTACGGGCAGATACGTCAAGGTGGAATACGGCATGGCAGGTGTATTCACCTTTATCGATGAAATTAAGGTTTACGGCAAAGAGCACGTTGGAACTGTCGAGCCCGAGGTTATGAAGGGCGACCTTAACGGTAACGAAGAAATCGATTCGGTTGACTATACGATGCTTAAGCGCGCCTACTTCGGTATTTACAGTGCGGAAATGAACGTGGGCGACATAAACGGCAACGAAGAAATCGATTCTATCGACTATGCAATGCTCAAGCGCGCCTACTTCGGTATTTATCAGATTAAATAATTTTATAACCAAAAGAGGTGTTTTCAAAACGCCTCTTTTTCAATCTCCGTGCAATGTGCAAACTATCTCGACAAAAATCTGTTGACGATTGAAAAAAATAGGTTTATAATAATTAAAAGAGCTTTCCGGATTTTTAAAAACGAGGTGTCTCTATGGATTATAAAATTCTGAAAACCGACCCTTATCTTAAACCCTATAAAAAAGCCTTTGATTACCGTTTGGATTCTTATATTTCCAAGCGTTATGAGCTTGTGGGAGAGGGTAGCTTAACCGATTTTGCCAACGGCCATAATTATTACGGCATACGTCCCACCAAAAACGGCTGGGTTTACCGCGAATGGGCGCCCGGTGCGGACGCAATGTATTTCACAGGCGATTTTGCAAATTGGGATATCTATGCCTACCCTATGACAAAGCTTGAAAACGGTGTGTTCGAAATACATCTAAAGGGCAAAGATACCCTTAAAATCGGCGATAAGGTTCAAGCGATAGTTATCCATAACGGCGAAGTTTTGCGCCGTGTTCCCAGCTATGCCACCCGCGTACATCAAGACAACCAAACCTATGCTTGGTGCGCCGAGGTTAACGATGCGTTGTGGGATAATTTTAAGTGGACCGACGAAAAGTTCAAGCCTGCAACCACCCCCTTTATATACGAATGCCACGTTGGTATGGCGCAGGAGGAGGGAAGGGTTGGCACTTTTAAGGAATTCACCCAAAATATTCTGCCCCGCGTTAAAGAATTGGGTTATAACACCATTCAAATTATGGCGGTTATGGAGCACCCCTATTACGGCTCCTTCGGTTATCAGGTGTCAAACTTTTTCGGTGTTTCCTCCCGCTACGGCACACCGAAAGATTTAAAAGAGCTTATAAACACCGCCCACAAAAAGGGTATAACCGTGCTTTTGGACGTGGTTCATTCCCACGCGGTGAAGAACACAAACGAAGGTCTTAATTACTTCGACGGCACAGAATATCAATATTTCCACCAGGGAGAGCGAGGTTATCATAAGGCTTGGGATACAAAGCTGTTTAATTACGGCAAAAATCAGGTTTTGCATTTCCTTCTTTCCAACCTTAAATATTGGATGGAGGTTTACCACTTCGACGGCTTCCGTTTCGACGGCGTAACCTCTATGCTTTATCACGACCACGGCTTGGGCAGTGCCTTTACAAACTACGGTATGTATTTTTCCGAAAATACCGATACCGAGGCTATCACCTATCTTCAGTTAGCCAACGAGCTTATACATACGGTTAACCCCAAGGCAATTACTGTTGCCGAGGATATGTCGGGTATGCCGGGTATGTGCGTTCCTATTCCCGAGGGGGGCATAGGCTTTGATTACCGCCTTTCTATGGGTATCCCCGATTTGTGGATTAAAATTATAAAAGAACTGACCGATGACAGCTGGGATATGTTCCATTTGTGGTACGAGCTTACAAACCGCCGTAAGGGCGAAAAGGCTATCGGTTATTGCGAATCCCACGACCAAGCCTTGGTGGGCGATAAAACCATTATGTTCCGCCTTTGCGATGCGGATATGTATTGGAGTATGAACAAATCCTCCCAAAACCCCGTTATCGACAGAGGTGTTGCCCTGCATAAAATGATTCGCCTTATTACCGCCTCTTTGGTGGGCGAGGGATATCTTAACTTTATGGGCAACGAGTTCGGCCATCCCGAATGGATCGATTTCCCCCGCGAGGGCAACGGTTGGAGTTATCATTATTGCCGAAGACAGTGGAGCTTGGCGGATAATAATGACCTTCGCTACGGCGGCTTGCAGGAATTTGACAAGGCTATGTTAAAGACCTTAAAGAGCAACCGTATTATGCAAAAGACGGCGAAAAGCCAATGGATTCAAAACGGCGACAAGGTTATAATGTATACCTTCGGTAAAACCGCCTTTGCCTTTAACTTCAATCCTACACAGTCCTTCGAAAATTATTTCTTCCCCGTTGAGGAGGAGGGTGTGTATAAGGTTACCCTTACCACCGACGATGAAGCCTTCGGCGGCTTCGGCAGGGTAGATAAGGAATATCTTTACCAAACTCAAACAATCCCCGACGGAAGAATCGGCTTCTTCTGCTATCTCCCCTCCAGAACGGCAATTGTCTGGAAGAAGGAAAAATAATCTCATAAAAAATGCGGTTCCCAATTCTTTTGGGAATCGCTTTTTTATATTCTTTCAAGGGCGTAAATAGGGGTGTCAGTCCGTTTAGCGCGAGGCAGACCAAGATAAACGAGATTAGTTTTGGTGAAAAGCGAGCGTCGGCGTACGATTGTACGACAGTCGAGCTTTTCGCCAAAGCCCTTGAAAATACAATAAAAATAAATTCCTTATGAAAAAAATATTACGTTTCCCATTTTTGGAAAACGTGGCTTATATATTATATATCTTTCAAGGGCGTAAATAATCCGTTTATATAGGTCTGAACAAAAAATAACCCTTGATTGATTTCTTTATCGCCAATCAAGGGTTATTTTATTGAATTGTTTGCAGGCTCCAACATCTATGGTTACCTCTCTTTCTTAAACTATAAAACGTTATTTTAAATTAATTATCTCATCGGTCCTTACCTTAAACTTTCTAAAACTTCGGGTTGAAGAAAATTTGTTATCTCATCGGTCCTTACCTTTACTTTCTTTAAATAGGTGAGATAAAATTAATTATTTCATCGGTCTGTACCTTTAACTTTCTTTTATTTAAGTTCGAACCACCCAATCTCAACGGGCTTTCTACTTGTTCATCGGTTTCACGCTTACCCTTTCTGTGTCTATATAATAACATACATATACCCCCAATGCAATATGCGATATATACAAACTTTACAAACCCAAATTGTAAAAAACGCAGAAACTTGGGCAAGGTGCACTTTTTACAGGCGTTATATGTTGACAACGGGCTTTATTTGTGTTATACTGCAAATGTTGGGGCATTGTTTGCTCCCTATTTCGTTTTTTAGGAGATTTAATTATGAAACGCATTTTTGCAATAGCATTGGCTTTTGCCCTGCTTTGTTCACTTTGTCTTACCGTTGCTGCAGAACCTCACGTGGCGGAAAACGGCTTGAAGTGCGACCACTATAAGGTCAACGGCGTTGTTTCGGGGGTTAACGCACAGGTTAACGTTTTGGAATTTAACCCTGCCGACGGTCTTATTCCCTTTGCATACACGGGTAACAGCGGTTCGGTTTGCCTTGCGAAGGACCACGTTGCCGATGCCCAAGCCAAGGGCTATGAGGTTGTAGGCGCAATTAACGGCTCTTTCTTCGATATGTCTTCCGGCGCCCCCTGCGGAACTCTTATTTCCGACGGCAAGCTTGTTTTCACCCATAACGAACGTGGCGAATCTATTGCCGCTTTCGATAAAGACGGTAAATTAAGCGTTGTTACCAGTAAAATCATTATGGGATTAAGCCTCAACGGTCAATCCTACGATGGCGGCATCGGCTTGGTAAATAAGCTTTTCGGCGCAACAAGTATGTCTAAAAGAGATATCACGGGCCATTTCCAATATTACGATATAGATGCAGGCGACCTTGCCGACACCTCCGTTACGGGTATCGAAATTATTTGCGAAATCACCGACGGCGGTCAGTTGGCTGTGGGCAAAACTCTTAAAGCAACCGTAACCGAAATCAAAACCGATTCCACCTACGGCGCAACCAAGGTTACCGACGAAACACAGTTTGTTCTTTTCGTTAAAACCGATGGCTTATATTTCAAACGCGCCTCTGTTATGAAGGCGGGGGATAAAATCGAAATCACCCCCAAAGAAAGCATCCCTGCGGCAGAATCGGTTATGAAAAATGCAGTTTCCGCAATAAGCAGTGCTTACTATCTTGTTAAAGATGGCGTTGATTTAACCGATACCTCCACAACCATTATCCACGATACATCCCTTGCACGCGCTTGGACAGCTTTTGGCGTTAAAGAGGACGGCTCTTACGTTTATTGGGTAAGCGAGGAATACGGTCTTACCCTTAAGGACGTTGCCGACGAAATGGTAAAATTGGGTTGTAAAAACGTTATCCGTCTTGACGGCGGCGGATCTACCAGTATGTACGTTGATGGCGAGGATTTCGTTATGAATTCCACCCGTCAGGTTTGCGACGTGCTTCTTGTTGTTAAAAAGGACAGCATAAAGTATGAAGAACCCACCACCGCGCCCGAATCAAGCGCACCCGTTGAATCCTCTGAAGCAGAATCTTCCGAAGCAGAATCTTCTTCCGTATCTTCTGTTGAATCCTCCGAAGAAGTTTCCGAAGAATCCTCCAAAGCTTCCGCTTCCTCCGACGAAACCGAAGGCGGTAACGGCGGTATGGTTTGGATTATAATCGGCATAGTTCTTATAATCGGCGGTTTAACCTTATATCGCATTGGCGCTAAAAAGAAATAGAAATAAAACTAAATAAAATCGGCTGTGGCATTGCCCAAGTGTTCCAAAGGACACTTGGGCAGTTTTATTCGCCTTACGGCGAGCTCTATTGCTACGCAGTGATATTTGAACTTCGTTCAAGTGATATTGCCTTCGGCAGTTTATGGCGAATAAAATATCACTGAAATCGTAAGATTTCAATAGCACTTCCCGAAAGGGAAATATCACTCTGTGCGAAAAGCACAGAATATCACGATATAAAAAGTACTACCCGAAAAAGAGTTTTGTTTTCTTTCTTCGGGTAGTTTTTTGTCTTATACTGTTACAAGCAGGGAATTTGTGTGCCAAATTCCGTTTTTATTAAAGGTAACTGTCCTTAGGAAACCCGTTCTTTTGCCACAGCCTTTTTGTATATTTGGTGTAAATCTTCAAAAACGGTTATATTTTACAACCTCGTTGATATCTCTGTATTGCGAATGTAAATTCAAGGGCTTGGCATCATCGGCGGGATATCCCATTACCAATAAAGCCACGGGCTCGATATTATCGGGGATAGAAAACTCGCGCTTCATAGCCGCAGGGTCGAAATGCATAACCCAACAGCTTCCCACACCCAGCTCGAATGCCGCCAGCATCATATGGGTTGCAACAATTGAAGCATCAATACTTCCGCTTTGTGCGCCGTCGTATTTACGCGTCCAGCATTCATCCCGATTATAGCAAACGAGCATAGCGTTTGGTGCATCGAAATGGCATTTGGTGCAAACTTTAAGCTTTTCCAAAGCCTCGTCGCTTTCCAAAACCAAAATCCGCTGGGGTTGATAATTGCAACCGGTGGGGGCAATATGGCCTGCTTTAAGTATCTTTTCGATAACTTCTTTTTCTAACCTTTTATCCTTGAATTTCCTAACCGAATATCTTTCGGAGGCAAGTGTTATAAAATCCATAAATACCTCAATTGAATTTTTGCATCGCAGTGTCGATATCATCCTCGAGAACGTAGGGAACAGCCTCAACAGCCTTTTCCAAAACAGGCTTAAGGTTGTCCAATTCGTCAAGCTTAAAGTTGCTTAAAACCCAATCTGCCATATCCCAACCCTCGGGCTTTTTGCCCACGCCGATCTTTATACGGGGGAATTCCTTGCTTTGAAGCTTGGCGATAATGCTGTTAAGCCCGTTTTGTCCGCCCGAGCTGCCGTTTCGGCGAACTCTTATTTTGCCCACGTCAAAGGAAACGTCATCGGATATAACCAAAACGTTTTTCGGTTCGATGCCGTAATGCTTGGCGAATACCGCAACCGAAGCACCGCTGTTGTTCATATATGTTTGGGGTTTTACCAAAAGACACTTTTTGCCGTTAATTTCACATTCCCCGCAAAGGGCATTAAACTTCTTAAGGCTAACGCTTGCGCGGTATTTTTCCGCAAGAGCGTCGATACACATAAAACCCGCGTTGTGTCTTGTTATTTCATAGCTTACGCCGGGGTTGCCCAAGCCAACGATAAGCCAATCTACCTCTGAAACGTCTTTTTTGTTAAATGCTCTTCTGAAACTCATTAATAACCTCTGCCTGTTAAATGTCCTTGGTCGGTTAAATCGGGATATCCCAATTGCCTTAACGCCTCGTAGCAAACCACAGCCACGGCGTTTGAAAGGTTAAGCGACCTTACAAAACCTCTCATGGGGATTCTTATACATCTGTTGTAATTGCTTTCCAAAAGGGGTTCGGGAAGTCCTTGACTTTCCTTTCCGAAGATAAAATACAAATCCTTATCCGCGGGATATTCCACCTCGGAATGGCATTTTTGCGCCTTTGTGGTGCAATAATAAAACTCACCGCTGTTTTTCTCGGTAAATTCCTGCCAGCTTTTATATGTATTCACCGTTAAATATTGCCAATAATCCAACCCCGCCCGCTTAATGGTGCGGTCGCTAAGCTCGAACCCCAAGGGCTCGATTAAATGTAAATGACAACCCGTAACCGCGCAGGTGCGGGAAATGTTCCCCGTGTTTTGGGGTATTTCGGGTTCGTAAAGAACAATGTGTATCATAATTACCTCGTGAATTCACTTTCCAAAGGATTATATCATTAAATAACGCTTTTTGCAACCAATCATTCAAACAATTGCTTGTCAACAATGGTCATAACATCCGCAAAAAACTTTTCTTCGTACGAAGAAGGTCCTGGGGCATCGGTAAGGATAACGTATATATAAGAATTCTTCTTCCACAAAATACCGCTGTCGCTGTAGGAATGCCAATCACCGCTTCTTTGGTGCCCTTGCTTGTGGGAATAGTTTGCGTTTTCAATACAAGCGGTGGCGAAATTCCCCGCTGTGTCGGTACAGCAATTATAAAAGAATTCTGCGTAAAGTCCGTCCTTCTCGAAATAATTATTAATCTCTCTCCAAACAACCGCCCAATCCTTTGCGCTTGCCGAAAGACACCAAACCGTGGGCTTTATCTGTAATGACGGCGCGCCAAGGTCGGAAATCCATTTGTTATATCCATCTCTGCCGAAATAGTCAACCATCATTAAATAACCCACGTTGTCGCTGATGCTAAGGGTTTTGCTTATAATCGTCGCCATATCAAAGCTTGTGCCGATGGGGGAATATTGCATATCTCCCGTGCCGATTTCGTAATGCTTTTCCTCATAAACCATTTCGGTGGCAAGGGTAGCCGCCCCCTTTTCCATTTCCAAAAAGCAATAAAAAGCATAAGCTACCTTTATCATACTTGCGGGGAAAATTCTTTCTTCGGTGTTATAGGATAACGCCTTCTTTCCGTCCAAGGAATATGCAACCATAGAAACGTTTTTGTCATATCCGTCCAAAACATTTTCAAGGTCTGCAATAGCGCTGTCATATTCGGCTTTCCCTAAATCACCGTAAAAATAAATGTCCCTGCCGTGGCTGTTTATATAAGAAAGTAAATCCTCTTTCGGTGTATCGTCAATTATTTCCGAGGATTCGGGCGGGGGAGTAATATCTGAAACTTCCGAGGATTCAACTGTGTCAGAGGTAACTTCGCTTTCCGCAATTGAAGTAGAATCAACTTTTTCCTCTGCCGATAAATTACTTTCTGTTTCGGAGGACTGTGAAAGCGGACTTTCCTTTGGCACACATCCTGCCAAAAGCGAAAAAATCAAAACAAAGCCCAAAAGGGCGCAAATAGTTTTCATATAAAAATTCCTTTAAAAATCAACTTGATTCATTCTACCATAAAAATTTTTTCATTTCAACAAACAAAAATCATAAAAAATTGTTGATAACTGCGAAAATTGTGTTAAAATAGGTGTATTCTCGAAAAAGAGGTGTTTTTATGATTTATCAATCTGCCCAAAAACTTTTGGATTATGCCTTGCATAACCAGCTTATTTCTCCCTTGGATATTTACGTTGTCCGTAACCAGCTTATGGAGGCTTTACAGCTTACCGATTGGGAGGAAACTCTATCGAACTTTTCTCCCGAAGAAAGCATCGACGATATATTGTCCCCTTTGGTTAACTATGCTTGCGAAAAGGGCATAATTGCTGATACAACCAACTCCCGCGACCTTTTTGATACAAAATTAATGGGTATATTCACACCTCTCCCCCGTGAAATAACCTTTGCTTTTTCACGTTTCAGAAACTTCAACCCAAAACAGGCGACCGATTGGTATTACGATTTCAGTAAAAAAACCAATTATGTCCGCGCGGGCAGAATCGCAAAGGATTTAAAATGGGTTTATAACTGTGAATACGGCGCACTTGATATAACCATAAATTGCTCGAAGCCCGAAAAAGACCCCCGCGATATCGCCGCCGCGAAAACCGCAAAGGCGTCGGCTTATCCCAAATGTCAGCTTTGTGCCGAAAACGCAGGATTTGCGGGCCATGCAAACCACCCCGCAAGACAAAACCTTCGCCCTGTGCCCATTGCGGTAAACGGCGAGGAATGGCAGCTTCAATATTCCCCCTACGGCTATTATAACGAGCATTGCATTGCCTTTAATACAAAGCATATTCCTATGACAATCGACTCTGCAGTGTTCGGCAAAATGTTTGATATTATCGATTATCTGCCCCATTATTTCGTTGGCTCTAATGCAGATTTGCCTATCGTTGGCGGTTCTATTCTTTCCCACGAGCATTTTCAGGGCGGTAATTATACCTTTGCTATGGCAAAAGCCGAAGTTGAAACCGAATTTGTTTTGGAAAAATATAAGGACGTTAAGGCAGGCATAGTTAAATGGCCCTTGTCGGTAATTCGCGTTGCTTCCGAAAACCGCGAGAGTCTTCAAAAATGCTGTGCCGATATCCTTGCAAAATGGCGCGCCTATACCGACGAAAAGGCGGGCATCTTCGCCGAAACAAACGGCACACCTCACAACACAATCACCCCCATTTCCCGAATGAACGGCGATATGTACGAATGCGACCTTGTTCTTCGTAACAATATCACGTCGGAATCCCGTCCTTTGGGTGTGTTCCACCCCAATCCCTCCCTTCACCATATAAAAAAGGAAAACATAGGTCTTATCGAGGTTATGGGCTTGGCGGTGCTTCCCGCAAGACTTTCCAAGGAAATCCCCTTGATGGAAGAGGCTTTGCTTAATAAAGCCTTTGATACATCTGATGAAAGCCTTGTATCTCATTTGGAATGGCTTAAGGAATTGTCCGAAAAATATCAGGATATCAACAAGGATAACGTTAGAAATATTATAGAACAGGAAATCGGTAAGGTGTTCCTTAACGTTCTTGAGGACGCGGGCGTATATAAGCGTAATCAAGAGGGAAAAGAAGCATTTTTGCGATTTGTATCCACACTTTAACCATAAAAACAAACGGCTGTGTAGAAATACACAACCGTTTTTTGTTTTTTCAATATTTCACCTTTTCGGTAAAGTCCTTCATCATTTGACTTATCTTTATATTCTGGGGGCAAACCGCCTCGCAAGCCTGACATCCCAAGCAAGCCGAGGGGCGTTTATCTTCACTAACCGCATCCAAAGCCATGGGCGCGATAAATCCGCCGCCGGAATAGATATGTTCGTTGAAAAGCTCGATAAACCAGGGAATGTCAAGCTCTAAAGGACAATGTGTTACACAATATTTACAAGCGGTGCAGGGAAGTGTGTTTTCGGAGGTCATCGCTCTTGCGAGAGCTAAAAGATTATCAAATTCGCCGTCTGTCAATCCTTCGCCCTTGGCGAAAATTTCAACGTTTTCCTGCATTTGCTCAAAATTGGACATACCCGAAAGGGTAACCTTAACCTCGGGGAGATTTTGAATAAAACCGAAAGCAACCTCAAGATTATTCTTTTTGGGGAAAATTGCCCTCAACTGTGCCTCCTGCTTGGGGTTAAGGTTTACAAGACTGCCCCCGCGCAAAGGCTCCATAACCCAAACGGGGATGTTGTATTCGTTAAGTAATTCTACCTTTGCCTTTGCGTTTTGAAACTCCCAATCCAGCCAGTTAATCTGAAGCTGGCAAAATTCCATATGTTCGCCGTATTTTTCCAAAAACCTTTTCATTGTGTCGAGGTTTCCGTGGGCGGAAACGCCCAAATGCTTAATTCTTCCGTTTTCCTTTTGCTTAATAAGATATTCGAAAATGCGGTATTTAGGGTCTAAATATTGTTCCACGTTAAGCTCGCAAAGGTTGTGGAACATATAAAAATCGAAATAGTCGGTTTGGCATTTTTCAAGCTGTTTTTCGAAAATTTCTTCAACCTTGTCGATATTGTTAAGGTCATATCCGGGAAACTTATCTGCCAAATAAAAGCTTTCTCTGGGGTATTCCTTTAACACCTCGCCCATAACAAGCTCGGATTTGCCGTTGTGATAACCCCAAGCGGTGTCATAATAATTAACACCCTTTTCCATAGCGTGGGCAACCATATTTTTTACGGCATCTACGTCAATATCGTCAAACCCGTTTTTTGTGGGCAAACGCATACATCCCATACCCAATGCCGAAAGCTTTAATCCTTTAAATTCATTGTATTTCATTGTTTAATACTCCTTCTTTTTTATCACCCAATTCGGGCAAGAATTCCTCGGGGATATATTTTCTAACTGTTTTCAAAAGTGTTTCTCTTGAAAATCCGCCGCCCACAAGGGTTGTTCCGTCTTTTTTCTCGGCACGTACAAGAGAATGCTCTTTGGCAATATCCTGTGTGTAATCCGCCAATGGATAAACCGTGAAATTGCGGGAACCCGAATCGTTATCCGCAACGGATTTTCCGCGTGTATAATGGGCAACTGTGGGGATAAACAGTGGCGAATCGATATAAACCTCTCCGCTTATGCCGTCGCGGATTATGTCAAAGGAAAGCATCCCCGCAAGGGTGCTCATACCCTTACGAATACCCGAAACCATTGTTCCCAAGGAATAGGTAACCAAGGTTTTGTGCCCGTTTTCGGCGGTTAACCATTCCATCGGCTGAATACAGTGGGGGTGCATTCCCACAATAACGTCAACGCCAAGCTCACACAAAAGCTTTGCGTTTTCCTTTTGCATTTTGTTGGGGTTAAAGCTATATTCATTACCCCAATGGCAGGAAGCGATAACGATATCCGCCTTTTCCTTTGCCAAGGCAACCTGCTTTTCCATAAGCTCCCTTTCGAAATAAGGGATAACGAAATCGTCCTTGTTTTTAATTCCGTTTGTATCGTAGGTATAGGTCAAAAATGCAACCTTAATACCTTGGCGCTCGATAATAAGTATATCCTCGGTGGATTTTTCGTCGGGGTAATATCCCAAAACCTTAACGCCGAGATTTTCAAACAGATTGTAAGAATATTTAAGAAAATCCGTATTGCCCGAATCCAGCATATGGTTGTGGGCAACGTTTACCACGTCAAAGCCCACGTCTTTAACGGCGTTAGCCATGGGAACGGGGGTGTTAAAGCGCGGGTATGCGCTTATGGGCTTGCTGTCGCCTCCGATAAGGGATTCTTGGTTTATGTAGGAAATGTCCGCGTTTTTAACGTCCTCTGCAATAAGGCTGTAAATGGGTGAAAAATCGTAAGTGTTGTTGTGTAAGTCGGTATATTCAGGGGTTACGCCGTCCCTCTCTGCCGCGCGTTCTAGTGCATCGTAATACATAGAATGATGCACCAAATTGTCGGCGCAGGCGATAAAGCTAACTACAACGTCCTCGGGTGTGGGCTCTACCATAGGGAATGATTCCTCCGCCGAAGCACCGCTTTCGGGCATAGAGGTGTTTTCTTGGGAAGCCTCGGGTTTCGAGGAAGCCTCCAAGCTAACGCTTTCATTGGAAGAGCTTTCACTTGAAACTGCCGATTCCTGATTATCTGTACCGTTACAACCCGAAAAACATACAAAAAATGATAAAATTAAAATAATACTGATGAATTTTTTCATAACACACTTTTAAAATTAAAATAATGCGGAAATATATTCTTCGGCAAAATGTACTGCCGTTGCGCCGTCTGCAACAGCGGTAACCACCTGTCGTAGCGCCTTTGTACGTACGTCCCCAACGGCATAAACACCATTGATATTGGTTTTGGTGGTTTCGTCGGCAATTATATATCCGTTTTCGTCCAAATTCACCCTGCCCTTTAAAAAGTCGGTGGCGGGTGTTCTGCCTATGCTTACAAAAACCGCATCACATTCCAATTCTCTGACAATTTCGTCCTTAAGGTTTTTAATCTTAACCCCCGAAATTCTGTCCTCGCCTAAAAGCTTGCTTACCGCAGAATCCCAAATAATATCCAAATTCTGCGCCTGCATAAGGGGTTCGTGATATATCTTTGTTGCCCTTAATTTGTCGCGGCGGTGAACCATATAAACCTGCTTTGCCACGTGGGTGATATACAGCGCGTCTGCTACGGCAGAATTACCGCCCCCAACCACAACCACGGTTTTGTTTCTGTAAAAACCGCCGTCGCAATGGGCGCAATAATGCACACCTCTGCCCAAAAGCTCGTCTTCGCGGTCTATCCCCAAATTTTTGGGGCTTGCCCCTGTGGCGATAATCAAAGCCTTGCCGTAAAATTCGTTACTGTCGCAAACCACCTTTTTGATTTTTGCAGTAAGGTCAACCGACACAACCTCGCAATATTCGGTTTTTGCGCCAAAGCGTTCTGCGCCCTTTTGCATATTCATACCAAGGGTAAAGCCATCGATACCGTTTTCAAAGCCGGGATAGTTGTCGATAATATCGGTAAGCGCCATTTGTCCGCCTGCGCCCATTTTTTCGATAACAAGGGTTTTAAACCCTGCGCGGGCAGAATAAAGGGCGGCGGAATATCCCGCAGGTCCTCCGCCGATGATTATAATATCATATAGATTTTCCATAGAGAAAAATCAACCTTTCAGCATTTTTAAAATTTGGTCCTTGGGCTTTGCGCCAAGGGAGTTGGCAATGATTTCGCCCTTTTCCATAACGAAAAGAGAGGGAATGCTGGTAACACCGAATGCCTGTGCCAGTTCGGGCTCTTCGTCCACGTTGATTTTGCATATAAGATATTCGGGATTTTCCTCGGCAATTTGGTCGATAACGGGACCTAACATACGGCAAGGTCCACACCAAGCGGCAAAGAAATCAAGCAAAACTCTTTTTTCGCTCTCCTTAACCTCGTTGAAATTATCCTTTGTAACCATTAAAACAGACATATATAAACTTCCTTTCTGTGTTATATAGATTTTACATAAATATTATACCCCGTTTTTTGCCATATTTCAATAGTATATTTATACTCTCGAAACAATTTATAACTTGACATATCAGTGTATATAGGATTATAATAAATAGGTAATACATATTTTTTACGGAGGTTGCATTATGAAAATCAAAATCACTTCGGCTTTAATATGTCTTGTGCTGTTATTAACCCTGCTTTCGGGCTGTGTTAATATGGATAAAATAAACGGCGGTTCTTCCGAAATTCCTTCCAAGGGCGAAGAAATAAGCGGCGAAAGCTCGGTGATCGATTCAAGCGGCGAAAGTTTTCCCAACGTTGAATCTAACCCCGACGAACCGATAGACCCTCCCGAAATTGAAGAACCCGATTTCTTCACAAAGCACGGTCAGGGAAATCTTCCCGAGCCATCTCAAATCCCCGCTTATTGTACTGCCACAGATACGAAATATTTATACAAAAGCGGCGTGCATATTCCCGATGCGGGAGGCTTCAGCATTTATACCGCCAACGGTGTTTTGCTCTTTATCTATTGGGATGAAGATTCTCAATTTTGCGATATGGTTTCCTTGGAAACGGGCAAGCTTATAAAATCCATTCCCGTGGGAGGCAACGTTCAATTCGGTCAGTTTAAAAACGGCGGCTTTTGGGTGGCAGACTACTTCAATTTAGAGGTTAAGTTTTACGATATCCAAGGTAACGAAACCGTTGTAAAGGAGGGCAAAGAAATTGCCCCGGAGCGTACCCCCAACACGATGTACGTTACCGATGACGGCAAATATTTAGTATCCACTCATTCCGATGGCGCGCGTGTGGAGATATACAATCTTGAAAGCGGCGAGGTTACTAAGCCTACAACTCCCACAAATCTTGATTCTTGGGAAATAGACGAGCTTTCAAACGGTATTTATTTCGGCGACTCTGTGGGTTCGGGCTTTATCTATAATATCGAAAGCGGCGAATCTCAGGTTATAGAACCAAATTTTAACATCAACAGATTTTTCGATGATATATGTGAAATTTCTTCCGACGGTTACATTAATTTAGGCTCGATTTTCAGCGACGAACAGTTTTATGCCGCGTCGGGAGTAAACGGCCATTTACAGGACCTTAAATACGGTGTTGCGGCTATTTCCGACACTTTCACAAGCAACGTAACCTTTTCGGATTTGCGCGCAGGCGTATCTGTTGAGGTTTCCGCCACCGAAGAAGCTTACGGTTTGTTTTCCACGCTTTTAGAAAACGGATGGGCGCTTATAATCGACTTTTCCGACAAGGGAAATTCGGCTCACTTTTATGACCTCGCCTCTGCTTTAAGGGATGAAAACGAGGCAACCCAAATTGAAGCTCTTGTTTTTACCGAGGGTGAGATAAAACGCCTTGTGGATGAAACTGCTGAATCGGTTTATGCCGAAACGGGTGTCGAGCTTCTTTACGGCTCGCAGGGTAACGATTTTGATATTTGCGATTACGTGGGCGTTGCCGAATTAGACCTTTTTAAGGTTTATAACTCGATAAATCTTATCGATGATATTTTTGAAAAGTATCCCCAAGGTATGCTGAAGGAAGTTTATTCCGAAACGAACAAAGGCTTAAAGCTTTACCTTTGCGGCGACATCTATGGCGTTCAGCAAGGCTCCATAGATTCCGCAGGCGGCGTAACTGCCGAAGTGGACGGATATCTGGTTATAGCCTTGGATATAAACCAAAACCTTTGGTCGGTTATCCCCCACGAGCTGTCCCACGCCTTTGATAACCGTATTCAGGAAATGAGCAATAACGGTGAAACCGATTGGATGTTTATTTGGGAAACCTTTATGCCTATGGATAACGCATATACCTATAGCTATGACGACTATATAAACAATACCGATTTCACTTTATATAACGAAAACAACCCCAAGGACGTTTGGTTTACCGAGGGCTATGCCCGCACCTTCCCCACAGAGGACCGCGCGTGTATAATGGAAAATTTGTTTTTAACTCAATCAGCGGTTGAAGAAAGCGATTTTTACGCTTATGAAAACCTTGTAAATAAAGCAAAGCTCTATTCTTATATCCTTCGTCAATGCTTCCCGTCCTGTAACACCGATGAAGTTAATTATTGGGAAACCAAACTTGGAGTTATCGATTCTTCTGTGGTTCCCGATGTAGAATCCCCTGTTCCTGTGGGATAAATAAAACCTATTAAAATAACGGAGATTAATTATGAAAAAAATCCTTCTTATCCTTTTGGCTGTTGTAACGCTCGCTTCCTCCTTGGTTGCCTGCACCGACAGCGTCCCCAACGAATCCTCCGCCGAGAATACCGTTGCACCCTCAACCAGCCGACCTACTTCGGTGGCTACGTCTTCGAGCAAGGCGCCTGTTGTAAGCAGCCAACCCGAAGAACCCGAAAGCTTCAAATATACCATCGAAACCGACGATAAGTTCTTTAACAGCACAGGCTATATCCAGCTTATGAAAGAGGTTTTCAAAACCTATAAAGAAAGCCTTGACGATATAGAAACCACAGCCGATTATTATTTCGAAAGCCTTTCCTACGACGCATCTACCCAATCCGCCACCGTTCAGGTTCCCTGCGTTAAGGATGGCGAAAACAAACATCTTACACTTTCTTACAACTATACCTACGTGGGCGATGTGAAAACCTGGGTTCTTACCGATTTGAAATATACCGACACCCTTTATAGAAACACCGTGGGCAACGATAGCGAATTTGTTATAAAGCATTACGGCAAAATTCAGAACGTAGCCTTTAAGTTCTTCCGCGCTTACGTTTTGGCGGATAACCACAATATGCTTGCCAATATCAACACCTTGGATAATCCTTGTATAGAGAATTTTAATACCGTAAAGGGCTCGTTTAAGGATAAAAATATCTTCGCTATCGAATATGTAGAATACGACGACAGACCTACCGGCGCAGACTTTGTTAAATTAAAGATTCATACCGACAAAGACGGCGGAGAGGGAACTTCTTATATGAATTTGGAAATTTCCATTTCCACCGTAAAAACCGTCAACGGTAATTTCGAAAAGAAATATACCGTAAGCAACTTCTCTTGGGAAGAATAATTAAAGCAGAATAAAATAACACACCCGATACGAATTTACGTGTCGGGTGTGTTTTTTATCAAGGCGAGAACCAAGCTTAATCCTTTACAGTAAAATTCACTTCTCCCTCAAGGGGCGAGCTTGTAATATTCATTGCATAATGAAACAAAGCCTTCATTTCATCAGAAAAATGAGTTGTACTAAGGTCGGCATCTTTAAGCGATATTTGAAGAAAATACCCTTCCTTTTCTTGAGAGGGACACCAATAAACATCGTATTTGTCCGTGCCGTTAGTTAGATAATATTCTATATTAAGAAACTCCTCGTGGCATTTATTGTATAGTGTTTCGGAAATACGGAATTTCAACTCGAGGAAACTGCACGTACTGGATAATACATCAGGTGAATTAATAACATCATTGCCTTCTTCATCAATAAACCTTATATCAGAATTTGAGCATAAAATATTCCAAAAGTCTGTGGTTATCCAAAAGGGGCAACTCAATTTATAAGTGCTTTCGTCCTTGGATATAATTCTAAAATCGAACAACTCCAATCGCTTTTCGATGATTTCAAAGTCGCTTTCCTTTTCACAATCAAATTCAATTACAAGTTCATATCGTTTAGCCTCTGTAATTTGCTTCAATGCCCAATCGGTTACTTTGTAGCAAGAACATAAAGAAAAACTGACGAAAATTGTGATTAATAGAGCAATTGTTTTTTTCATAAAACCTCTTTTGAATTTTTGCTAATCGGATAAACCGTTTATCAATTCCTGAAGCTCGTTAAAAAAGCGAGAAATATGAAATCCGTCGGCAACGGCGTGGTGTATGTTCATTGTTAAGGGCATTAAAAGTCTGCCATTTATCGGCTCGAACTTGCCCCAAACAATTACGGGCGCTAAGAATTTCCCTTCGTCAAAAACGTGTGCGTCCACGTGGTTGTATCTAACCCAGGGCAGGCAGGAAACGTCAAAAAAGTTTTTCGGGGCATCTTCGCAAAATCCGCGTAAGTCCTTGTATTTTTCACAGTCATTAACAAACCTTTGGTGAAACTCAAATAAATCGGGTGAATATTCGGTTAACACCTTTGAAAAATTCTCGTCCTCCTTGTGGAAATCCGCATAATATGGCGAAACGTAATCCCATTTAATAAGCTCGTCGTTTTCGTTAAAGGAATATTTAAATTCGTCGTGGCGGTTTATAACCACAGAAACCGCCCAAATCATTGTGGGATAAAAACGCAAACCGTTTTTCTTGGCGTATTCCACCAAAGATGTAACGTCAATATCTACCGTCAGACTTGTTACAATTCTGCGCTGTTCTATAAAGAATTTAAAAATATCCGCACGTTTCCAATTGTTTAAATCAATTTTCGTGTAATTCATATTATTCCTTTTGTTTGTTCATCGTTTTTATATGTTTGCTCGTTATTCATTCACATTCGATCCACCAAAAACCCAATTTATAGCCATTGTAGGTAAGCGTATTTACATCATAGCTTGCGCCGTCTATAACAACCTTATCTTCGGTTGGGTTAAGGAAAACGTTGTACAAAACGTGTACATCGGTGAAAGGGGTTTTATCATCTATAATTTCGGTTGCATTTTCAGTTAGGCTATTCAATGTGAATGAATATCGGGATTGCATACCATAATATGATTTGTTATCTTTCAAAACCAACGCCATCAATTCGTTGTCATCTACACTGCAAAGACAGAAAATATAATTATCGCCTATTTCTGAATATAAAATATCTTCTATATAATGTTCTGTGAGAACATTATCGTTTATATATTCCTTTGTAAGAGATGGGGGTTCGTGGAGAATCACATTTACTATTATTAAAGCAACCAATGTGATAGCTACAAATACAATAGTTTTAACATTCTTTTTCATAATTTTCTCCTTTTAAATTATACTAATTTCGATTTGGCAATATCTGTTACAAATTCACTTTTGTAATAATTTCTCGCCATCCAGCGCTCTTCAAGTGCCGAGAAATCGCCTTCGGCATAACGCTCTATATAAGCTTGAATAAATTCCTCGTCGTATTTCAAAAGGTAATCGCAACAATATTCAAAAATATATATATTTCCGTCGCGAAGCTCTTGTTTGCAAACTTCTATAACAGTGTCATCGCGTGGGTAGGTGTTTAATGCTTTTAAATCTGCAACGCGGGGTATTTCTCCCTCGCCCTCATAATAACAAATAGCTTGACTGTTATAAATATAGGCGGAAGTACCCTTTACGATAAATTTCTCAAAGGTGTTGTCGCCGATATTATGGATGTATAAATTTTCTTTAACGGGCATTTTGAGGGACAATAATTCGCCACCGCCTTTCGATAAAGAAACGGTGTGTTTGGAATAACAAGGTGTTTGTTCTCCTCTGAAACGGTAAAGCGTAAAGTCGTGGAGTTCTCTGGCGAATTCATCAAGGTGCTCTTCATTGGGACGACTTCCGTTGTGCGTGTGAGAACCGATTATTGCACCGAATGGCAAAAAGTGAGATTTCAACACACCTGCGATAATAATGCCGATAACCAAAACGAAAACGCGAGTAAAGCATACCGAAAAACTACAACCGTCTTCTTCGTTTGTTGTACTAACAGACTTGCTGTGCATTACAAAAAGCAATATTGCAGTTATAGAATCCAAAACCAACAGCTTTATGCTGTTGAAGAATTGTGCATTGGTTTTAATAGCTTTTAATATTTGGGATTGAGGCTCGTATTTCATCAAAGCGCCGTCATATTCTTTGAAAATAACGAAATCGAAAAATACACTTAACCCGATAATAATCGCTAAAGAAACAGCCGTTGTTAAAAGTGCTTCGCGGTTTTTAAAAATGTTTTCCTTGCCTATGGTAAGTATAAAATAAATTAATATCCATTGAACAACCGTTAAAACGCCCGTGCCGATAAAGTTTAGCTTTACTCCTGCGTTGTCCAAGGCGATATTCGCACCGTCAAAAACGAGCTGGATAATAAGCAAAAGGGGAAGAAACTTTATTGCCGTTTTTTCGTCCCAAAAACTGTTGGAAAACAGGGTTTCGTTGCGTTCAAACGCCAAAATCACAAAGTAATAGAAAAAGGCGAAATACAACAGATTAAGAAAAATCGACAAGCCCGACGTTACCTCGCCAAATTCCAAAAGATGGCGCGGATAATCGTTACATATCCAAAAAGCAACGTTAAGCAATAGTACCGTTATGATATTTATAACCGTTTTCTGTGTTTTGGTCATGTTGGTCTCCTTTATTTAGAGTCTGCGTCTTTAACCTCAAGGGCTATTCTCGAACGCTCTGTATAAACCACTGTGCCCACGTAATCTCCGCTGTCAATCAGCGATGAACGGCTTTTTAATCGAATATCCTCGGGCATTAATCTTGTGGTTTGGCTTCGAAATCGCGCGGAGTAACCGCCGTTGTCTTGTGTGAACTCGCCTTGATATACAACGTAGGATTCGTTTGTTATATCCAAAACAACCTCCGAAACGTTTTTCACCTGAAAAACGCATATAACCGCACAGACAATCCAAATAATATGCGCCCATTTGGGGTTGTCCTTTTCTTTGACAGTGCGGAAAATAAGTATTGCCAAAAACACGGTTATCACCGAAAAGGTTATCAGCATAGCCGCGTCCCACCACAAAAATTGGGAAACGATTACAGAGGTGTATTTGTCAAAGCGAGGCTCTTTAAATATGACTTTTGCAAACAGACAAAAGGATATTAAAAATACCCCGAAACTTATTATGGATAGAGTTAAAATCTTCGTAGCCCTTTTGCTGAATCTGGCAAAATTCTCGTCTATATCGTAATATTGATTCTTCTTTTTCATATTTATCTCAAAATAAGTTTGATTTAATTATATATAATTTTTAAAGCGTATGATTTCTATCAAATCTTCCTTGGCGGAACAGCATCTTTGGTAGATTTTTTCATAATCGATATTATAAGAAAAAACTAATTCGTGATTCAAAGTATCGAGTCTATTGCGGTGAACCAGAATACATTTTGGAACGTGGGGCACGCCGTATTCGCAAATGAAATTCCACCAGTGAATGTTATATGCGGGCATTACAATAGGTTCTAAAATTTCGTTTAGTTTTGCACGTATGTTGTTATTACAATCTTTAATATCCGAATTATAGCAATACACGATACCGTTGTTGAGATTTTCCACATGAGCGATTTTTGACAGTTCGTCGATTTGAGATTTTTGAATTCTCTCGCTGATTGATTTTGAAATATAAACCAACCATTCTGTCCCCATGATATAGTTGTCGATGTCTTCATGATCAAAGTTGCAGTATAACTTCAAGTGCTCGATAGGATTTATGGTATCGCCAACAGAAATATATGCAGATTTAAATATATTATAAAACTGTAAATCAAGTTCATTGATAATAGATTTAAACCAAAGCAAAACAGAGTTTAATTCATCATCGGTTTCAATACAATCTCTGTTTAAAGAAAAGGTTACATATGAACACACGTCGTTATCAAGTGTGGGAATGCAAAAACAGGAAATTTCAAAGTCGAAAATGATTTCGTTAGACTTAACTGCTTCTTGTTTTAAAACCTCTAAAAGATTGTTTTTGCTGTAATAGGTGAATTCTTTAAAATGGTGTGGTCTAACGCGAGGTAAACTTGAAAACAATAATTCGTGAAGTCGCTCTTTATTGTTTGCGTCAAATACACCAATATATTTTTTCGACATATCTCTCTTGTCGGGGATAAGTGAAAACTTCGTTTTTCTGTTGAAATATTTTAGATTGTTTTCAGCGCGGGATACTTTTTCGACATTATATATATTTGCGGAATTATCCTCGATGAATTTAGAATATTTGTCGCCCAAAAATTCTATTAATTCGTGTGTTTCTTTCACACTACCCTTGGATGCTACGATGAAATTAATAGCTTCAGCATTGTAATTGATTTCAACAGAATTAAGTATAGATTTCATGAATATTTTGCCCCCCTTGTTCGACAACGTTCTTCGTATACTTCTTATGCTTATTCTAACATACACGTTATGTAATTTCAAGGATGTCATATTCTTTTAACAAATCAAACGATTATTATTTACTGTTTGAATAGAAAAAGACCGAGCTCATTATGCTCGGTCTTGTTTTATAACTGTGCTTTTATAGCATTAAAGGTATCGTCGCTTATAATATGTTCTATTTTACACGCATCCTCCGATGCGATTTCCTCATTAACACCGATTTTTAAAAGATACTTTGTTAAAACCGTGTGGCGTTCATAAATCTTTTCGGCAACAGCCTTGCCCGATTCGGTTAAAACCAAATTACCGTTTTTTTCGCAAAGAATATATCCGTCCTTCTTCAAAATACCCACTGCGCGGGAAACACTTGGTTTCGAAACACCGCGATGGTCGCAAATATCAATGGCGCGCACAACGGGAAGCTCCTTTGACAGAACGTATATGGTTTCAAGATACATTTCGCCCGATTCCTGCAAAGACATATTCTTTCTCCTTTCGGTTGGTATATTCTATATCATACCACGAAAGGGTTTAAAAATCAAGTCTGTGAATTATCTTGGCTTTTTCATAAGCTTTTTCATATTTTGCTTTTTGTTTGTGCCCGCTTTAGCCACCAAATACGAAGCGAAAACCGACAAGCCGATAATAACCGCGGCGATAATCCCGAAGTTTATTAAAGAAAAGCCTTTTCCGTATATAAACGATATAAGCGCCAAGGGCAACAAAATGGTTAAAGCGGTTATAATGCCCGAAATCAGTTCTTCTCCCTTGGCTTTTCTTGCCGAAACAAACCCGCCCGCAAAGCTTCCCAAAGCCGTACAAATTATTGCGGCGGGCAACAAAAGGCTGTTGGGGTTATCGGTGTTAATGATAATCAAGGGCAAAAGCAAAGCCGAAATCAGCATCACTCCTATGCCGATTAATCCGCCCATAAGCGAGTTTAACCAAAGGCTTTCGCTTTGTCCCCCTATTTGTCTTTTCTTGGTTTTGTCCATATATATCTTCCCATCCTTTCGAAAGATATATATGCGTTTTTGTGTTGCTTTATTCCCCGAAAAGGTTTTTGATAAATGAATCTGTAAATTCGTTCATCAAATCAAAATTCATTGCGGGGATATAAATGTTTTCTATCTCGTTGTGGGTTTCCTTTGCGCTGAATAATTCTCCCCGAGCTTCTTCAAGCAACTGTTTTTTCAGTTTTCCAAGGCCTTTAAGTCGGTTTTTCGCCAAAGAAAGAGAGTTTTTGTTTATAAACCTGTCGATAGAAACGGTGTGGATTTTTGTACTGCCCTCGCAACGATAATCCGAAATGCAACTTACCGCCGTTTGGGTTTCGGGAATATATATCAAATCGGCAAGCCTCGGGTCTAACCAATTTAATCCGATTATCGCGCTTAGATTCTTTTCGGCGGCAATTTCCTGCAATGCACGCAAAAACGCCTTTCCGCCCTTTCCGTTTGCGGTATAAAGGGTTTTAATTTCCTTTGAAACACAAATGCTTTTCTCTCCCTCACAAGTGAAAGCCGATGGGAAAATGTTTTTTCTTTCCCCGTGGGAAACAAAAAGCTTTTCGGCAAACTTAAAGGCGAAATTGTCAAGCCTCTTTCTGTCCAAGCTTTGGTTGAAAATCTCGTCCTCCAATGCCTCCACAGTGCCTGCCGCCGAAAGGGCGCGGTATGCGTTTTTGTAATGACAGCCTTTAAGGTCGGTTAAACCCATAATTTCCGCCCGACGGGACAAAAGCTTGCTTTTCTCCCAAAACTGCCCTAAATTTATAATGCTTTCCCGCACGCAGGGGTATTTAACGTCCAAAACGTGCGGGTGTGTTCCGTCGGCAATTGCAACCCCAAGACGGGGTATAATAATCCCGTCAAGAGAACTTGGGTCGGCAGAACAAAAAATAAGATGATAATCAAGCTTTTTTTCTTCAGCTTTTTTTGCTATACGCTTCATAAAAGTGGATTTTCCGCAACCGCTGGAGCCTTTTAATATATATAACCTTTGCGAATCCCTGAAAACCTCGTCAAACAACGAAAAAAATCCTTGCTTTGTGTTTGCGCCTGCAAAGAATTCCATAGTAATCACCCCGTTGAATATTATGTTTTAATCTTTAATATTCTATGCGGAATTATTGATTTAGGATATTGACAACGTAATGGGATAATATCCGCCGTTTTTCATCACGTAAAATTCAATTTCGTTTTCTCTTAACACAAACAAATCCTTGTGAAAAAATCCGCCCTTTTCCTGCAAGTCTTGTGATTTTTTCAATTCTTTAAGCCTGTCGGTGGTAATAAAATCGTCAAAACTGCATTTCGTACCCCTTTTTCTGTCCCAAACCTGAGTTTTCCTTTGTAAGGATTTGTTCCCGTGGGAATCGCTAATGGAAACGTCCAGCAAAACCGAAAGATAATCCTCGCTTAAAAACGTGTTTTCCCAAACCATTACCGCCGATAGGGGAATAAACCCATTTGGGTCGGCATTATATAAATCCAACGCCTTTTTGTAAAGGTCGGTTTTTGCATATTCCGCAAAGTTGTAGGCGATTTTTTCGTAAAGAGGCTTTGCGTTAATGCTTAATTTGTCCCCCTTGGGACATTCAATGTGGGGATATTTCAGGTTGATTTTCAAAACCGTCGTTTTGTTTTCGGAAAAAAGCTCTTCTTTAATTTGCTTTTCGGTTATTTCAAACCGTTTTCTTTTTGTAAACAGCATAATTAATCACCGAGAATAGTTTATTCCCGAAAAAACGTTAAAATGCTTATTTTTTCAAATGCTCCTGTCGGCCCAAAACCTTTTTGGGATAACAAAAAATACTGTCCATAATTCCTTTTTTGTCGAAAGGGATAATAGGGAACAGATAATGCGTTCCGAAGCTTTTTTTCGATGCAATTATAATAAATAAGCCTACCGCCGACCCAATAAGTCCCCAAATCCCGAAAATCTCGGAAATTACCAAAACGGCAATACGAAAAAGAACTATAACGTACATATAAGCGGGAGTGATAAAGGCGCATACCGCCGAAAAGGCAACGGTTATTACCCCCACCGACGAAACAATGCCCGCCTCTACCGCCGTGTTACCCAAAATGATCGAGCCTACGATGCCCACCGCATCTCCCACGGTTCGGGGCATTCTCACGCCCACCTCCCGAAGCACCTCGAAAAGTATTAAAATGGCGGTTATCTCCCAAAAGAAAGAAAGGGGAATGTCCTTTCGCGCATCGTAAATCAATCCGTAAAGCTGTGGTGGCATAATTTCAAAATCGTAATTTATCACGGCGCAAAGAATTGCAGGGGCGAAAATCGCCGATATAAAGGCTGTAAGACGTAAAATGCGTATAAAGGTGGCATAAAAGGGGGTGTGCAGATAATCGTCCGACGCCTGCAATCCCTCGATAAACAAAAAGGGGATTGTTAACACAAAGGGGCTTCCGTCAACGATAATTGCAATTCGCCCCGACATGAGCTTCGATGCAACCTTGTCTACCTTTTCACTGCTTCCGCAATCGGGAAAAATCCCGTTTCTTTTTTCGCTTAAAAGCATTGCTACGTTTGCGCTGTCGGTAATAACGTTTGCATTGATTTTCGAAATTCGACTTGCCGTTTCCTTAACCAATTTTTCGTCGGCTCTGCCCTCTACGTAACACATAAGCAAGGTTGTGGAGGAAACGTTGCCAAGGGTAAAACGGCGGATTTTAAGGTCGGGCGTGCGGATATATTGCCTTAAAAGGGTGGTATTTCTTTCGGAATTTTCTACAAACCCCGTTTTCGGCCCTCTGACGGTTACGTCGCTGTCCGGCTCGTCTATGCTTCTTCCCAAGGTGAACTGTGCATTTGCGAGAGCAACAAACAAATCCCCCTTTTTGTTTTCCGCAATAATCAAGGCTTCGCCCTTGGCAATCATTTCGGTGGCATTTTCCGCGCTTTTGGGCATTGTAATCGAGGGTGTTTCCAACAGATTGTTAAAATCTCCCCGAAAATTTGACAAATCGGCTTTTAAAATCGGGCGGATAATACGCTCGGCAATAAAATCCCGCGAGGTTATGCCTAATATAAAGAACACCGCAAACCTTCCGCCATCTAATTCACCGCCCCTGCAACAAAAATCGTCGCAGTTTTTAAAGGCATCAGAAACGTATTGGCTGTATTTTTCAAATTCTGTCATTTTAATCTCCGAATTTCTTAATATTGTAAATATTTTTCCCCAAGGGAAGAATATTATTGACATAATTATTGGGATGGTATAAAATAATGTTCAAAGTGCTTTTAATTTCTAAGGAGTGAAAACATGTCAAACGGCAGAAAAAGCAAAGGGACGGGAATTCTCGCGTTTATTTTCCTTTTGCCCCTTATTGCGATAATTATTTTTGCTTTTAAATATTCTTCTCAGACTATTGTTATAGATAACGTTACAAGGGTTTCGCTTACTGCCCCCGAAAGGGACAGGGTTTCTCTCGACAGCCAGGACGACGTCGAGTTTTACGTGAATATGCTTAAAAGCTGTCTTTCTATTAATAAAGAAATGCGCGACGTTTCGGGTGAAAAGCCTGTAAGCATCGTTTTTGACCGCGCGGATAAATCGGTGGAATACAAGCTTTATCCCTCGCTGAACCTTTCGGGCTGTCTTTTGGTTGCCCCCGACGGCAAGCTTTACGTTTTAGAAAACGAAAATGCGAAAAATCTTTTGCTTCGCCCCGAGTTTGATTATTTATATTCTGCATATTTCCTTCCCGCATTAAACGTCGTTAGCGGTAACAGCTCGGTTGCGGCAAAGCCCTTCGAATCCACCTGGACCTATTTTAAATCCGACGGGGTGGAATACAGCTATACCCCCGAATACGGCACGGGAGATGAAATCTACACCGTTTTCAAGGGTATGGAAAACGCCTTGGTTTTCAATCATATTCCCGAGGACGATTCCGACCCCGAAATTACAAATCTTTCCTTTGTTGCCGAAAACGGCACCGAATATAATATAACCGACATTTCCGAGCTTGACCTTTCCACCGATACGATTATAACCGTTTCGCTAACCGCAAATTGGAGCAGCCGTAGCGGCGCTCGTGCATACGGCGAGGCGAAATATAATTTTAAGATAATGTACGATATCCCCGCAACCTTGGAGTTTGAGGGCGGTGATTATACCATTGGCGACGTTATCGTTGTTAATGCATCCCACCTTAACCCCGACGAAAAGGTTAATTTCGATTCGCTTTTGGATATCCCCCGCGTAGAATTCGGTATGGTTGGCGAGGATAAGGGCGTTGCCTTATTGCCTATCGGTCTGTCCTCCTCACCGGGTAAGCATACCGTTAAACTTTCCAACAGCGGAAACAGTATCACCGAAGAGCTTGTTATCTCTCCCGTAGGGAACGGCGAATGGAAAACCGTCGAGGTTCCCACGGATGAATACAAAGCAAGACTAACCCCCGAGAAGATAAAGACCTTCCACGAATATCTGGCAGGTCTTACCGAAAACCGCCCCGAAACCGATTATTTCGTTTACGGCGAGGATGAATTTGCAAAGCCTGTAAACGGCGACCCTGCGGTTAATTTCGGCGGACGGGTGAATTTGGGCGTTGTGGATGCCGTAAAGGGCGACACGGGCGAAAGAACCTCCGAGGGGCTTATATACGAGCTTGGCGAGGGCACAACCGTCCGCGCGGTGCAATCCGGCGAGGTTGTTTTCAGCGGCGAGCTTGCCCCCACGGGTAATACGGTTGTTATTTATCATGGCTACGGTGTATATAGCTATTATTTCCACCTTGCGGAGTTAAACGATATCCGCGAAGGCAGAATTTATAACAAAAACGAAACAGTGGGCATTGCAGGCACTTCGGGCTATACTGGCGGAAAAAATATTTTGAATTTCGCTATGAGCATCGACGGTGTGTTTGTAAACCCCCAATGGTTTATTTCCGAATAATTTATAACAAGACCGCGGTTTAAACTGCGGTCTTGTTTGCTTGTTGGGAATAAAACTTTAACAATTTTTCCTTGCGAAAAAAATTTTTGAAAATTTTTCAATTTTTTATGGACATTTTTCGCCTTTTTCGACGTATATATAGTGAGGGGTCAATAACCAGGGCGGCGACGATGTTTTTAAGCACGCTTTCGGTGAAAGAGGTATTATTGACACAGATTGTTTGGGGTTGTATAATAAAAGAGGGGAAAGTATTGATTCGCGAACGTTGTATTCAAAGCGAATATGATTGAGAAAGGAGAAATTTATGAAAAAATCATTTGTGCTTTTATGCGTAGCGATTAGCTTATTTTTGATGTCTTGTGCCAATTATGGGAATGTATCGGTTTATGATGATTATAGTTCATTGGGATTAAGTGAAGTGGATAATGAAGAAGAAAACATTCTTAAGACCGAAGAAGTTATATCAAACGTTGAAAATCATTCAAGCGAAGAACAGTTTTCAAACGAGGGCTCTTCTTTTTCGCATGATACTCCGCACGCAGTATCGTTTGATGACCTTGAAGGAATTAAGAGATTTAAATCCGCTGCTTCGGGCACAGAGGAAGAGTTCGATAAGTTCATAGACGAGTATATGCATGGCGTTATATTTGAGTATAATATGAGCCAAAATTTGGTGCATGGTTTAAATAGCGCGCCGATTCCTGAGGTTAAGGATGGTATTCTTGAAGGCTTTGGTGGGACTTTTACTTATGAACGCAATGAACTTGACTTGGTGTATAGGGTTAATGGAATTCGATATCGTTTTACATACTTATATGATTTCGAAGGAAAGCATATTTATGAAGGAAAATCGGTATTGAATGATGTTTCTATCGGTGCGCAAAAAATCGATTTATATCAGGTGGACGACTGTTATCTCGGAACTATTATGGACAAAACAACAGCAATTGCTGTAGCGGTATATACACAGGAACAAAACGATATCAACTTTGATATTTTTGATTTCACAATGATCAATTGAGTTCGGGGTTAGACGTTACCGACTTCACAGGCGTAATTTATAACAAGACCGCGGTTTAAACTGCGGTCTTGTTTGCTGGTGGCTAAAAATATTAATTATTTTATAGACGAAATCGCATTTTTCGACATTATATAGTGAGGGCATAGCACATCACTATTAAAAGATGCGGAACTGCAATAACGCCTTCTCCACAGAGAGGGCTTTTTTGTTTCCCGTTTTCTTTAAACCATAAACTTCGACTATAAAAAACAATAACAACCAAAAATCTTAAATAAATGGCAAAATACAAAATTCGACAAAATTCGACAAATTTTGCGTGTTTTGCCGTCAAACATTGGAAATAGTGCCCAAAAGTAAAGTTTTGCCGTCGAAAAATATCAACCGAAAGTTGCCAAAAACCAAGTATTTTCAATGCAAATCTATTGCTTATTTGATATTTTGTGTGCTAAAATACTTTTACAGAAAATAAACAATCAAGGAGTAACAAGAATATGGAAAAACCGAGGGTACTTGTCGCAGACAGCGACAGCGAATTCAGAAATCAATGCGTCCGCAGTCTGCGCAGCTTAGATATAGAGATAGTGGCAGAGGCGTCGGACGGACAGGAAGCCTTTTCTAAAATGGCGAGAACGAAACCCAACATAGTCATATCCGATTTGTATTTGGGTAAGATAGACGGTGTGGGGTTGATACGCACGGCAAAAAAGCAAATGCCGGATGAGTTTCCGTCATTTATAATGCTGGCATCCTTTGCGAGTCAAAACCTTTTTGAGGAATGCTGCGAGGCAGGGGCGGCATACTGTATGCTTAAGCCTTTAGACTTTGGGGCGCTTGCCGACAGAGTCCGCCGTCTTGCCGATAAGGGCAGAAAGCGCGGCAGTGCGAAAATCCCCGGCAAGGAGGAAGCCGATTTAGAGGCGCAGGTTACAAAAATCATACATCAAATCGGTGTGCCCGCACATATCAAGGGTTATCAATATTTGCGTACTGCAATTATTATGACCATTAATAATACCGACGTGATAAATTCGGTAACGAAAATTCTTTATCCTACCGTGGCGAAGCAATATAACACCACAAGCTCGCGTGTTGAACGTGCAATACGCCACGCAATCGAGGTGGCTTGGGACAGAGGAGATTTGGACGTGCTTAATTCCTTTTTCGGATATACCGTTCAGAATTCCCGCGGGAAGCCTACCAATTCGGAATTTATCGCTATGATAGCCGATAACCTTCGTCTTAAAAATAAATCCTACGCTAACGTATAATAACGTCAATCAACGCTTTTCGAAAGGGAAGCGTTGTTTGTTTTTAGAATATTTATTTTAAAATATGGCGACAATATAAGCAGTTCAAAAGCAACGAGGTGATTTTTTTTGAAATACGTTGATATCCCCTTGGGGTTGGGAATGGCTTTAACACAACGCCCCGGCGGTATGCAGGCATTTTGCGCCCTTACCGAAAAAGAACAATGGGAATTCGTCGAGAAGGCAAACAGCATTACATCCCGCGAGGAAATGCGCCAATACGTCAACCGATTGGTAGATAAATTTTAACTCTGCTTTGTGGTGAGAATAACTATAATTTTGCTATAAAACACGCTTTTCGTAACGTCGGCAACAAAAATCCTATATTTCCTTAAAAACCCTTGACAAGCGGCAATATTTGTGGTAGACTACCACTTGCCGCATGTATGGGGTTTTTAAAGTTGCGTAAATGCACACCCTCTAAGCAGCGAGTCTAAAGAAAGGATTGGTGCTTACAAATGTTTGCAATTGTGGAAACAGGCGGAAAGCAGTACAAAGTTAGCGAAGGCGACATCATTTTCGTTGAAAAGCTCAACGTTGAAGAAGGCGCAACCTACACCTTCGAAAAGGTTCTTGCCATTGGCGGCGAAGACGGTTTCGTTGCAGGTACTCCTACCGTAAATGCTACCGTTACCGCTAACGTTGTTAAAAACGGCAAGGGCAAGAAGATCCACGTGATCAGATACAAGCCCAAAAAGGATTCCAAGAAGCACATCGGCCACAGACAGCCTTATACCAAGCTTCAGATCCTCAGCATCGCGAAATAAGCGATGACTACCGCATCGTTCTTTAAAGAGAACGGTAAATTCAAGAAATTCAGCATAAGCGGTCATTCGGGTTATGCTTCAGAGGGCAGTGATATTGTGTGTGCCGCAGTCAGCTCTATGGTTATGTTGACTGTGAACAACATCACAAACAGCTTTTCACTTCCTGCCGACGTTTCGGTTGAGGAAGAAAGCGCAACTGTTACCTGTTGTCTTAAAACCGATGATGAACGCGGAGTTTTGCTGATAACAGGCTTGTATAACGAATTATGCAACCTTGTTGACGATTATCCAAAGTATATTAGGGTTATCGTTAAATAATATTTTATCGAAAGGAGCTTAAAACCATGCTCAGATTGTCTATTCAGTTCTTTGCACATAAAAAAGGTGTTGGTTCTACCAAGAACGGTCGTGATAGTGAATCCAAGCGTCTTGGCGTTAAGAGACAGGACGGTCAGTTTGTTACTGCCGGCAACATTCTTATGCGTCAGAGAGGCACCAAGATCCATCCCGGCGTAAATGTCGGCCGCGGCTCCGACGACACACTTTTCGCGCTTGTTGACGGCAAAGTTAAGTTCGAACCCATGGCAGGCGGTAGAAAGAAAGTCAGCGTATACGCTGTAGAAGCAGAGTAATTTTTGCAACTGTAAAGAGTATGTCGGGTGTCCTTGGATACCTGACTGCTCTTTCTTTTTTATTTATTTGTATTTTTGATTTTCGAGATTTTAATTTGTCGGGGACCTTTTTTGTTTCCGCGGTGAATTAAAACCCCGAAAGCGAATTTTTGTTTTAAAAGGAGACAGGGCAATGTTTATAGATAAGGTGCAAATATTTATAAAAGCAGGCGACGGCGGTAACGGTTGCGTTTCTTTCCGTCGCGAAAAATACGTTGCCAAGGGCGGTCCCGACGGCGGCGACGGCGGCAGAGGCGGTAATATCGTTTTTGTTGTTGACGAGGGCGAAAATACTCTGCTTAACTTTAAATACCGCCGTAAATTCGTTGCCCAAAACGGCGGCGACGGTATGGCGAAGAAATTCCACGGCAAGGGCGGGGAGGATTTGGTTATTCCCGTACCCCAAGGAACGATTATTCGCGACCCCGAAAGCGGTCTTGTTATTCACGATATGTCCGACGGCTTGCCCTTTATTGCGGCAAAGGGCGGTAAAGGCGGTTGGGGTAACACCCATTTCGCAACCCCTACACGCCAAGTGCCCCGTTTTGCAAAAAGCGGTACAAAGGGCGGCGAGCGTAACGTTGTTTTAGAGCTTAAAATGCTTGCGGACGTTGGCTTGGTGGGATTCCCCAACGTGGGCAAATCCACACTTCTTTCCGAGGTTACAGCCGCAAGACCTAAAATCGCAAACTATCATTTTACAACTCTTGCCCCCAATTTGGGCGTGGTTACCGTTTACGGCAAAAGCTTTGTTATGGCGGATATCCCCGGTCTTATCGAGGGCGCAAGCGACGGCTTGGGCTTGGGCCACGACTTTTTGCGTCATATCGACAGATGCCGTCTTATTCTTCATATTTTTGATATTTCCGCCAGTGAAAGAGAAGATCCTCTTTCAGATATATTAAGCATTAATGCCGAATTAAGAAAATACAGTCCCGAATTAGCTTCGAGACCGCAGATTCTTGTTGGTAATAAAATTGATATGGGCTATTCCGATGAGCATCTTGCCCGCGTTAAGGAATATGCCGATGCGAACGGATGTGAGCTTTTCCTTATTTCCGGCGGTCTTTCCGAGGGTGTACCCGAATTGATGAAGGCGGTTTCCCAAAAACTTGCCGAGCTCCCTCCTATGACCTATTACGAGGAAGAATACGTTGAAACACCTACCGATTACGATATGTCCGTTACCGTTGAAATTGTTGACGGCATTTATAAGGTTATCGGCGAATGGCTTGTGCGCCTTTGCAACGATATCAATTTTGACGATTACGAATCCCTGCAATATTTCCAGCGTGTTCTTCGTGATAAGGGCGTTATAAAGGCTCTTGAGGATGCGGGAATTCAAGAGGGGCAAACCGTAGATATTTACGGTGTAGAATTTGAGTTCTATTATTAAGGGCGCTTCGCTCTCCATTGAAAACACACGGTTTTCAATGGGCTTGGGGCGTTCGTTCACTCGCGTCAAGTTTGTGCGCGGCGCAAATACGCCTTGTCCAAACTTGCGAACGCCATAGGTATAAAAATCGACGCGCTTGTCGCCGATTTTTATGAAAATTTATTGTATTTGGCGCTTCGCTTTCGCTTCGCTCTCCATTGAAAACACACGGTTTTCAATGGGTTTGGGCGTTCGTTCCCTCGCGTCAAGTTTGTGCGCGGCGCAAAAGCGCCTTGTCCAAACTTGCGAACGCCATAGGTATAAAAATCGACGCACTTGTCGCCGATTTTTATGAAAATTTATTGTATTTGGCGCTTCGCTTTCGCTTCGCTCTCCATTGAAAACACACGGTTTTCAATGGGTTTGGGCGTTCGTTCACTCGCGTCAAGTTTGTGCGCGGCGCAAATATGCCTTGTCCAAACTTGCGAACGCCATAGGTATAAAAATCGACGCGCTTGTCGCCGATTTTTATGAAAATTTAGAGCTTCGCTCTCCATTGAAAACACACGGTTTTCAATGGGCTTGGGGCGTTCGTTCACTCGCGTCAAGTTTGTGCGCGGCGCAAAAGCGCCTTGTCCAAACTTGCGAACGCCATAGGAATAAAAATCGACGCGCTTGTCGCCGATTTTTATGAAAATTTAGAGCTTCGCTCTCCATTGAAAACACACGGTTTTCAATGGGTTTGGGCGTTCGTTCACTCGCGTCAAGTTTGTGCGCGGCGCAAATACGCCTTGTCCAAACTTGCGAACGCCATAGGTATAAAAATCAAGGCGCATGTCCTTGATTTTTATGAAAATTTATTGTATTTGGCGCTTCGCTTTCAATGAAAATGATGAGCATTTTCATCGGATTTTATATGGAAACGATACAATTATAATTGTAGGGGTCGGCGTCCTCGACGACCCGCCGTGCAACAAACACGAATATCTTTCTTTTGTTTTTATATTCTTCGGCTATTTTTATTCACCGCTATTGAAAATGCTTTCGATTACCTTCTCGCATCCCTCGGGGGAATATTTCCAACGGTCGATGTGAGAAATGTCGGGGTATTCATAATCGGGAACGGTGGTTTCGCTGTCCATACAATCGATTATGGCTAACTTAACCTTCATTCTGTCGGGAATAATGTTTTTTATAAAAACCGCCGCGCTTTGCCCAACAGCAACGTCGCTTCGGCATTCCGCAAGTCCTGCAAGGTTGGGGGCAAGCTCTACAAATACGCCGTAATCCTCGATAGACCTTATAATTCCCGCCGCGGTCTGTCCCGATGTGAATCGTGCCGCGTTCTCCTCCCAAGTGCCCAAAAGCTCACGGTGGGTAAGGGTTATCCTTCCAAAATCGTCTGCTTTGTTTTTTACAACCACTTTAATCACCTGTCCGTTTCTAAAACGGTCCCGTGGGTGGGATATTCTTGAAACCGACATACAATCGATAGGCAAAAGGGAAATTACACCGCAACCGATGTCGCAAAACGCCCCAAATGGGTCTAATCTCGTAATGCGGGCTTCGATAACGTCCCCTGTTTCGAGAAATTCAATCTTGTTGCGCATACAATCCATTTGCGCTTCCCGGCGGGAACAAATGGCTTTCACGTTGCCGTTTTCGTCCTTTTCTATCCCCATAACCTTAAAGCAAACGGGTTTGCCCACGCGGGAGATAATTGCAATATCCTTTTCGGGCAATCCGCTTTGGGTATAAACACATTCACTGCGGGGAATTATTCCCTCCATATCGCCCAAGCGTATATGTAAATGGCGGTCGTGGTCGCAAAGATAGCTTATGCCCTCTAAAATAATTTCTCTTTCCATTGCTTCCGCAAGTGTATCGGAATTTTGGGTGTAATACCTGTTTTGTTCGGTTTTTAAAAGCTTTCCTTCGTAGCAATATTGGTATTTCATAAAATAATCGCTCCTTAAACTTAAATTCCATATTCGTTTTATATGAATATATGAATATATGAGGTAAAACTATGCTAACAAAATTGGCTCAAATTGAAAAAAGATTTTTGGATATCGAAGAATCTCTCTCCTCGCCCGAGGTTGTTTCGGATATGGAGAGCTATAAAAAATATATGAAGGAATATAAAAACCTTCAGCCCGTGGTTGAAAAATACCGCGAATACAAGGGCCTGGAAGCCGATATATCCGATGCGGAAATGATTCTTTCCGAGGAGACCGACCCCGAGCTTCGTTCCCTTGCCGAGGAACAAAAGGATAACGCGCGCGCTTTGTTGGAGCCTACCATGGACGAGCTTAAAATCCTTCTTCTCCCCAAGGACCCTAACGACGATAAAAACGTTATTATCGAAATCCGCGGCGGTGCAGGCGGTGAAGAGGCGGCGCTTTTCTCGGCGGTGCTTTACAGAATGTATACTATGTATGCCGAATCGGCAGGCTTTAAGGTAGAATTGCTAAGCGCAAACGAAACCGAGCTTGGCGGCTTTAAAGAGGTTTCCTTTATGGTAGAGGGCGAAGGCGCATATTCCCGCTTTAAGTTCGAAAGCGGTGTTCACCGTGTTCAGCGCGTTCCCGAAACCGAGGCGCAGGGCAGAATTCAAACCTCCACTGCAACCGTAGCGGTGCTTCCCGAGGTTGAGGACGTAGACTTCGAGCTTAATATGGAAGAACTTGAAATCACCCGCCACCGTTCTGCGGGCGCAGGCGGACAGCACGTAAATAAAACCGAATCTGCGGTTAGAATCATCCATATCCCCACAGGCTTAACAGTAGACTGTCAGGACGAGCGTTCCCAGATAAAGAACAAGGAAAAGGCTTTGAAGATTATGAAAAGCCGCCTTGCGGATATGTATAACCGCGAAAAGGAACAAGCGGTTGCCAGCGAACGCCGTTCTCAGGTTGGTACGGGGGATAGAAGCGAACGTATCCGTACCTATAACTATCCTCAGGGTAGAATTACCGACCATAGAATCGGTCTTACCATACATTCTTTGGAAAACTTCCTAAACGGCAGAATCGACGAAATGATAGATGCTCTTATTGCCGCCGACCGCGCCGAAAAGTTAAAAGAAGGTCTTTAATAATAATTTTTATTGATACTTCTTACATTCTCTATAAAAAAATTCATATCTTTAATAAAAAAACGGCTTAATGCCAATTGAAGCTATAAAACATCTCGAGTATAATGTATTATGTATTATGTTATTCTCGAGGTGTTTTTTTATGAAAAAAGCTTTATCTGTTTTTCTCGTGGCAGCAATGATTTTTATGTTGCTCCCCGTTACCGTGCTCGGTACAGCTGTGGAAACCACTACCGATGCAAACGGCGCCCTTTATGAAAAAAAGGCCGATTATTTGGGCAACGAATATTATGTCTTTGCGGATTGCCCCAACGATGCAATCATCGTTACTATTCCCGAAAGCCTTAACGGCATCCCCGTTACCGAAATTAAAAGTGATGCTTTTGCAGGCTGCGATTCTATCGTAAGCATTTACATTCCCAAATCCATCACTTCCATTAAAGGCGCGGCTATCGCGGCTTGCTCATCGATTGTTCAGCTTACCGTTGACAGCGCAAACGAGGCTTATTACAGCCAAGGCAACTGTATTCTCGAAAAAGATACCAACGTTTTGGTTGTAGGCTGTAAAGCCAGCGTGATTCCTACCGATTCTAAGGTTACCACTATCGGCGATCATGCCTTTGACAGCTGTGCGGGTATCACCAAGCTCGTAAGCCAACCCACCAACGAAGCGGGCGCGCTTTATATTCCCTCTAACATTACCACCATCGGCAGAGATGCTTTCGTTCTTTGCTACAACCTCAAATCTATCGAGCTTCCCGATTCTGTTGTTAAAATCGACAGCTATGCATTCCAGTTCTGCTACGTTCTCGAATCTCTGGATTTGGGCGACGGTCTTGAAACTATCGGCAGAGGCAGCTTCAGCTATTGCGACGTGCTTCCCTCGGTAGTTATCCCCGAAAGCGTAACCTCTATCGGCGCTTATGCTTTTGACGAATGTCCTGCTCTTACCGACGTATACTTCGAAGCAGAAACCCTCCCCGAGGATATGGGCACAGGCTGGGTAAGTGAAGAAATCGAAACCGAAATTCACCTCGGTTATGATGCTGTTACCGACGATTCCTACAACACCAACGGTAACGTTGCGTTGGGCAAAAAATATGATGCTCTGGGCTATGCTACCGACGGTCAGTGGGCTGCAGATTATACTGCCGACCTTACCGACGGTAAGGCTGCAAGAACCGTTAACTTCGATAACTCTTGGTTTGCATTCTGCACTTCCGAGGGTAAAAACGGCGTTAACGCTCCCAACGGTGTTGGTACCGTTACCATCGACCTCGAGGGCGCATACGATATCACCTCTATCAAGGTAAATACCGCTGTTGGTACAAACATTGAAGAATCCGGCGTAAACGGCGCTGCAAAAATCACCGCTTACGTTTCCGATTCCGCAGATGGCGAATTCACCCGCGTTGGCGATTTAACTATCGGTGAAGCCGTAAATAACGTTGCTTGGGCAGAATTGGCTGCTGAAGCAACAGGCAGATTCGTTAAAATCGAGTTTGTTCTTAATGGTTCCTTCGCTTTCCTTAACGAAATTGCTGTTTACGGTACAGAGGCAATTGTTGAACCCGAACCCGAACCCGAATATATGTTGGGCGACGTAAACCTTAACGGCGAGTTTGACACTATGGACTATTTTGTTCTTAAGCGCTTCTATTTTGGTATTTACAATTTGTCCGACATTGCTATGAAGGCGGGCGATATCAATAAAAACGGCGAAATCCAGACTATGGATTATATCAACATTAAGCGCGCATATTTCGGCATTTTCAACCTACAGTAATTACAACTTAACGGTTTTCAAACACCCGAGATTTTAACAATCTCGGGTGTTTGTTTTGTCTTCGGAATTCGGCGGTTGTTGACATTTTTCGCGCAATGTGTTAATATAAACCCGTATGGCCGAATTTTCGGTTATGCCATAAATTATGAAAGGCGGCGGTTTTTTGAAACGTTCGGGATTTATCTCGCTTCTTCTTGCGTTTTTCTTGGTTTTTTCGGCGGTGGCTGTGCCCATTTCCGCAAATGCCGAGGTTAATTATTCGGGTTTGAATAAAAATCAAGAGTATTACTTAAGACTGGTGGGTTCTCTTGCCCGTGCAGATTATTATAAAACCGACGTTCTTGCATCGGTAACACTGACACAGGCTATTTACGAGGGCGGTTGGGCGTCCTATTCTCTGCCCATCGGCGGTAATAATCTGTTTGGTATAAAGGCGTATAGCTCTTGGACGGGTAAGGTTTACGACCAAACACGATCTATGCTTTACGATTCCTATTCGGATTTTCTTCTTGCTCTCGGTCCTATTCGCTCTAACGAGGTTTCTGCTTGGCGCGCCCACGACAGCTGGGGCGAAAGCGTAAACGTACATAGCCAACTTTTTACCCAAAACGACAGCTATGCTCCCGTTGTGGGCGAAAAAAATTATAAAACGGCTTTTCAGGCAATTGTAGACGGCGGTTACTGTAACGATAACGGCTATGTGGAGAATTGTATTGATATACTTGAACAATACGGGCTCACTGCCTATGATGATATCAAGCCCGATTCCGACGGTATAGTTGCCCTTACCGCCGATACCGAACGAGTATTTCTTGTTAACGGCGAAAAGCATCAGCTTAATATAACCTACTATCCCTCAAATAAAAAGCCTTCGAAAATTACCTTCGCCAGCGATAACCCCAAGGTGGCAACCGTCGATGCAAAGGGTAATATTACCGCCGTTTCTCATGGTACTGCTCTTATCACCGCAACCCTTAAAAACGGCAGAGAGGCTTGCTGTATCGTTTACGTAGACTGTAACGCCACCATTATGGACCAAAACGTAAACGTGCGCGAAACACCATCGGTTAATGCAGAATCTCTGGGTAAAATATACCGCGGATGTGCTGTTAAAATCGCTTCTCAGACCATCCACGTAGACAGTCAGGGTAACGAATTTATTTACATAAAGGGATGTAACAGCAAGGGCGAAATCGTTAAAGGCTACGTGCTTGCGGAATATGTTTACAAAAATAAGCGTAACGTTTCTTCCATAACCTTGGTTAAGGATAATATAACCCTTGTTCCCAAGGAAAAATATACTGTCGTAACGGCTATCGCGCCCATAGATGCAAAGGATGCAAAACTTACCTGGACAAGCAGTAATACCGCTGTGGCAACCGTAAGTGCAGAGGGCGTGGTTACCGCAAAGGCGGCGGGCACCGCCACAATCACCGCAAAGGCATCGGGCGGCGCAACGGTAACCTTAAAGGTTACGGTTGCGGCAAAATCCAAGGAATATAGGGCGATGGTTTCGGTAACCGACTCCTTGCGCGTACGCAGCTCCGCTTCTTGGAGTGGCAGCAGTGTCGGTTCTGTAGATTTCCTTTCGGAAATAAAGGTAATCGGCGAGCCCAAGGGTTATTGGTATGAGGTAAAGGGTACTTCAAACCGCGGTAAAGAAATTACGGGTTACGTGTTTTCTACCTACGTAAAGCTTCTTGCCGATAATGATACAGTTACCTATTTCGATAATTCCTCCACTCTTTCGGTTTATGAGGCGAAGGATTTAGATTCCAAAAAGTTAGGCGCGCTTAAAACAGGCAGTAAGGCTGCGGTTATCGGTAAAGAATCGGATGGCTGGAGCTTCGTTTTGGGCAAAAGCGCATCGGGCGATGCTATCTACGGCTACGTCAGGTTAGACGGCAGCGGAGAAATAGGCACCCCTCCCGATGTAGATAACGACTCAAGCTCTACCGAAAACGTTACGGGCTGGTACGGCCGTGTTACCACAAGCGGCACTTTAAATATAAGAGATAAAGCCTCCACCTCGGGCGCAATTCTCGGCGAATTGGATTCGGGCACAGAAATTGTTATTTTTGCCGAAGAAGGCAATTGGTATAAAATGAAGGGCGAAGCCACAAGCGGTACCAACGTGGTTGGCTACGTTTCTGCCGATTACGTGGCCGTGCTTTATAACGGCGAGGTTATCAATATCGACGATAACCTAAACGTTCGCGCTCAACCTTCAACCTCCGGCGAAATTGTGGGCAAGCTTAAAAACGGAACAAAGCTTACCGTTGTGGGCGATGCTCTGAACAATTGGTATAATATAGAAACCGATGATATCACAGGCTATTGCTCTGCGGATTATATTAAAATTACGGGTAAAATCACCGTAAAGGTGGATATCCCCTCTGACAAGCCCGTAACACCTCCCGACACCGATACCGAAGAAAAGTTTGCCATAACCGACAGCAGCATTTCGATTAAAAACGGTATGCTCTACGGCGTGGGCACCAACACTGAAGTGGCTACCTTGCTTAAGAAGTTTAATGGCAATGTTTCGATTACCGATAAAAACGGCAAAGCGCTTGCTTCTACCGCCGTTGTGGCAACGGGCAACAGAATCATGGCGACCCAAAACGGCAAAACCTCGGTGGTTGCAATTGTCAGAATCGCAGGGGACGTAAACGGAAACGGTAAAATCGATTCTATGGACTACGGCTATATAAAACGCTCGTTCTTTAAGGAATACGATTTAAACGGAATTTATCTCCAAGCGGCTATGGTAAGCGGAGAATCAAAGCTTACAGTTCTCGATTACGTTATGATAAAACGCGCTTATTACGGTCAATATCCTCTTAGTTGATTAAAAATGCTTTCCGCGCAAACGGAAAGCATTTTTTGTGTATCGTTTATGTCTTTGGATTAGATAAAATACAAAAATAATGCAGTTTTTAGCAAAAATGTAAGGTAAGATTTGAAAATGTTATTGACATTTAGGGTAAAAAAAGGTAAACTAAATGCGTGTAAAAATTATTACAAAAGGAGATTTTAAATATGCCTCTCGTATCAACAAAAGAAATGTTTGAAAAAGCCTATAAAGGCGGCTATGCTATCGGTGCATTCAACGTAAACAACATGGAAATTATCCAGGGTATCACCGAAGCAGCTAAAGAAGAAAACGCACCCCTTATTCTTCAGGTTTCCTCCGGCGCAAGAAAGTATGCTAACCATACCTACCTTGTAAAGCTCGTTGAAGCTGCAATTCAGGAAACCGGTCTTCCCATCGCACTTCACCTTGACCACGGCGACACCTTCGAACTTTGTAAGTCCTGCATCGACGGCGGCTTTACCTCCGTTATGATCGACGGTTCTCACCACAGCTTCGAAGATAACATCGCTCTTACTCGTCAGGTTGTTGAATATGCACACGCTCACGGCGTTACCGTTGAAGGCGAACTTGGCAGACTTGCAGGTATCGAAGATGCAGTTAACGTTTCCGAAAAGGACGCTTCCTACACCGATCCCGATCAGGTTCAGGAATTCGTAGAAAAGACCGGCGTTGACTCTCTCGCAATCGCTATCGGTACTTCTCACGGTGCATATAAATTCAAGCCCGGTCAGAAGCCCCAGCTTCGCTTCGACATCCTCGAAGAAGTTGAAAAGAGACTTCCCGGCTTCCCCATCGTTCTCCACGGCGCTTCTTCCGTAATTCCCAAGTACGTTGATATCATCAACGCAAACGGCGGTAGAATGCCCGATGCTATCGGTATTCCCGAAGAAATGCTTCGTAAGGCTGCTTCCATGGCTGTATGTAAGATCAACATCGACTCTGACCTTCGTCTTGCTATGACTGCTGCTATCCGCGAACACTTCGCTCAGTCTCCCGAGCATTTCGACCCCAGACAGTACCTCAGCCCTGCACGCGCTAACATTAAGGAACTTGTTAAACACAAGCTCGTTAACGTTCTCGGCTGCAACAACAAAGCGTAAATCTTTGTGTTTCCACCTGCGGAAAGCCAACCTTTCCGCAGGTTTTTTTATAGATTAGTGAGGTTTTTATGTTTTCTTTTAAAAATATATCTTCGCTTTTGTTAGCGCTGATTATGGCGTTAACCTGCCTTTCTGCTTGCACTTACGAAATGGAACAAACGGGGGATTCTTCCGCTTCCTCCGAAATCGCTTCTTCACAGACGGCTTCTTCTCAAACCGATTCTTCCGAAATTTCCGTGGAAAGTATCGAAAGCTCGGCTTCGGAGGAAGACCCAACCGTACATAAATGCGTGGCTGTAGATGATTATTTCGAAAACGTGCCCTACGTTGGCTTGTATAATGCAGATACGTTAGAGCCCTATTACACCGAAAAAGCCACCGACAATTTATATCCCGCCAGCCAAACGAAGCTTGTTACGGCGCAGGTTGCGGCAAAATACGGCGATTTGAACGAGATTATATACGTGGGCAGTGAATTGAATTTGGTTCAACCTCATTCAAGCCTTTTCGGTATTAGACAGGGTATGTCTATGACCTTGGAGCAAATGCTTTACGGCTTAATGCTTCCCTCGGGGAACGATGCGGCATATACTATTGCCGTGAATATCGCCCGTAAGCATTCGGGCAACCCCTCTTTGAGCGATACCGAGGCGGTGGAATATTTCTGCGGCTTGATGAACGATTTTTGCAGTGAAATCGGCGCGCATAACAGCAATTTCACCAATCCCGAGGGTTGGGACGACCCTTATCAATACACCACCGTTGAGGATTTGGCATTGATTACCTCAAAGGCGTTGGAAAACGAAACTATTGCCAAAATAATGGCTACACCCCAAATAAAATTCCTTGTAAATTCGGGCGAAACCTTTAATATCACCAATTCCAACAAGCTTATTAAAAAAAGCAGTGCTTATTATAACCCTTGCGTAATCGGCGGCAAAACAGGCTCAACCGACCTTGCGGGTTCCTGCCTTGTGGCTGTGTTTGAAATCGAAGGCGTAAGATATATCGCCGTTGCCGATTGCTGTCCCGACGACAGCGTTAGATATACCACGGTTACAAAGCTTATCGACCTTGCAACCCAACTTCAAAAAACACATAGGTTAGGCGAATTTTGTATTAATTGCGAAGTTTCTGCCGATAGTCAAGAATAAAAAATAAAACTCGACAGTTTTTAAATCTGTCGAGTTTTTACTTTATATGCTTATTTGCCCAGCAATTCTATCAAATAGGGAATAGCGGTTTCGAACTTAACGCCATAGCGGTGGTTTTCGTCCCCTTGGGTGTTTTCAATACATCTTAATGTATATTCAGCCGCAACCTTGGCAGCATCGAATTCCGTCTTGCCGCTTAACAATGCGCCCGAGAACGCGCTGGCAAATACGTCGCCCGTACCGTGGCTGCCAACGGGAATGCGTTTGTGGCAATAATATTGGATATTGCCCTTTGTTTTAACCAAAACGCCGGTTGTTTCGGGAGAATAAGAAACCCCCGTGAGGATTATATTTTCCATACCCTTATCTTCAAGAGCCTTCAAAAGGGACAAAACGTATTCTTCGTCGTAAACCTCTTTATATTCAAAGCCTGTCATAAAGCAAGCCTCGGTTATGTTGGGTAATACCAAATCCGCTTCGCTGCAAAGGGTTGCCATAGAATCGGCATAGGCTTGGTCAAAGCCGTAATAAAGCTTGCCGTTGTCTGCCATTGCGGGGTCAACAATCTTAATACAATTGGGGCGGGAAAGGCTGTTAAATAAATCCTTAATCATATTTATCTGCTTTTCACTGCCCAAATATCCCGTGTAGATAGCATCAAAATCAATGCCCTCTTTAACCCAATGGTCTTTAATCTTGGGGATATCGTCCGAAAGGTCGCGGAAGGTAAAGTCGGTGAAACCGCCTGTGTGGGTAGAAAGCACTGCCGAGGGGATTATAACCGTTTCCACACCGCAAGCCGAAAGAATAGGCAATGCAACCGTAAGCGAGCATTGTCCAAAGCAGGAAATGTCCTGCACAGTTAAAATTCTTTTGTAATCCATAATAAACTACCGTCCTTTTTTAAAACAAACCTGATGAAAGATAGCGCGAACCGCTGTCGGGAAGTAAAACCACAATGTTTTTGCCCTCGTTTTCCGAAAGCTTGGCGGTTTTAATGGCGGCAACCAATGCCGCACCCGAGGAAATTCCCGCGAGCAAGCCTTCTAAAGATGCCAATTTTCTGCATGCTTCAAAGGCTTCGTTATCTTCAACCGTTTCTATTTTATCAATAATATTAACGTCTAAAACCTTGGGTATAAACCCTGCGCCTATACCCTGCAACCCGTGGGAAGAAGCGGATTTTCCCGACAATACCGCCGAATTTGCGGGTTCAACGGCAATAATTTCGGTGTTGGGTTTCATTTCCTTTAAGAATCTACCCGTACCCGTAATTGTACCGCCCGTGCCCACGCCTGCTACGAAGACATCAACGTTACCGTCGGTATCATACCAAATTTCGGGGCCAGTGGTTTCATAATGAGCCTTTGCGTTGGCGGGGTTGCCGAATTGGTCGGGGATAAAGCTGTTTGGCGTTTCGTTTTTTAGCTCTTCTGCCTTTGCAATTGCCCCTGACATACCCAATTTGCCCTGGGTTAAAACCACTTCTGCGCCGTAAGCACGCATAAGTGTGATTCTTTCGGCAGACATTGTATCGGGCATAACGATAACAACCTTATAGCCCTTGGGCACAGCATATGCCGCAAGACCAATGCCCGTGTTACCGCTTGTTGGCTCGATAATGGTTGCGCCCTTGGAGATAATTCCTCTTTCTTCGGCATCGTCAACCATAAATTTTGCCGCCCTGTCCTTTGCCGAGCCCGTGGGGTTGAAAAACTCGGCTTTGGCAAAAAGCTTTGCCTTTAAATTATATTCTTTTTCTATGTTCAAAAGCCTTATTAACGGGGTGTTCCCGATAACTTCGCTTCCGCAACCAAAAATTTTCATAAAATTAACCGTATTGATTATAAAAGATTAATGCCGTTTTCTTTGCAGGTTTTAATGTCTTCCGTTGTCCAGCGGGAGGATTGAACCTCTCCGATGTGCGCCTTGCGGAGGAAGAACATACACATTCTCGATTGACCGATACCTCCGCCCATTGTAAGGGGAAGCTTGTTTTCAAGCAAAGCCTTGTGGAAGGGGAGGGATGCTCTGTCCTCACAGCCCGAAATTTCAAGCTGGGATTTTAGAGTTTCGGCATCAACGCGAATACCCATCGATGACAATTCCAAAGCGATGTCCAAAACGGGGTAATAAACAAGAATGTCGCCGTTTAAGGACCAATCGTCATAGTCGGGCGCTCTGCCGTCGTGCTTGTTGCCCGATTTAAGCTTGCCGCCGATCTGCATCAAGAATACCGCGCCGTATTTTTTTGCAACGGCATATTCTCTTTCCTTGGGGGTGAGGTCGGGATATTCGTCCTCTAATTCCTGCGAGGTAACAAAGGTTATCTTTTCGGGAAGTAATCTGCCCAGGAAGGGATAATCGTAAGCGATGTAAATTTCGGTATGAAGCAGAGAAGTGTAAATCTGCTTCACTGCGCGCTTTAAAGTATCAACACAGCGTTGCTCGGGAGTGATAACCTTTTCCCAGTCCCACTGGTCGACAAAAACCGAATGGATGTTGTCGGTATCCTCATCGCGTCGGATAGCGTTCATATCGGTATAAAGACCTTCGCCGGGGAGAAATCCGTATTCGTCAAGAGCCATTCTCTTCCATTTAGCCAAGGACTGAACAATTTCGTTATTGCCCTCGATACCTTTAATATCAAAGGCAACGGGACGTTCAATACCGTTAAGGTTATCGTTAAGACCGCTTGCCGCATCTACGAAAAGAGGTGCAGAAACACGGGTTAGATTTAATTGTATCGCCAAATCTCTTTCGAAAAAGTCCTTAACCTTTTTAATTGCAACCTCTGTCTGGCGTATGTTTAAGTTGGTTGAATAACCCTTTGGAACTGTAACTGCCATATTATTTTCCTCTGTTTTCTTGGTTTTTGTGTTCTTTTCTTTTGTGGAATATTTTTAAAATCTTGTTGTAACAAAGCATACCCGCAATCGCTAAAGCTCCGATAATTATAAAGGTAATAACAGCTGCTTCGTATTTACCTTCTGCAAGCAGCTTTCCGCCAAAGGTGGTGGCAAAAATCCCGGGTGCTCTGGCTATGGTTTGAATAATAACGAAACGCAGGGTTTTAATTTTGGTAACCCCAAAGAAGAATATCAAAGGGTCCTTGGGCGTACCGGGGATAAAAAACAGTATAAATGCCGCTGTTTCAAGCTTCTTTTCGCTGTTGATAAGCTTTATATCGTTAATTCTGTCGATAGAAACAAAAAGCTCTATAAACTTAACGCCGAATTTTTTAACAAACGTCATTATAAAAAAGGATGCGATGGCACTGCCCAACAGACACAGCAAGCTTCCCACAAATTCCCCATATGCCATACCCATACCGATTTCCACAACCTGACCGGGAATGGGGGATACGATAACCTGAAGCACCTGTATAACCAAAGCCATCAATATTCCGAAGCTTCCGTAGGATAAAATAAGATCGCGGAAATTTTCTGCGGCTTTTTTTATACCGCCGTCGCTTTCTATCAATTTCGTAGCGACCTGAACTATCCATATAACCAGCAGAATAATTACTATTGCCGAAAAAATCGCAACTATGCGTTTGTTGCGAAGCTTGCGCTTTGCTTCGAAATCGTTATTCATATTGTTATCACCGCCGACGGGGTGAAGCTTATTTTCGTTGTTTTTAGAGTCCATAAGTTTCTCCCTCTGCAGTAATAACCTATTTGTTCAGTATACTATTAGTTCCCCTATTTGTCAACAATATGCCGATAAAAAAGCGTTTAATCGGGTGGGTTTAACAGTTTTTTTCGGGTTTCAAGGTCGGGCAAACCTGTTGGGGCAATTCCGTGCTCTGCCTGCCATTGGGCAAGTGCCCGTCGGCTTTTAATTCCAAACAATGGTCCCGAACCCACGTTTATGCCGTTTTCTCTCATAAGCTCCTTTAAATTATATATTTTTACGTCCTCGGCGGTGAATTCCGAAAAGGTGGGCTGTGTGTTATTTCTCGTGTCGGTGGGCAGACATCCGTTGGTGGATGCCGTGTAAACGTAATTTATCAAAAGCCAGGTGCGGTCATTCACTTCGTTATTTTCGGTCAAGCCGAAAATACGCTGAAGCCTTCCCACGCTTTCGGCGGTTAAGCGCCCGTACTGTCCGTCTACCGACAAAAATCCCACGTAAGGTATTGCAGATGCAATTGTGTTAAGTCGGTTTTGTATATAGGTTACGTTTTCTCCCGCGCCTCCTATGGTTATAGTCGTGCCGGGGAAATCTCTCGCCCCTTCGCTTTCGCCGCTTGCGAATATACATTCTCTTTGTACCGTTTGGTAAATACGATTGATTTTATCCCATAAAGCCTCGTCAACAGTGCCGTTTTGGGGATAACCGAAAAGCTCGGCAAAGGCGTTAACGCTTTGTTGGGTGGCTGTGCCGAAAATCCCGTCCTCCTCAAGCTCGGGAATGGTTAAAAACACGTTGTTGATAATATTTAAAACCTGTTGGATATATCTTACGTATTCGTTTTGGCTGTTTGGCGCGATAACATACCCCGGATAGGGCAGAGGCAAAATGCCGTTTTGCGGTTCGTCAACGTTGCTTATCGTGCCGTTGTAAACCCCTACCAATCGATTCCAATCGGCTTCGGCGATAATTCCGCTTGGGTTCAAGCCGTATGCTCTTTGAAAGCTTATAACAGCGTTTTGAGTATCTCTCCCGTAAATTCCGTCTAACTCGGGACGTTGCACAAGGGGGTTAAATTCAGCAATTCTTTGCAAATAAAACTGAACCTCCTGAACCTCCGAGCCTCTTGAATTAAGTGTTATGGGCGTGCCTGGGTAAAGCTGTTGGTTGTAAACCGCCCTTTGACCCTCGCTGGTAAGCTCTGCCAAGCGTTTCACCGAGGAATAAATTTGCGAAATTCTATACCAGGTAGCTCTGTCGGTTATTCCCGTTATGGGCAAAACGAAAAGCCGTTGAAATTCCCGTACTGTTTCTACCGTAGAGGTATCGTAAATTCCGTTAACCTCGATTAAGGGCAAAAGCGGGAAATTAATTGCAATGCGGTTTAACTGCTCTTGAATAATCCTTACGTCTTCTCCGCTGTCCCCGCTTGAAAGTGGTTCGCCGGGGTAGGATTCCTCGGGGGAACGTATATCGTCGGTTTCGTTAATAGTTATGTCGCCGTAATAGAACCCCAAAATATCTTCGCTGTTCTGCCCGCCCTCGGCAAGGGCAACCGTCCCCCATTGGGAAAGCCCCGCGCAGGTAGTGGTGGTGCCGTTACAATAGGATGCAAACAATGGTTCGATACTGTTTGGGCGGCTTAAATATCTGTTGAAAATTTCATCAACGATAACGCTCATTTCATCAAAAATATTTCTGCCGTAAACAAAGGCTTGGTCAAAGGCGGTTGTGTTGGTTATATCGAAATTATAACCTCGGCTGGGGTACCATTCTGTGTAAATACGGTTTAAGGTAAGCGAAATTTGTGCCAAAATGTTAGCCTCTAAGGCATCCTTCGGCCAGGTTGGGTAAACCTCACTGCTTGCCACGTTTTTAATATAATCGATAAAGGAAACCGTAACGTTTGGCACGCTGTTATCGTCGGGCGCACCCAGATGTACCGTTATTGTTTCGGGGATATAAACTCCCTCGCCTATGTTCACGGTGGGAAATGGTACGTCGGGGTTGGAGTTATCGGGCAGAACCGCCGACCTTAAAATATGCTCGGGTATGGCGATAATGATAACGTCCGCATCCTCGGGGGAAGCCGTCCCTTGGGGCAGGGGTATAAGCTCAATGGGAAGCTGGGTTTTGCTGTCCTCAAACAACTGTACCCCCGTTATCTGCATTCGATAGTTTCCCTCGGCGCGTACGTTAACGGTGTAGGTGGAATAGGGCTTTATAGTGTCGCCGCTGTCAAGCGATAGGCTTTTTGGGGGCGTTTCCAAAACTGCCTCGCGGCTTATGCCGCCGCTTGCGGCATTTAAAAATTCGTAAAATACCGTTGCGCCCTGTTCGTTTATAACGGTTATCGAGCCGTTGTTTATGGGCAAGGCGTTGTTTGCGGTGCGTAACAAAAAATTAATTCTACCTGTCGGCATAATCATCACCCTTATATGTATTCTTGTTACATTATATGAGAGGGCACGGCCTTTGGATAAATAAAAACAATAAAAAGTTCATATATATCTATGGCATATTGCATAAAATTTTTTTGTATATTTGTGCATAAAATTGAAAATACGGAGAATCTAAGGCGGATGTTGTGTTTTGACGGTACGGGTGTTAAAATGAAATGGGAACAAAAAATTAAAGAGGTGAACGTTATGAAAAAACTTTTTCTAACCGCATTGTGTTTGCTTTTGGTGCTTTCTTCTGCTTGCGCACCCGATGAAGAAAAGACTAATACCTCTGTGCAAACATCCGACGTGATAGAAAGTTCAGTTGCAGAAAGAGCGAATAGTGAAGAAAGTAACGATGAATCCAAGGATGCAGACCCGTTAATAGGTACGTCCGTAACAATCGTTGACCATTCGAAAATTGTAGAGGGCGTGGTTGTAAATGAAACCACAGAATATTCCAACGGTGTGGTGGTTGTGTATTCCCATCGTTATTATGATGAAGCTTTGAAGAAAATCGAATCTGTTACCATAGACGTATTTAAGGACGGATATCAGGTTTACGAATCCTACGAATATTTCAAAGCAAACGGCGAATTGGAGAAAAAGCTATATTCCTCCTATGAGGACGGCTTGTGCGTTGAAGCGGTGGAGTGTAATTACAGCAACCCTTATCAAACCATTATATATACCGAAGAAGGACAGGTGCAACAGCACTTTTACGCAAAGGATATCGACACATTCCAAATCAAACTTATAGACGGAAGTGAATTCCACCAAAAAACCTATATAAACAGCGAAATGGTGGAATACGAAACCTCCTATATCAAGGACGGTGTTCTGTGCAGAGATACCTACGGCAAGGATATGAAGCTTTTACGCAGAGTATATTCGGGCAAAGAGGACAACGAGTGGAAAGAGTTTTATCTCGATGACGGTCGGGTTTTCCGTGTTACCGGTGAGTCCGAAAATGGGTTTGCCTGGAGTGTTTTGTGGGTTTATACCGATGATGCTTCCAGAATGAAGCGCATAACCGATTTTAATATGGAAACCCACGCCTATGAAATGTCTTATATAAAGCCTGCCCACGGCGTAACCGAGGACGAGGCAGAAGCTTATTTGAACGAATATATGGATTTTCTTAAGGAAATAAAACAAGCCGAGCTTCTTTGGTATGCCGAATTCTACGGCGAGAAAACAACCGAATAACAAGCATAAAAGCAAAACCCTCGATGAATCATCGAGGGTTTGTTGTTTTTATTATATTCCGTCTTATATTTCAAGAATATCAAATAATTTTGCCGTTTCGTCGTTTTTTAAGCTTCCCTGAAGCTCTGCCGTTACGTCCCTTCGACGGTTGCCGTTGAAAAGGTTGAACCAACGCTTTATCTGATAATAGGGAAGTAACATAGGGTGATTTTCAAGGTTGGGATATTGAAGCTCTAAATATTTTCTTGGCTTGAAAATACGGGAATACAAATATTTAAGCTTGCTGCCATTTTTGTGTAAACTTGCCTTGCCCAAATTCTCGCGGTTGCCGTAAACACCGCCCATAAAAATATAATCTTCCATATTACGGGTGATGTCGGTGTGCTCTGCTTTTCCAAACCAAACCTCGGAAAGTGCCTTAAAGGAAATATAAAATTTTTCAATCCCACATTCATTTATAAGCGCCGAAAGCTTGTTTATATCATATTCCATTTTGGATTCCATAACCCAAACGTCCAAAAAGGGCTTAACTCCGCACCCGCCGCCTAAAAAATGATACAAAGCGTGGGCGACGGTATAAAACAACAAAAATTCGGGGGTTAGGTCATATCGGTGGGTATTTTCACCCTTAACGGCATAGTCCCAAATTTGCGATAACACCTTGTCGGTTTTCGGGTTTCCGCTTTCGGGTGAATAGTGCAATTCTATATGCACACCGTTTTCCGAAAATAATTGGTAATCCTTTGCGCTTTTTCCCTCGTATTTATACCCCAAAGCCTCGGTTAAGAGGGATAACGCCCTTTCGCCGTTCTCGGGGCGAATTAAAATGTCCGTGTCGCTGCTTGTACGCATCCATTCCTCGGGGTAGAATTTCTTTATAACACTGCCCTTTAAAGGAATATAGTCTATTTCGTTCGTATCAAAAAGATTAAAAATCTTTTTTTCTTCAAAGCTAATCTGTTCGCGCCTGAAAATTGCCGTTAATTTCTTTTTTGAAAATTCCTTTTTTGTGCTTTCATCAGCGATTTTTTCGCAGGCAGATGCAACTAAATGCCCCAAATCCTGCTTTACCGCAATATTATACGCTTCCGAAATAAGGTCTGCGGAAATTTCCTCTGCGTCAGCCAAAGGACAGTCCGCCCAAGGGAATTGCGATTTTATTGCATTAAACATCAATTCGGTTGTGTTCACTGTCCTGTCTCCTTTTTTATTTTTTTAGCAGTGCTTTGTCCTGCTGAAGCTTGTATAATTCGTAATATCTGCCTTTTTTCTCAAGCAGTTCGGTATGAGAACCCAGTTCGATAATTTCGCCGTGAGACAAATATATAATGTTGTCTGCGTGGCGTATTGTGGAAAGTCTGTGGGCGACTATAAGCAGGGTGCCGATATTCATAAGCTTTTCAAGGCTGTCCTGAATCAATACCTCGGTTTCGGTGTCGATGTTTGCCGTAGCCTCGTCAAGAATCATAATTTCGGGCTTGTGTATAATGGTTCTTGCAAAGGAAATAAGCTGTCTTTGACCTGCCGAGAAATTGCTTCCCCGTTCTCTTACTTCTTCGTCAAGCCCTTTCGGAAGCTTGGCGATAAGCTTGTCGGCATTTACATATCTGCATGCTTCCATAACTTGGTCGTCGCCAATGCCTTCTTCTCTCAGAAGAATGTTCGAGCGTATGGTTCCCGAAAACAGAAATACGTCTTGAAGCATTTGCCCAAAATGTTTTCTGAGAGATGCGATTTTGATTTTTCTGATTTCAATTCCGTCAATGAAAATTTCGCCTCGCTGAATATCGTAATTACGGCATATAAGCGAAAGAATAGTTGTTTTACCCGAACCGGTAGAACCGCAAAACGCTACGGTCTGTCCTGCGCTGACCTTAAAGGAAACGTCCTTTAAAACCCAATCCTCGTCTTTGTATGCAAACCATACGTTGCGGAATTCGATATCGCCCTTTACGTTTTCCAGTTCAATGGCATTCTCGCTGTCTACAACCTCGGGTTTGATGTCAAAAACGGTGAAAATTTTCTCTGCCGAAGCAAATGCCGATTGAAGCCAGTTGAATTGCTCGGCAAGGCTCTGTATAGGGTTGAAGAATTTGTTTATGTACATATAAAAGGAAACGATAACACCGCCGGTAATCTTTTGCCCAAGAAAGGTTATATCGTTGATATATCCTCGTCCGCCAAGATAAAAAAGACATAAAACCGATGAGATATAAAGCATATAAACCATAGGACGGAATATGCCGAAAACAAAAATCTGTCTGTGCTTAGCCTTGCCCAAACGGTTGTTTTTCTCGTTGAATTCTTTGGATTTTTTCTCTTCGCGATTGAAGATTTGTATAATTTTCATACCCGAAAGATGCTCGGACAAAAAGGTGTTTATATCTGTTGTTCCGTCTTTTACCTCGCGGTATGCCTTGCGCGAGAACTTGCGGAATATAACCGTAAAAATAACGATAAAGGGGGCAAAGCAGAGGACCATAAGCGTGAGCATATAGTTAAGACACAGCATTGCTCCGATAACACCGAAGATTATAAAAACGTTCTTCGCAAGGTTAACCAAAATGTTGGTGAACATCATCGAAATTGCGTTGGTGTCGTTGGTTACACGGGTTACCAATTTGCCCACGGGTGTTTGGTTCAACTGATTATGGGAAAGGCTTTCTATGTGAGAAAATAAATCCTCTCGCAAAGAAGAAAGAATTTTTTGACCGGTTTTTTGTAAAACTATCGCCTGAACGTAGGTGCATATTAATGAAACCGCAAGGATTCCCGCATAAATTGCTACGTATGACCAAAGGGCGTTCAATTGAAAATCGGACTTTATCATTTCCTCGATGTTTCCCACAAGTGTGGGGGCAATAATATCGTAAGAAATGGAAAAAAGCATTATAACCAACACGAAAACGAAATTTTTCGTATAAGGGCGAGCATATTTCAAAAGTCGCTTTGTAATTTCGCCGTCTTTCATATTTCGGTCAAATCCGATGGCTTCTTTTTTGTCCTTTATCATGGCGTAAGCAATGATAAATATAACCGATGCCAAACCGATAACCGCGCCCACAATAAGTAAAGGGAAGTATTCGTACATATTTTTACACCTAACTCATTTTCGATTCCAAATCGTTTAATCGCTGTAATTCAACCATGTTTCTATAGTCATTACAGCGTGCATAAAGCTCGTTATGGGTGCCTACGTCAAGAATCCTACCCTCGTCGAGGAAAATAATCTTGTCCATGTCCTCAATGGTGGTTATTCTGTGGGCAACGAGAATTGTTGTTTTGCCTTTTCTTGTATTTTTTAGGTTTTGTAAAATTACCTTTTCGGTTTTTACGTCAACTGCCGATACCGAGTCGTCAAGAATAAGTATCTTCGCATCCTTCATAAGCGCACGGGCGATAGAAATTCTCTGCTTTTGTCCGCCCGAAACGGTAACGCCTCGTTCACCCAAAACCGTTTCGTATTTTTGGGGAAAATCGGAAATGTTTTCGTGAATATCGGATAACACTGCTGCATTTTCGATTTTGTCGGCATCGGCACAATCCGAAGCGAAAGCAATATTGTTTGCGATGGTGTCGCTGAACAGGAAATTGTCCTGAGGTACGTACGCCGCATTTTCTCTTAAAAATTTAATGGGAATGGAATTGATATCAAGCCCATCGATAAACACGGTGCCGTCGGGTACGTTGTAGGTTCGCAGAATAAGGTCGGCTATGGTGGTTTTGCCTGCGCCGGTTCTTCCTACTATACCTACGTTTTCTCCTGCATTTATTTTGAAAGAGGCGTTGGAAAGCACGTCGTAATCGCCGTCGGGATATCTAAAGGTGAGGTTCCTGAATTCGATTGCGCCGTTTATAGATTCGGGCGCAGTTACCCCCTCTTTGTCGATTACCTCGGGCAGTGAATCCAACAATTCACCAATACGGTTCAGCGATGCCTTTCCGCGTGAATTCATTTCTATAAGCTGAGAAACCGCCATAACCGGCCAAACGATAGTGCTGAAATAACCGATAAATTCCACCAACTGTCCCGCATCGAAAATACCGCCGTAAACCAAATATCCGCCGTATCCCAAAATAACACATATAACCGATTCCACAAGCAGGGTTACGCTTATGTTCATCATAACCGAAAGCCTGGTATATTGGATATTTGCATCCTCGTTTTTGCGGTTCAGCCAACGAAAAGCGATAAGCTCCTTGGATTCCTTCACAAAAGCTTTTATTACCGATATTCCCGCAAAGCTTTCCTGCGAAAAGTCGGATAGGGATGAGAAGGCTTCCTGCCTTTTTTCCCACCTTAAGGTCATATATTTGCCCAGAATCAAACCGCTTGCAAGCATTATTGCCATAGGTATCATCGAAAGGAAGGTGAGAAGCAGGTTCATTCTCGCCATTTTAATAACGGCAAGCGCACCCAGCAAAAGGGCATCGCAAAACATCATAATGCCCATTCCGAAGCAATCCTGCACGGTTTCAAGGTCGTTGGTGAACAGCGACATAAGGTTGCCCACCTTGTTGCGCTGATAGTAGTTTTGCGAAAGCTCTCTGCATCTGTCGAACATACGGCTTCTCAATGCAGTTTCGATTCTTATTCCCGCACCGAAGAAGCATATTCGCCATAAAAATCTGCCGAACACCATACACAAAATAACAAAAATCAGCGGACGGCATATTTCGTCAAGCAAAAATGCAATGTCAAAGGCGCGGCTTACGCCGTCCTGTATTACATATCCGTCGTTGATACCGTTTATAACGGTTCTGTATAATTCGGGCACAATAAGCTGCATATAGTCAACCAAAACCAGCGAAAGAATACCCAATAACAACAGCGGACCGTATTTAATATAATATTTGTTTATGTGTTTACCGAATAACATATTTTTTCTCCGAACCGCGATGGTTTAAATGGTTTTGCAAAACGCTATTCTCTCGTCCCCCGATAAAAGGTGGATAATACCGCATTTAATAAACCCGTTTTTCAAAAGTGATTTCTGCATAGGTAGGTTGTCTTTGTGGGTGTCAATTCTTAAAACACCCGTCTTTTCAAGGGCAAAATCATAACACCTTTCGGCAATGCCCTCGCCTCGGTGGGATATTGCAATTCTGTGAATCACAAAATAATCTCTCTCGTTGGGCCATTCGCCGTCATATATCTTCGCGTAGGTAACGTCGGGCCCCTTAAACAGACAAAATACGCCCTTTATAAAACCGCCGTCATCGCAAACAAAGCAGTTTTGGTTGGCTATATCCCTTTCCAAAAGCTCTTTTTCGGGGTATGCGCCCGACCATTGGTTTTTGTTGCCGTAGCTTTGCATGAAAATCTTCGCTTCGGCATATATTTCCATAATTCTGTCTAAATCCTTGGCTGTAGCGTTTCTTATAACCATAAAATTCCCCTGCAAAATCGTTACCCTTATTTTATACAACCTAAATGCCGTTGTCAAGGTAAAAGGACTTGAAAAAGCACGTATTGTGTGGTATACTGTTGTCAGAAACTTTTGAAAGTGATAAATTGATATGTCCAGAAAAACAAACTTGACGTTGGCGCGCCTTCTATATTCCTCTATGTTTATGGCGTTGGGGCTTTTATTGCCCTTTCTTACTGCCCAAATCCCCCAAATCGGCAAGGCACTTTTGCCTATGCATTTGCCGATTTTTATCTGCGGCTTCGTTTGCGGTCCCTCTTGGGGCTTGTTGGTGGGTGTTGCCACACCGCTTTTGCGTAGCGTTGTGTTTTCTATGCCTGCCCTTATGCCCACCGCGGTGGCAATGGCCTTCGAGCTTGGAACCTATGGTTTCGTTGCGGGCTTGCTTTATAAAAAGCTCGGTAAAAATATTTTTATGAACTATATCGCGCTTATAACCGCTATGGTTTGCGGCAGAATCGTTTGGGGCGCGGTGATGTTTCTTCTTATCTTCCTTGGCGAGGCACAGGGTGAAATTGCATTGTCCTATATCTGGGTAAATACGGTTCTCAACGGCGTTTCGGGTTTGATTTTGCAATTAATTGCTATCCCCCTTATAGTAAACGTGCTTAAAAAGAACCGCCTTATGCTTAACTGATTCGTGATGAGGTTTGTCAAAAATCCCCGATTTAAAACTTGCATTTTTTTAAAATAGGGGGTTGACATATCCTGCCGTTTGTGGTAATATAATCAAGCTGGCTATGCCGGAGTGGCGGAATTGGCAGACGCCCTGGACTTAAAATCCAGTGAGGTTAAACCCTCGTACCGGTTCAAGCCCGGTTTCCGGCACCACGTTTGTGTGTAACGACTTTCCGTCGTAAAAATAAATATCGCGGGGTAGAGCAGTTGGTAGCTCGTCGGGCTCATAACCCGGAGGTCGCAGGTTCGACTCCTGTCCCCGCAACCAAGAAGCGGTTCCTAAAAAGATGCCGCCAAGAAAACTCGAGGTTTCCTCGAGTTTTCTTCGTTTTTCTCCGTTTTTCTCGTTTTTTCAAAATTCAAAAGTCAATGCGATTAAAAAGA